>OZ246403.1:0-715934 GCA_965230925.1 uncultured Candidatus Saccharibacteria bacterium | reverse complement strand
CTTGGGGCACTCGTATTACCGCTGCTGCTGGCACGAGTTTAGCAACCCCTTATTCTTCGGGTACTATCACCATCCTTGCGGATATTTTCTCCCCGATAAAAGACCTTTACGTCCCGAAGGACTTCATCAGTCACGCGATGTCGCTCCGTCAGACTTTCGTCCATTGCGGAAGATTCTCGGCTGCTGCCACCCGTAGGTGTATGGGCCGTGTCGCAGTCCCATCGGTGGGGATCGGGCTCTCACCCCCCCTAGCCGTCGTCGCCTTGGTGAGCCATTACCTCACCAACTAGCTGATAGCCCGCAGGCCGTTCCCAGAGCGAATTGCTCCTTTACTCTTACGAGACCATCGAGAATTAGCCAACCTTTCGGCTGATTATGCCCGACTCTGGGGGACGTTCCTGCGTATTACTACCTCGTCTGCCGTGGGTCTAAACCCACGCGACTTGCATGCCTTATCCACATCGCCAGCGTTCATCCTGAGCCAAGATCAAACTCTTAGTAAATAGAACGGAACAAAAGAAAAACTGATATTAACTTACTTATTTTTACCCCGACCTTGCGTCGGGGTTTGTGGATCTTACCAATTGTCAAAGTTCGCCCCATTCCAGATGGAGTGAAGGTAAGTATACTTATCCCCAAAAGGGAGTCAAGCCTATTTTTTACTCCTAGCTTTTTCCCAAACAACTAAGAGCGGAGCCGCGATGAAGATGGAGCAATAGGTGGCGACGATCATGCCAAGAGTGAGGGCAAGGGCAAAGTACTTGGTGGTTGCGCCGCCGAAGAAGTAAACCGCGAGAAGAACGAGAATCACGGTGACGGAGGTGTTCACTGAGCGGGTCATTGTTTCGCTCAAGCTCCGACCCACGGTTTCGGCAAAGGTTTCGCTCGACTTTGCTGAGGAGCTCAACTCTCGACGTAAATTTTCGCGAATGCGATCAAGAGCCACAATTTTATCATTCACTGAGAGACCGAGAATGGTGAGGAAAGCGGTCAAAAGAAGCGCATCAAATTCTACGCCATAATACGCACCGAGTACGGCGAAAACACCAAGCGGAATCAGCACATCGTGAATCATGGTAATAACTGCCACAATCCCATACGCCCAAGAACTCACGCCACGATGCTCGGGATTATTGGTGGGTTTAACAGTTTGGCGAAAGACAAAAGCGATGTAAATGAGAATTAGCACGATTACAATCACCATTGCGATCATCCCCTTACGGGTGAGTTCGGCACCAAGAGCAGGGCCTACCGAACTAAAACGTCTTTCTACCCCTGGTTGCAGGGCTTGAAGAAGAGCTTGATGTTCTTCTGGAGTAAGATCGCGCGAACGCAATAAGTAAGCAAGGTCGCCTGATTCTTGAACAGAAACATCACCAAGGTTTAAGGCATCAACCTTCTCGCGCACCAAGGTGACTTCTGGTCGGGTGCCTTCATACTCAACTTCGAGAATCGATCCGCCAGTAAAATCGGTACCAAGATTGAGACCAAATTTAAACAAAGTAAACACCGAAGCCAGAACCAGAAGGCCTGAGAGAATGAAAAATACCCAACGATTTTTGATAACAAACATATTATTTAAAGCCACACTTAAATAAAAATTTGGACACTCGGCCGGCATGCGCGGGCGCCAGAGCCAAGAGCAATGTCCGTGTGACCGAAATGGCAGTAAAGAGGCCCACGATTAAACCAAGCACGAGGGTTACGGCGAAACCTTTGATCAAACTGGTACCAAACCAGAAAAGCACGATACCAGCGATAAGACTCGAAAGATTAGAATCGCGAATAGAGAACCAAGCACGAGCGAAGCCTTCTTTAATGGCATCATGGAGATGCTTACCCGCTTTAATTTCTTCTTTTAGCCGCTCGAAAATGAGAATATTAGAATCAAGCGACATGCCAAACGACAGAATGAGGCCGGCGATCCCAGCGGCCGTGAGCGTCACACCAACCAAACGGAAAATGGTGAGAATAAGAATAATGTAAATCGTGAGCGCAATGATAGAAACTAAGCCCGGCAAACGATACCAAAGGAGCATGAAGAGTCCAACCACTGCGAGCCCAATAAGACCGGCATTAATCCCTCGCGCGAGGGCATCAGCGCCAAGTGTGGCACCAATGGTCTCAGTGGAAACAAGTTTAATTGGTACAGGCAAGGCTCCAAGATTAAGATTACGAGCAAGCTCACGGGCTTCTTCAATAGTGAATTGCCCCGAGATTTCAGCTTTGCCGTCACGAATTTCTTCTCGCACCACCGGCGCCGAGATACCGACCCCATCAAGATAAATACCGATCGCCTTGCCCACATTGGTCTTGGTGAGTGTGGCAAAAATTTCGCCACCTTCTTCATTAAATTCAAGCGAAATCGCTGGATTAATTACTCCGGGGGTAAAAACCACCTGCGCCCTCTCGAGGTAACGACCAGTGAGAGGTGAAGAAATAAAATAAGGATCTTGAAGCAAGAGTTCCGTGGGCGTAATGGGCTTTCCAGCTTCCATGTCGGCCTTCGCCTGCTCAATCGCGGCAAGAATCGCTTCTTTCTCCGCGCCATCTGGGCGCTCAGTCTTAAACTCCAAAATCGGCGTCACATTAATTTGCGCAATTGCCTGCTGAAGATCAGTCACGCCCGGCAGCTCAACAATGAGTCGCTCCCGCGCACTCTCACCAAGACCCACGCTCTCAAGTTGAATTACCGGCTCACCCACACCGAAGGCATTTATGCGTCGCTCAATCACTTCGCGAAGAGACTCAAGTGCACCAGCTACCTCGGCCGGTGGCAACTTAGCGATCTCAACGGGATCTGCTTCATATACCAGCTGACTCCCACCTCGCAAGTCAAGACCAAGCTTAAACTTAGGCAACCAATTAAACGCCGAAGTAGTGCCAGACTCGGCTAAATAGTTTAGATATCCCAAACCGAGAGCGATGAAAATAATGATAGCGGCCCCAATACGTCGTGCAGTCATAGTGTTTTACAAGCTTAATCTACGGGACAAGAATTGTCGAGAGGCTACTAAGCCAACTCACCACGCGAGCGCGCAAGGTGGTTACAATGGTTTGGAGCTGATTCAAAAGAAGGTTTCTTTGCTCTGGAGTAAGTTCGATTATTGTGGGTGCTGTCGGCGTAGTAGGAGTGGTTGTCGGGGGTGGGCAATTAGTAATAATCGTTCCGGCACCTCGATAAACTTTATTTATTTCTGCTCGCGTTCGAGGACCGGCAAAGCCAACGATCGCGGGATCGGCCGTCTGGGGATCAAGAATAGCGTGTTTGACTTGGAAACGCTTCACCGCCTCGCGGGTAAGCGGACCATAGTAACCAGAAACAATTCCTTCCGGATAGATAACTCGATCCGTTGAAAGCATTCTTTGGAGCAAAGTAACCTGCGCATTATCACGCATCCCAAAGGCAAATGGGCCAACGAGAAGAGGTAAATCGCTCAGCGTGTTTGAGGTGGGTACGCAGGTTACCGGTGGCTGAACAGGAGGAATAATCGGCGGTGCTACTGGAGGCGGATTATTACCGCCGCCACCCCCGCCACCGCCTCCTGTGTTTGGTGGTGGATTAGGCGGAGGAGGTTGGTGTGGCGGAGGATTATTAATCGTAATAGTGATATTTTCTGTGTCTTGATGGAAGGCGTTGTCCGACACTTGGAGGGAAATCGTTTTCTGTCCCGCTTGAGCATAACTCTTGGAATGACTGGCGTTGAGAGAAATAGATCCATCGCCAAACTCCCAGCGGAAAGCATATGTCCCCGAACCACCAGAGGCTGAACCAGAAAAATTAATATTCTGATTGACCAAAAAAGTGGTGTTATTAGCAGGATTACTAATCCTTGCCGTCAAAGGTTGACTGTTTGGCGGAGGTGGTTGCGCCGGCGGCGGACCCCCACCACCAACCGGAGGCGGAGGTTGATTAGGCGGCGGATTCGGTGAAGGTGATATGTTTCCGGAGATAGTAATTTGAACTGTCTCAGTGTTCTCGTCGTTTTGGTTATCACGCACCCTAAAATCAACGGTGTAAGTGCCGGGAGTAGAATAAGTATGACTCGCACTTTGAGTTAAAGCCATTCCCCCATCACCAAAGTCCCAATCATAAAGATAAGTCCCCGTTCCACCTGAAGCTGTACCTGAAAAATTTACCGCTTGCCCAACAGGGAAATTTGCCCCGGCACTGGGCGTGGTAATGGTGGCCTGCACTGGTTCCGGTGGTGGGTTAACCACGTTAACCTGAATTGTCTTCGTCACCTGATTAGGTGGGCTGGCCTTGTCACTAATGCTCAACGTTACAGTTCGATTGCCCGCTGTAGTATAGGTATGAGGAAAACTTGAACTCGTACCAATATTCCCATCACCAAAGTCCCAGCCAAAGTTATAAGGTGGTGTACCTCCAGAAGCACTGGCGGTAAAAGTGTTGGCCTCACCCACCGTGAGCGTGGCGCCAGTGGGAGGAGAGGTAATAGAACCAGAAAACGCCGCTCCAGAAATAATCGCTTGAATAGAATCTGTCCCCTGACTAGTTCCGTCGCTCGCTGTTAAAGTAACAGTAAATGTACCGGGTTGATTAAAAGTTTTACTAACACTGGCACCAGAGTCGGTGGTGCCATCGCCAAAGTCCCAACTAAAAGTATAGGATCCGCTGCCACCCGAAGCGGAACCGGTAAAGGTTCGCGCTTGGCCAACCGCAAGGAAAACCGTGCTACCCGAAGGAGCGGTGATTGTGGCCGTGACCGCTTGCTGGCCTGGTGGTGGCGGTGGTTGCGTGGGCGGCGGTGTTGGACTTGAGGCCGCAGTTTGAAGCTTAGGCTCTTGAGTAAGAGAAGAAAAACCAAACCAAGAAACAGCCGAGAAAGCTCCCACGGCCAAAACCACAACCACGAGGGTGATAATAAGAAAAATATTGACTGACCTCACAGTGAATCAATTATACCAACCAATTGCTCAGGAAAAAATTATTGTGGTGGATAAAAGTTTGGTCGGAGTAAATCAAAGAGACGTTGCAAGAGGGCCCGCAAGGCCGCGGGGTCGGCTTGATTGGTAGTATTGGAAGGACAAACGACCCCACCTCGACCTAAAACTTCATTCATTTTCCCTCGAGTAAGTGGACCGGCAAAACCAACGATAGCCGGATCGGCCGTAACCGGATTGAGAATATTGTAAGCAACCTGGAAGCGCTTCACCGCCTCGCGGGTAAGCGGACCATAGTAACCGGAAACGATTTGTTCGGGATAAAAACTAGGATTTGTAGACAATAGCTTCTGGAGCAAAATTACTTGCTGATTATCGCGCATCCCAAAAGAAAATGGTCCAACAAGCGGTGGGAAGTCTGAGAGAACCGAAGAAGTGGGCGTGCAATTATTCATGGAAACTGGTGGAGGGGGTAAAAACGGTGGTGGAATAATTGGAGCCGGAGGCGGAGGTAATACATCGGGTTCTGAATCACCACCAACACCAGAATTATTGGAACCGCCGCCTCCACCCCCACCTCCGCCGCCTCCAGTATTAGGCGGTGGATCATCTTCCTCTGGATCTTCTTCACTAGGCGGCGGAAAATCGGCAATATTAGCCGAAGCTAAATTAGGCAAAATACTGTTGAATGTTGCGCTTGTAGCAAGCCACTCTTTGCCTTGAGGATAAAGTTCGACGACTGGTGTTAATACAAAATTTGGCTGTGTTGTTTCACCAGTGCGCAACATTGTCCCAAGCAATTGCTCAATAGCTTGAGCTGGAGTGTAGACTTGGCCAATACCAATAAAACCATTTTCCGAGATCCAAAGAGCTTCGATCATTTTCGACAAACCGACTAAGTTTGTCATTTCCGTTCTTTCGGCCTCATCACCGTCATTCCACCAGTAACGAGCTGAGTAAGGAACCATGAAAACGGCCTTGGGTAATACCGACTTCACTGTGTTTACAAATTCTGTGTTACGCGCCACCGGATTAAGGGCAGGAATATCGGCAAAAAAGTTTGGCAACCACCACCAAGTGACGATTCCATCATCGTCAAGCGGCTTCACGGTGGCAGTGAGCACCTGGGCTAATTCAGTAAAGTCGACGGTGTGGGTGCCGAAGTGGTAATTCCAAAGCGCCGTCTCATTTTCCCACACGACAATATTCGTCCCTGTTTCTTCTACGATTTCTCTAGCTTCAGCGGCAAGCGCTTGCCACGAGGCCAAATCGGTAAAATCGTAACTATCGTTCCCGGTGCTATTGTCATGTCCTACGACCGGAAGAATATTAACGGTTTTTAATCCACCCACAATGCGAACATTGCTTGGTTTTCGATTCATTAGTTCGGGATAAACGTATTCGGAAATACCAGGGGCCGTGGTAATGATCACCTCATTGGTAACTTCTGACCAATCATCAAGACCAAGAATACCGAAATCAAGTTCGTCCATATTAGCAGTCGCCCCGGGAGCATCGGGCCAAATGGATAATACTTGTTCTACAGGTAAATTAATTTCGAGCCAGGGAACAAGTTTGGGTAAAACCATAAGTTCCACCGTAATAGGAGCCAGAAGTTGCCCACCAGACTCTGCTCTGAAAGTAAAAGAATCTTCTCCGCGAAAACCATTTGACGGAGTATAAAGAACTTCAGCTGTGCCACCACCTTGCCCCACTACAAAATGACTCAAGCTGCCGTGGGACGGCGGTGTTACCACGGTGAAGGTCGCCCCACTAGATCCCGGGGCGTTGATACTAAGTCGCATTTGCTGATTTTCTTGAACCAAGAAACTTGTGCCTTCGCTCCAGTCATTACCACCATCACCAGGTACGGCAAGCTGGGATGAGGTATTAAAGGAAAAAGTTCCGGACCAAAAAAAGTAACCGAAAAGGAAAATTGCTCCAGCAAGAGCCAAAAAAAATAAAATAAAAACTCTTTTAAGGGTCATAGTTTATAAGCTCATCAAGAGCAAGTCCCACAGTTGGCAAAGTGTTGGCAAATTCTTCAGCAATCTTTATCCAATCGTGGCCACCTTGAGGATAAATAGCAACTCGTTTCGCTAAAATTTGACGGGTGTTGTTATCGCCCGGCCACCGAGGAAAATAACTCTCGAGCTGTTGCAAGGCTTCCCCTGTAGAATACATTCGGGAACAGAACCAAAAGGCGCCGTCGGGCTGTGGTGTACTCCAACCACATTCTTCCGGACTAGGAGCTGGCCCCCAATCAACGACCCACAAATCTTCGACTACATTATCAAGTCCCATTGAAGAAATGACAAGGCTTCGCGCCGCTTCATCAGGCTCATACCACCAATAACGCGCAGCATTAAGCGTAATAATCTTCGAATTTGGCACCGTATTTTTAACCACCTCCATAAGACTGGCCGTCCACGCTGTTTGGTCGAAACCGTCACTCGGGGAAAAATCGGGCAGAGTCTGAGGCAACCACCACCAAAACTCAATCCCGTAGTTATTGGCTGCGGCCGCAAGCGGAGCAAGCGCCTGGGCAAACGCAACATAATCAATAGGTTGGTTATCAAAATTATAAAAAAGCAAGTTTGCTTCGTTTTCGAGAACTACTTCTTTGCTCCCTGTTTGTTCAGAAATCGTAATGGCAGCAGAAGCAATTTCTTGCCATGCGACAGTATTAACAAAATCATATCTCGGATGAGTATCACCAGCGAGTGGAGGTAATGGTGGCGGCATAGCAGAAAGAGTCTTGATCCCACCAATAATCTTGAGGCCCGCCGGCTTGCGCTCATTTATTTCCTCATATAGATCAGTGTACGCGTACTCGTGTCGGGTAGTAAGGATGACCCGATTAGCCACTGTCGACCAGTCAGGCAAAGCTTCAAGAGCAAAATCGAGAACCGTCATCCCGGGCTCAACACCATCTTCTTCAGTATAAAACTCAAGCGCCGGCCAATCCGGGACATTTATTTCTGTCCACGGAATAAGTTCCGGCAAAACACGAAGAGAAATGACTCCAGTATCACTGTTTCCACTCGCATCTGTTACCCGAAAATTAAACCGGTCAACCCCTTTATATCCATGAGCCGGCGTATAAGTAATCCGCGCCTTCTTATTACCAAACGGTTCAATGCCACCAAGGTTGCCATGATCAGGCGGGTTGGTAATCGAAAAAATTAGCTGCGCATCATCGGAATCAGTGGCCTCCATGATAAAAACAAGAGTATTTTCTTTTTGAGCTAAGTAGCTTGAATCTTTTGCCTCGGGCGGTAAATTGAAAAGAGGAAATCTTTCTATGTCTCCCGAAATTCCTTGGTCAAAATCAAGTTTCAGCTCAAGCTCTGGACTTTGAAATTCAGAAATTTCACGGATCTGGGGACTTGTTCGTGACAATTGCGAACCACTATCTAAAACATAAAGTTGCTCTCCGATAATGTAAAAAATGCTAAAGGTTAAACAAATCCAAGCAAAAACTAAAGTAGTGAGCTTGATTTTTATTTTACTTTCCATAGAAAAAACATCATCGAGAATTCAACATTATAGCAAGAAGGTGCAAAAGTTGAATTAATTGTAAGCGAGTTTGCTCGGGCAAGTTGACTAAAGAACAAACCGAACTAGTCTGGCGCAAAACTTCATTCATCTTGGCGCGGGTGGCGGGGCCAGCGAAGCCAATAAGTGACGGGTCAGTGGTCGCAAGATTCACCAAACTGTAACGAAGCTGGAAACGCTTCACCGCCTCACGAGTGAGCGGACCATAATAACCAGAAACAATTCCTTCAGGGTAAAGGGTGCGGTCGGTAGCAAGCAAACGCTGAAGGGCACTAACCTGCGCATTGTTTTTCATCCCCAAAGAGAGCGGTCCAACCACGGCCGGTAACACAGTTCCGGTGCTTGGCGCGCATGGTGTTGAGCTAAGAGGGGTCGTGGGAACAGTCGGCGGCGGCAAAAGGGGTGGTGGTTCATCGGGGGGTAAATTGGGTGGCAAAATATCCGATTGCTCATCAGGAACCGTAGGGTCTGTGGTGTCGGTGGTATCGAGCAACTCTTCTTCTGCCGGCTCAAAGTGATAAATATGTACGGCATATTCACTGAAAGAATCTGTGAGTACGCCGCCAGCCACACTTCCATTCGCGCAATTACCAAAATTTTTCTCAACACAATAAGCACTAAACTCATCGCCACTTAGTGTGAGGCGAACATTGCTCGCACTGTCGCCCACGTGCAGATCTTCGAAGCTCTCGGCAAGTGGCACTGCAGTAGAGTCATCTTTAGGTCGCACGCCGCCTCGCACGTCTCGCGCCCTGACCCGCACTCCGGCTGTATTGGTTTGAATCAACAAGTAATAATTCTTGGTGTGCTCAAGAGTTACTCCAACCACCGGAAAGGTTTGTGGTCCAGAGCCGTTAATCGCCAGTTCATTGGAAAGAAAGATTCTCGTATCTGGCGCCTGATCACGAGAGTTGTCTGCATAAACAGCGTAGGTAAAGGTGGCGCCAGTTGGAACAGTGTCAAAATCAATTTCCACTGTCGTCATCAGTTTGTTTTGATTGGTTAAACCAGTAGACAAATCTTGAACCGCCACCGTCCCGGGAAGTAAGTCTCGTGCAATGAAACTGCCACTAGCATAGTCCGTGGGAAAAGATTCCGCTCCAGGCGTAATCGCTCGTGCTTTAAGCCGCCAAACCGTCTCGCCACTACCATAGTCGAAATACGGTGAATGATCTTGAGACAAATTAACGCAAATTAAACGCCGTCGCTCTCCAGAAAGTGTCCGCCAACCACACTTCACGTCAGAATTGTTACTAGACACCCCCACACCGCTTGATACCGGCGCCGTGAAAATTTCTTCCCGTTCGGCAATCTCCGAAGCCAGATTTTTAATCCCACCATAGAGGCCAGCTGAAGAACTATCTTCCATATCATAAATCGCATTAGCGGGCTCAAAAGGCTGGAGATCACTCAAAATTACCCCTTTCTCAAATGGCCAGAGAAAAACCCCTTTCGCTCCACGAATAATGGCATCAAAAATTTGCGCTCTTAGCTCGGCCACGGTTGACTCACGGAAAGTGTCACGGAAACGAGCGGGTTGATAACCACCTACCCGCGCCAAGAAAATTGACGGCTTGCCCACGGCCGCCATCGCGTCAGCACCCTCGCTAAAAAGTTCCCCCACCTCCTCAATCGGTAATTGCGGCACCAAATAACCAGTCTCAATGGCGGCAAAATCAACCGCATTACGCACCTGATTAACATAACCTTCAGCAATACCGCCCAAGCTCGGAGTAACGAAAATTAGTCGGCCACAATCATCGGCGGCGCGCATTGCGCTCGCTTGGGCCGCCACCGCTGAGCCACTAAGTCCTAAGCTGTTTGGCTCATGCATTACTTCCCAGGCAATAATTCCCTCATTATCGTCGTGACTTTCTGCAAGGCCGGCATCACCATCGACCTGAGCAAAAAGTTTGAGATTATTACTAGTGAGAGTGCCCTCACTACTAATGGTGGGGCCATCAACCACGGCGTTGAAAGAACCAGAATAACCGCTCCAATTGCCACTAGCCGCGCCACCGGAAAAAGCCCAGAAACCAAAAGGGAAATACTTTTCACCGTTAACCACAAAATTCTTATCACTATCGAAGGAAACTGCCGGGCAACCAGCGGGCGGATTAACCACGGCAAAAACACTAGAAACAAAAAATAACAGTGAAAAAAGGGAAAAAATACTGCCCCAAAAGAGAGGGTGGGACTTTGTAATCATTTAACTAAGATAAGTATAGCCCCTGGGTGGTCTTCTTGCCTGGGGAAAAGTTTTCTGCTAGAATGCTCGGCAATGCTATTTCTGCAGGGAATTCTTCCCTGGATCCAAATAGTTTTGTCGTTGCTGCTTATTACCGCGATCCTCTTACAACAGAGTGAGGCGGGTCTTGGCAGCGCTTTCGGAGGCTCGAATCCTTCGAGTAACTTCCATACCAAGCGTGGACTAGAGAAAACACTCTTTCTCGGCAGCGTTGTCTTGGCTGTCTTATTCCTTCTTGTGGCTATTCTGCAACTTTTTCTCAACGTCTAGGCTTACATTAGTAAACGAGGTAATTAACTTTTTTTAGGTTCAGTGAACAAAACTCTTCCTTCGGTTTTAGGCTCTTTTTCGGGCCGCCAATTAGCGCTACTTTCTCTTTTGGTGGTTGTTTTCTGTCTCAGCCTGCTCGGTATTGGCTGGCAATGGAGCGCCCAGTATTTAGTAGAAATTCCAAAAACTGGCGGCAGTCTCACTGAGGGAGTTGTTGGTTCCCCTCGCTTTATTAACCCCGTGCTCGCTATTTCTGATACCGACCGTGACCTTACTAGTCTTATTTACTCTGGCCTTTTCCGCCTGGGAACAAAGGGCGAATTGGAACCAGATTTGGCAAAAAACCTAACTATCAGCGAGGATCATCTCAATTACACCATTACTCTCAAAGAGAACCTACACTGGCATGACGGCAAGCCACTCACCGCGCACGACGTCGCTTTCACCATTACTCAAATCAAAAATCCGGTGATCAAAAGTCCACGCCTCCCCAACTGGGACGGAGTAGAAGTTTCTGCACCGGACGAAAAAACCATTATTTTCACCCTCAAGCAACCCTATGCCGCCTTTTTAGAAAATTTAACTCTTGGAATTCTTCCCAAGCATCTTTGGTCAGAAGTGGCGGCCGAGAATTTCCCCTTCAGTCCGCTTAACATCGAACCGATCGGATCCGGGCCATATGTCGTAAAAAAAATTAAAGAGGATGGCGACAAAATTAAGGAGTATTACGAACTCGCCGCTTTCACTCGCTTTGCCCTCGGTACTCCAAAGATTAAGAGGCTCACCATTCGTTTCTATCCTAGTGAAGACAAGTTGATTGAATCATATGAGAGCGGTGAAACCGAGTCCCTCTCAACAGCAAATCCAAATTTTATTGCCGGGCTTGAATCAAATAATTCAACCCTGCTACGCTCCTCTTTGCCACGCGTTTTTGGAATCTTTTTCAACCACAATCAAAATAGTTTATTTACCAAGAAAGAGGTTCGCCAAGCCTTGAGTCGAGCTATTGATCGAAAATACCTCGTAGACAACGTGCTCGCCGGCTTCGGCAAACCACTTTTTTCCCCCATTCCCGGAGAAGCCTTCGCTCCCAAGTCAATCAGCACTTCAACCCCCACACTACCGGCTCAAACCGATCTAACCTTTACCCTCGCCACCGCGGATATTCCAGAACTCAAGGCAGTGGCTGAAATCGTGAAAGCTGATTGGGAAAAACTTGGTGCTCAGGTAGAAATTAAGGTCTTCGAGACCGGAGATCTCAATGAAAAGGTTATCCGCCCACGTGAATATGAAGCCTTACTCTTTGGCGAAATCGTGGGCCGCGAACCGGATCCTTTTGCTTTTTGGCATTCTTCTCAGAGACTTGACCCTGGTTTAAATATTGCGCTCTACACCAATGCAACAGCAGATAAAATTCTCGAGGAAGCCCGTGGCACTATCGACCGCACCGAGCGCCTGGCTTTATATACCAAGTTTGTGGATCTGGTGACGGCTGAACAACCAGCCATCTTTCTCTACACTCCCGACTTTCTTTATCTCTTGCCAAAGAAGGTGGTAGGAGCGTCATTGCCAACACTCAATGTGCCAAGCGAACGCTTTGCCAATATCCACAATTGGTATATTGAGACAGAGAAAGTATGGCCGATGTTTGCAACAGAAAATAATAATTAAAAAAATAAAAACATGATTAACCCAACACCGAATTCAGCTCCGAGACCATTTGCCTCAAGTAATCGTCGACCACCACCTCGTCACCGCCCGCGCTTACCTCGACGACCTGAGGAAGAGGTAAGTAAGCCCATTCCACCACTAGCGGCAGGCAATATCCGCATTATCCCGCTTGGCGGCGTGGAAGAAATTGGCAAAAACTGCACCGCTATCGAAATTGGCAATGACATTATTGTCATCGACATTGGTTTTGCCTTCCCAACTGATGAAATGCCAGGAGTAGATTACATTATCCCCGACGTCACTTATCTTGAGCAAAATAAAGAGAAAATCCGCGGTGTCATTATTACCCACGGTCACCTTGACCACACTGGCGGTATTTCTTATGTGATGAGTCGTATTGGCAATCCGCCGCTTTATACTCGGAACCTCACCTCGCTTTTCATTAAGAAGCGCATGGCGGAATTCCCCCACTTGCCGGCTCTTAATATGATCGTGGTGGAAAATAATGCCAAGCTCAAACTCGGCGAGCAAACCGTCCGTTTCTTCGGCGTCACTCACACCATTCCCGACTCTTTCGGCGTTCTTATTGAAACCCCTTACGGTCTCATCGTAAATCCAGGCGACTTCAAGCTTGATCTTGAAAAGGTGGACGGTGATCCAACGGCGGAAGAAGAGGAACGATACAGCGTCTTCGACCGTGAAAAAACCTTGCTCCTAATGACCGACTCGACAAATATCGAGAATCCCGGCTTCTCAATCCCCGAACGAGAGACTCATAAAAATCTTGAAGAGATTATCAAAAACATCAAAGGTCGTCTCTTTATCGGCACCTTCGCCTCTCAACTTGAACGAATGATTAAAATCATTGGGGTGGTAGAGAAATATGGCCGCAAAATTATTGTCGAAGGCCGGAGCATGAAGACAAACGTGGAAGTGGCAGCCGAAGCTGGTCTGTTGAAGGTGAAAAAAGATACCATTATCCCCATTACCGAAGCCGATAAATACCCGGAAGACAACCTGGTGATCCTCGCCACTGGAGCTCAGGGCGAAGAATTTGCCGCCCTCATGCGCATGGCCAATAAGACTCATAAATATCTCAAATTTAAGAAAGGCGACACCGTTCTCCTCTCTTCCTCAATTGTGCCGGGCAATGAGCTCACGGTGCAAAAGCTTAAAGACAATATTGCCCGCCAAGGCGCCAAGATTATTCACTACCGCAGCTCGGAAGTGTTTATTCACTCCTCTGGTCACGGTAATCGCGGCGAAATTGAGTGGCTACACAAGAAGGTGAAGCCAAAATTCTTTATTCCTATTCACGGTTGGCATCAGAAACTGCGCGTTCACGCCGATGTGGCCATGGAACTCGGTATGCCAGAGAAAAACATTATTGTTCCCGACAATGGCTCAGTGATTGAAATTCAAGACAACGGAGAAAAGATTGTGATGCTAAAGGAGAAAGCGGCCAGCCGAGTGATTATGGTGGACTCCATCGGCAATAGCGACGTGAAAGAAGTGGTGGTGCGCGACCGGATGATGCTCGCTCAAGAAGGCATCTTCGTGATCATTGCGATCATCAATATTCAGACCGGCAAAGTGATCAAATCGCCAGATATTATCTCGCGCGGCTTCGTGTATCTTAAAGAAGCGCAGGATCTGCTCCGCCAAGTACGCATTGTGACCAAGAAAAAGATCGAGGACTCAACGGCGCGCATGCACCCCATTAACCTGGACTATGTGCGCAATGTCCTTCGAGAAGAAATCGGGAAATTCTTGTTTCAGAAAACACATAGCCGACCAATTGTCCTTCCGGTTCTGATTGAGGTCTAATATAATAGTTGGGTGAGAAAAAATTTATACTGGGCCGTTTTCTTCCTCAACGTCGCGCTCGCCTTCTCGGCCTACACTAACTCGCTTTTCTTAAGTGCTGTGGGTGGCGAGGGTTTAATAGGTCCGGTTTATGCCCTATCTTCACTTGTGCTCCTCGGAGCACTCGCGCTCTTGCCTGCCGTTTTGCGGGCTTATCCGCGAAGTTTGAAGGGTTTGAGTATTGCCTTCCTCGTGGGAAAAATTGTCGCGATTATTCTTCTCGCCAAACTCCAGTTTCCTCTAGTCCTCGTTATCGCCTTCATTGTTTACGACGCTCTCGGATACTTGGCTCGATTTAATCTCGACTTGTATCTCGAACACATTACAAGGGACACCGAAACTGGTCGAGTTCGAGGTCTTTTCCTAACTCTCACCAACATAGCCTGGTTTCTCTCGCCTTTCTTGGTGGGAACACTCCTTGGGCAATTTGAGAATTATCGCCAAATTTACATTTTAGCAGGCCTCGCCTTGCTCCCAGCCATTTACTTAATTAGCACCATGCGCGCGGTTACCGCCAGACCAGTGGGTGGAAAATTCTTCCAAACAGTAGGAAAAATTTTCAACCATCGCAATAATCACTATCGCGATCTTTATCACATTCTCTCGATCGACTTCTTGCTCAACTTTTTTTACGCTGTGATGGTAATTTACTTGCCGCTTCATCTTCACAACACCCTCGGTTTCACCTGGCCAGAAATTGGCATCATTCTGACTGTCATGCTTTTGCCGTTCGTGATCGTAACCTACCCACTTGGCTGGCTCGCGGACCGAAAACTGGGCGAGAAAGAATTACTGATCGCGGGTTTCTTCATAATGGGACTCGCCACCCTGTGGCTCGCGCAATTGGAAATTAAAAATCTCTGGTTCTGGGCAAGTCTTCTCTTCCTCACTCGCGTCGGCGCGGCGACAATCGAGATTATGAAAGAAACTTATTTATTTAAAAAAATTGACGCCAAAGACGTGGATGTTCTCTCTCTTTCACGCAACCTCTTGCCGCTCGCTTACTTAATCGCACCAATAGTCGCAAGTGTAATGCTCTTTTTCTTCCCTCTCGCCGCGCTCTTCACCATGCTCGGCCTTGTCACCCTCCTCGGCGTCTTTTTCAGCTTCAAATTAAAAGATACGAGATAAGGTGCTACTATTTAAACCATGAAACAAAAAGCTTATTTGGTAGGTGCGGTCGTGATTTTAATTATCGCGGCGGTAGTTTTTTGGCCTCGGATGAAAGGCAGAGGGCCGGTGGTCGTCTCGGACTTCACCCTCACCGCGAGCACGGCTGATGCGAATGGGATTAACGCCGAAAGCCGCTTTATTCTCACCTCCTCAGCCCCCCTCGGTGTAGGAACAATTGAAGATAATTTGAAGATTGTTCCAGAAACTGATTTCGAGGTTAAGAAGGTTGATTCTGGAAATACCTTTGAAATTATCCCTACAGTTCCTCTCAACACTAATGAAATTTACACTCTCGCTATCGCCGGTGGCGAACTCTCGAACCGTGATTACTCTTGGGCTTACCAAGTGAAGGCACCGTTCGCGATCACGAGCTCTCTCCCTCGCCATCAAGCCAACAATGTCCCCCTCAATACCGGAATTGAAATTGAATTTAATCGTGAAAACATCAACGATCCGGCAAAACATATTGAAATTACTCCAAAGACAGATGGTGACTTCGACTTTTCGGGAAATAAAGTTCGTTTTATCCCAAGACTCACTTTGAAGCCACAAACCATTTACACCATTACCGTTAAGCCGGAGCTCGGCACCGAAGGCTCGAGCGAAAAACTAGGGGAAGAAAAAATTATCCGGTTTGAGACCACGCAGGCGGGCGGGAACGCGCGCGGTCCATACATCCACTTTTACCCCTCCTTTGCTGAATTTAAACCAGATTCACCAATTGAATTCAATGTTAGTAGCAATGTAAGCGAAGCGGTGGCCGCGGTTTACCGTTTTGACTCTGCCAATCAATTTCTAGAACTTCTTTCGCAAGCGAAGAAACAAGATCCCTGGGCTTTCTACCATCGCTATACTGATCTCGACGCAATTGCCTCACAAAAAACATTTTCCGCCACTTTACCAATTATTAAAACAAATGAAGGTTACAACAGTTTCGTCCGTCTCCCAAACTCCCTCGCTGTCGGTTATTACGCCATAGCTCTGACCGCCAATGACAACACCGACATGGCCTGGTTCCAAGTGAGCCCGGTAGCCAGTTTAGCCGCGGTGGGAAATGGTCAATCATTGATCTGGCTCAAAAATGCCGCTACAGAAAACAGTTTGGCCAATGTGCCAATTCGAGTGAGAGGAAAAGAAGTCGCCCGGACCGGCGCCGATGGAGTCGCCATCTTCACCACCCCTCCCGAGATTCTTAAAGATGAGAACTTCTTCTTAGCTGAAGCTCCTGGCGGTAGTGTGGTTATTCCGGTAGAAAATGACTATGGTTACCGACCCGATTTCAATGAGCAAGACACTTGGTGGGATTATATTTCTCTCAACAAAACAATTTATCTCCCAAGCGACATCATTCGCTTCTGGGCTATTGCCAAGCCGCGAGCAGACAGTGCCACGGGTGAAGAAATTACCGCCACTTTAAGCAATGTTTACTGGTCAGATAATGAAAAAAATAAAACCATCTACGCCACCAAAAATTTCAAACTCTCTGACTATCACACCCTGACTGGGGAAATAGCCTATGAGAATCTCTCGCCCGGATTTTACTATCTCACTCTCCGCCGAGGTGAAGAAATTATTGCCCAAGAAGGTCTCTCGATAAGCGAGTATATTAAGCCGGCCTATCAATTAACCCTAAGCCCGGAAAAACCAGCCATCTTCGCTGGAGAAACTGCCACCTTCAAAGTGAAGGGGGAATTCTTCGACGGCACACCGGTCACAAATCTCGGCCTTACTTACTCAGGCTACCTCATTAACAAGCAACGGAACGGGATTATTACTCTGGATGGGCGCGGCGAAGGCACAATTACTATTCCAACCGCCTACACTGGTGAGGAACGCTACTGGCCAAATCATTTCAACTTAAGTGTCCGGCCCACCCAGGCGGAAGCTGGAGAAATTAATACCAGCGCCACGATATTCATTTTTGGACCGCATATTCATCAAACGATTACTCAGAAGAAAGTAGGCGGCCAAACAAATTTCGAGCTGAAAAATAATATTATTACTCTAGGTAATATTACTTCAGGCACGCCTTCTTGGGACACTACAAAGTATCTCGGTGCCCCTGTCCCTAACCTAGAAACAGTGGTTACTGTAACCGAAGTAATTCAGCATAAAAACCAAACAGGCACGCGCTATAATCCGATTAGTAAAACCACCGAACCAATTTATAAATATTCGAAAGAAGAAAAATTCCTCGAGACCCGCACGGTCACCTCCAACGCTAGTGGCATTGCTCAGTTTTCTCTTTCACCAGAAGAGAAAAAAACCTACAGTCTCACCTTTACTACCAACGACGAATTTGGTCGCCAGCTCAAAACTGACCGTTATATCTACGGCGAGAGTCCTAGACTGGAAGGAAATGAGGATTACTCTTATCAAATTAGGCCACTGGAAGAAAAAAAGAATGGCTACCAACTGGGCGAATTAGTAAACCTGAATATCCGCAATTCTAATGACGAAACCCTTCTACCAGGATCAAATAAGTTTATCTTCATCACGGTGGCAAACAACAATGAACTCACCTACAAAATCCAGGATTCTCCCGCCTATCAGGTAACCTTCCAAAACAAGTTTATTCCGAACGCTAACCTGTGGGCTGGGTGGTTTAGCGGCGGCCGCTTCCACAATAGTTATCGCGAGAACCTCTCCTTCAATGCCGAAACACGGCGACTCAACGTTGCGGTAACCCCAAATCAAGCTTCCTTCATGCCCGGTCAAAACATAGAACTTGATATCCGCGTTACCGACGCCGCCGGAGCTCCCACTAAAGCGGAAGTAAATCTCTCGGCCATTGATGAGGCCGTCTTTTCTCTCCGACCAAATGAAGAAGACATTACCCAATCTCTCTACCGAGACGTCTTCCAATCGCTTACGCTCCGTTCTTCTCACCGACCACCGCGCGATGATGGCCGTGGTGGCGGCGGGGCAGAAATGGGTGGCGGCGAAGGCCTTTCACCGCGCTCCGATATTCAAGAAACGGCTATTTTCCGCTCAATAGTAACCAATGGATCTGGTCACGCAAAAGTAAACTTCAAATTACCGGAAAACATTACCTCGTGGCGGCTCACCAGTCAGGCGGTAACTCAAGACTTGTTTGCCGGAAAAACAGTCTCTTTCATCCCCGTCTCATTGCCCTTCTTCGTCGACACCACACTTAATAACACTTATCTCGCTGGCGACGAACTCACTCTGCGCCTGCGCACCTTCGGCTCTGGTGTTATCTCGGACAGCACTAAGTACAGCGCGGAAAGCCCCACTCTGCCCTTCAAGAAAATTGAACAAATTGGCGGTGCAATTATCGATCTCGCCCTTGGAAAATTGACCGTCGGCGATCATAAAATTACGGCGAGAGCTCAGAACGGGAACTCAACTGATGGATTAGTGAGCCCACTTCACGTGGTGGAAAGTTACTTCAATAAAAACACGGCTGATTTCTACCAAGGAACAGCTGGCTTGACCATTGAACCAAAGACAAGTGGCTACACCACGCTCACCTTCAGCGAAGCGGGTCGTGGCACTCTGTATCGAGACCTCAAGCATCTCACCCTCGACCGCGGACCAAGATTGGATCAAGTGGGTGCCACATTCGCGGCGAAAGAATTGCTTAAAAAATATTTTGCTGAGGAGCAACCTTATGAACTTTTCCCAAGTGAACGATATCAATCTTACTCCGGCGGTTTACAACTCTTACCGTACTCCGGTGATGAACTTGAAATCTCGAGCCTCGGCGCTCATCTCTTCAACGATCAGACAATAAACCGAGTTGCCTTGCGAAAGTATCTTCACGACAATCTCGTAAACAAACAAGCAGATCGATCGCGCAGTGTCCGCGCCCTCTTTGGCCTCAGTGCTTTCCGTGAACCAATTCTTCCCAAACTCCAAACTCTTGCCAAAGATACTTCCCTCGCCATCACCGAAAAAATCTTTGTCGGCCTCGCCCTTGAAACACTTGGCGCTAAAGAAGATGCTCGGCAATATTATCGCACCGCCATTCTGCCCGAGATTACCCAACAAGCTTCATATGCATATGTAAGAAATCTGCCACCAGATGAAACAATTACGGCCACCGCCCTCGCCGCGGCACTAGCGGCTGGTTTGGAAGAGAAGGAAGCGGCAGCCCTTGCCCTCTATGGGAAAACCAATAATCCTCGAGAAATTCTCAACAGTTTCCCTGAACTCATTTACCTCAGCCGCGCTCTCGCTCACACCGAGGCCGCCGAAACAAAGTTCAGTTATCAGCTAGGAAATAAAACTGAGAACAAAACCCTAAGCAATAATGAAACTCTGGTTCTCAATCTCTCGGCAGAAGAATTAAAATCATTCAAACTAAATGAGGTAAAAGGTAATCTCGGTCTCACAACTCAATATGAAATGCCGTCGTCACCAAAAGATGTTGTTAAAGATTCTAATCTCACACTTACGCGCTCATACTCGGTAAACGGTGTTCCCACCACCGAGTTCAAAGATGGTGATCTTGTGACCGTATACCTCACACCAAGTTTTGGCCCCCAATCTCTTGATGGCGCCTATAAACTCACGGATTACTTACCGAGCGGTTTACGCGCCGTGAGTCCGGAAGCCAGCCGCTCCTTCGGCGGTAAAGATATTCTGATGCATTACCCCATAAAAATTGAAAATCAAGAAGTAGCCTTCGTCGTTAGCAAGAATCCTCCCCGCTCAATTTCTTATACGGCGCGCGTGGTGTCGAAGGGTCGCTATCAGGCTGAGCCAGCCATTCTCCAGTCACTCAAGAGTCTAGCCAGCATGACAATTTCTCAGAATGCGACGGTTACTATTCGCTAGTGTTCTCGTACTACTGGCTCTTGCCCTGGCCTACTTCACTGGTAGTGCCAGCGAGGAAAAGATTTTCACTTACCACCAATCACTCTGGAATGAATATACACCGCTAATTGAGACTGCTCTCGAAAATCCGGAATCACCTGAACCAATTTCTCTCTCACATATCTCTGGCGGCATTGTTCCTCACCATATTCCCACTACTATTCCCGAGCTCCTGAACTTCTATCGTGGGCTCAAAGCCAAGCAAACGGTTAAGAATTTTATTATTCTCGGACCTGATCATACTAATGCAGGGCAAACACCGATCACCGTTTCTGCCGCCAGCTTCTTGAGTACTTATGGCGAGCTGAAGCCAATCCCAGGCCTAGCCGAGAAGTTAAGTGAGGAAAAAATCGCGTCCATCGAAGAAGAACCGTTCGACAACGAACACTCAATTGGTACCCAAACTCTTCTCATTAGTCGTCTGTTCCCAGAAGCTCGTCTTACACCAATTATTCTCCGTTCTAACACGAGTCAAGCCGAAGCCAAACAACTCGGCGAATTCTTAGCGTCAAGGCTCGATAAAGAGACGGTGCTCATTGCGAGCGTGGACTTCTCTCACTATCTCACGCCAGATCAAGCGGCACCGCTCGACCAGCTCTCCGGAGCAATTCTCAACAACTTCGACAGCGAATCAATTAACTTGGTTGAAGCTGATTCAAATGCCGCGCTCCTCACTTTTCTCACCGCCATGAAGACTAAACAAGCACTCGCCACAGCTAATCTCCAGGTTCTCAACACCGAAGACTTTGTTCCCAATTCTGACTACACCACCGGCTACGTTTTTGGTTATTGGGGAATGAAATAAAATTACACCTTCCGTCCCATCATTTGCCAGAGGGTGCAGGAGTCGCAGTGGCCGCAACCGTGACGGAGAAAGGAAAGGTCGAGGATGTCGCTCGAGGTTTTTTTGATCACTTCAATGAGGTTTTTGACTTCATCGAGAGTGAGTTCGAATTGCTCTTTTTTATATTTGCCGCTCGGATTGGGTTCAATGAAATCAAGTTCGCCGGTCATCACTTTATATTTTCCCCGATCAAAACCTTCCAATAAAATTTTATAGAAAACAAGTTGCCGGAAGTAATCACCCGTACTATTCTTCGTTTGTCCCAGAATTTCATTGCGACTTTTGGGTTTTCCGGTTTTATAGTCCACCACTTTGACTTCATTGTTTTTACCCAACATTTCTATCTTATCAATCTGCCCGCGCAAGCGAATTGCCACTTGTCCGACTGAAGGCGGATCAATAAGCACACCTTTGATCGTGAATTCATTAATAATCTCGCGTGGCCAACTCTTATTATAAGTTTGATACCAGCCACCAAGCGCTCTTTTACCCTTCGCCAAAGTTTCTTTAAAGATATTTGACGTGAGGGGTAATTCTTTAAGCCTCGTCTGAAATTGGGTTAAAAGCTTCTTTTCCGGCCACATCTTGCCTTCACGATATTGGTCAAAAAATTCTTTGAGCGTGAGGTGCACCGCCGTGCCGTAGATAAGCTCTTTGCCTTGCGCGCGCGTCACCCGCAAAAGGTTGTTGAAAAAATACTTCAAAGGGCAATCAAGATAATTATTGAGCGCCGTGGCCGAGAGTCCTTGGTCGAAAAAGAGTTTGTTGAGATAAGCCTGGTCGGTGAGTTTGGGCCCCGTGTATTGCCGCTTCTGCCACTCATGCTCTATCGGCGGGACATCGGGCGGCGCCACTTCAGTGATTAAGTGTTTATCAATTTCTTCGATAAATCTGCTTGGCAAACGGAGTTCCCCTTCGCTCCCCGTTTTCGCATAACTTAAATTCATCCCAAGCCGTGCACGCGTAAGTGCCACATAGAAAAGTCGTCGATCATCATCGTCTTTATCACCTTCGAGTTTAGCCAGACCGCGGAACGGAATCTGGAATGTTCGACGCTCGCGCTTACCGCCAAAGTGACCATCGAAGGCCTTGATAAGATAAACGTGATCAAATTCCAAACCTTTGGCGCGATGACAAGTCATCAAGCGTACACCTTCCAATTTCTCATCCACCGGCACATTAATCGCCAAATGATGTTCTTCGAGCAAGTCGAGATAGGCAATAAAATCGGCGAGAGAAAAGTGCGGTTTGCTCGCAAGTAAATTCTTGATATTACCGAAAAAAGCTTGGAGCTTAGCCAATTTCTCTGGACCCGCGCTTTGCTTGAGCAAGTGAGCAATGAAGCCAGTTTCCGCGAGCACTGAGCCAAAAAAGTCGCTGAAGCTCGAATTAAAACTCTCTTGCCGCAACTTCTCCAATTTGCTCCCGAGCGATTTAAAAATTGGCGAAGTCGCCAAACTCTCCCACAAAGTCTTTTTTTCTTGTCGACACTTGGTCACGAAGCGATGAATTTTTAAAGCCGAGAAGTGAAACAAATCGAGATGCAAAAGATGAAGAAGTTTATCGTCATCGCCGAAGTGATGAATGGTTTGGAAAATCAGGATTAACTTTTTAATTTCTGGATCGTGGAGAACATTGGCTTCTGAGGAAATAACAAAAGGAAGACCTTGCCGCTCGAGCTCGGCCACCAACTCTCGCGCATCGCTATTGTCGCGATAGAGCACGGCGAGTTCATTCGCCGGAACACTGTTTTTAATTTTCTCTCGCAAATCACTCGCCACCCAAGCAAGCTCGGCGGCGTCACTCGCAAATGCTCGCAGATTAATTTTGTGTTCCCCCTTCGCCTGACCACGCAACTCGGCAAGTGATTCGGAGGGAAGAAAACTACTCCGAGCAATCACACTATGCGCCGCGTCAAGAATAAGTTGATGCGAGCGATAATTCTCACCGAGCGTAATGACCTTGGCCGTGGGATATAATTTTTTAAAATACTCGAAGTTATCGAGCGATGCACCTTGGAATTGAAAGATTGCCTGCTTCTCATCGCCGACGATAAAGAGGTTGGGTGAAACATCGTAGTCGGTGAGCAAAGCGAGTAAATCATTTTGCGACTGATTGGCATCTTGATGTTCATCAGCGAGGACATATTGATATTCTTCTTGCAGGCGCAAACGCAAATCTTTGTGCTTTTTCAGAGCCGCAATTACGGTCATCACCATGTCGGCGAAGTCATAAAGCTTGGCCGCACGCAAAGCCTTATCATACTCGTCATACACCTTGGCGAGCTCAAGATTTTTCTCCAAAAGTTTTTCGTCTTTCCCCGGTTCAGTCTTCAATAATTTCCGGAAATCAGCGGGTGATAAATTTTCTTTTTTCAGCCGCTCGATCTCGCTCAAGATCGGCTTAAGATAATAGAAGCGATCACCATAGGGCTTAAGCCATTTAAATTTCCCCTGATCAATAATTTGCTCGAGCAAGCGCACTTGATCGACGAGCAAGGCGTGAGCGGAGCCAATAATCGCCGGGAAATATTCGGGGTAGCGGCGAATCACGAGGTTGGCAAAACCGTGAAAAGTGTAAATTGGCACACGATAACCCGCAGCGCCAATAATCTCGACCAAGCGTCGGCGCATCGAGTAAACGCCAGAATTGGTAAAAGTGAGAGCTAAAATCGAATCTGGTGAGGTGTCAGTCTGGCGCAAAATATTCCCAATTCGCAAGGTCAGAATCTGCGTTTTCCCCGTCCCCGGCCCGGCAATCACCAAAACCGGCCCATCAATCTGATCCACCGCCTCCCTCTGCGCCGGATTCAGCTGTTTATAAAGCTTAAGAAATTTCGCCTCATCTTTCACTCTCGCATTATAGAGGTAATTCTGCTAGGATGAAAAGATGTTACATCAAGATATTAAGGGAGAAATTAAGGTGGCGATGCTCGCGAAGGATACCGAGAAGCTCGGCGTGGTGCGCGGGCTCGTGGCGGCTTTTACCAATGAATTATTGGCGAAAAAGAAAAAGCCGGATGAATTTTTAACCGACGAAGAAGTGTTCACGGTAATTAGTCGCGAGGCCAAGAAGCGCAAAGACTCTATCGAACAATTCCGCGCCGGTGGTCGCGAAGACTTGGCCGCGAGCGAAGCCGCCGAACTTAAACTAATCGAAAAATATCTCCCCGCCCAAATGTCAGAAATCGAAATTGAAACCGCGGCGCAAGCCAAAGCCACCGAACTTGGCGTAACCACAAAAGCCGATGCTGGCAAACTTATGCAAGCTCTAATGAAAGATCTCAAAGGCAAAGCTGATGGTTCGCTCGTCAAAGCCGCTGTCGAGAAAATTTTGAAGTAGTCTTTAAAAAAAGAAAAAGGGTGGTCATGTGACCACCCAAAAAGGGACTCGACCGAATCACAACCTCACGGCACCATTTTGCACCCTGTGAGCAAGCTCGCGCGCTTGAGGCCAAGTCAGGGTCGGTTTCGCCCGCCGCAGATGACCGGCCAGAATGAAAAGGAAGAGTTGATGAACTTTTCGCTCACCGAGCTCGACCAGCTTTTCAGCGGCAAATTTGGTCATTTCATCAGGAGTCATTCGGATGACTCGCTGTTGAATTGCCAAAAGTCTCTGAACTTGAGTCTGTCTCATTGCCGCGTCCATCTGACCCACACCCTGAAGCGCGAGGACCGGTCGCTGTTCGATCTGGAGCCGCTGAACCATCTGCATGTTCTGTTTCAGTTCCATTTCACCGGTAGGAACTTTGTCGATCGCGGGTTCGTCTTCAATCAAAAAGACACCAGCCTCGAAGGCTTGATCGATGAAACGAACAAGTTTTTGCTCGCGGTCACGAAGTGTGGGCCCGAAAGGAATCACCCAGCAAACTCGAGGAGAAAGTTCGTTCTCACCAACACGGGGTTTTTCCAGCTTACTAACTCGACCCACCACCGAGCTTTTTTGATTGTGAATCGTTCCGCCTGAACTATCGTAGGAAAAAATTTGATTTCTTTCCACAATAAACTCCATCATGGCTGATCCATCAATCGGCGAAGTTTCGATATAAATCGCCCGAGAGTCAAAGCCAATCGCCTTCAACGACATGTCTGCAGGCAAGGACTCGCTCCGAACGAACCAGCGCGAGCCGTAGCGAATAAACATCTCGGCGGCAACCACTTCTTCGCCGTTAACCATGTCGTAATGCGTCTGCGACAGATTAAGTTTCGAGCTGACAAAAGCCAGAAGGTTGACGATAATTTGGCCAACATAACTCAGATCATCGTCGTCACCGAAGTGACCTTGTGTCAAAGTAAGACCCAAACCCATTTGCATATAAGTACTCCTAAAAAGAGGTTGGATGTGAAGAACAAGAAACGCTCCCGTGAGTATACATGGTTTTATAATTATGTCAAATTTTACTCCTCCTGAAACGGTACAAACGCAAAGCCCGGGAAGCGTTCTTCGGTAAATTGGTTGGGGCCAGTTTTGGTGAGGCGGACGATTTCGTTACCAATTGGCGCGACAATGCGACCACCCTCTTTAAGTTGATCTTTCCAAGCTTGGGGAATGTTTTTTACTGCGGCGGCGGAAATAATTTTGTCGAAGGGCGCGGCGGCGGGGTAACCATGAACGGCGTTTAATGAATGGATCTCGACAACCCTATGGCGAATAAAATTATATTTGGCCAAGTTGCGCAAACTCTGCCGCGCGAGATCTGGCACAAGCTCGAGACCAATCACCTTCCCTTTGCGACGCTGGTCTTCATAATTTACTAAATACGCAAGCAAGGCTGTTTGATAACCCGAACCAGAACCAACATCAAGCACGTGATCACCCGTCTGTGGTTCAAGCAAGTTAAGCATGAAGGCAATGGTCCACGGTTGAGAAAGAGTGGCGCCATAACCAAGAGGTAAGGCCTCGTTGAGATAGGCCTGCGCTCGCGAATCTTCTGGCACAAAGTCGAGGCGGTCAATGGTGAGGAAGGCGCCGCGCAGTTTGAGATCATCAAGTACTCCATCGCGGATCAAGCTCTCAAGCATGTGTTGTAAACCAAAGTGAAGCATATTAATAAAAGAAAAATCCCGTTTGCCGCGAGAGCAAAACGGGACTTTTCTTCAAAGTTATTCTGAGAAGGAATTTAATCGATTTCGTAGCGCAAGGTAACATTGATGATAATTTCTTGCGAACCTGGCTCAATAGCCGGGGCCGGCATTGCGGCTGACTCTGCCCGGTCACTCATGGCCATGCCGCCAGCCATGCTGTATTTATTGTAATATGGACCGGCATAACCTTCATCAATCGAGAGAAGTTCACCGAGCGAGAAGTCGCCAGCATCAGCCGTGGCCTCAGCCTTCATTTTTGCCTGCTCAATCGCGAGCGCACGAGCATCATTCTCGGCCTTCAGTCGATCATCCACGGTAAAGTTGAGACCAGACACAGTGTTGGCACCATTGGTCACCACGCCAGAGAGCGCTTCACCAATCTTGTCGAACTGCGCTTCACGCATCTTCACTGCTACCCCTTGGCGCACGGTGTAACCCACAATGCGTGGCGGAGGACAAGTTTCTACCCCACCAGCGTAAGGATAACGACCACAATTAGAATATTCTTGCCGCGGCTCGAGGCTGTAATTCTCGGTCTTAATATCTTTCTCATCAATACCTAAGCCTTTCAAGAACTCAATCGCCTTATTTACCTTCGACGTATTTTGTTCTTGGAGCGTGCCAATATTGGTTCCGCCCTCGGTAACTACACCGAAGTTGAACTCTGCCACATCCGGCCTTAAGGCTACCTTACCCTCACCCGTAACGGCGAAACTCTTGAAATTGCCCGGCTCAGTGGAATCAGCATAGGTGTTGACATAACTGAAAGCTGAATACGCAATAACAAGCACGGCAATGACCAAAGCCCAACCTAAATAGTTTTTTGTTCTTTCGTTCATATATCTAATATTTTAACTCTAGTAATGCTATCACAAGTCGAGACGGCTGACGAGAAAGAATCTTACTTAGATTTTCGCTCCTCCACAATTTTGCCATCAGAGAGAATGATCCGACGATTGGCAAGTTCGGCATATTCTTCTTCATGAGTCACCATAATAATGGTCTGGCCTTCACGATTTAGGTCAAGGAAGGCATTGAGCACCACCTGGGCGGTCTCGGAGTCGAGATTGGCCGTCGGCTCGTCGGCGAAAATAATTTTTGGCTCATGACCAATAGCGCGAGCGATGGAAACGCGTTGTTGCTCGCCACCCGAGAGCTGGCTCGGCAAGTTATTGAGTCGATGACCCAAGCCAATTTTCTCGAGCGCTAAGCGAGCTTTGGCAAAAGCCTTTGGCCGAGCCAAGCCAAGTGCGAGAAGCGGTAGAGCCACGTTCTCCAGCGCCGTGAGCGCCGGGAGAATCGCATAATCTTGGAAAACGTAGCCCAACTCGCGCAAGCGCAATTCACTCCGCTCATTACCCGAGAGTTGACCCACTGGTCTCTCTTCAAGATAAATTTCTCCCGAGCTTGGTTGATCAAGCAAACCCAGTTGATACAAGAGCGTACTTTTGCCCGAGCCGGAGCGACCGGTAATCGCCACAAATTCCCCTGCTTTCACGGTGAGATTAATATCATTCACTGCCAAGATTTCAGTCTCACCTTGGCCAAACCTCTTCGTTAAACGTTGGGTGCGAATAATCATAATTTAACGGCCAAGAATGGCGCTAAGCGTATTGCCACGGATCACAATCTTGGCCGGAATGTAGCCAGCAATAATGGTCGCCAAGAGAAGAATGCCCGCGCGGAGCAAACTCCCCGACCACGGCGCCACAAGAATTCCATCGCTAAAAGGAAAGTTAAGCGGATGCAAATCAAAGTAAGGCTTGATAAGACCATAAACCAAAAGCAAACCTAAAATAATTCCACCGAGGGCGTAAAAAATCGATTGCACGATGTACGAGAATTCAATCGCGAGACTCGAGACGCCGATGCCTTTGGCAATCCCAATATATCGTCGGCGAGTAATCGCGTTGACGAAAATAACAATAAAAATAGTGATGGAGGCCACCACGAGACCGATAGTACCAATCACATTGCCGAGAAGGGCGAAGGTGAGTTTGATATCGGTGAGGAATTTTGGCTGAGCTTCTTCCCAAGTTTGAATATTGGCGTAACGACCCACACCACGCTCGAGGAGCCAAGCTTTAGCCGTTACGGGTGAAGTGCCGGGTTGAAGAGCGATAGCAATTTCATCCACATTGTAATCAGTGCGACCAATAAGCTGACGGAGCTCGCGATCAATCATAAAAATCCGTTGATCATTCTCACCCACTTTGCTCTTGATCACTCCTTTAATCGTTACCTCACGTTTCTGATCACCAATTACGAGACGCACCCGCGAACCAACTTCCGCCTTGTCGAGCGTTTGCAGGCCCGGAGAATCAATTGGCGCATAGCGGTAGAGCATATTGGAACCAAGTAAAACCTGGTCGTAATCACCTGGCTCGAGATACTCACCCTCAACCACGAAGCGCGAGAGATTCGTCACCTTATCCTCTTTCACCGGATCAATGCCGGCCACCAGACCGCCGGAATTATCAACCACGTCGCGTTCATTGATTTGCGTTTTGTAACCCGCTTCCACCCGGCCACCTTGTATGTAACGACTGGTGTAGGCGCGCAAGCCGGGCAAATTATTTACCGCTTGAACAACTTCGCTCGTCCGGTCAATGTACTCGCGCGACTGGAAATTAGAAACTATTAAGTCGCTGGTGTAATAGTCGCGGTTAGCATCACTCGAGCCTTGAATCAAGCCAACCAGAATACCACTCACCACAATGAGATTGAGAAAGGTGAGCGTCATTACCAAAATGATGAGAAGCGTGGTCCAAGGATTAGCCCGTCGAATATCCCGAAGGCCGAGGAACCAGCCCACTCCGAGCGCCGTGAGAAATCGTCGCATTAATATACTATCCGCGATTCAAGAACCGCCGATAGATAAAGATTATACAAGAACCAAAGGAAAGGAGATAGAAAATGGCAGTGAGAGCAAAGCCGAGGTACGGCACACGACCGAGAATAAAAAGGAGGAGTAAACCGCCTACCACCGCCTGCCAATTAACTTCATAGTCCGAACTACGGAACGCCAAGCGGATCAACCAAACACCAAAGATGGTACCGGCAAAAATCTTAGCGACCAGCAATAATTTGAGATAAGTAAGACCTACCAAAATACCGAGCGGTAAACCAAGTAAAGTAAAGAAGAGCGCGGCCACAACAAAAGGCAGGAAGAGGAAACCGAGAATACCCCAAAGAATGGCTTTGCCCGGAACCTCAAGTCCGGTGAGCACCACTCCACGGAAAATCCGCGGCATGAGGTAAAAGAGCACAAGACCAGTAATAGCGAGAGAGAAGAGGAAGATGAGCCGCCAAGTATTCAAAAGATTAAGGAAGGTGCCCTCAGCAAAAACGGGGTAATCCTTCACAGACTGGAAGGTGGTTTCTCCACGCACCACGGCCTTTGGATCAACCTTCGCCTGGTTGGCCGAATGGTAAACCAAATCACCCTCAATCACCGCCTTCTCACCAAGCACCACGTGTTCGGCCCACACATTCACCGGACCGGCCACATGGCCATTGATAACCACCTCGCCGCCGGCCGCGAGCAAACTGCCGGCAACATCGCCTTCTACCACCAAGCGGCCGGCGGCGGCGATCAAATCACCATTCACCCGAGAGCCAGAAGCAAGATGAGCCTCACCCGCCGCGAAAAGGAAATCTCCTAGCACGCGGCCCGTGAGACTTAAGTTACCACCCACGAAACGACCATCACCAATCACTTGACCACTAAGATTGAGCATGCCACCAGCGGCAAGCAAATCTTGACCAATCCGACCATCAAGGTTGAGATTACCGGCGGCAAACACGGCGTCGCGAAGGGTATTACCGAGGACCACCAGGTTCCCCGCAGCTAAGTAGAGATTATCATTAACCGTCTGAGTGGCTGGCACCGTGTACTCTCGTCCACCATTAATGGCAGCAGCTGAGACCGTCGCAGGTAGTAAAATAGCTAGCAATAGAGCCAAAATAACGATTATTTTTTGCATTAGACTTTGACTATAAGTGATTTATTCCTATAATACAAGTCTAGTACGCTTATTAATGATTAGACCCGATTTTAGCTGATTTATGAACAAAAATAATATCCTTTTAGGTATTGTCGTCGTTTTAGTAATCGTTCTGATTGCTTGGCCGAAGTTGAGTGGCCGGAAAAACACAAACAACGGTGAGGACACTACCACCACCGCTACCACCACCGACACAACGACTAGCGGTAGCACGAGCACTATTAGCGTAGGCAGTGGCAACACCCCAAGCGGCAACATGACGGTAGGTAGCGGAAGCACCGGCACAAGCATGGCGACCGGGGAAACAATGATGGTGCGAGCCTTCTTCGGTAATAGTGTAGAAAATCCGAGCTCGCTAGTTTGCGAGGCGGTGTATCCAGTAGCCCGAACAATTCCCCGCACCACCACCGTGGCCCGCGCGGCAATGGAACAAACGCTCCGTGGCGTCACGGCGAGTGAATCAGCCGAAGGTTATTACACCTCCATTAACGAAGGAACTCAAGTTAATAGTCTAAAAATTGAAAATGGAGTAGCCCACGTTGACCTCAGCGCCAGTCTTAATACAGGCGTTGCCGGTGCTTGCCGCGTTACCAATATCCGCTCACAAATTACTGAAACCTTGAAGCAGTTCTCGAACGTAAAGTCAGTCGTAATTTCAGTAAACGGCAAAACAGAAGGTATTCTCCAACCCTAAATTACTTTTTCTCCGCTCCGATACCGGACTTCATCGCAAGATAAGTCCCAACACCAATACCCAGTGAGTAAACAATGATGGCGACCAAACTACGGTCGCCATCAAGCCGTGTAAGCACATCGTAGAAAATTACCCAGGAGAAAAAAGTGGCGAGAAAAGAGAAAAATGTCGCCGGTAATGGCTTGTGCCGCGCCACAAACTGCCAATTGAGCGTGAGCACAAAATCTTGAATAATTCCCGCGACAAAGTAGATGAGTAAATAAATCATGTGGTTAATTATATAAATTTTTCACCCTTCGGTGCAAACACAAGAAATGAAAGAGGCTCGAGCGCATAATGCACTCGAGCCTCGGTCTCTGCTTGTTAAGCCGCCGCAAGATAGTCCTCGACAGCTCTAATTCTCCCAACCTCCTGTTGCAGCCACACATCGGCATCAGTGCGATTTGCCAAACCAAGTTCAGGACAAATTTGGTCCCAAACCTCGTTGCAAATCTGGTCAGCTCGCTGCCGATTTTTCAAACCGACCATCCTGGCAACCTCAGCAGTCGGACAGATTTCCCAAGACCCAGTCAAACCGTAGTGCAAGGTAAATATCAGCTTGTCTCTAAGGGACTTGTGACAACCTTTCACGAGATCAACAACGGTAGCAACCGACGCCAGCATTCGTTGATGTTCCTCTCCCCAGGCGCAGCGCCCAAACGGGTCTGGACTTTCTCTTTCGATAAACCCCATGTTTTGTTCCGACCCATCCACAGACTCTGGCTGAAGCAGGGCACTCAATTGATAGTCGCCCCTAAACGGATTGAGGTCTATAAAATTCCTGATATTGTTTCTTGAACAACCACCAAGAAAACTAGACAGTTTTCCACGCTCCGAGTCGAAGGACAAGGAATCAACACCCTGAACAATGCCCAGCCAAGCCTCCTGGAAAAAATCTTCTTTCCACTCTTTCCGATTCCTTCGAAAAAGACGGCTGTAGCGTTCGGAAATCTTCAGACACAAACCCCGATGCTCCACAATCGCCTCGTCTCTTATTTTCACAAGAGCCTGGAACAAAAGCAGAAAGTTTTGTAGCGCAAAATCCATTTCTCTTACCTCCCATATCTAGACCCCGATTAAAGGGCTGACAACAAAGAAACAACAAAATACCTCTGATCAAGAAGCTACTACGAATTGCAATTTTAGTCAAGTCTAGTTTGAGGTGCTAGATATTTGCTACACTGGCAACATGGAAACAAAAAAGTTGGGTGGAATGGTGTGGGCTATTGTTATTCTTTTAATTCTCATTGGTTTAGGGGCTCTGATCTACTCGGGAACCAAGTCGCGGCTCGAGGATATGGGCTCGGTTTCGGCTATTTCTGCAAATGACTGGGCTAAGGGTGCCGCTAACTCTAAAGTATCTCTCATAGAATATAGTGACTTCCAGTGTCCGGCCTGCGCTTCTTATTTCCCAATCGTCAAACAAGTTATGGAGCGCTATGGCAATGAAATTACCTTCGCCTATCGTCACTTCCCGCTCCCGCAACACGAGAACGCCGTTGCCGCTGCCATTGCGGCCGAAGCTTCTGGGATCCAGGGTAAATTCTGGGAAATGCACGATCTTCTCTTTGAAAATCAGACTGAATGGGAAAGTCTCGCGGACGCGCAACCAATATTCACCACTTACGCCACCACGCTCGGCTTAGACCTCACTAAGTTTGCCGCCGACAGCGCGAGAAGCGAGCTCGAAACCAAAGTGGTAACGAGCGCCCAACAAGCCGACAATGCCGGAGTAAGCGCTACGCCAACCTTCTTCTTAAACGGTAAGAAAATTATGCCCCGCAATTATGATGATTTCTCATCTCAAATTGAAGCTATCTTACGCACTCCTTAGTTTCCTCGGTTTTCTCGATGCTACCTACCTTACGATCACCCATTACACCGGGGGAATTCTCCCTTGCGCGATCGGGAGTTGCGAACAAGTAACCTCGAGTATCTACGCAACCATTGGTCCGATACCAGTAGCCCTCTTGGGTATTGTCTATTATCTCGCCATTCTCCTCTTCACCACCGCAAGTCTCGCGGGAAGTAATGATGTGTGGCTCCAGCGCGCGGCCAAACTTTCTGTTATTGGACTCCTCGCCTCGCTCTGGTTTATCTTCGCCCAAGCTTTCCTCATTAAAGCTTGGTGTTTATATTGTCTTGGCTCCGCTCTCATTTCAACTCTTCTCTTCCTCATCGGCCTAAAAATTAAATGTCTTCCAACTCCAATTCATGAATGAGTGGCACGCTGTCGTTCTCGGTGTCGTTGAGGGAATCACGGAATTCTTACCTGTTTCTTCCACCGGCCATCTCATCGTAACGAGCAAATTACTTGGCCTCTCACCAACGGCGCTGATGAAAAGCTTCCAGATCTTCATTCAACTCGGCGCCATTTTGGCCGTAGTGGGAGTATATTTCAAAACCCTAATCAATCGCCGCTTGTGGTGGCCAATAATCTGCGGCTTCATCCCTACCGCGATTGTCGGTGCTTCTATTTATCCCACGATTAAAGATATCTTTCTCGAGGGTGCACACACCATCATCTTATCACTCGCCCTCGGCGGACTCGTAATTATTGCGATTGAATTCTGGCAACGCGGTCGAGAAGAAAGTTCTCTCATTAACGAGGTTTCACCAAAGCAAGCGCTGGTAATTGGTGTTGTTCAGGCCCTCGCGGTAATTCCGGGAGTGTCTCGCGCGGCCGCCGCGATTATTGGCGGCCGCGTACTCGGCCTCTCACGGCGCGCAGCGGTAGAATTTTCCTTTCTCCTTGCCGTGCCCACCATTCTCGCGGCCACCGTTTTCGATTTAGTTAAAAGCAATCTCACCTTTTCTTCAAACGATTATCGCCTTTTCGCTCTCGGTTTCCTCGTCGCCTTCCTCACCGCTCTCCTCGCCGTCAAATCATTTCTCAAATTTATTCAAACCCGAACCCTCCTCCCCTTCGGCCTCTACCGAATCATCATCGCCCTTCTCTTTGTCATTATGTGGCTTAAATAAGCCGTTTCTTAGTGATAAGCCTATCTATGCTTGACATATATAATTTAATATGGTAACCTATCGGCAGTTAGGTTTCGGCTGTGGCCATTGCTCGGCTAACTGAAACTTAAGGTTCTCTACGTTAAGCGAAGGAGTGCGGTCATGTTGATTTGGGAAAGTTTTGGTCCGGAAACACTCGAGGACATTCTGTGGTCAGCGGCAAACGAAGAAGAGTTGTTCGCTTCCCCATCGAGCGACTGACTGACAACGGAGCGGGAAAGAAATATAAACAGCGGCAGAACCGAAAGGAACTGCCGCTGATTTGCTTTTACTTTTTAAAACTCCTGCACCGACCCTTCGGCCATTGGCACAAATCTTATTTCAGTTGATGCCAAGGCGTCACCCATCACTCGCGGGACAAAACCCGCTCGATCTGGCCTCAAGGCTCCGTCGTGTACCGGAAAGCAGGCTTTAGGCTTGAGTGCTTTCGCATAATCAATCGCCTCACTAATCTTAAGCCACGGCGCGACCACCGGGAGCGCGAGCACTTCCACCGGCCGCTTTGGGTCATAAAGTGCATCACCCGGATAAAAAAGTTTATTGTTCACGAGATAGCCGGTGTTCATCACGGCCTTCACTGTCTTGTAAATATAACCGTGCTCGGTGCCACAACCTTCAATAGTTACATCGCCATGCGAAAATTTGCCTCCGTCTTCAACGACTGTGTAGGCAATCTTTTCTTGATCCAAAATTTTCCCCACCGCACTATTGGTAATCACCTTCGCCGTTGGATTATTGGCAATCACTTTCTTAAGCGAATCAATGTGTAAGTGATCGGCGTGCTCGTGAGTAATGAGAACCAAATCAATCCCCGTCACCTCATCCTGCTTCGTCGAAAATGTTCCTGGATCCGTGAGCACCCGCACCCCCGCTTCCTCAATCAATAAACAACAATGCCCGAGTTTAGTGACTTTCATAAACAGATCATAACAAATTTTAGACAAAATTGTGCCGGCCCGAGAGTTACCATCGGGCCGGCGGGTTATTCGACGGAAGGAACGTGCTGGGGTTCTGTTGCGCAACTGTTGACTTTTAGTCGCAGGGCGCAGAGAGCGTGATGAGAAGGACCACCATCGGGGCTAAACCGATGGTATCGTGTGAGCCGCGCATTACAAAATGCCAAGGCTGAACCGATCCAGGCTTCTCGTCGAATTGACCTAAGGAAAAAATAGCATGTCCCTATCGTGAAATCAACGGCTTCAAGCAATATCTCAAATTTTAGAAATTAAATCCTTAACTGTTTTAAAATACTCTTTCTGTCGCATGCGATGCTTAGCCCCGCGAGCGTAAATTAATTTACTGTTAGCAATTTGTTTCTTGGCCTGGCGCGCTCTGGTTAAACAAGACTGACTCTCTTGATCGCCAACAATTAAATATGTTTTGGCAGTAATCCCGGGAGCAAGATCAGAAAACAAATAGTCGCTATCAGCAATTGATTTCTGCCACCATTTCAGCCAATCTGGTTTCAGCTTTTTATGATCCTCCAAAAAGTAAGGTGAAAGGGAACATAAGATCAAAACGTCTGGCTTAATTCGCGCCGCAGAAAGAAAAGCAATCATGGCACCGAAAGAGAATCCGAGCACATACACCTCGGCGTTCTTTACTTTCTTCCGCTGCTGTAAAAACTGTTTTACGTAGTCACTAAATTTTGCTGGTTTTTGATGATGCCAGTCAATCGTAATTTGCACCGGCTCAATTCCCCGCTCGGCAAAGGCTTTGGCGATTCTCTTATACACCGGCTGGTTTTCCACTGATTCTCCGTGACCAGGAATAATGTAGGCGATCTTTTTCATTGGCCCTAGACTACCACAGCTTGCAAAGATATTAATTTTATGGTATCAAATTCACCAGATTGGGTTACTGGACGAGAGGACGGGCTTTACTGAAAAGGAAAAGAGTTATGGTGAACATTGAACAACTAATTAGGGATCTGAGCGACTATCTCGATATACACAAACCAGCGGGATTAGACAAAGAAACTCAAATCCGGCTCGCCCATGAAGGTAGCCAGCATTTGATTTTCGAAACAAACCAGTCAGGAGGAATGAAACCCCTCATCATCCGAGTGATTCATCCGGACAGGAAGCATCACAAGGGTGCCTTCATCGGAATTGAAGAGGAGTATGCGGTGGCCACGGCTCTCCAAGAGACCGAGGTGGTGCCGGAGTTGCTTTATTTTGCTGATGATTTCCCCTACCCGTTCATGGTGGAAGAATATGTATCCGGTCAACCATTGAGCAAATTCGCCAAGCTCGATGGGCGACAACTGGTAGGGGCGGCTCAAGCGATTGCGAGAATCCAGGCGGCGGGAATTAAGCCAACAAACCTGCCCCTGTTGCGAAAGTACACCAAGCGAGGCTTTGATCGTTATTTCCTTCGTTGGGGAAAAAGAATCTGGGAGGCGTCGTGGCAAGACCCTAGGCCAGACAACTTGGAGTGGATCGCAAAAATCGTCGCCCTGATTCCACGTGTCGCGCTGAAACTTAGAGGCGGCAAAAGGACAATGAAGACACTTCCCTATTCTTTCCACCTCGACGGCGCCCACGCGGGCAACCTCTTCTGGGATAACGGCAGGGTAATCATTATTGATCTCGACAAAGTAAGTTGGCGCCGGGACCAAACCTTCACCCTTGTCCGCTTCGCCAGCTCCCTCGGGGAGCATGGGCAAGTAGATAAGGACGATTTGGAATTGCTGGTTTGGGAGTACCTAACCTGTCTTGAGACACCGTTCACAACCACCTTTCTCAAGTTGGCGCAAGCCAGACTCCTCGAACGACAAATGTCTGACCTGGTATATACCCTATGGCAGAACGCCCGAGCTCGAGACCCCAAACCACTAGCACAAACGGCGGTTCCCGGAAGGTATCAGATCATCCGAGAATCACTATGAGACCGAACAAAAATTCGGACAAACAAAAAACACGAAACGAGCGACTGGAGAGTCGCTCGTTTTTTCGTGCGGAGAAAAGATGGGATTAACCGTGTTTCTTGACTGTGTGTTTACCGGGTCCGAGCATGCTGATACCGAGAGCAGAAGCGAGCAGGATCAAATCGAGTTCGTATCCACCAACCAAACCAGTTTTAGCCTTGAGTATAATAATCGCGACGAGCATCACAATGGCAAGGAGCAAACCCGCCAAATGCGTCCACACGCCTAGAATCATTGCTATACCACCAAGGAATTCTACCGCGGCCACGAGATAAGCAAAGAACGGCGCGAGGCTGATGGTAGTAAAGAAGGTAATCGTTGCCTCCATGTTGCCAAACTTCTGCCACCCATGAGCTACGAAGATCACACCAATCGCGAGCCGGATAATGAGGAGACCCAGGTCGGGCTTCTTAGCCGTACTCGTTATATCAAAAAAGCTTTTAGACATTGTTTTTATCTTACCTAATAATGCGGAAATTATATCACGAGCCGTTTTTTACTTCACCAAGTTGGTGGAATTACCAGCAAGGAAGGCTTTGATATTCTCAATCGTGGTGTCGTGGATACGCTGAATCGCCTCCTTGGTATTGAAGGCATTGTGCGGTGTGATCACCACGTTCGGGAGATCAATGAGGATGTGGTTCGCGAGCACCGTCTTGAGATCATGTTCGCTCGCCTTGCCGTGGAGCATGAAGCCAAACTCATCTTTAATCACCCCTTCTTCCTCGAGCACATCAAGTCCCGCGCCGCCGAGTTTGCCATTCTTAAGTGCTGAGACAAGCGCCGCCGTTTCTACCACCGGACCGCGCGCCGTGTTGATAAGAACCGCGCCTGGCTTCATGTTTTTTATTGTTTCGGCATTAATGAGATGATGCGTCTCCTTCATATATGGCACATGCAAAGTCACCACATCACTCGCGGCGAGAAGTTCGGGCAAAGGTAAATAAGTAAAGTCGAGTTCTTTGGCCATCGCTTCGTTCGGGAACGGATCATACGCCACCACCTTCATACCGAAACCTTTCGCCATCTGGATGGCATGGCGACCAATGCGACCAGTGCCGACGACGCCAATCGTTTTCCCGCGCAAATCGAAGCCTTGCAAATTAGCCTGGCTAAAGCTCCCGGTTTCTTTAATCTGATCAAAAGCTTGATAAATTTTCCGCGAGACGGCGAGTAAGAGCGCAAAGGCCTGCTCAGCCACTGTGTTCTCGCCATAACTCGGCACATAACTCAACGGAATATTGCGCGCCTTAGCTGTCGCGAGGTCGATGTGGTCAAAGCCAGTCGAGCGCGCGGCGATAAACTTGAGATTCGGAAAATTATCGAGTACCGCTTTATCAACCACCGAGTCCACAAAAACAGAAATAATTTCAGCGTCACTTGAACCAGCAAGTGTTTCTTTCTTCAGCGGTGTAGAAATATATTCTGCTTCAACTCCCACGCCCGCCAGTTTACCCTCCAAATATTCTCGCTCCCAATCCGCAATCGTATAAAAAGCAGTTTTCATGCCGGCAATCATACCAAACCACCTAAGAATGAACAAAGGCCCCCTCACTGAGGAATGGCCTTTGCTAAATACTTCGCCCCACATTGGCTGTTGGGACAAATACCAGTACCGCTGGCTTTGCGGTCTAATGGTTGACCACAACGCCGGCATGTTTTAGGCGGAGAAGGGTTGGGTCGTAGGAAAACGACCGTTTTTTTCTTATTGTCGTTCATCGTCGCCCTCCTTGGCAAAAAACATTGGAACAAAAAAACGCTTGTTCCAATTTATCACAAAAGGAAAAACACTCAAAATGAAAACACCCGAGTCGCAACGCACGACGCGGGTGTTAAATAACCACTGTGGTTAGGATTAAGGGAAACTGAAAATGAGTTCGTGGTTTGCTAACGCCTCTTCTAGTGTAGCCGAGCGGTGAATCGCATTAGGATAATATACGATCCCACCAGGAGACCTGATCGGCTCTTGTGCCCCATATTCTTTCCGAATAGTTCCACCAAGGCAGAGCCCAGGGTTTAGATGTCGCCCGGAAATATCTAGCAACCGCTCAATCGCATCGTCACCTTCCACAATCCCAGCGCAACACGTTGAGCTGCGCAGATGATCTCTAACAATGCACCACAAGGGTTGCTTGGAAACCGATCTTAGATCAGGGTAGAGATTGAGTATGTTTTCCTCGGTTAGAAAAACACACTGGTTACAATAAGTGATTTCTAGGCCACTACCCCGAATCATTTCTAGAATTTCATCGAGGTTGCTCATCGGTGGCTTCACGATGAAACAACTAAACTCTTGTGCATCAACCAACGAACACCTCCCTTCTGGTTAAAAAGCCTTAGTTCAAGTTACGATTTGTCCGACGAAAACAATAGCACAAAAATAGTTACTCCGCAACTGGAGTGCTGGCCACCCGGCGCCGAATCCGTCGTCCATCGAGACCAAAAATTCTACCCACATTAAGAGCGGAGAAAGAAATTAAAACAAGCGCGTAGATAATGTGCTCATCCACCAAGTAGGAGTGAGGGTTGGGATACGGAAAGTCGAGGGTGGGCAAATAATATAGAAGCATAAGAACCGCTCCAAGAATGGAAGACCAGCGAACAAGGAAACCAAAAATTAAAGATAACCCAAGTAAGGTTAAACCCCACTCGTTTATAAAATTAATAATTGGTAAAATGCTCGGGCTCGCAAGCCAAGCAAAGAAGCCGGAAAACGTCTTCGCCCCAGTTAAGTAACCAGCCGCGCTCCACTCTGGATTAAGCACCTTGGTGATGCCAGCATAAAAGAAGAGCCAACCAAGAGAAATTCTTGTTAAAACTAACCAACCCTTTTGTGCTTTTGTCATGCGCTTATTATAGCGCCAAAATAATTTATTATTAAGCCTTCCGTCTCTCTCTTGATCGATCAGTTTCGGTTAGTTTTTGTTTGCGCAAACGAGTTGAGCTGGGAGTAACTTCGAGATATTCATCTTCGGCCATGACTTCGAGACCACGCTCGATGGTGAGAAGGTAAGGCGGCACGAGATCAATCGCTTCATCATTACCAGAGGAACGCACATTGGTGAGTTGCTTACCCTTGGTCGGGTTAACCATCATTTCTTCACCCTTCGAGGTATTGCCAAGCACCATGCCTTCATACACTTCCGTATTTGGACCAATGTAGAGCTGACCGCGGTCTTGCAAGTTCCAGAGTGCGTAACCCAAGGCTTTCCCCGTGGCCATTGAGATCATCGAGCCGACCGCGCGCTTCTTAATTTCTCCAGCGTAAGGTCGGAAGGCGATGAAGCGCGAAGAGAGAATCCCTTCGCCTTTCGTATCCACCACAAACTGATTGCGATAGCCGAGAAGACCGCGCGTTGGCCCTTCGAAGGTGAGGCGCACCGCCGTGCCGTGACCTTCTTGCCGCATGTTTTGCAAAGTGAAAGCGCGATTGCCGAGGCGCTCAATCACCACACCTTGATATTCATTGGGGCAGTCAATAATCGCTTCTTCGAACGGCTCATGCTTCGCGCCATCCACTTCATGAATAATTACTTGCGGTTGGGACACTTGCATTTCATAACCTTCGCGGCGCATATTCTCGAGCAAAATGGCGATGTGCAACTCGCCGCGACCAGAAACCTTGAAGCTCTCGGTCGAATCAAACTCGATTCGCAAGCCCACATTAATCTCAAGCTCCTTCTCGAGTCGCTCGCGCAACTGACGCGAGGTCACAAACTTCCCTTCGCGACCAGCAAAGGGCGAATTATTAACGAGGAAATTAAGCGTAATTGTGGGCTCGTCCACGGCGATAGCAGGCAAGGGTTCCGCAGCCTCACTTGTAGTCACCGTCTCGCCAATGTCGATATCCGGGAGACCAGCGATCATCACAATATCGCCACTCGTCGCTGTTTCAGCATCCACTTTCTTCAAACCTTGGAAGGTAAAAATTTTGGTGAGTTTACCCGAACGAACGGTGCCATCAGGTTTCTTCACAAACACGTTTTGCGCCGCCTTAACCTCGCCTTCATAAATGCGACCAATGGCCAAGCGACCAAGGAAGTTGTCATAACCGAGATTGAAAGCTTGGAAACGGAGTGGTTGATCTGGCGTAGAAACTGCCGCTGGCTTCACATGCTCAAGAATCACATCCAAAAGCGGTGTAAGACCTTTTCCGCCAGCTGGCGGATCATCGGTGAGCTTGCGCTTGGCCACACCCTCACGACCAATAGCATACACAACTGGAAAATTACTCTGCTCATCGCTCGCCCCGAGCTCGAGGAAAAGTTCGAGCACCTGCTCCTCGCAGCGAGCAGGGTCAGCCGCCGGTTTATCAATTTTATTAATCACCACAATCGGCTTGAGACCAAGCTCGAGCGACTTCTTGAGGACGAAGCGCGTCTGTGGCATCGGCCCTTCTTGAGCGTCGACAACGAGCAAAACGGAATCAATTGAGCGCAACACGCGTTCCACCTCCGAGCCGAAGTCGGCGTGACCGGGCGTGTCGACAATATTAATTTTCGTCCCCTTATAATTTACCGAAGCGTTCTTGGCATAAATGGTGATACCGCGCTCTTGCTCAAGCGCATTGGAGTCCATAGAAACACCCTCGCCAGTCGCGCCCGTTTGGCGCAGCAAAAAGTCGGTCAAGGTCGTCTTGCCGTGGTCCACGTGAGCAATAATGGCGATATTCCTAATTTCCATCGGAGGCTATACAGTAAGGGAAAAAACCTGGGACGTCAAATATCAGTTAGGAGAAAAAGCTTTTACTGAAGGCTAACCCTTTTTTGACATTAGCAATTTTGAAGTTCTCATTTGCCGCGTGCATACCACAATCTTCATTGGCGAGCGGGATCATTACTTGAGAAATTTTTAACACTTCTTGGAAGTCGCGAACTATTGGCAAAGTTCCCCCACTATATTTAGCGATTGGTGAGACACCGTATACTTCAGTGAGAATATTCTTAGCACGAACAGCGTGCGGATTATTTGTATCAAGCAATACCCCGGCAACCCCTTCGGTAATTGAAATATTAAGAGTGGCATAACTCGGAACATTCTTGAGTAAGTGCGAGCGGAAATACCGAATGAGGTCGTCTGGTTTTTGCCCCGGTGCGAGGCGCACGTTAATCTTCGCACTCGCGACCGCCGGGATACTATTACGAAACCCTTCGCCGGTATAGCCAGTCTTGAAGCCTGTGATCTCAATAGCAGATTGCAAACCAGTTTTGCGCATTAGTTCTTCTGCTGAATTTACAAACACTTCGCGGCAACCCGTGAGGTCGCAATATAAACGGCGCTCGAAATGCGAAGTGATATTTACCGAAACCTCTGGCAAATTTTCGGCAAACTGATTAATCGCCACCTCACCTTCTTTTGTTCGCAGTGTTGCCAAAAGATCAATCAAGACTTGAGCAGCATTGGGCACCGTGCCACCGAAGAGACCAGAATGTAAATCTTTACTCGAAGTCGTAAGTGTAAGTTCAACATTGAAGGTGCCACGGAAACTGGCTTCAATAGCTGGGGCAGAGTTGGGAATATCGCCATCAGAAATAATTACGCAATCGGCTGCCAAATCTTTTTTATAATCAACCAAAAGCTGGCGCAGATTCCCCGAACCAGTTTCTTCATTTCCCTCAATCAGAAATTTAAGGTTGTAAGCAAGCTTTTTAGTTTTAATTAATTCAAAAGCGGCGCGCAAGTGGATTAAAATTTGCCCTTTATTATCAGCCACACCACGCGCGTAGAAGCGGCTACCGCGCTCGGCGAGAGTAAAAGGATCAGATTTCCACCCATCCTCATGACTCGCCGGCTGCACATCGTAGTGACCATAAATGAGATATATCGGCGCTTTCGGACTAACCTGATAGTGGCCGAAAACCACAGGGTTTCCGTAACCACGATAGATTTTTGTCTTGAACCGACTTTCTTTTAACTGGTCGCGCAGCCAATTTGCTGTTTCTTGCATTACTCCTTTCCGTGCTGGATCGGCTGAAATGCTCGGAAAAGCGACAAATGTTTGTAATAATTTTCTGTAGTCATTCATATTGCGAAGACTATTAATTGATAAATGGGGACGCAGTCGAAACTGCGCCCGGTGGTTCGGTGTAAGTTTTACTCACACCATATTTCCTCGATAATCTCCCAATTCGTTTGGGGTGGATACGGTTTGACCGTCCACACTTGATACGTGATCGAAGGAATTAGTTTTCTGATCCTCTTTCTTTTCAACCACAACTTCTGGATCTGGTGCGTACCTAAACATAACCCTCTCTTCCTTTACGAATGAACTAACGAGGCCTCCAGCAATTCTGACCCACTCCGATCAGGTGCTGGTGTCAAAACATTTTTGGAACATTCTGGCACCAAGACCCGAAAAACCCCGACCATCTCTGGTCGGGGTTTTGATCCTGATTTAGTTAAACTTTGTAATTTAAATCTGAGATAATTCCCCAACCATGATAAATTGCTTGCGCATAATAAAATGCCACGCATAAAAATACGTCGCACCAAGGGTGAGGAGCAAAGCAGAAATCATAATTACGGAATCTAACATACGCCCCCATTGTAACGCGACCTGTTTTTATGTCAACATAGGCTGATGCGTATTCAAAAGTATCTCTCGGAGCAGGGGTTGGCGTCGCGGCGGGAAGCGGAGGCACTCATGAAGGCCGGGCTCGTAAAACTCAATGGCGAAGTGATTCGCGATTTGGGTCGGCAAATGGACCCAGAGAAAGATAAGGTTGAGCTCTTAGACCCTTCGACTTCGCTCAGGGTAAATAAAATTACCGTGGCTTATCATAAGCCGCGTGGCGTGGTGTGCTCGAAGAATTCGAGCGAAGGCCCGCCTTCGCAACGCTTCGGCGAGGCAAGCGAAACTGTGTTTGATCTCTTGCCTGAGTATAAAAATTTAAATATTCTCGGTCGGCTCGATAAGGACAGCGAAGGGTTGCTTCTTCTCTCAAACGACGGCGTGCTCGCCCGGCAAGTGACTGGTGAAGAACATGAAATGGAAAAAGAATATGAGGTCTCAGTGCGAGAAAGCTTAAGTCAAACAAAAATCAAAGCCCTGGAACAAGGTATGACCTTAGAAGATGGTCCTACACTCCCGGCTCAAGCCGAGCTCCTCGATGAGCACACTTTCCGTATTATTCTCCGCGAAGGGCGGAAACATCAAATTCGGCGAATGTGTGCGCACATTAATCTTACCGTCACGCGATTGATAAGATTACGAATTGGAGAAATTATTTTAGGAAACTTGCGGCCGGGAGGAATTCTCCTTCTCAGCGAGCCCGTTCTGGGCGATCCCCGACAAGTTGGAGTAAATATCAAGCAAGGCAAAGAGGAGGCTCATCACCAAGGGGCCAAGAACAAAACCAGTGGGACCAAAAAGGGCAAGACCGCCAATCACCGCGAGGAGAACTAAGAGCGGATGTAAACGCATTCCCCGACCTACTAGTGCTGGTCCAAGCAAATTATCGATAAGACCGACCGCGAGAATTCCCCAGATAAGAAGTCCAATCGCCATCCCGGTGTGTGCCGTGAGAAAAAGGTAAACAATCGCTGGCGCAATCACAAGCGCAGTACCAAAACCCGGGATGAGGGCAGCCAAGGCAGCCATGAGTCCCCAAAGAACAAAGTGCGGCACGCCAAAAATAGAAAAGCCGATCGCGGTGAGTAAGCCTTGAATTAAAGCGATGAGAAGATTGCCGCGCACGACTGAGTTCACCGCGAGAACCAGGCGATTGAGGACAAATTCATCGCGCGCATCGGAGAGCGGGCTTAAGAGAACCACCGCGCGCTTGAAACGACCACCATCCCTCAAGAAATAATAGAGGGCAATAAAGAAAACCAAGAGGTTGAGCATCACCTTGGCCACGCTAGAGAAAATGGAGCCAAGCCGACTAATGAGCCAAGAGAGAGCCTGTTGTAAATATTGCTGCAGTTCTCCAGCCGAGACTTGAGAAAAAACTTTCCCCGCTGACCACTGACCAACGGCTAAATTCTGGTAAAGAGATTGGGCCTCACGGACAATCTGCGTACCAAGCAGGCTAAGCGGCACAAGGATCAAACAAATAATTAAAACGGTGCTAAAGAAAGACGCAAGGCTCGCCCGACCGCGAGTAAAGATGAGCATCGATTGCTTAAGCGGATGAAAGACCACCGCGAGAACGGCGGCAAGCACCAAGCCAGCGAATACCGGCTTAAGAAGAAAGAACACCAGCACCGCGAGAACAAAAATGAGAATAAGAAGAAAATAGGGCTGCAATTTCTGATGATCCATTGCTTTAAGTTTACCCAACTTTTCTTGACAGAGCAAGGCAACAAAGGCTATCGTGTCCAGGATGCAGTGGATCAGAAAACACAAAATTTGGAGCTTTATTATTCTCATTGTTGTTCTTGCTGTTGGATACCTTATCTTTGGTGGTAACGGTGGCTCAGCAGGCTCGGAACACACTGTGGTGACCGCCGAGCGCGGCGCTCTTAGCTCAACCGTGATCGGCAGTGGCCAAGTCTCATCCGATGACGAGGTGGAACTCGCCAGTGAAGTGGCCGCCGTTGTGATCTCTACTCCGGTAAAAAACGGTCAAATCGTAACGCAAGGTACCCTTCTTGTAGCGCTCGACGCCACCGAGGCAGAAATTGCTCTAGAGAACGCGAAGGTGCAATTAGAAAAGCTAAAGAAACCACCGGAAGCACTGGAGCTCTTGCAAGCGGAAAACGCGACTGAAGACGCAAAAGAAAATCAATTAGAATTAACGGCTGACTTGGCCGCAGCGTATAATGAGGCCTTCAACGCCTTGGTTGATACATATTTAGACCTGCCTGATCTGGCGATTGGACTTGATGACATCTTAAGCGGAAGTACCCTCTCCGACAGTGCCGCACGACTTGAGAGTGAGCAAGCTCGTGAGTATCGCAACCAAGCTATCGATCTCTACTATAAGGCTGATAAAGCAATTCAAAGCGATTTGAAAGAATATCGCTTGTTGACTCGTGAATCACCACGGGGTGCCATAAACGCCATGATTCAGCGAGGGCGAAACACAGGAAAGCTGGCCGCTGATGCCGTGAAAGCTCTGCGGAACTTCGTAGACTATATGGCCGAGCGTAATGATAATCCGGGACAAGTCTTCACCACCGAGCAAGCCTCCCTGGCCACTTACGCCGAAGAAACCAATACCCACCTCGCCGAACTTCTTACAAGCGAGAATGATATTGCCCGCTTAGACGACGAACTTGTGGCGGCTGGTCGCGCTATTCGCGAGGCTGAAGAAGAGCTTATTGATCTCAAAAACGGGGCTGATGCGCTTGATATAAAAGCGGCCGAACTTGAAATAAGAGAAAAGGAAGAAGCTTATCAAAATTACTTTATCCGTGCGCCATTCTCTGGCATCGCAGCAAAAGTAAACGTGAAAGTGGGTGACCGCGCCACCATTGGCCGCAGTGCCGTAACTTTCATTACCCATGAACACTTGGTGGAAATTCTCCTTAATGAAGTCGACACCGCTAAGGTGGCACTCGGTCAGCAAGCCAAGCTCACCCTTGATGCTATTCCGGGCCTAGAACTCAACGGCACCGTCACCGAAATTTCTACCCTTGGGAGCGTGGATGACGGCGTGGCAACTTATACGATTAAAATTAATTTAGAAACAAGCGATCCGCGCGTGAAGCCCGGCATGAGCGTGGAGGCAAATATTGTTACGGAAAGTAAGGCAGATGTTCTCTTGGTTCCCACCGCGGCGATCAGCATGGAAAATGGGAAAAAGTTTGTTAAGATACTAGAGAATGGCAACTTTCGCCGTCAAGAAATAGAAGCCGGGCTTGAAGGCACGACCCAAACTGAAGTAATTTCTGGCTTAGAATCAGGGGAAAAAGTGATTATTGCTCATTGAGCAAACGTGGTAGAATAGACCTATTATTAAGGTAATTTAAAATTTATATGAATAAATATTTATTTTCTTTTGTTGGTCTTTTGGCTCTGTTTTCTATTATTAGCCTTCCCTCAGCTACTTCCGCCAACTCTGGTCATGAAACGGAGGAAGAACACGGGATGGAACACATGGAAGACCGTCTGGAACACAAGACGATGAAGCTGGACAATATGATGAATCGGCCGATGGTAATGCAAAACCATGTGGTCATTAATCCAAACGGCGAAATGAAAATTAATGGTGGGAAAATCTCGGAAATTAACGGGACCAATCTTGAAGTCTCGATTTGGGGTCTCACCTTCCATGTGGACGCCTCACGCACTGGTGTTAGCGGCTTAGCCGAGGGCAATCAGGTGTCACTCATGGGAACGATTAACCAAACGAATGGCGTAATTACCGCCACGATGATCAAGGGACCAAATAGCCAAGGTGGTTCTATCACCGAACTGCAGGCCAAGATTCAAGAACTCATGCGCCGCATTGAGGCGATGAAGGCTTCCGGCGTGCAACACTAAACGATCTTACCCGACACTCAAAAACCTCCTCGACTAGCTCGCGGAGGTTTTTGAGTGTGTAAAAAACATAAACAAAAAGGTGCCCGGCGAGTAAGTGCCGGGCAACCTGATCAACTATAATTAAAAAAGAAAGGATTGGTCGGGAACCCCACGAGGTCCAAGAATCTTTAGCTTTCCTTGGACATAGTAGGGCGCCGACGCAATATTGTGACGACAGCTCCCCGTAATGGGACAAAGGTGGCAGGAACGAAGAAACCGCTCGGTCTGACTCTTGTTCCACACCACTCGCAATCGTGTCAATTCCGTTTGGCGACCGTTTCGATCGCCAACCTTCATCTGATTGCCCGGATGGAGATGGCACAAACTACCGGAAAGCAACCACAGAGCATCTCCAAGACGCAGAGCGTCCACGGCATGTTGTCGACAGTATGTGTCAGTCAAACGCCGCGCTGCGGCCTGGAGATCGTTGGTGTAAAGATCATCGCCCGCTTGTGAACCATTCACCACGAGGAGCTCGTTGGCAACAAGGACACGAAGAACGTGGAAGTCTACCGGTACCGGAAATACGAATGGCTGGATAATTTCGGCATCCATGAGAAAGTGAATGATCATACTCACCATTTTCTCTCGGAAACCGTAGAAGCCGTGGTTTTTTTGAGAACCCTTTTCCTTGTCGCGCTTATTAATGACCCGTCGACAAATTTCGTCATAACCAGAAACTCCCGTAAACAGGTTCGCCGGATTTCCCTGCCATCCGCGCTCAAGCTTGATGAAGTTGTGTATCCAATACCGCCCGATGTGAGTCGCGTTGTAGTTCAGGCCATACTGGGCAAGCAATTCGCTGATCTTCGATGCCTCATTGTCTGGCTCAAGAAGCTGAGCAAAAGATTTCGGAACAAAAATCTCAGGTTTATTTGCATACAAGCGAGCGAGAGCTAAAATTGCTGTTTCGCTCTCAATTCCTCCGCGCATGTAGTAACACACGCAAAAAAGAAATCTCGCATGCTCCACGCTACCCCATACCAAATTATTTGGCATGTTTTCGGGTCGTTGAGGTGGTTTAACCACATTGTACGGATAACGCCCTTCCTTAAGCGCCTGAAGCAGAGTACCGAAAACACTTTCGGCGAGGTCCCAATTAATGATTACCTGCGGCATCACCCACCTCCTTTCTTTCTAAATAGTTGATGTGAAGTACAGGTCCGGGCTTGATCCTAAGTCAAACCAGAGTTAAAGGCAAATCAAGCCTCTTAATCTTCATTCTCCGGCCAAACCACTTTTTCATCTGTAACCGTGAGAGTAATGTTTTTGATAATTTGATTAACTTTAGTCTCTAAAATATCGCGGTCAGCTTTAGCAAATTCTCGAACAGAACCGGCCGGATAATTAGCAAACTGCGTAAAACCACGACGCACCTCAATTTCAAAACAAGTGTCGGGCAAGTTTAAGCGATACAATTCGCCGTTTGTATAATGGCCCGCGGCGGCATCACCGAGATTTGGGGAAACGCTGGCGGAATAGCTTGGTGTAATTTTGGTTGTAGGGAAAATGTTGGAGTAGCCTAACGGTAAGGTGTTTAGACAAGTTTCAGGGGTGGAAAGATCGGATCGACGCAAGACGCGAATTCCGGCACTTTCAAAATTTGTTCCGGCGAAATCATCACCAAGATAATAGAAACAATAATCAAAATTACTCTCGCACGGCGGAATGTAACTCTTGACGAGAACTTGCTCCGGCGTGACCGCAAGGCCAAAGTCCGCCGGCTGCGGAAAGGTCAGCCCACCGAGCGAGGTCATCACACTTGGAGTAGAAGTAGCCACGGGCGGATTAAGAATGCCGCGACGGTCCAAGGCCGCCGCCAGCGCCAGCAAAACAACGATCAAAAGAATCGCCATGGCCAAAACAACCTTTTCCGTCAATGACAACTTAGGCATCTCCACATTCTAGGCCCAATACCTAGCGTTGGCAATTTCAATATAATGACGACGATAATAATCAACAACCGCGGGAGTTACTGCTGGTAACTCTAAATTACCAAGAACTAACTCCGGCCACACAAATTCATAAGTATTCCAAAAATTCGTCACGAATAAATTACCCCGCTGCTCAACCAAGGTAATTTCAATCAAAACTCCGTTACAAAAGAAGGCTCGTTTGTGGGGAAAATGTTTTTCAGCCAATTCCTGAAGGTCAGCATTATCTTTAATAAACTGGTCGACTAAGAAAAAATCAGTCCCAACATAGAGTAAATCCACATCGCGATGTTCCCGCGACGCAATCGCCCCACCCATCTCCTCTGCCCAACCGCCAAAAATAAGAATGTGGATTCCTGCCTGTTTTAGCCGATTAACAATGGTGGTAAGAAAAGTTAGATCGTTTTCCAGTTTCTTCATTACTTATTAAAACTCTAACATAAGAGACAAATGGTCAGAGACGATATCGGGCAAAACGGCAAAGTTTTTTACTTCGATCTCGGGCGAAATTAAAATGTAGTCAGCAAACCTACACGGCTCGGTGTAAAACGAAGTGCGAGTAGACTGAACATTAAACTTCTTGATCAGATCATTAAAGCCCTCGGCCAAAATCGCGAAAGCTTGACCATCAGGAATTAAATTAAAGTCCCCGACAAAAATTATTTTCCCCGACTTCGAAGCAAGAAATTCTTTAATAATCGCCGACTGCACCAAGCGTTCCGGGGTATCAATTTTATTTTTATCCTTCTGCCACAAGCCGTGAATATTGAGCAGTAAAAACTTTTCTTGATTGTGCCCGAATTCTAACCACTGGCAACGACCAGTGAGTAAAGCGCTCTTGGTGCCCGAGGGTGACTCGCCCCGATACGTCAGAAAGCCGCCACTCGTCCCCACCTTTATTCCTTGGCGCATAAAAATAGCTTGGCCAGAATGAAAACCGTCAATCGGCTCGCTGCGAAAATGAGTACTCTCGAGAACCGGCCACGGATAAGCCTGGAACTCAGGCAACAACTTACTCAGCTCTTGAAACAAATTTACTCTCGCCCGATGAACCGACGTAAACTCCGGCCGGTCGCCAAAAAGCATTTCTTGAAAACAAAAAATGTCGGTGCTCGCCGCCTCCCGACGAATAAATTCCAAAAGCGGCTCATACACAATCCCACCCCACAAGTTAAGGGTAATCAGTTTCATAACTTAAATCCACTTTTTCTCTTCCAAAAAACCTTTGACACTCTGGAAAATTTTTTCGTGACCGAGGGCATTGGGATGCAAGCCGTCGTCGAAGTCAGTGGCTACATCCAAGTGAGGTGGCTCCAAGAACAATACACCTTTTTGTGCACACCCTTCTTTCATCACTTCATTGTATTCTTGAAGCTTGGCGTTGGAGTAGCAGAGATTGCACCACGAGACTGGCATAGTTTTTGTCTCGTCACAATTCTTAAGCCCAATGAAAATAATGTTGCTGGTTACTCGCTTTGCTCGGACAATAATTTCTTCTAAATTAGTCCTAAATTTCTCCAGCGACATCTGAGCGATCTTAGTATCATTATCGAAAGCTGCATCATTGCCACCCATTTGGAAAATTAAAGCATCTGCCCCTCTTGCTTTTGCTTCTGCTTCAAACCGCGACAATAATCCCGCGGCAGTTTCCCCCGAAATACCAAGATTAAAAATTTCCACATACCGATCGTCGGGAAATTGAGCCGCGTGTAACCACAACCGATTAATCCAACCGCCTTTCTCTAAATCCCAAGCACCCCAAGTTGTACTAGCTCCAAAGATACAAATCGAGTTCATGACTTAAAATTTCACCTGCATCCCCGCCTCTTTGCGCAAAGTGTAGCTAGTGGCTGAGTCGCCTCCGTCAGCAACAATCATCGTCCCGTTCACGTAACTTGATTTATCGGAAAGTAAAAAGTTCACTATCTCGGCAATTTCTTCGTACTTGCCCACACGACCAAGAAGATTGTAGGCTGCCGCTTCTTTTAATAATTCTGGCGGCGCTTGCATGCCGTCACCGATCCAGCCTGGCGCAATTGCATTCGCTCGAATTTTGCGCGGCGCGAGAATGTTGGCAAGACTTTGAGTCAGGTTGAGCAAGGCTGCCTTACTCGCAGAATACGCGACACCAGTAATCGAACCGCCCATAGCGTCCGTGCTCGAAATGTTTACTATCGAGGCACCATCGACCAAATTATCCCTTAGCCCGTTCACCAGCAACAGCGGTGCATTGAGATTAATAGCAAGCGTTTTGTCCCAGGTCGCAACATCAAAATTATCAAACTCAATGGGCATAAAAGCTCCGGCGCAATTTACCAGACCGTGGAATTGGATTCCTTTTAATTTCTCAATCAAACCATGAATCTGAGCGCGATCAGCAAGATCACATTGGAAAATTTCGAGATTTTTTAATTCTGTTTTGAGCTTCTTAGCCACCTCTTCATTGCTGTTGTATATACCATACACAAAAGCCCCCTCCGCCACCAAAAGCCGCGCCGTTGCCATCCCCATCCCCCGCGATACCCCGGTAACCAAGATGTTTCTTTTCATGAATTTAATACTAGCAAATTCGTAATTTCCTCCAACAATTCCGGAAACTCGGTGTAACCATCATTAGCTGTGAGGTGACCAGCTTTTGGAACAACAATAATCTTTGAACCAAGTTCGGCAAATTTCTTTTTATTTTCTTCAAAGGCGCCGTAAGGATCATTGTCGGAAATAAGGAGAACTGATTTCGGTAAATTTTGTTTTACTTTTACTGGATCAATCGGTTCCTCAATCCACGGCTTGGCCACCGCTCTTGTTTCTTCATCTTCCAAATTTTCTAAACTAAACCAACCTGCCACAAAAATCGCACCGCCTACTGGTTGGATGAGTGTTTCCACATAACGCAAAATTGCTTGGCAGCCAATGCTGTGGCCAATAAAATAAGTATTCTTATCAGGTTCGCCAACCACCCCCGCCAAGTGGTCCACCCACTTTTCAATCACTGGCGTCTCGGTCTCTGGCATCGCGGGAACAAGCACCTCATGACCCAATTTTTCCAATTCTCCCTTCAACCACAGTCGCCAGTCGTCCTCTGCCCCACCACCCCACCGATGAACAATAATGATCCGAGACATGGCTTCAATATACCAAATTTACCCCAAATGTGCGTGATCGTTCCAGGAGACGAGACGCCAAAGAGTCCCTTGATAGGGCAAGGTCAACTCTTCATGTTTGATTACCGTAATACCAGTATTAGCTGTTTTGAGGACACGGAAAAATCGTAAATATTCTTCGTACTTTATTTCTGGCCCCATCACAATAACGGCAAACAGGAGTCGAAGAAAACCAGCGTGAGTTACTGCGAGAACCTTCTCTGCTTTGAGTGTGAGAAAGAAGTCTAGGGCTTTATTTGCTCGATCGCGCAACTCTAAAAAGTTTTCTTCATCCGAGTAACGCCAAGACGGATCAACAAGTCTCTTCTCCGCCATCAATCGGTGCGCAGCAATATACTCGGGATCATCGTGGGTTACACCAATAAATTTACTTGGCGGTCGTCGTTCAGCAATTAGTTCCGAGAAGGTTAGCGACTTGCCGAGATGCTCATTAATAATCTCCGCGGTTTCCTTGGCCCGTTCATAAGTACTCGACACCACAAGGTCTACAGGAATTTTCTGGAATCGCTCCGCCAAAACTTTGGCCTGCTTCCGCCCTTCTTCCGAGAGGGCACCCTCCGGCCCTTGGTCCTTATTTTCTACATTCAACTGGCTCTGACCATGACGAACAAGATAGACGAGCATGGTTCGTTATTTCAAACGTTTACGAAACTCTTCTTTTCTTTGCTCCGGAGTAAATGCCAAGGCCCAATCCCAAGCCTCGCCATAATATGGTCGGGGAAGATTTCTGTCTGCAGCAATGGCGTTTTCAAGAAATTTTTGGTCATACAATTTCAAAAACACTTCCGGCAGAACTAAAAACAAGGTTTTATGACTTTCTAAACCAGAGCTTAAATCTAATCTTCGACCGTAGAGTAACCGATGGCCCAATTCATGGATCAACACGGCTCTTTTTCTTTCTGATGTTAAGTCATCGCGCAAGACTAGGGGTGGAGTCTGACTGATTCCATGAAAGATCACGGCATTAATTTCTTTTTCGGAAAACTCCAGGTCACTAACAGCTTCCCAAGTGGTTACAATTCGCTCACCTTCTGTTGCCCAAATTTCTTGATATTCTGCGGCTCCATTGATGTATTCAACCTTGTCTGAATCAGGGTAGAAATTTATTTTGATCATAATTATCACTATAATACACTATTTGACTTAATCATCAAAAAGTTATATTTTATCCCCGGAGATCGTTGACACTTTGTTGGTCCGGATATAAGCCGGGGAAAGGAGAAAACAATGAAAATCACCTTCTGGGGCACCCGTGGTTCGGTGCCTATAGCTAATAAGTTTTCCCACAATGTGGGAGGGAACACGACATGTGTGGAAGTGGAAAGTCCTTGTTTGCCGCATGGTGTGCGCCTCGCGATTGACGCCGGAACGGGATTTATCCCTTTTTCTGATAGAGCGTTCAAAACAAAAACCGGGTTTGTTCATGTGTTGTTTACACACTACCACCATGATCATACCCAAGGCCTCCTTTTGGGTTCGGTGACCCACAACAAGAGAGTAAAACTCTCCTGCTGGGGACCTGTCGAATTGGGTTATGGCCCAAAAAAGGTCTTGAAGACAATCATGCAGCCGCCTTTCTTCCCCATCGACTTCAGTGCGGTGGCGGCACGTTTTACTTGTCGTGGGATTCAAAACCCCAACGTGCAAGTAATTGTCTGTCACGAGACCGGAGGAGTTCGGATGGTCTCAGTGGAAGAGTTCACTCGTAGCGAGTGCGGGAATCAGATTATCAACTTCGGTCAGTTGGGTAGTTACCCGATCAGTGAATGTTTGGTAATCAAGATGCATTACTCCAACCACCCCGAACGGACGATTTCATATCGGTTTGAAGAACGACCAAGTGGTAAAGTCTTCGTTTTTCTTACCGATCATGAGAATCAAGAAGCGCTCCCGGGTGACCTCGAGCGTCACCTGCTCAACGCTGATCTCTTGGTGATGGATGCACAATATTCTCAGGCACAATACCAAAATGGAAAAGCTGGCTTCGGGCATGGAACACCAGGTTTTTGCGTTCGGGTAGCGGCAACAGTAAAAGCCAAGAAACTTGGCCTTACCCACCACGACCCGCATGCTACAGACCAATATCTCTACGACAACATTCTACTTGAAGCTCGGCAACGCCACGAATTAGTCCTGCAAGAGAACCCGAACGCAAGGAGATTTCGTAGTGATGAGCTCTTTGTTTGTCTAGATCACCAGGTAGTAGAGTTGAACAATCTCGATTAAGTTCTCCGCTTTCCGGATAAAACAACAAAATCAGCGATTCTCACCCCTCCGGGCGTTCTGGGGGGGTTTTATTTTTGCTCCCTTTTCTTCAACTCCTCCCGCGCTGGTTTCATTTTCTCAGCCCAGAAGGTGAGGTCGGTGAGAATGGCGTTGGCCGCCGCAACGTGACGATCGTTAAATTGATATTCACCCTTTTCATTCAGATGCTCCCAATAATTGGGTAACATAATTTGCTCGCGCAGGTCATACATCTTGAGTTCACCCGCCACCCCACGCCAGTGCTCCACCGCTCGCGCCCCACCAGCAAGAGATCCATAACTCACGAAAGCAAGCGGCTTGTAATGCCACTGCCAGAAAAGGTAATCAACCGCATTCTTAAGCACCGGCGGGATCGAGTGATTGTATTCCGGCGTCACGAAGATGAAGCCGTCTGCTTCGTCGATCGTCTTGGCCCAGGCTTTGGTGTGTTCTTTCTCTGGTTTATTTTCGAACGGCGTAAACGGCTCATCAAGGAAGGGTAAATTAATCTTGGCGAGGTCGAGCAACTCAACTTCAATATCTTTTCGTTCTTTGGCGAGATTATAAATCCAATTGGCTGGTTGAGAATTAAACCGCCTTGGCCTCACCGACCCCGTCAGAATTTTTATTTTGATCATAATTAATTATAACTTACTTTTCCGCCTGAATTTTCTCTAAAATCTTTTTCACGGCCACCAGGCTCTCGGTATCAAGAATGGAGAATGGAATTGGTTTGAGTTTGAGCTTTTTGAGGGCAACGAGCTTTTCTTTCAAAACTTCTGGCGTGACGAGATCCGTCTTGGTGAGAAAAACATATTCTTGCTTTTCTGCGAGCGCTTCATTATACGTCGCAAGTTCAGTTCGGATAGTTCGATAAGCGGTTACTGGGTCCGCTTCTTCCGCCGAGATCAGGTGGAAAATAATTTTTGTCCGCTCGACGTGACGAAGAAATTTGGTGCCAAGACCTTTGCCACCAGAAGCACCTTCGATCAGCCCCGGAATGTCCGCAATAATGAGTCCGTAATAAGCGCCCAAGTGTGGCTCAAGGGTAGTGAAGGGATAATTAGCCACCTTACTCTTCGCCGCTGTGAGTTCGTTGAGAAGGCTCGATTTACCCGCATTTGGGAGACCCACCAGACCAATATCCGCAATCATCTTGAGCTCAAGTTGGAGCACGGCCCCTTCACCGGGCAAACCTTCTTGGAATTCCATTGGGCTCGTATTCACCGGCGAACGGTATTTGAAATTACCTTTGCCGCCCTTCCCCCCTTTTACCGCGAGCCATTGCTCGCCCACCTTAGTGATCTCCGTCATCGCGCCGGTTTCGGTATTAGTAAGTACGGTACCCACCGGCACCTGGAGAATGAGATCTTTGCCCGACTCACCATCGCGGAATTGCGACCGACCATTCTGCCCGTTGCCCGCACGGACTTCTTTCTTGTTTTGAAATTGGATCAGAGCGCTAATGTTCGAGACACCCTCGAAGGTAATATTACCGCCGCGACCACCGGAGCCACCCACCGGCCCAACCGCCAGCTTCGCCTTATTAAACGCCACGGCACCCCGCCCGCCCGCGCCGCCATAGACCCTAATTTTGACCTCGTCGATTAACATCCGCCTACTGTAGCATAAGAAAAAACAAAGCGCCCCAGTTCCGCGTCAGCGAAACTGGGGGGCTTAGGAATACACTTAGAGTTTGGGTTCGATATGATCTTTAACGAATTGCTCAACGCGGGATCGTAGATCATCGAAAGTACCGTCGTTGTCGATAACAACATCGGCCTGTCGAGCCAACCTTGCTATCGACGTTTCCGTTCCAACCCTTTCCGACCGCTGAAACGCCGCAAAAGAAATTCCGTTTTCTCCGCGTTTTTCCTTTCTGGTTTGTACGCGCTCCCAACGAGTTCTTTGGTCAGCTCTGAGACGAACAACCAAACTCTGCGGAAACACACTTCTATCACGAACGGCCTTCATATCGGTCGGCCAACGAATGGAGTCAAAGACAACCACCTTTTTTCCGCTATCCAGCATGTTCTTGGCTACGGCCCGACTCACAACGCCCTTGCAGTAATGACGATCCAAAGCGAGAGCCACCCGCTGCAAATCGGACCTCTCGCGCGGGATCCCAAGAATGTCTAAGACCCCACCCAGTAGATTCGAAGTGCTAAACCGATCAATGGTAGTGAGGGGAGAAAGAATCTCTCTGAGAATTTTCCAGAAGGCTTCCTTGCCGGCACCAATAGGACCGATTAGTCCAATGGGTAGTGGCAGGCCCACTTCTGTAAGCCCACCACGATATTGGGTCGTACCGACTAAACTGTCGCCGTTTCTGATTTCTTCTGCCCCGCAAAATCTCCTGATTGAACCGCGGTACAAATTTTGGTACACCAGAACGTGACTAGACCTCTGGTGCTTGCCCTTGTATCTCGCATCCCCAAAGGCAAGAACCTTCGGCCCTCTAGCTGAGAAAATCCCCTTTGAACAGAGGCTTCTCACCCCTCTCTTCACGGCATCCATGACCACTGGATCGTCTGGGTATGCTTCCCAGTAATCCATTTGCCAGACAATTTTACCTCCAAACAAAATGGCAACTCGACCCGGACTTCTCCGACCTCTCGTTACCCGCCAACAATCAACCACCCGGAAACCTTTGAATTTGAATGATGTGAACCGACAATTAGGAGCGCCGGGCACAACTTCACCTTCTTCATGGTCTCCCCACCAACCGTTGGCCATCGCCTTACAAAAGGCTTCGGCCAATTCGTTTAAGTCAAAGTTCATGCCAAACTCTCCCAAAATAACGAAATCCGTCACTCAGGCTAACGGATTGGGGAAATTAGGTCAACTGGCGTTTGATGAAACGCTTAAATATTTACGATTAAGCTGGAAGGTGCCGTAACCAATACCGATCATAATGAAACCACAGATCACTAGAGCAATTGGCCAACTGGTTGAACCAACGAAGTAACGCGAAGTGAGCTTAACAATATGAGCCATAAGGAAAAGCGCCGCGAGAATAAGCATCACCCGACTCCGGAAGAAAACACTGGCGTAAAAAGCGGCAAAAAGTACCGCGACGAAGATAATATCCCAACCCCCACCGAGCGAGATGCCCGCGCCCAAAACCCCGAGCGTCCCGAGACCAAAGAGAATCCCACGAACCGAGGCCCGTTCGCGCGCCGTGCCCGTCTGGGCCGTGCCAGAGTCGGGCGAAGCCAAGCGACCGTAGCCATAAGCAATTAAGATGTAGGCCAACCCCGCAATGATCGTGGCCCACTTGAGAATATTAAAATTGTAATAACTGAAGCTGAATGTCTTGATGAGCAAAACGTAGTACGCCCAGGTGGCATAACCAAGAGTGAGCAAGATAAGAATACTGCGCCGGGCAAGAAAATAAGCAAAGCCGAAGAGCACAAAGAGTGCCAACGCCACCATGAGCTGGAGATCAAGCGTAATCGCCACCCGCGCCTCGTAAAGAATTACCCCCACCCCAAGCGGCGAGAGCACAGCCGAGATGGTAAACATAATTTGCGAGATCACGCGATGGGCCGGTCCGCGCAAGAGAATCCCAGCAATGTAAGTGACAGCGGCAATCCCGAGAGTGACGAGGACGCGACCAAGAAAGCCAATCTCCATCCAGTGTTGAACGAGGAAAATAATCACTCCGACCACAGCAACCACGGCACCGATGGCGTAGAAGACATTGGCCAGACGATGAGAAGAAGCGCCGGTTGAAGTGGGCGGCGAAACAGAAGTAACACTTGCGCCACGCGCCGCCGCGAGCAACTCTTCAGAGGAAATAACGCCGGAATCAAGTTGGCGCTTAATGAGATCGAGTACTTGTTGTTTGTCCATAAAATTATTTTACCCAACCAAGAAACTTAAAATTGCGGTCATAGTAACTATAGCGATCGTTCTGGAAGCCGGCCAACTTCTTCCCCGCTTGGTCCTTCGTAATATAGTAACCGTTGGCGCTATTGTTCGAGCCAAAGAGCTCGAAGACACCGTAATCACCCGAGCGATATTCTACTAAGTAACCGTCGGGCGACGTGGGTCCCGGGTCAAGATTAAGTGCCAAGGCCTCAACCAAACCAATTTCGTGAGTAGAATTATTTTTTACATTATAAAGAAAGATTGGCGGAGCATCTTCCCAGGTCACATTTTCTCGATTTACCATATTGATCGTGCGTGGCTTCATTACCACCTTACCGTTCTCGACATCATAGATATTGCGATATTGCCGACCATAGTAATAATCACGATTATCGTGACTATAAATAAAGTTATGCGCCGGCCTAATGGACCAGGTCGGGCCGAAGGCCAAGAGAGCGATGACTAAAATAAAGATAATTGGCAAGGCTACTCCAATAATAATTGGCAAATTCTTTTTCATATGGTCTCTAGTGTAGCACAAGGACAAGAAAGCGGCAGCCCGTAGGCTACCGCTTGAATCCGGCCAAACGCTCATTACTTAAAGAGCTTCGCAAATTCACCGTGAGTCATGCCGTAATTGAACCCGGGCTCTTTCTCTTGGAGTCGGCCGTGGCGCGCTTTGTCGTATTGTGAAGTGTTCTTGAGTTGAATAAAGCACACGGCCGAGAAGCGTCCCTTCTTCACTGTTTCTGGGCGCGCCGTGACGCGATGCGCGAGCGCGGTAAGTTTTCCTTGTGATCGTAATTGTAATTGCATCGCTGGAATGATCACCGTTTCGCCTTCCGACACCGGCATATCAATCCACTTTTTGTCAGACAGACTGAGACACTCAAGCCCGGGATCACTCTCGAAGAGATGTAATGTGAACCCGCTTTGATCAGCGTGAGCTGTCGCCATTTCATCCCCCATCTGACGACCGCCAAAGTAATGAATGAAGCGCACAAAGTAAGCATTCTCACTCACCGCAACTTCGTCGGCGAATCCCGCGAGCCCAAAAGTACTTTCTGCTTGCCGAGCAAAATCAAGAATCAACGGTTTCATGACCGGAATAAGACCGAGCGCTCGGTTAACAAAATTGAGCGCTGCCGGATTCTCGAAGTGGACCAAGTTGGATTCCAACCATGACTTGCCAGCAATGGTGAGATCGAAATTCTCCTTACGATCGGCTTTAGGACCATTGCCAACTTTCACCTCATAACCCACACCGGCAGCTTGATTGCTGTAGGGCAGAACCGCCTTGTCATCTATCGGCAGTTGGAAAAACCCTTGCCATGCCCCTATTGCCACCTGAACTGCCTTTCGCAACTCCGGCGGATATTCCAAAGTGACAAACCCTTTTGTTTTGAGATCACTGATTGGTGAGTTCATGATTGTTCCTTTCAAAATTACTAGTAATCCACCACCAGATTACTGGAGCTCAAAAAACAATCTAGCGAGGGCTCCCTCGGTAATTAATTGGCTTGAATAGTTTCTTCGAAAAAGAAGGGTAACTCTCGAATCACACCGACTTTCACCGCCTTAAGAACATGAACAATACTTTTGATCGAATCATATTCGGTTGATTCATGTTTAATAGCCTCGTCAATCGGTGACCAGAAATTGCGACCAAAATTACTTTCTCCGAGAAGTTCTCCGGAAGAGGTGTCAGTGTAGGAAATCGGAAACAACACATCAGAAAACAGCTCGCCGTCTTTATACATAATCCGTCGCTCGCAACCCATAAGTTTAAATTCTCCTTCGAGACCGGTTTCTTGTTTGAGCTTTCTCGACGCGGCTGGCTCAATGAGTTCACCTTTCAACACCACGCCACCAGGAACTCCGATCTTGCCGTAGGAAGGATTTGACTTCCGTTCTTGATTGAGAATCTCGATCTGGCCATTTACCACCCGCGAAACCACCGTGATCACATTAATTTTAAAAAGACTCGTGATCGCGTCGTTCGCCGGATAGGGATCAGCGACATGTTTAATGCCGGTTTCTGAGAGCGAATACCCATCATCGAGCTTGGTGACAAAACCTTTCTTCACCAGAAATTGGAGATGGTAATTATAGAGATCGTTCGGCACCTTCTCTGGTTGCATCTCGCTATAGCGCAGCGACTGCGCATTCTTCAGCTTCGACAAGATATGATTTTGGATTGGAGAAAAATTTGGGAGCATCTAGTTATCTTCAACCACCTTCGCTTTTTTACGCACAAAGGGGACAAAAATAATACTGGCGACGAGAGCGCCGATGACGTTGGAAATAAGATCGAGCCAAGTGTCGTTGACAGCGCTGGCGAAGTGAAGACCAAAATAATTTTGGAGAAAGAATTCTAAAACTTCATTGGCCACGCCAAGCGCCGTGACAATAAGGAAGCTGAAGCAAAAAAATTGGAATCGGCTCAAACTAATAGCGCTGCGCGTGGCGGCGAGGAAACAAACAAAAAACGCCATGAAGCCGCCACCAAGGGCGTGTTGGAGACGGTTGGCGAGAATTGGATCAGACACATTGAGCACAAGCGAGAAAATAACGAAGGTGGCTACAATAATGGCGAGGAGGGAAAACAAATTAGCCCGCCGCCCCGGCCAAGCCGTAGCACCGGTGAAAAAGTAAGGATAGAGAAAAATAAGCACTCCGTAGAGGAGGCAGAAGGCGACGGTGAAAGACAAGACAAACATTCCCCCATCCTACCTTAGACGCGTTCTTGCTGCCAGTTGTCGTTCTCGACTAAATGTGGATTCTGGTAAATATTCCGCTTCATAAACATACCAAACTTACACAAGTTCTTCAGGTCTTAATAAGCGCTCCTACAAACGGGGCCCCTGTGTCAAACAATTGGTAATCGTTTAAGGCTTTTTTGAGCTCAGCTTCCAATTGTTCTACGGTGTAGCGAAGGGTTTGGAAGACCAGAAGTTTGTCTCCAATCTCAATTCCCCTTTCTTTAAGCTCCGATGAGAGATTAATAATCGAACACCAGGCTTTAATTCCACTATCGGCTTCTCTCTGAGTGACATCTGCCGATGGTTCGAGACCAAGTAATTTTAGTTTATCGTCGGCTAAGGTTAGCGCATCTTTGGCATACATTGCTTGAATAGCAGCCATGTCCACACGGTCCCTGATTTGAGAGTTGATAAAAGCATAACCATTTTTCCCAGCAATACTTTTTAGCAAACTCAAAATCGTTTGTGGTTCGTAATTAGAAAAGGTAAGTCCAAGATTCACAAACCTTGGCACTGTCGCTTCTCCCAAAATTTCAGGCAGCTCTTCAAACGAGGCTTGGAGCGCCCGAACAGGAATTTCTTGATCTTTCGCATTCTTCTCAGCCAGTTTGAGATAGTGTTCGCTAATATCAACGGGAATATAGGTAAACTTCTTCCCTTGTTTCTTCAGTTCATCAAAAAAGAATTGCTCTTTATGCTCGGTGCCCGGACCAAGATCAATGTAGTTAAAGTTTACGGGCAACAGATTAACCACTTGCTTGGCAATTGCCTCGAGATACTCTCGTTCTGGTTTAGTAATTAATCTAAAGTAAGGAGAATCTTTTTCTTGAAGGGTTTCGTAAGCGTCAGCGCCGGAAAAAATGTAGAGCAGTAAAGAATCAGAATAATCCCACACATGTGGGGCGATAGATAAAAGCGAGTCGAAAGCTCTTTTCTTGAACCACTCGTAATCGTATTTGGGAGTAGCCGATTTCATGTCAGATATCTCAAAACAAACTGCCGGACTTGGACTCGAACCAAGATACTCGCCTCCAAAGGGCGATGTCCTACCATTAGACGATCCGGCAATAGCTATAAAATACTGGAAATGCTGGAATTACTCAAGTGTGCTACAATACCCGGGACGGAAGGTTTATTAATCAAATAAGCAAAAATGGCAACAAAAACAAATTCGGCATTTATGAAGCCGCTTACGGTCAGCGATGAACTCGCAGCCGTGGTGGGCAATGGCCCCATGCCTCGCTCAGAAGTGGTCAGCAAGTTGTGGGTATATATCAAAAAGCACAATCTCCAAGACCCCCAAAACAAGCGCAACATCAACGCTGACGAGAATTTGAAAAAAGTCTTCGGTGGCAAGGATATGGTCAACATGTTTGAGATGACCAAGCTTGTCTCCAAGCACTTATCTTAAGCCTTAAGAATCAAGTGCTTAAATCAAAAACCCGAACCTTGTGGCTCGGGTTTTTGATTGTCTAAAATCTTAGGTAAAACTAACGAGTAGCCGGAACCGGCGTGCCACCTTGCATCATGGCGTTCATATCCATGAAGGTCATGCCCGCAGGCGCAGTGAACGCATTCGCGTCAACTGTCCAAGTTTCGCAGGAGTAATCAAGCTCCTTGTTGAAGTCCACGGCGCCAGACTCGGCGGCTTGGGCTTCCATTTCATTCATATTCATTTTAAAGCCTTGAGGAAAGTCATCCATCCAGACCTGGGTCGCACCAGAACCATCAGCCAGAACGTGACTCATAACGGTCTTACCCTCGCTCATGGAGGAGAAGTCGCCGCGGAGTTTACCGTCAGAAAGGTAAACTGTGCCAGACGTCTCCGTTCCCTCGGCGGTGTCGGTGAAGGTGCACTTGTGACTGCCAGCGCGAGCGAGGAGCGCCTTGAGCGAGCTCTTCTCACCCTTGGTGGTGAAGCTACTCGCACTACCGCTCACATTGCCTTCCTGACCGGCGGGCATGGTCTCGGAGTCCTTCGACGTCATAAAGACGATGATACCGATGATAATAATCAAACCAATTACATACCAGACTTTGTTATTCATAATTATCTTCTTACACTTTTAAATGTCGCCGCAAGGCGAGACCGCTTGAGATGACACCCAAGATAATACCAGAACCGAGCAAAATGAGAAGGATGTGTCCAAAATTGTTGAGGTAGTAGGAGAGAAGATTAATGCCCACCAGGAGCCCCGCCGTGACTTGATGAATCCAAATGGTAGCAGGGTAAAGCAAAATGAGAGCCAGCACAGCGGCAAGAAGACCGATGATTGCCCCTTCAACGAGAAATGGCCCGCGAATGTATTGGTCGCGCGCGCCCACGAGCCTCATCACACCAATTTCCTCGCGTGAGACATAAATGGCGAGCGACACGGTGGCAAAGGTGACGATCACGCTGCTAAAGACGAGCACCAGAATAATGGTGAGACCAGCGCGCTCGGCGGTGTCGATGAGCCGCGAGAGCTTGTCGACAACATCTTTCTTAAAGCTAATGTCATAAATAATCCCTTGCTCACCAGCCGTCGCATCTTTATCTTGCAAGAACTTCACAATACTCTCGTAACGATTGGGGTCCGAGGCGCGGATATTGAGGCGGGCGCCAAAAGGGTTATCCACTTCTTCAAGCGATTGAAGTAGGAGGGCATTGTCCTTATTACGCTCGCGGAACTCAGCGAGTTCTTGCTCACGCGAACTGTAGGTAATGTTTGTTACCTCGGGCAAGAGTGACAGATCTTGCTTGAGGCCGAGAACCTCTTCCTCATCCACGGTCTCATGGAAGGCCACGCTAATATCAACCTTGCTCTTAATCTCATCGAGCGAGGCAAGGAGGAAGGCGCGAGAGAGCACGCTGCCGCCAATCACGAGAAGCGTAATGACCATTACGATAAGTGAGGCAAGCGAGACAAGACCATTGCGCCAGAAGTTAATGAAGCCGAGACGAATAATGCGTTTAGTATTTACGAGCATGGCTTATTATAGAACGTACTTACCTTTCTTGTCATCGCGAATAATCTCGCCGTTCTCCATGGTGATCACTCGCCGACCCAGTTCATCGATCACGCCCTTGTTGTGCGTGGTAAAAATCACCGTCGTGCCGATATCATTAATTTTTTTGAAAATTTGGACCACCTCGAAGGTGTTGAGCGGATCAAGATTGCCGGTCGGTTCATCCGCGATGAGAAGGTCCGGTTGATTCACAATGGCCCGAGCAATCGCCAGGCGCTGCTTCTCACCGCCCGAGAGCTCGTGGGGAAAATTGTAAATTTTGTTCTGAAGACCCACCAGTTCGAGCACGTGGGGCACATCGGATGCCACTTCTTCATCACTCCGACCCGCTGACTCCATGGTAAAGGCGATGTTCTCGTAGGCCGTTTTGTTTGGCAAAAGGCGGAAATCTTGGAACACGCTACCAATGCGCCGGCGAAGTTTAGGAATCGTGCTTTTCCCCAATGAATGAATATCGGTGGAGTGGAAGAAAACGCGGCCGGCGGTCGGCTTCTCTTCGGCAATAATCATTTTGAGCAAAGTTGTTTTACCCGCGCCAGAGTGCCCCACAATCGAAACAAATTCCCCCTGCTCCACCGCAAAGCTCACCTCCTTAAGCGCAGCAAAGCTGTCGGGATAAACTTTAGATACTTTTTCGAAATAAATCATTTAATTGGGAATAAAAGTTGAGAGATCACCACCGAGCACTTTTTCCACATCACGATCTTCCACACCACTGCGATGATCTTTTACCAATTGGTAAGGATGTAAAACGTACGAACGAATTTGATTCCCCCACTCGATTTCCGTCGTTTTAGAAATATACATTCCTTGTTCTTTAGCCAGTCGCTCTTCTTCTTGCCGCTTATGGAGCTTGCCCACTAAGATCTCGAGCGCCTTCTCGCGGTTGCGCTCCTGACTGCGCTCATTGGACGAGTGCGCCGCGAGACCAGTGGGAATATGGACAAGGCGCACCGCTGTCTCGCGCTTATTCACATTTTGCCCACCAGGACCAGATGAACGTGAGAACTCAATTTTCAAATCCGTTTCGGGGATATCTACCGCCTTTGCCTTAGGCAATCGAGGAATTACTTCCACCAGCGAGAACGAAGTGTGGCGTAACTTCTTAGCGCTAAAAGGGGAAACCCGAACCAAGCGATGGACGCCTGATTCAGTTTTTAGTTTACCATAGGCTCCGCGACCACGCACTTCAAAAGTAATATTGCGATAGCCGCCGTGATCATTCTGGTTGTCGTGGACCAAAAAAATTTCGAAACCCTGCGCCACCGCCCACTTATCATACATCTCATAGAGCATGCGAGAAAAATCTTCAGCGTCATCACCACCAGCGCCAGAGAAAAGGGTGATAATTGCGTCGCCCTTGTCGTAGCCACCAACGCCACCACTTTCTAACTCTTCTTTTAAGTCCTGATATTCACGAACGAGTTCTTGCGCCCGATTTTTGTCGGCCCAAAAATCGGGCGCCGCCATGGCCACCTCGAGTTCTGCTAACTTTTGCTTGGTCTCCTCGCTATTCATCTTGAGCCGGAGGCGAGAGTTGAACTCGCGACCTCTGCTTTACGAAAGCATTGCTCTACCAACTGAGCTACTCCGGCTTAACACACTCCACCCCAACCCAAGGCTGAGCCCCGCCCGCCATCGCTACGCGCTCAGGCGTTGCGGGCGGGTAAGGTGGCAATCTTTACAAAAGACAAAGTTATACTACAATAAGTGCTGGCGTAGCACAAACGGAACCAGGCAATAAACAAGGAGGATTGAGCCTATGAATCTAGACGGATTGGGACCGGAAAATGGTTCCAAAGGAAAAACAGGTCGAAAAGGGGCCCCAAGCGGTGGCAAAAGTGACTTACTCGTCGGAATGTATCCAGCAGAAATGGCCACCTCGCCAGTTTCAAAAAGAAACACTCGTCCCAGAAAAACCTTTGTTCAATTAGCCGAAAATACTCTTGGGAGAGTCCTCGCCAACATGTTTCCAGATTTTCCAGGCGGTTGGTAGGTTCTGTTCCTATCACCGGAAAGCGGGTCATCGCGACCCGCTTTTCTTAATTTAAGTAAACCTGAGCCGATGGCCGGAATTGAACCGGCGACCTACTCCTTACCATGGAGTTGCTCTACCATCTGAGCTACATCGGCGTATGGAAAAATTTAACAGATTGAACACTCCACCCGGTCTCAGTAAAGACACAACAGGTGGTTTTTACGGCGAAAGATGGCCGTTGTGATCAATCTCAAACACAACCTCGGATAATGGCAAGACAACAAAATCAAGTCGCCTACGATTAAAGCCATTAACGACGTCCTGTAGAACCAGACGATTTTCTTTTTCACGACTCAGACGGGAAACCGTACCAGTGTAAAAAAGCCGCGGCTGACTGATCATTCGAACGATCATCCTCTCGTCGAAGAAACTAGTGGGGATCTTCATCCTGACTCACCCCCCTTCTTTTGGATCAAAATCTGTCGGCTAACTTAACACAAGCAACGATTCTTGTTAAGAACGCACTCTACGGCGCGGCCAACCGGTCTCGAACCGGCAACCTCTCGCGTGACAGGCGAGTGCTCTAACCAGTTGAGCTATGGCCGCAAAAAACTTCTCAATTCAAAAACGTTTTCAAGGCTGATGCCGATGGGAGGACTCGAACCTCCGACCTAGCGCTTATGAAACGCTCGCTCTAACCACCTGAGCTACATCGGCAAGGGTAAACCACCGGCCTTAAAATTATCCATAATTCCTCAACTTAGGCAAACTTACTTGTCGCGGGGGTTGGAATCGAACCAACGACCTTCAGGTTATGAGCCTGACGAGCTACCGCTGCTCTACCCCGCAATAACATGATTCTACCCCAAAAGGCTAAATGTAGTCAAACTCGTGAAAAACATTTTCGAAAAGGCCAAGCACACGCCGCGCTTCGCGCTTGGTAATAGGGAAGTTAGGCTCATGAGCAATACGATTGCGCACCTTGTGAGCCTCCCAAGCATCTTGAAGAGTAGTAAAATCGCTCAGCTCCGCATTCTTCAGTCGCTCACCCAAGTTCTCGCCGGGGTAATTGAGAATTTGAACTAATTTATCGAGCAAAGAATCGGCGGTAATAATGGCGAGCTTCCAATCGGAAGGATTGTCTGACTCCAATAGCTTGAGCGACTTTTCCCACTCTTCATTCTTCACCTTCGCGCTCTTCACCGAGGCTTCGAAGGCGTCATTGAGCTTCTCGACCTCGCTATGGCGCAGGTGACGCAATTTTAACAAGAGAAAGGTCGCCGCCAACCCGAGAAGAATAGAAATTGAGTAAACAATGACACTGAACCAAAAGGTTAGCTTGCCAGATAAACCAAAAGAAAATTCTTCCAGATTAAGGGTGATCCACCATTGGTACACCCGAGTATAAATATATTCTAAGTTGAGATAGTTCGGATCAAAAAACGGCGAATCATTCATTGGTAATCATTTTACCAAGTTGGAACAAAATGTCTTCTCGGAAGTGGGCGGACATGAGTTGGAAGCCGAGCGGTAAACCAGTCTTTGTTTTACCCATCGGGACCGACAGACCCGGAATTCCGGCAATGTTGGCCGGCACCGTCAGCACGTCTTCAAGATACATTTGGAGTGGGTCAGCCGTTTTCTCGCCAAGTTTGAAGGCGGGCGCGGTGGTTGTCGGCGTCGCAATCGCGTCAACCTTAGTAAACGCGTCAGCAAAACTTTTTTTAATCAATTCGCGCACGGCGCAAGCCCGACCGTAATAAGCATCGTAGTAACCCGCCGAGAGCACATAGGTACCCATAATAATGCGCCGGCGCACTTCCGGACCAAATAACTCGCCTTTCGTTTTCAAATACTCCGTGAGTAAATCATCGCCCGCAAGCCGTGTGCCGTAGCGCATGCCGTCGAAGCGCGCGAGGTTCGAAGAAGCTTCGGCCGGAAGAATAATGTAATAAGCCGGGAGCGAATGCTCAATGTGCGGGATCTCAATATCAACAATTTCATGACCGAGTTCTTGGAGCTTCGCCAACGTCGCCTCAAACGCCGCGCTTACTTCCGGATCAATCCCCGTTTCTAAAAATTTTTTGGGAATTCCAATTTTTAATTTGTTTGGAGTTTGACGCTTCGTGCTTGGTGCTTCAGTTGTCGTGCTGTCATTCTCATCCACGCCAGAAATAATTTCAAAAAGTTTTTCGGCATCGGCCACACTCGTAGTAAAAGTGCCAATCTGATCGAGCGAAGAAGCGAGAGCAATAAGACCAAAACGGCTCACTGTGCCGTAGGTCGGTTTAAGCCCGACCACACCACAATGCGCCGCGGGCTGGCGAATGGAGCCACCCGTGTCGGAACCCAGCGCCGCCCAAGCGAGACCAGCGGCCACCGCGGCAGCCGAACCACCAGAAGAACCACCGGGCACGCGTGTGGGATCATGTGGATTAAGCGTGGGACCATAAGCCGAATTCTCGGTTGAACTACCCATGGCAAACTCGTCCATGTTTGTCCGGCCCACCAAGCTCGCGCCGGCAGCTTTAAGTTTCTTAATTACTGTTGCGTCATAACTCGCGCGATACTTCTCGAGCATTTTCGAACCGGCCGAGGCAATCTGCCCTTCGACCAAAATATTATCTTTCACCGCAATCGTCTTACCGGCAAGCGCACCAGATTTCCCGCCGACAATCGGCTCAGAATAAACTTCTAAAAACGCTTTAAACTCATCCTTCATATTATTCTCGCGTCAAAATTTTCTTCACTTTAAAATAATCACCAGATCGGTCCGGCGCTGCTTTCAACAAACTCTCACTAAATTCCCCCGACGGGTGCGGGTTCGTATCTTCACGCATAACATTCACCCCCTTCGCCACGCCCGCCTTGCCGTCGGGCAGGCCGAAGTCCGCCCCTTCGGACGAAGGCGGGTTTAACTCTTTTACTTGGCCAACATAATCCAAGATCCGGTTCAAATCCCCGCGCAACTTTTCCGCCTCTTCCCCCTTCACCTCAAGCCGCGCCAAACTCGCGAGCTTCTTCACTTCTTCCGCTGTAATCATCGTTTTAGCTTAGCATTAGCAACGCATTTTTAGAAATTTGTTCTAGATTGACAAAATATATTTATCATGTATGATACCAGGGTGTCCTTTGTTCCCGTTCTTTTTTTTGGAGAGCTAAAATGCACCAATGCCATGTTACGGTAGATGTTGCTGGTAAGGTGCATGTCGTTGACTTCACCTTAATAACCCAACCCAGACCAGACTTGGACCTCGCCCTGAAGATCGAGAATCGCTGGATAATAGCTAGGATCACAGCTCTGGCCTCAGAAAAAATCCCTGGCCTGAGCCAAACGTTCTGGCGAATCGAAGCGGTAATGACGAAACAGTGGTAACAATGACTCGAGCCCCCAACCCTAAAAAAGTTGCGGGGCTTCTCATTTTTCAACCAACTTCAAAAACTCTTCTTCATCCAGAATCTTCACCCCCAGCTTTTCGGCTTCATCATACTTAGAACCAGGGTCAGCGCCCGCAACAACAAAGGAGGTTTTTTTCGAGACACTACTGTTTACTTCACCGCCGAGGGCTTTAATTTTCTTCTTGGCCTCGTCGCGACTCATGGTCTCGAGGGTGCCAGTGAGGACAAAACTCTGGCCAGTTAGTCTTAAATTATTTTTCTTCTCACCGGTCGGTGCAACAATTTCTACTTGTTTAAGCAAACGCTTGAGGAAACTCTTATTATGCTTGTCGCGGAACCAATGATAAAGCCCGGGCGCCACCTTCTCGCCAATCCCCGGGATTGCCTGCAATTCTTCTTCCTTCGCTTCGGCAATTTTCTCAATTGAACGGAAGTGCTCGGACAGATCTTCGGCTGTCTCCTCACCCACCTGTGGTATCGAGAGCGCGGTAATAAATTTAGCGAGTTGAATCTTCCGACTCGCTTCAATCCCCGCGAGTAAATTATCGGCCGCCTTCTCGGCAAAACGTGGCAAATTAATTAAGTCGCCTTTCTTGAGCGTAAAAATATCCGGTGCATCTGCAATCAAGTTATTGTCGAGCAAAAGGTCAACATTCTTCGGTCCGAGATGTTCGATATCAAAAGCAATTTTCCCTGCGAAGTGGTAGAGTCGGCGGCGGAGCTGTAACACCGAATTTTTATCCACCAAGCGCCAAGCTGCCTCGCCCGGAATGCGCTCAATTTTCTCGCCAGTCGAGAGTTCGCTCGGGAATTCATACGGCTTCGAACCCTTCGGTCGCAATTCGGTAATCACCGACACAATGTCCGGAATAATATCACCGGCCTTTTGGAGAATCACGGTGTCGCCAATGCGCACATCGAGCCGCTTAATTTCATCTTCATTATGAAGCGTGGCGCGCGAGACCGTGGAACCGTCGAGAAAAACGGGGCGTAAATGAGCCACCGGCGTAATCACGCCCGTGCGGCCAACTTGCAAGGAAATTTCTTCGACCACCGTCGTCGCCTGCTCGGCGCGGAACTTGAAGGCCATGGTAAACCGCGGCGCCTTGCCCGTAAACCCGAGCTTCTCTTGATGCGCCCGATCATTAACCTTCACCGCCACACCGTCCACGCCATAAGACTCTTTATCAGACATTTTTTCAAATCGTTTCCAAGTCTCAATCACTGCTTCGATATCTGCGCAAAGCGTAAAGTGCGGATTAACCTTGAAGCCAAGTTTTTGCAAAAGTTTTAGCTCTTCAATTTGATTTAGCGGGATCGGCACATTGCCGGCCGCGAGATCATAAGCAAAGCTCGAGAGCTTGCGACTCGCCACAATTTTTGGATCAAGCTGGCGAATGGTCCCCGCGGCCACATTGCGCGGGTTTGCGTAAAGCTCTTCTCCCGCGAGCTCTCGCTCGCGGTTAATCCGCGCAAATTCTTTCTTCGAGAGCCAAATTTCACCCTCGACAATGACGTCAACGGCCTCATTGAGACGCAATGGCACTGATTCGATTGTCCGTACATTGGCCGTTACATCTTCACCCACGCGACCATCACCGCGCGTCGCGGCAGTTACCAAGAGACCTTTTTCATAAGTCAAAACAATTTTAAAACCATCAATCTTAAGCTCGCAAACATAACTTGGTTGCTCACCCACAACCTTCTTCACTCGCGCATCCCATTCGCGCATTTCTTCCGGTGTGAAAGCATCGTTGAAGGACCATTGCGGCACTTGGTGTGTAACTTTGGTAAATTTCTCGAGGGCCACACCGGCCACGCGCTGACTCGGCGAATCGGTCGTCACTAACTCCGGAAACTGCTTCTCTAAGTCCGCTAATTCCGCCTTCAGCGAATCTAGCGCCTCTTCGGAGATCTCCGATTTATCCAAGACATGATAAAGATACCGGTGATGATTAATCACCTCCCGGAGCTTGTTTAAACGGTCTTTTGCCTCGCCTCGCGTCATCGTCATAGTCTAGCGATTTAGACCAAGTGTGGCTAGTTCCAATTGTCGTTGTGGGTTGTGCTATTAGCCCGTTCAATTGTCCGATTAGAAGTTAGGGCATTACAGGCGCGATTATACCCACGAGACACGATCTTCGTGTCCAAAATATCGTTGAGAATATTGGGTGTCTGTTTAAAAACTTCCACCTTCGCACACGTCCCATTAGCAAAATCTATTGTGAGGGTGCTAGAAAACGGAGAAACAGTATCAACATAGGTAGTAGTTAAACTAGCAGAAACTCCACAAGTAATAGAGCAATCGTTTGGTGATGAGTCGTCGGGATCAAAAAAACCGCCAACCAATCTATACGCCCCAAAGCACTGTTCATCAGTATCTTTATTTTCAGGAAGTTGATCGGGTGGATCATCTAAAAGATCGTAATTTTTCTCCCAATACAGCGCACAATCAAGACCAGCATAACTCGCGTAATAGGCCAACTGAGAATCGCGACTGGTAGTAGAGAGAACGAGTTGACGCAAGGTGATATTAAAGAGCACCAAACTAATCGCGAGCACCACGCTCACTAAGAGAACGGCAAAGAGAAGAACGAAACCAGGCTGATGACGATTCTTGATCATGAATTTTTATACAAATGGCTAATTAAATTCAGTGTTTTGTGTTGATTCTTATTATCCCACTCCACAATTACCTCCACTTTCACCTCACGACCAGCAGTTACCGTGGTAACAAAAATACGCCGCGTAAATACAGGGCCAATTCTGTTGGTACAAGTGTCATTAAGACGCTGATAGAGATTGCTGTTACTACAAAATTGTAAATTAAAAGCATCGTGCGGTGGAGAAAAATCGTCGTTAAGAAGCCCCGTATCGGTGGTATTTCCACCAAAATTCTCGCCAGAAATTAGATCGGGGTCAGTGGCGTCGGCATAACAAGGGCCACTACTTATGCATTTCACCGTACCGTCTTCAATACCCGCAAGCCAGTCTGTACCAGGAAGCTTCAGATTACTATTGCGTCGATTAATCACGGTTTCCATTGCTTCTTGGGCGAGGAAGTTGGCCGCAATTTGATTCTTAGCATAAATACCGTCCGTGATTCCCCGCGTGGCAATGTTTAACGGCCCAAGAACACCCACGACTAAAATGGTCACGGCCGTGAGCATCTCCACAAGAGTAAACCCGCTTTGTAAATTTATTTTTTTCATCATTGTTCTGAGGCTACCGTCTGTAAATAAAATTCCGTCGGGTTCTTGGCGTCGTGCGTTCGACCGCGCAAAGAAATTAGAATTCGAGGTCGACCAACCGGTGCCGTATCACCCGGTTGTGGCTGATTCCAAAGCGAGAACTTCGCCGCCACAATGTTTACGTCCACCACATTAGTGATAGGAATAAGCTGATCATTACTCGTTCCTCCGATCCAATATCGAATCGACTGCTCTGTGGGAAGACCGCCATCGTAGAAGGCGTAAACCACGTTTACAGTGTCGCCTGGCAACGCCAAAGGATCCGGATCGGGATATTCGAAAGCGATGCCAACTGAAGTGTTGGTGCAAGTGGGTTTATTGTCACCCGGATTAATATCTAATCCACTAGCAATATCAACCGCTTCATCATAATTTTGCAAACAGTAGAAATCCTTTCCTTGCCTAATCTTCAGCGACATATTCTCGAGAGCAAAGTTAAGATTATCAATCGCGAGCTTGATTGATTGAGCCTTACGATTAACTTCATTGGCGGTAATCACAGCGCCGGTAATGACCAGCGCCACCACCGAGAAAATCGAGACGGCAACCATCATCTCGACGAGAGTGAAGCCGAGGGATTTTTTATTTAAACGTTGTTGTTGCATGATGGATCATTTTCTACATAAATTTGCCCCGTAATCCAAACCACGACATTGCGGCAAGCATTGTCGCGAAGGGATTTCAGGCGAATTTTGACTTTGTTTGTTCCGGCAATCGTGGGCTTAAAAATAGCCTCGGGGTTCGGCCGAATAAAAGCCACGGACAATTGTTGTGTTGCTATCGGCGCACAACCAGGAGAACAACTCAAAAGAGCAAAAATCTCGACATTCCCTTGAATATTAAACTGCTCTACACACTCATTGTTGGACCCACAAGCAACCGACGGCAATGAATAATCACCATCACCACTGGCAACATCGGCAAACAGTATAAAACTTTTTTTCCAAGGATCTAGAGCAGCATTGTCGAGCAAATTAAAAAACACTCCATGTGACGGAAACTGACCCTTGAAAGAACGAGTACTGATACCAAACACCTGGGCCTGGCGAATGGTAATGGCCATATCTTGGGCGATGAGCTCAAGAATGGTTTGATCACGAAATTGAGGAAGGTTGAAAAGCACCACCCCTGTAATGACCGTGAAGATGCCGATCACCACTATCATCTCGACGATAGAAAAACCTCTTTTTTGTTTTTTAAAACGTAGGAATGACATTGATCGCTAGAAAAAAGTTGAGGGCAAGACCCAAGATAAGAAAAGGCGCGAAGGGCACCTCGCTCTTCATTGTAAGATAGCGCAAGGTGCGGGGCAATTTACGCTTGGGGGAAATCTTCTGGAGCAAGAGAAGAACAATCCCCACCGCCGCGCCGACCCAGAAGGCGAGAATCACCGCGGAGATTCCTCCTGGGAAGCCAAGAAGAAAGCCGATGCCGATCGCGAGCTTAGCGTCGCCGAAGCCCATCCATCGGCCGCGCGAGAGAAGCCAGAGAAGACCAAAAAAGACAAAGAGGCCACCACCAGCAAGGAGACCACTCTGCCAATCGCCAGTCCACCACATCTCCACCGCCGATAGCGCAATGAAGCCAAAGACCATCGCATCGGGAATAATTTTATGCCGGAAGTCGTAGACGAGAATAACAATAAGGAGACAAAAAATCGCCCAATAGAGCGCGGTAAGATCAGGGTTCGGCGCAATGCGATACACGAGGACAAAAACAAAGCCCGTGAGCAGCTCGACCACTGGGTACTGCCACGAGATCTTGGTGAGACACTCGCGACACTTCCCCCACTGCGCCAAGTAACTCGCCACGGGCAAGAGTTCATACCACCGCAACACCTTGCGGCAACTCCCGCAGCGCGACCGACCACCCACCGTGCGACCAGTGTTGTAGCGATAGATCACCACATTCAAAAAACTGCCGATAACAAGTCCGAAAGTGAAGACCAGCACCTGGTCGAGAATGAACATGGCTACATTGTACCAACTTTTCCTCCCCGCCGCGCCACCAGTTGTGAACAGTTGGCCTGTTTAAGGTGTAACCTGACCAAACTCACCGTTTTTTAGCGTACGAATCTCAATGGCGGATCCTGCACTATTATTACCCTTCTCATCGAAGGAAATTAAGCCGTTCGCACCTTCATAATTATTAGTTTGAGTAAGAGCGACTTTAACGCAACCCGAGTCGTCGAGTTCACAGTTTTCTAAAACGCCAACTAGAATTTTAAGCGCATCGTAACCTGAGCCAATATACATTGGAAGAATGGCCGGCGCGTCGGGCTTCACCCGTCGGTACTTCTCAGCAAAAGTAATTACTGATTGGAAGTTAGACACCGCTGGGTAAGAATAATAAACCGTTTGACCAGTCTGCTGACTAGCAACAGAAGCTTCAGGCACTTGAATATTAGATGTCGCGAGAATTGGTTTTGTGAGTCCAAGTTCTTTTGCTTGTTTGAGAAAAACTGCATAATCCGGACCATACCCAACCACGGCCACTACTTCACTGTTATCATTTTTAAGTTTAAGAATTTGCGTCCGTAAATCGGCCGTGCCGCGGGTAAACTTCTCGACAGTAACTAATTGTCGAGAAGGAACATTAAGAAAATCGAGTGTAGCCAGGTGATTCTCTTTGCCATATTCATCGTCAACATAAAGAAAAGAAATTTTCTTGGCGGCCAAAGTGGTAACACCAAAGTCCAAAATTTTCTGCATCACTGACCAAGCCGAAGGTAAGACATTAAAGGTGTAAGCGGTTGTGACCGGCGAAGTCACGAGAGCTAAGCCGGTCGTAATTAAAACCGTCTTATCGTTCTTGGCTGCTTCAAGCGTTGGGACTCTCGATGCACTACACAAGGGACCAACAAAGTAATTAATCCCACTAAGGGCATGAAGTTTCTGATAGGCATCAACGCCTTTTTTTCCATTACATTGATCATCCTCAATCACTAATTCCACGGATTGACCGTGAATACCACCGGCGGCATTTATTTCTTGAAGAGCAAGCTCAACCCCTTCAACCATCCATTCGCCAATGCTCGCAGCGAGTCCAGTACGCGGGGCAATAACTCCAATTTTAACTGTTTCTGGCTTCTCTTCTCGAAGGAAAGCTTTATAACCAATAATTAACAGAAGAAAAATGATGAGTCCCCAAATGACTTTTGTTTTATTTTGCATCGTTTGATCCTAACGATTATATAAAGACCGTCAATAGATCTTATTGACGGTCTGACAATACTATGTAAAACTCAAGGTTTACAAGGTAAAAATTGTCACTTTATGATTGACACTCTGACTCAATTAGGCCTCTCGGCCAATGAAGCCGCGGTATATAGCACCCTCGTGGAACTCGGGCCATGCTTTGTGGCCCCTATTGTTCAGAAGACGAAAAAGCATCGGCAAATTATTTATAATGCTCTCGAAAGTTTGGAAAAGAAAAACTTAGTTGTCGTTCTAAAAAGAAACGGAAAAAACTTGTACACCACCGCTGACCCACAACGCTTCCTCACCGACCTGAAACAAAAAGAAGTCTTGGCCAAAGAATTAGTCGAGCGGATCAATCATCGGACAGCAGCGGAGAAAGAAAAAATCGAACTCTTTAGCGGTCACGATGGTTATCTTCAGGGAATTGCCGACTTCCGCCACCGAGCACTCGAGGCTGGAGAATATATCGCGATTCGTGGTGAGTGTAAGGGCTGGTTTGATTTTATGAAGCGATACTTTAAAGAACACGTGGACGAAGTCAGAAAAATAAAACATCGCGGGATTGATATTAATATTCTTTTCTTTGAGGACGAGCGTGATAAGGCCGAAGAATTTATTGGGCCGTATTTAAAGAATCCGTATACCTGCAAAATTGCTGCCGAGACTCACAAACTCCCCCACACCGCCTGGCTCGCTGGTGATCATGTATATATGGTCACGCCTGCGGTAGACCCTTTAGTGGTACACATTAAAAGCAAAGCCTTAGCTGAACAATATCGCCAATATTTCTGGCATGTTTGGAGCCAAGCCAAACCGCTCAAACTAAGTTAATTAAATAAACGTCAGCGCTTTACCCTTTTTGTTACCGCGGCCGGTGCGACCAATGCGGTGCACATAGTCGTCGTAGGTAGCAGGGAGGTCGAAGTTGATGACATGGCTCACATCAGGAATATCGAGACCGCGCGCGGCTACGTCGGTGGCCACGAGGACACTGACTTCATTATTTTTAAAGAGACGCAAGGCCTGCTGACGCTTGCTGTGATTCTTGTCGCCGTGAATGGAGTCGGCCTTAAGACCCTTTTTCACCAAGAGCTTTGAGAGCTTCTCCACGCCATGTTTGGTTCGACCAAAGATAATTACTTTACTAAATTCTTTTTGATTCAAGAGATCGTGGAGCACATCGAGCTTGTCGGCGCCCGGTTTCACGCGGATCACATCTTGATCCACATTCTTCGCCGTGTCGCCCGTTTTTACAGAAATTTTCACCGGATTTTTGAGAAATTCGCCAATCAAGCGATCAATCTCGGAAGAAATCGTAGCAGAGAAAAATAGGGTATGTCGCACTTTCGGCATCCCCGACATAATCGTTCGCATATCATTAATGAAACCCATGTCGAGCATGCGGTCCGCCTCGTCGAGAACCACGGTTTTAAATTCATGGAGGAAAATTTTCTTGCGCTCAATAAGGTCCTTCAAGCGCCCTGGCGTGCCGATAATAAAATGATATTGATATTGGAGTTGGCGAATCTGATTGCCAATACTCGCGCCGCCGACGCAACAGACCGAGTAGATGCGCATATTTTTAGCGAGACTCTTGAGCTCCTCATCAATCTGAATCGCGAGCTCGCGCGTGGGCACCATTACGAGCACTTGCTCCTTCGGGTTCTTCACAATTTTATTGAGCAAAGGAATGAGAAAAGCACCTGTTTTACCCGTCCCGGTATTGGCGATACCCACAATATCTTCACCCTTCAACACATGCGGAATCGCCCGATCTTGAATGGGTGTGGGCAATACATAACCGCGCGCTTTAATGGCGGCCTTCAAACTCGCATCAATGGCAAAATCCTCGAACTTATGTTCGGGCTTAAAATCAACCACTTCTTCCGTAATAATCGCCTTATTAATGAAGCGCTTCGGATCAATAAACTGACCTTTAGGACCTCCACGACGTGGGCCGCCAGATTGCCGGGGCCGAAACTGTTTTCGATACATATTAACTATTTGCCGGCTATAATATATGAAGATTTAGAATTTGTCAAATTCAATACAAAAAGATAGGGGGTCGTCCATTTTGGACGACCCCCTTTAAGTTTACTTAGACTTCAAACTCGCCGGAAAAGAAAGAATATTCCAACGATGAGAAGAACGACACCCTCTGAGCGCAGGGCCACACCGTGCCCCCAGTGTTGGGCGAGAAGCCCAATACCGAAGTTGCCAACGGCCATACCACCAAGGTAAAGCGCGATGGCAAAGCCGAGAACTCGCGCAAGCATTCCCCTCTCTTCTTCCATAACGATTCTTTGGAGAGTTGTTTGGATTGAATTGGAAGTCACCGTGAAGGTAACGCCCAATACCGCCAGGTAGGTTAAGTTGAAAAAGAGGGAATCACTCCACGAGAGAAGGACCATTATTGCTCCTATACCTATTCCTCCGCCAATTGCTCGACGGAAGCTTAAGTTTCTCCCCCAGGAGGAAGCCTGGAAAAGTGCTCCAATTACCGCCCCCAGCGCAAGCGCCGCTGAAAGGTAGCCCAACACCCGAGGATCGGAGTAGAACAAAGCGTCAGTGATAACGGGAATAATCGGGCGACAAGAAAAACCAAACGTCGCCGTGGCCAGAGAGAAAAGGATAAGAGGCCGTAGTCTTTTACTTCTAAAGGTGTAACGACCTGCTTCCACTGTCATTTGCCAAAGGGATCCATTCCCAAGCGGCTTCACCCGCGGCGCCAAGTGCATGAGCACAAGGGTAATGACCACCGCCAGGTAACTCACACCATTGAGAATAAAGGTTCCACCAATACCGATTGCTAAAATCGCAAAGCCCGCAAGACCTGAACCAATGGCCTGGGCAAGCATGACAAGAAAGGTGTTGAATCCGATGGCACCATGAAGATCGTCCTCCTGCACAATATCACCAATGAAGGCCCTGCGTGCTGGAGCATCAACAGAAGTAATGACACCGAGCAAAAAGGCAAGAACGGTGACGTGGCCAATGGTAACCCAGCCGGTTAAGGTAAGGACGCCGAGAACCAAGGCCTGAATCATTGATGAGATCGAGGTCGCAAACAAAACCTTCCTCTTGTCGAACTGATCGACGATGGCACCACCAATTGGCGCGAGGATAAAACTGGGCAGAAGCATCAAGCAGGAAATCAACCCGACCCACATCGGCGAGTTGGTGAGCTTGAGCACCAACCACCCTTCAGTAGTTATCTGAAGCCATGTCCCCATAAACGAAATAATCTGTCCGTAAAAAAACAAACGAAAATTCCGTTCTCTAAACACTGGGTAAACCCGAATGAGAGTAGCTACTAACATCAAGGAACTCCTGTATATCGCAAGCAAAACTTTGTCTGCACCAAGCAAACAAAGTGTTACTAACTAGTTACTTTCTCCCCGAAGAGTAATTGACGATTAAGGATTAGTCAAGGTCAATCAACTTGTCCCGGAAATTCTCAATCCGATCCTTTTTGTCGAGCTTAATTCCTTCTTTCTTATAGAGCGCAAGGCGCTCGGCGCGATGTTTGCGATCTACCCAAATGTGCCCATCGGCGTAGACAATACGATGAAATGGGATCCTTTTCTCTCCTTCATCCCACGCTTTGGCGAGAATGCTCGTAATACTTTGCGCCGCCATCGGTCCCGCCCCCGCCGCCTTGGCAATCCTGCCATACGTCGTCACCCTTCCCTTCGGTATCGATAAAGCAATCTCAATCACGCGTTGAGTAAAGGTTTTCATCGTTAACTTAATTTCTTCAATAGCTCTTCTGGGGAGGAAACTATCTCCCTAAATAAAACGTGGCGACATAATTCTTCATCATTACTCAAAGCGTAAATCGGTTTACCTAGGGCAACGGCATAACCAATCTCAAGGGTTGTACTATTCCCAACATATCCATCTTTGTTATAAACAAAAACAACTTCAGCCATTTTAATCTTGTAAAAATGGTCATGAGTTAACCCGAGAGCGATAAACTTTTTGTAGTCCTCTGACATTTTGGCCCACTCCTCCTGACCAGAGTGTAGATAGGGTTCAAAGACAACAACCCCGAGCTCCTTGAGCCTTTTTCCAAATTCTCGCATTTCTGGCTTGAAGCGACGACTACCACAAAGGACAACTGTTTTCATTTTAACAATCTACCCAAACAACTTTTTACCCGAGGCTTGCCAGCGTTTGTGGAGATAAACGAGGGTGATGAGGTAAATGATTGCCACAATGGCGAAGATCACGCGATCAGAGGAAATCGACATGCCGATATTATTGCCCGTGAGGCCGGTGAGACCAAGATTGAAACCAGAAATAATGGAGATAAGGAAAGCCACGCGATCACGCTGATTTCTGCCGCCAAAGATCATTTGCTGATTCTTGACGTAACGGTAGAGCAGATAGCCCGAGGCGACGCCGGAGATAATCCAGGTGAGTGTGAGCACCAAGTTCACTAATCCAGAGAGCGCCACCATAGGGAGCACCGCGCGCAAGACCGGCACACCACCGATGAGTAAGGCCACGGCCGCCACGAGCAAACGCGCTTGTGACCAAATAAAGCTGTAATGCTCTAAATTTCTCGGTTCAAAATGTTTTTTATCCATTGTTGTGAAGTTAATTAATAATCACCCTAACTGCCGGCCAGGGACTCGAACCCCAATACTCGCCTCCAGAGGGCGATGTCCTACCATTAGACGAGCCGGCAAGGAATGCCTATAAAATACTGGAAAAAGAGCATTTACTCAAGCGGTGTGATATAAATTAAAACGAGTGTCAAAAAAAATACTCATTGTAGGTGGCGGAATTGCGGGCCTCACCTTACTCGCTTGCCTCAAAAAACGCGGAATCACCGCCACGCTCATTGAACGCGCACCAAAGTTCGAAACGATTGGTTACGTGATTGGTCTCTTCCCCAACGGCTTATCAATTCTGAAATATCTCGGCCTGGAGAAAACAATAATCGAGAGGAGCGAAATTCTGGAGAAATATATTATCCGCGACCTGGCGAGTAAAGAGATCTGGAGTTGCCCCATGTCGAGCTTCGGCGGCGATCTGCCCTGTCTGGAGCTCGAGCGATCCGTGCTCCAAGCAGTTCTACTCGAACAAAATGCGGGCGCTGATATTCGGACCAATACCACCGTGGCTGAATTACATCAAGACAAAGATGCAGTACAGGTGACCTTGAGCGACGGCAGTAAAGATAGTTACGATTTGGTAATTGGCACCGACGGAATCAATTCGCAAATTCGCACCATCGTGGACCCCACCCTCCGAGGGCGATATTCTGGCTTTAGTTATTGGATGACCTGGCTCCCCACGGCGCCTGGCGTCTCACACACGATCACCAATTATATTGGCCAGCGCAAACTCCTGGGCACCTTCCCCAGCCGGAGCTCGCAAGGGATGATGGTCTTCTTTGGCACCGCGGCGGCTGAGCATGAGTATGATCAATCCTTTCCTCTCCAAAGTCTCTTTGGCGAATTTGCGGCCACCAACCCCGCGATTGCCTCAATCTTAAATAATCTTTCAGCAGATCGCGCTCATGCCTTCCATCACGACGACAATGAACTACGGGGCAAAGTCTGGCATAAAGGCCGGGTGGTCCTCGCCGGAGATGCCGTTCACGCTTTCTCACCACTCCTCGGTATGGGCGCCTCAATGGCCATGGAAGATGCGTATGTCTTGGCGGAAGAAATTGCTACCAACGAGAGTTATCAGGTGGCCTTCAGTAAATACGAAAAACGTCGTAAACCACGTATCGCCAAGCTGGCTCGACATTCTGTTCTTCTTCACAAACTCCTGACCTCCAGACTTCTCAGCGGCGCTCTGCAACCACTCCTCTTCTCGTGGTTCGGCGGACCCAGTTACCAGCGCCTCGTCCGCGAATTGATTAATGAAAAACCGTAATGATTGAAGAACTAAAAAAACGACTAAAAGAAATCGCACATTTGGAGGTTATTAGGAGCCTGTTGTTTTGGGATCAGGAAGTGAATGTGCCGCCGAAGGGCGCGGATATTCGGGCGGCGGCGATTGCGGAGTTGAGCGGGATTATTCATGAGAAGTTTATTGCCCTCGACGAAGATGGTTTGCTGACTAAGCTTGAAAAACAATTTGAAAGTAAAAAGTTGAAAGGAAAGGAGGCCGTGATTGTGGCCGAAACCTGGCGGAGTTTCGCTCGGCAGAAGAAGTTACCGAAAGCCTTTGTGCAAGAACTTGCGGCCGTAGAATCGAAGGCGCAAAGTGTTTGGGCTGAAGCGCGAAAGCAAAATGACTTCAAATTATTTTTACCTTGGCTCGAGAAAATTGTTGCGCTTAAGCAAAAGGAAGCGAAACTCGTGGGTTATAAAAATTCTCCCTACGATGCCTTGCTCGACGTGTATGAACCCGGTATGACGACGCAAGAAATCGTAACCATTTTCGATGATTTGAAAGATTTTCTGATCCCATTCATTAAGAAAGTTAGAGCGAAAGAAGCGAAAGTTAATCTAAGCAAAACGAAGGGCAAATTCTCGCTCGATAAACAAGCGACGTTCAATGCCTTTATCGCCAAGAGCATCGGCTTCGACTTCGCTGCCGGCCGCCTCGACACCAGCACACACCCCTTCACCTCTGGCTCGCACCCAGGCGATGTGCGTATTACTACGCGGTACCGAGAAGATGATTTGGTATATTCGCTCGGCTCCACCATTCACGAAGCGGGTCACGGTCTCTACGAGCAAGGCTTGCCGCTGGAGCACTTCGGCACGCCCTTGGCCGAGGCCATTTCGCTCGGCATTCACGAATCACAATCGCGAATGTGGGAAAATCAGATTGGCAAAAGTTTAGAATTCTGGAAACACTTCTACCCAACATTACAAAAAGAATTCCCAGTGCCCTTCAAGAAGCTCCCGCTCGCAGAATTTTATAAAATCATCAATGAAGTGAGGCCGTCACTCATTCGCACCGAGGCCGACGAAGTGACCTACAATCTCCACATCATTGCGCGCTTCGAAATTGAGAAAGAATTAATCGAAGGCTCGGTTGAAGCCAAGGATTTACCCGCTATTTGGCGCGCGAAGATGAAAGACTATTTTGGCATTGAGGTACCCAGTGATTCACTTGGCGTACTCCAAGACGTGCACTGGTCGGCCGGTCTCATAGGCTACTTCCCCACCTACAGCCTCGGCAATCTCTACGCGGCTCAATTTTACCAAGCGATGAACACAACTTTGCCGAACCTGAAAAAGTTGATCACAAGTGGCAAATTCGTGGAAATTAACGCTTGGCTTCGCACCCACATTCATTCACGCGGCAAGCTCTATAAAGCGAGCGAGCTGGTTAAAAAAGTGACAGGAGAACCCCTCAACAGTCGCCACTTCATTCAGTATCTAGAAGAGAAGTACGCTTAGCTGTACGGAAACCAAGACTTGGGGTATTATTGAACTTATTATTGGCCATTAATTGTTTGAACATTATGATGAAAAAAGTAGCGGACATTGCCGCATATCTCTTTATTCTCTCGGTTATTATTCTCAGTGTTGTTTCTATTTTGGGCGTGTGGGAATTCTTCCAAGATGATGTGATTTCGAAATCGTTTCAATCAATTGGCTTACTTGCCGTGGTGGCGGTGATTGTAATGACGGCCGATCACTTCCTCGATCGCCAGGTGGTGGCACCAGATGCGGGTCTCGCTCCAGCCGTGGCTGTAGGCGGATCTAAGGCTGCCTTCCGAGGTTTGCGCGTAGTTACCGTTTCAATCTTAATTCTCGCGGTGGCCTTGCTTGCCCTCTTCGGCATTCTGGCGATCTGGGAAGTGGTCGCTGGGAAGGTTCTCCATCAATCACTTTCTTCCATCGCCATCGCCGCTTTTTCTTCTCTTGTGATTGTTGTCACTTGTCTTGAGCGAGAAGGAAACAATATGTTGCGCCGGAGACAAGCTTCGGGAGGAATGATTTTCTTCACCATTATTCTCGTTTGGATACTCGCCTCTTTAATCTTCGGATTGTTCTAGTTAGTTCTGAAAAAAGAAAATTCTACATCTTGGAATAAGGTTGCCGAGTGGTATGACGACCACTTGGAAGAAAGCACGGATAGTTATCAGGCGCAAGTAATTTTGCCGAACTTGTTGCGCCTGCTTAGTTTGAAAAAGGGTGAAGCGGTACTCGACGTGGCTTGCGGCCAAGGGTTCTTCACCCGTGAATTCGCCAAGACCGGCGCGACGGTGACTGGTGCAGATATCTCGCCAGAGCTCGTGAAGCGCGCCAAGGAAAGGGGTCCAGAAATAAGTTTCCATGTCGCGGCGGCTGAGAAATTACATTTTGCCAAAGATAAAAATTTCGACACCGTCACAATAATTCTCGCGCTCCAAAATATGGCGGATCTTGGCGCGCCGATGGCTGAAGCGGCGCGCGTGCTCAAACCTCGTGGCAGACTCGTTCTCGTCCTTAATCACCCAGCCTTCCGCATTCCCAAACACTCGAGTTGGGAATTTGATGAAGCAAATAAAGTTCAGTACCGCCGTCTCGATCGCTACTTATCGGCCGAGAAGGTCGCGATCACCATGCATCCTGGCACTCGACAGAGCGCCGAAACCATTTCTTACCATCACTCGCTCCAAGACTTCTTCAAAGCTCTCACAAAAAACAATTTTGCCATCACGCGACTCGAAGAATGGATTTCGCACAAACAAAGCGGCAAAGGTCCGCGGCAAAAATCCGAAGACCTGGCCCGCAAAGAATTCCCCCTATTTCTTCTCTTGGAGGCCAGATTGGCCGAGGCGCACCAACGCTAATTCAAGCGGCAAGGCGGGCAAGTAGGCCAAACGAACATCGTCATACACTTCTAGCAGAGCTTTAAGAATTTTGGGTAGTTCATTGGCATTAGCGTGCTTACCAATAGTTTCGAGAAATTTCTCATCATCGGGCGATAAATTTTTGGCAATTTGATCATGAAGTTCTGGCGCGAGACGAAGAAGCAATGCCTCGCGGAGTTGACGCAAGGCAAGTTTGAGGAAAATTAAAGTCTCACGACCGGCATTTAAATTATCATTCACGGCTTTCAGCGATCGGGCAAGATCACCATCAAGTGTCGCCGAGATAAACTCGCGCACGAGAGCCATTTTCGGCAACCCGGCCAAATCTTCGACTTCACTGACTGTAATTTTCTTGTCTTTTGATGCTCCCGCTACTTGTTGCAAGAGCCCGAGCGCATCGCGGAAAGAACCATCGCTTGCGAGCGCTATGGCCTCCGCCGCGGCTGGTTCCACTTCCCAACCTTCACCCTTCACCGCGCGTTTAATAGCGGCGAGAAGATCGGTTGTCCCCGGCTTCTTAAAAGCAAAAGTTTGGCAACGCGAAACAATCGTCTCCGGAACTTTGTTCAGCTCGGTGGTGGCAAAAATAAAAACAACATGCGCCGGCGGCTCTTCGAGCGTCTTCAAAAGCGCGTTGAAGGCCTCACGCGTGAGCATGTGCACCTCGTCGATAATATAAACTTTGCGCGGCGAGTCGAAGGGTAGGGTCAAGACCGCCTCGCGCAATTCTCGAATTTCATCAATGCCGCGATTGCTGGCCCCATCAATTTCATAAATATCATTGGCGCTCGCCTCAAGTTCTCGAGCTAAGAGACGGGCAATCGTCGTCTTACCCGTCCCGCGCGGACCGGCGAGAAGATAAGCGTGAGCAATACGACCCAATTTCAGACTTCCGAGTAGCGCCTTAATAATCGGCTCCTGGCCAATCACTTCGCCAAACTTCCCCGGCCGATATTTGCGATATAGCGCGAGCTCACTCATGCCCCCAGTATAGAGGAAAGGCGAAATTTGGACAAAAAAGAGGAGCGACGTTTTACGGTCGCCCCCCTGGTTACTGTTACTCGACAAAGTGTTTACGCGGCCAATTTTGCATTGGCTCGCCTCAAGTCTGAAGCAAGGCCAATCTTTGAACAACACCAGATAAACAGGGCTGGAATATCGGGAGCAGGGCTATCGCTGACCCGAAAATCCCACGGATAGCGGTGATGTCGATTGTGGCTTCTCCCCTCACCACCAGTAAGGATGCCAACAATCCAGTTGGTTGTTCTCGCCGTGATCTCGCTTGACCATTCTCGCTCACCCCAACAATGGGCAACGGAGTTAACGGCAAAGGTCATGTGCCACTGGACGACAAGCCTAATGAACCCAACAACAAACAAAGTCTCCCACGGCTGACCCCAAATCCAACCAATCAAGGTGGGCACCACGAAGCACATGAAGACCTCCAGCGGGATGTCGACCTTTTTTTGCAAGCGGATCAGCGGATCTCTCTGAAGTTCTCTGACCAGCTTGAGATCCGGATAAGTTTTACAAAACACCCAGAGGATATGGGCCCACCAAAAGCCACGCAAGATACAGTAAGGATCTTTTTCGGTATCTTCGTACTTATGATGCATCCGGTGCAGTGCTGACCAAGACAAAACATCACCCTGGAAAGCAGCGGCAGCAAGAAGAAGTAATACCAATCTTAGAAACCAGGTCGCTTTATACGTGGGGTGAGAAAACAACCGGTGATAACCGGCAGTAACACCCAATGACGTTACCTTGAGCCAAATGAAAGCGAAGATAATAGTTATCAACGAAACATTCATTTCGCCCTGATACCACATCACCGCACTAACCGCAGCGATGACGTGGAAACTAATTACCACCGTCGACTTCACAGGGTCAATCGGCGGCGTGGGCCAACTTTTGGCCTCGGCTTTTGTTGCCGCCATACTAACCTCCGTTTCTTTCAGAAAAAAGTAATACGATTTGTCGAGTCAAAGAACTCGATCTGGGTTGGATTGTAGCAAATTGGCGAAATTAAATCGCCCCCACGGTCTCGAGAGCTCGGATCATGCGGGTCATGCCGATGCCGCCGCCGTAGCGAGGGAAGAAGGGTAAGGTGAGAAAGTCTTCGAGTTCCCCTTCTACGCGTTCGCGGCCAAATTGATCGAAGAGGAGTTTGGCATAACCACCGTCGGAAATAGTGTGAAATTGCTCGCGCATCTCCTTAGCGTTTGAGCTCCGCTCGGCCGAGCCAATGGTCTCCATGCCGCAGAGAATCACATCGATCTTGTGGGCATGCTCGCCATTCTTGCGCATATTCCAGAAGGGCGAGGTGCGAATGGGGAAACGCTCAAGGAAGAACACTGGCCCGAATTCCTTCCACATCTCTTGCTCATGCGCATGCTTGAGATCCGGCGCATCATAATATTCGCTCATCTCGTCATAGACCTTGTGCGGGTACTTGCTCTTATCGCCGAAGCCGAGCGATTCGCACAGTTCTCGCTCCAACTCACGCAAGTCATCCATCCCACCCTTCGACTCAAATTCAAACATCGGGAAAATAATTTCGTGGCGCCCTGGAATCGGATTTGGCTCATGGCGATAGCTGGTCGAGACACAGAAGACGCCGGGCAAATCGGGATTATTGAGCAATTCATACTCGAGCCACATCTGCCCGGTCTGCGGCAAGGGCCACTTATTGCCCGCGTAATTATAAGTGGCGACCGTGGACGGATCCTCACACGCCGCCAAGATGCTTAAGCGGTCTTGGGTATGAACTTCTTTAAACCCTTTCTTGAGGAAGAAGTCGCGCAACTTATTAACCGCCGCGCTATAGCTCCTAATATTCTTCGTCGCCATATAATTGTTTTTCATATTCGGGTTTACCCTTCGGGCAAAAAAAATCCCCCAACGGGGGAAACTAATTAATAATAAACTTTACTTCGCACACCGGCTCAAACTTCTTTTCTCTCCAACTTTTCACGTTGGGAGAATTTTAACTTTTCTAAAAATTCCAAGCAACTGGGGATAAGTGGAAATGAAAAACCCGCATCTTTCGACGCGGGTTCCTAATATTTACGTTTTGGGATACGTTGACGACTAATTATTGAACAGCGCCAGGGATTGTCCTTTGTCCCAAAGACCAAAAAATCTCCACCCCACGACAACCCTGCCTTCGTGCTCGTGAAAATAGGGAACCATACGACTACCGTTATCCATAAGGACAACAGATTTCCAACAGGCCACCTCTTTACCCTCGAAGAATTCGCGAAAAACCTCGACACCTTTTTCGATAATGGCCAAAGCGTCTTGAATACCCAAACAAGATTTGATCTTATCACTGCTTCTGAGGTCATCGTCTATCATTTCCCCGGAAACCACCCCACGGTCACCACTTTCCATTTCGGGATGAATATAGAGCTTGACCTGGGAGAGGTGGTATTCACTGGGGCCCGTGTGCTCAAACTGGGGATACAACAATCTCTTGATCCCATGAGGATGGTACTGTGGTGTTGCAGAGCGATCAACGCGGATAATCTTACCCTCTGTAGCGTTAGTCATTAGACTCTCCTTTGGTTTTCGGCCAAAAACTGTTTATTTTGATGTCAAATGCCCATCCGAGGCATTGCAATTTACCGTCAACAGGCTAGCACACTTAGTGACTAATTGTCAATAGCCAGTCGTTTACAATCCCCTCCACTTCACTTGCCGAGTTAGTTTCCATAAGTTTGGCCCGGAGTTCGGAAGCCCCATCGAAGCCGTTCACGTAGGCCTTATAATGCTTCTTCATGATCGAGAAATTCTTGTGCGGCCCGAGTAATTCTTCGAAGAGTTTAGTGTGCTCGACCATAACTCGTAAACGCTCTTGCAAACTCGGACGATCCGCCACAGGCGGATGCTCAATTTGGCTACCAAGTTTCTCTTGGGCCAAATTGGCAAACAGCCACGGATTACCGAAAATTGCCCGGCCGAGCATGGCGCCATCGGCTCCAGTTTCAGCTATTTTCGTTCGCGCGTCGGCAAGATCACGCAAGTCACCATTACCGAAGATTAAAGTTTGGCTTTTCAGATCATTCCGAATCTCTACTGCCCGTTTGATGCGTTCCCAGCGGGCTGGCACTTTCGACATCTCTTTGCGCGTTCGGGCATGAATCGTTATCACCGCTGGTTCTTCCGCCAAGAGTTCAGGTAACCACGTTTCCAGTTCGTCTTTGTTATAACCGAGCCGCGTTTTTACCGAGACCGGGATCTTGCCACCCACACCTAGTTTAGCCGACCTGATAATCTCCCTAGCCAATTTTGCATTTTTTATCATCGCCGCGCCAGCACCTTGCTTCTCAATGCTTCTATCTGGGCAACCGAAGTTGAGGTCGAGACCATCGAAACCGAGTTCCGCCACCAACTTCGCCGCGCCTTCCATCTTGGTAGGGTTAGCACCAAAGAGCTGGGCCACAATCGGCCGCTCGGCCTCGGTATATTTAAGGTCAATCAAAAGTTTTTCCCGCCCCACGCTCATCAAGCCGTCAGCCGACACAAACTCCGTCCAGATCACTGGCGGTTTGCCGTACTTCGCAATAATCCGCCGGAACGCCGCATCCGTCACATCCGCCATCGGCGCGAGCACCATAATTGGTTTATTAAGTTTTCCCCAAAAGCCTGAATTCACGAGGCGATTATGCCCTTAACCAGTAACGGCGTAAAGCTCATTAAGTTTCTTTCTTGTCTTCTCACCCACCACACCGGACTGCGGAGTAATCTCATGTTCGGCCTGAAAGGCCTTCACTGCCTCCCGCGTACAACCACCGAAGTTACCCGTGAGCGGACAATCGCGCAAAGTCTTCCCGGCCGGCGGATACATTTTTTCTTTCAAAAGGGTGCGTTGGAGCACAAGCACCTCGCCACTACCGCGAATTCCTTCTTTCAACTCACTTTGTACATCGGTTGGGCGCAAGAGCGTGACAGGCAAGGGAGCATAGGGGTCAAAGTGTTTCTTGAGTCCGGCATATGTTTGCCAGGCGATCTCGGGCAACATCTTCCCGCGCACATCGGGATCCACTAATTGTGGCTCGTAAATATAGCCGTATTCAACGAGAAATGAAGCCCCGTCACGTGAGCCATGAGAACCAATAGCAATAAGTTCTTGGTCTTCCACGAGGCCCACATTCTCAAGCGGCAGAGAACTCACCGGCATCACTTGCTTCAATTCATTAAAGACGGCGGCACCTAAGATGGAACTCATTTCGGCGTTGGGATATTGCCGCTCGGGAATATATACCGAGAAGCCGTTGTGCCGGCCAGCAGTACCCCAGCGCCGGCCAGGATAATCGTTGAAGTGGAGATGGAGCACCAGATCAACATCATGTTCATTGGCCCATTTATTAATGCCGTACAAACGCAGACCAACTTCCGCTGGAGCAAAGTTGTGCTCCACAATTGTCCGTTCTTCTACCTCATCAGTAGATACCAGTTCCACGAACTTTTGTCGCAATTGCGTCCGGAAAGAGAGAATCTCTTCTCGCTCATCGCGGAAATAATTAGCAAATTCGGGCAAATATTCCCCAGTTTTAAAATCACGCGTGGTGGCGACAATGAAGTGACCGTCAGCCTGGAGATAATTCCGCAACTGTTCGGCAGCCGCCAGCGTGAGATCCGCCTCGCGCAAACCACCAAACTCGGTGCCACTGTGTTCATTGTCATGACCCGGGACGACTAGGATCCGTAAGCCTCGATTGGCATACTTAGTGGCGAGATCAGCCGGCTCAACTGGTTCCGGCCAAGCAAGACCAAGCAACTGACTCGGAATAGGGTATGAGTGGTATTCATCAGGCCAAAGCCAAATAGCAAAAACGAGAATTGGGATAAGAAAAAGAAAAATAATTCGTTTCATTAAAAAGACGGCTGAAACTCGGCGTTCAAACTCACCGGATGTTCTTCAAAAGAAATGATATCACCCTCCCGCACCAAGACCTCAAGGGCCATCCCTTGCATCGTCTCGGGGGAAAAGTTCTGATCGAAAATAAAATTCCCAAGGCTGTAAGCAATCAAACCATTATTATACCGCTCGACCGGCTGAGTGACATGGGGATGGTGACCAATGACAAGCTTGGCTCCAGCATCAATCGCACTCTTGGCGAGCATGATTTGCCGGGCACTCGGCTCTTTCTGGTATTCATCACCGAAGTGATAGGAAACGATCAAAGTGTCTACCACCTTCTTCGCTTGAGCGATAATTTCTTCTCGTCGCGGATCACTGGCGAGAAGTAACCCCGCTTCAGTCTCAGCGGCCGCGAGCCAATCGGGCCCCACATCAGTGAAAGCAAGGAAACCATATTTCTTCCCTGCATGCTCAATAATCTGAGGTTTTTCGGCCTCGGCCGCATTCATCCCCCCGCCAACCACTTTGATTTGAGACGCGGTAAGCCGTTTAATAGTGTCGGTAAAAGCCGCTTGACCCCAATCGCCAGCATGATTATTAGCGAGAGAAAAAATATCAAAACCCGCTTCTTTGATCGCGGGCAAAGCTTCCGGATTCATGCGGAAAGAATATAAGTGATGACGGTCTTTCCCTTGATCGGACAGCGGCCCCTCGAGATTACCAAAGGCGATGTCGGCGCTCTCGAGTTCCGGCACCTTTTCAAAAAGCCAGGAGAAATCATTATTGTGACGCTTCACGACTCCCTCTACACCGCGATCGAGCATAATGTCGCCCACGAAAATCAGCCGAGTTGGTTCTGCAACTTCCTTTGGAGTAGGAACAAAACTTACTCCGGTTTTGAGATAACTCAAAAGCGTTTGAACATCAGTCTGACGATTCTCACTGCCGAGCACCACCACAACCACCGAGCGCGAAGTGTTGCCGAAAGGAACATTGAAGCCACCGAGGAAAGTATCGCCCGCGGCATTGGTATGGCCACTCTTCCCGCCCAAATAACCAAGCGTCGCGAGCTGCTCGCTATTGTTTACCCACTGATGGCCCGCGGCTTGATAACTTGATTTCTTCAGCACCGAGAGCACATAAGCCTTACCGTGATGGATATAACGAAAAAGTTTGAAGAGGTCGCTTGCCGTAGAAATATTTTGATCACCAATACCGCTTGGGTCAACGAGCGAGGTCTTAGTAAGACCGATCGCTTGGGCTTTCTCGTTGAGATGACGGATAAAACTCGAACGGCCGAAATGACGCGCGAGCACTTCAGCGGCATCATTGCTTGACTCGAGCAGGAGCGGGTACAAGAGGTCGCCAGTCGAGATTCTTTCTCCAAGCACCAGGCCGCCCGACTCACCGTAGGTCGCAAGAGCCTCAGCACTTACCGTCGCTTCTTGGAACTGGTTGACCACCTCAAGAGAAACTAGAGTAGAAAAGAGTTTGGTAATGGAAGCGATCGGTAAAACCTGGTCTTTATTGTGACCCACAATAACGTCACCCGTCAGAAGGTCGGCCACGAGGTAAGCATCGGCCGAAAGGTTGGGCGCGGGCACGCCCCTTGGGGGCACGCCCGGATTGAGGCGATAGCTCCCCATTGAGCGATCAGGCGCCGAGAGCGAGTGATCAAGAATGCGCAGCGGCGTCCCCGGTACAGAGAAAGCAAAAACCTTCGCCGCACTCTCGGTGCTCAAGCGAATGCAACCGCCAGAATAATTGGCCGACACCGGCGTACCGTCCGGATAATATGGCCAGCCGTGGATAAAAAAATTGCCGAAGAACTGGAGGCTGTAGGGCATGTGAACTTTACCAATGGAAGAAAAATGGTCGAGCTCTTTGCCAAGAATTTGATACACGCCCCCTGGTGTCTCCCAAGGTGAACCAATTTTACCCTTTGCCAGAATCGGCAACGACTCTACCAAAGCGCCGTTCTCATAGAGAGCAATGGTCATGGCACGCAAATCAGCTTCGATAAACCGGCCGGTGGCTGGCCGCTCGGACAAAGTTTGAGTAATAACCTCAAATGAAGCAGGGGAAGTTACTTGGTTTGGAACCGATTCATTAACCACCGCAACTTGATTACTATACAAAGTCGCCGACGAGCTCGGCATGAGGCGCTGATAAGCAATGGGGCCTACTCGAGTAACAAGAAAAGCTGCGGCAAGGCCAAAAAGCCCGGCCAGTAAGCCGAAGCCAAGATGGGAAATTATTTTAGGAAATTTTGGATTCATCCCGTTAGAAATCTTTAAATATTAACAATTTTACCATGATCACGTTGATTGAATTTCTAACGGGATTCATGAAATTTCAGCCACTAGCGCAAAGTCAGGCGCAGTGCGTTCACCTGTTTGCGCAGCGCGGAAAGCAATAGTATTACCCGGTTTCAACTCGCCCGCCACTAACTTATCCGCCACCACCTGCTCCACATGATCTTGAACAAAGCGCACCATCGGCCGCGCACCAAACATTTGATTCGCCCCCGAGCTCACCACCTGATTGAGCAGCGGCTCCGTGATCGAAAGCGTTATCCCTTGAGCCTTCAGCCGCTCGGCCAACCGGGTAAGGATAATCTTGGCCACCCCCGTGAGCGTGGTGGGGTTAAGTGGTTCGAAGATAATAGTGCTATCGAAGCGATTGAGCAACTCCGGCTTGAAGGTGCCGCGCTTCACCAACTCATCAATCAGACTCTTTTGCCAATCGGCCGCTGGCTTATTATCCTTCAGAAGTTGCCAAATAAAATCCGAACCGGCATTAGAAGTGGCAATAAAAATAAGATTCCGAGTGTTGACACGCTTGCCGAGAGCATCGGTAAAGAAACCTTCGTCAAGAATCTGAAGGAAAAGATCAAGAATCTCCGGCCGAGTTTTCTCAAATTCATCGAGAAGTATCACCCCATAGGGCTGCTGCCGCACAAGGGTAGCGAGCATGCCTGGCTTACCAAGCGCGAAGGAACCAAGGAGTCGCTCCACCGCCTCAGCCGCCTCATATTCCGTCATATCGAGACGAATGAGTTTGTCTTCACCGCCAAAGAACACCTGAGCAAGCGCCTTGGCCGTCTCAGTTTTCCCCACCCCGGTTGGACCAAGAAAAAGAAGTGAGGCTACCGGGCGTTTAGGATTCCGTACACCGAGACGCGAACGCTTGAGCACATTGACCAAAGCCTCAATCGCCGCTTGCTGACCCACCACCCGCGCCTGCAACAAATCACCGAGACCCATCAATCGGGCTCGCTCATCAGTGTTCAATTCACCTAAAGGCAAACCGGTTTTGGTCCGCAAGAAATCGGTCGCCGCCGCATGAGTTAAAACCTTTATTTTCTCGTGCTGGGACCAAGAAATAATTTCATCAATAAGATCCTCGGCCTTCTCGCCCAAAGTTTCGTCCGTGAAGTATCGTTCGGCAGCAGTGATGAGCTCGGTGAGAGCCGGGTAGGTAAAGGTTAAACCGAGCTTCGCCTCAATGCCTTCAACCTTCACTTCAAGTAAAGATAAAATCTCCGCCGCATTCGGCTCGGTAATAGAGACGCGCTCGAAACGGTTGAGAAAATCGGGATTCCCCGAGAGACGACGATTAAATTCTGCCGTCGAGAGAAGAGCGACAAGTTGTACGTCGCGAGCGCGGAGATAAGGCTCAAGCAAGTTCTCTAACTGCGCGCCAAAGTCCTCGCCCGCCGCCAAGAGACCGGCAAGATCGTCGAGAACCAGAATAATGTTCCCCGCCTGTTTAGCCTCAGTGAGCACACGCGTTAGCTCTTGCTCGAAAGCGGCGCGCTCGCGGAAATTGGAAATAAACACTTCGGTTTGGAAATAAATGAGTCGCTTGTGCTCAAGTTCCGGCGCCACCTTGCCCGTGCGAATAGCCATTGCAAGCGCGCCAAGCACCGCCAGCTTGTCGTCCTTGGTCCCACCAATAAGCAAGGCGTCTCTCCCCACCTCGCGCGCGAGAATTGTCTCCAGTTGCGCGCGCTCAGCCTCATGAAACACAGACGCCCCAGGAATGCGTGACCACTCAGAACTATAACGATTGAGATGCGGCGTCTCACCGTAGGCCCAATCTTTGGCAAGACCAGGAATACGGTCGAGATTCTCTCGTGACCACCAACGGCTCGCGGCAAAATGGCGAGCGCTCGCTTTCTCAACCCAAGCTACCGTTCCCCGCCAAGCCTCTTCAGGAATAACTCGAGCCGTGAGAAAGTCTTGCCAATCTTTATTGCTCTGCCAGAGAAGCGTCGCGAGACCGGAGAGATTGAGGAGTTCACCCGGTTTGAAACTCAGGCTCGCGGTAAGTGTCTTCACCTCTCGCGAGTGAAAGAAGGTTGCAAGCTCGCCAGGAACAATACCCGCGCGCGCCGTAATGGCTTGACCCGTGGGTGCTTGAAGAAAAGCGGCGAGAAGATCCTCGCTCTGGGCCGAGTAAAGCACCCGGCCCACATCAAGCGTTACGAGATATTCTGGTCGCGCGAGCGAACGTCGGAAGTGCGAACGATAAAACATTTCTCCCGCGGAAAAGAAAATCCACAACGCTAAGGTGAAAAACAAAAAACCAAACAGCTTCGTAAGCACCGCTGACCACCAATCAAGCCCATAGCCAAAATAGTGGAACAACTCAACCCACGGCGTAAGGCTAATGAGCGTGAGGAAAAGAATCGTTAGTGCCCGCGTAGCGGCGATGAGAAAATGTCGCACTCGACCAGGTAAAAAGCGCTCAACCAAAAGCGCCGAGTAGAGGGGACTATCTTTAATGAGAAAACGAAAGGGGTGGCGCATATTAATAAAAAAGAAGATACAAACCGAGGAATAATGACAAAACAAAGACAAAAGGTAAAAGCAACCAAACTACAAAAACGATCGGGACCAAAACAGTGGCCAGGAGAAGAACCAGGCTTGAGAAAACAAGAAAGACGGTCCGCACTAGAAAACCGAGAAGACGCATCAAGCCGTTGACAATGAGGCTAGAGAAAAAATCCCCGGGATACAAAAGCGAGCGATAACCCTCATGCAGGCGGTGCCACGGCGCAAACAAGGTGGTGGCAATAACCGGCACAGAAAAAAAGTGGTAGAGAAAACGCCAGAGATTACGAACAATCCCAGCAAGCTCGCCGAGCGCTAAATAATAATGCCAACCGAAGTAATCCCGCACGATGCGGAAAACAATCATGTACTATAGTATACCAATCAGCGGAATTTGTAGAAAATTTTATCTGCGAATCGGAAGTCTAGATACTCAAGCTCAGCCCGGCGATTCTTCAGCTCCTCAAACACCGCTCGATTCTCGAGCGCCGCAGTAAAGTTGCGAGCGAGCGCTCCCACCGCCGCCGTCTCGTGAACCAACATTGGCCACTCATAACGCAGTGGATAAAATCGTTCCCGCACAACAAAACGCCAATCACCATTACCCATTTCTTCCGCTCGGATCCAATCAGCGTGGAAATTAAGCTCGAGAGGAATAATCCCTTCAAGCGCCCGACCCAAGTAAAGCAAATGAGTGAAAACAGGAGTCGAGAGTGGTCGTACTCCCAATCCCACTACCGTCTTGTTGCTACGGAATTCTGGTAAAACATAATCAGAAAAAATTGGCGCTCGCGAGTAAGCAAGGCCAGTGTCGTCGAGGAGATAACATTCGGGCAGATCCCCTGCGCCACACCAAAGTGCGATCGGTTCCCGCTCTTGGACAAGAACAACGAGGCGTGACAACCCCTCACGCACTAGGGAAACTCGCAACACTTTCTCAAACTGAGCTTGAAGGGTCTCAATAATTTTCTGCTCGGGATAAAAAAGAAAACTCCGTTTACTCAAGAGACCAAAATATTTACCGGTGAGCACCGTGTTGACCGATTGACTCATAGTCTCGGCTGAGAGCGTCCGCAGACCAACAATCTGCCAATCATGAATCAGAAATTTTTCTTGATTGAGCAGGGTAACAATACCGAGTCCGAGGATCGGCAAAAGTAATAGAACAAAGAGAAGCCGCAACCACCGGGCCCGCCGTCGGCGGGCCCGGGCTTCTCGCACTACTTCTTCCCGTCTAGGTCCGGGCATTCGAGAGGAAAGGGATCAAAGCGGGCGGTAAATTAATCTGTCCATCAGCCTGTTGATAATTCTCTACAATGGCTTGCACCAAGCGCGGCGTGGCGGCGGCAGTGCCATTTAAAGAATGCGCAAAGTTCATTTTGTTAGCCTCATCGCGATAACGGATATTTAAGCGGCGGGTTTGGAAATCGTGGAAGTAAGAAATCGAGTGCGTCTCGCGGAATTTTCCTTCGCTCGGCATCCAGACTTCGATATCATACTTTTTCACCTGGCCGAGACCGAGATCGCCCGCGCAATTGGTAACCACGCGGTAGTGAAGTCCGAGCGCTTGCATAATCTTCTCCGCCTCGGCGAGCAAATTCTCGTGCCAATCCACGCTCGCCTGGTGGCTCGCTTCACACAACACCACTTGCTCGACTTTGAAGAATTCATGAACACGAAACAATCCCTTGGTGTCCTTACCGTGACTTCCCGCTTCGCGTCGGAAGCAGGGTGAGAAGGCCACGATCTTAAGTGGCAACTTCTCGCGCTCCACCACCTCATCCATCAAGTGGCCCATGGTCGCGGCTTCGGCCGTGCCGGCGAGAAATTCTTCATCCTGCGTTTTATAGAGATCCTCCGCGCCTTGCGGTAAGTAGCCAGTGCCAAAAAGCGATTCGCGCTTAATCAAGCTCGGCACAATCATTGGGGTAAAACCAGACTTAATGAGTTGGCCAAGGGCCAATTGCCAAATGGCAAACGATAATTCCGCCCCGCCATTCTTTAAAATATAACCGCGGAAACCACTAACCTTAGTGCCCCGTTCAAAATCCGCCCAGTCTAGATTCTTCATTAGTTCAACGTGATCTTTTACGGCAAAGCCGAATTCCGGCTTTGCCCCCCACGTCTTCAGTTCCACATTCTGCGCATCACTCTCGCCTTCCGGCACACTAATGTCTGGGAGATTCGGCACCTGGAGCATCAAGCCTTGCCACTCGGGCAATAAACTTTTCAGACTCGCTTCATTCGCCTCAAGCCCGGCCTTCACCACCTTGAGTTGAGTAATTAAAGTCTGGCGCGCCGCGGGATCCTTGGCGCTCGCCACGCCGTCATTGGCCGCGTTTTGCTTCCGCCGACCTTCTTCCACTTCCGCCATCACCTTAAGCCGCCGCTCATCCAGCGCCAGCAATTTATCCAGGTCGAAATCGAGCCGCTTCTTCTTCGCCGCCGCCTTCACCAAATCCGCATTCTCTCGGATGAACTTAATATCGAGCATGATCGAATAGGATAGCAAAATTCGTTATAATTCGCACATGGAGATCAGAAAACTCGCTCGAGAAGAGTGGCCCCCACTTTTGACCGAAATTAATGATCCGCCGAAGGCGCTGTATGCAGAAGGTAATTTTAATTTAGCAACTGAAGAAAAAAATTTCCTCACTGTCGTTGGGTCTCGTCGTGCGTCGACGTATGGCATAGAAGTGGTGCAAACTTTAATCGCCGCGCTAGCGGGCCAACCAGTGGTCATTGTTTCTGGCCTGGCGATTGGCATTGATACGATCGCGCATAAGGCGGCGATCAAAAATGATTTGCCCACCATCGCCGTCCCCGGCTCCGGCCTCGATCGCGAAGTCTTGCATCCGAGTTCTAATATCAAACTCGCGGATGAAATTGTGGCTTCCGGCGGCGCGCTCCTCTCCGAACTCGAGCCTCTGCAGCCGGCCGGTATCCACACCTTCCCCAAGCGCAATCGCCTCATGGCTGGGATGAGCAAAGCCGTCTTAATTATTGAAGCGGGGAAAAATTCTGGCACACTGATCACCGCTCGCCTCGCCACCGATTACAATCGCGATGTGCTCGCCGTGCCCGGTTCCATCTTCCACCCCGGCGCCGCGGGCACCAACCAACTCATCCGCGATGGCGCAACGCCCATTACCTCCGGCGATGATCTCCTCCTCGCGCTCGGCTTCAAACTTAATTCCGAAAAGCTGGCGCAAGAACGTACCGATCTCACCGAGCAAGAAAAAATTATTGTCGACCTGCTCGCTGTCGAGCCCCTCGTCCGCGACGATCTCATCCGCGCCACCGGCCTTCCCACCAGCGACGCCAACACCCTCCTCGCCGTAATGGAAATCAAAGGTTTGATTCGTGAAGTTCTAGGTGAAGTGCGGTTGGTTTGACCCAAGAACTAGTTAGAATTAGTATTAGGAAGGAGTCGGTTGGGTAATCATTTGTTCTTCATGGGGATACGCGATGGGAACATTCAATTTCAGTCCGGAAACAGAAAAACGACTAGCACGAATTAGGCGCAAGCGAGGCAATCGGCAAGCCACGGCAGCAGGAGTAGCAAAACGAGCGCTTGTCCTGCTTGAAAAAATTCGCGAAGCTTCCAGGCGTCGAACAGAATAAAACTGGTCATCGCGATCAGTTCACAAGTCAGCGACACCAACCCAACCAACGGGTGCGGTGTCTTTTTTTTATTTAAAATTCCCACTACTTAATTTGCTTTAAAATTTTTTGTGTAGTACTAATGTAGAACGATGTCGAAATTAGTTGTGGTGGAATCACCGGCAAAGGCGAAGACGATCGGGAAATATCTTGGTCGCGATTTCCACGTGGTCGCGAGCATTGGTCACGTGCGCGACTTGCCGAAGTCCAACAAGCACGCCATTGATCTCGAGCACGGCTTCAAACCGCATTACGAAATTTCTCCGGGGAAAGAAAAAGTGGTGGCCGAGATTTCTCGGCTCGCCAAGAAGGCAAGCGAAGTGCTGCTTGCCACCGACCCCGACCGCGAAGGTGAAGCGATTGCTTGGCATCTTAAAGAAGCCTGCAAGCTCGACTCACCTAAGCGCGTGGTCTTCCACGAGATCACCGAGAGCGCGATTAAAGAAGCGATTGATCATCCGCGCAATATCGATAATAAATTGCGTCATGCCCAAGAAGCACGGCGCGTGCTCGACCGCCTCTTCGGCTACGATTTGTCGGGATTAATTTGGAAGAAGTTACGCTATGGCCTCTCGGCCGGCCGCGTCCAGTCACCCGCCCTGCGCATCTTAGCCGAGCGCGAGCGCGAAATCTTAGCTTTTATCCCCGAGAAATTCTGGGTGATCGAAGGCGACTTTAAGACGAAAGCGGGTGACATTATTAAGATGACGTATGCGATTGAGCCGAAGACGGAAGAGGAAACGAAACGCGTGGTGTCGGCGGCAAAAAGTGCGAAGTGGCAGGTGGGCGACGTGACAGAAGATAAAGCCAAGCGGGCTCCGCGCGCGCCCTTCACCACCTCGACCTTACAACAAGCGGCCTCATCGCGCCTCGGTTACTCGCCGAGCGTGACCATGCGCCTCGCCCAGCGACTCTACGAAGCCGGGCATATTACCTATATGCGCACCGATAGCACGAACTTAAGCGGCCAAGCGCTCGGTGATATTGGTCGCGTGGTGGAAACTAAATTTGGCAATAATTACTATCACGGACCGCGACAATACGCCACACGCTCCAAGAACGCCCAAGAAGCGCACGAGGCAATTAGACCCACGAGCGCGAGCAAAACGAGCGTGGGCGCGGGACCAGAAGCTAAGCTCTATGAATTAATCTGGAAGCGCGCGGTGGCGAGTCAGATGGTGGAGGCAGAAATTTTGAAAACTAAAGTCACGGCGCAAGTTGACCCCTCGACCGAGCTCGGGGCAAGTAAATCTCTTGAAGTTTTTGCCGCCAATGGCCAGCGCATCACCTTCGACGGTTGGCTCAAGGCTGACCCCGCGGCGCGGAATGAAGAAGTAGAATTGCCAAAGGTACAGGCCGGCGAACCCCTCACGCTCGCCGATCTTCGCGACTTAGCGAAAGAAACACAGCCGCCGAATCGCTATTCCGAAGCGGGCCTGGTGAAAGAACTCGAGAAGCGCGGCATTGGCCGGCCCTCGACCTATGCGGCGATTATGAAAACGATTATCGATCGCGGGTATGTAGCCAAGATCGACAGATCTTTGCAACCAACTGACCTCGGCATGGTGGTGAGCGGCTTCCTCGAGACCAACTTCGCCGATTATATTAGCGACACCTTCACCGCCAAGATGGAAGATGAGCTCGACGAGATTGCCCGCGGCGAACGCGATTACGAAGGCACGCTGAAAGAATTTTATGGCCCCTTCACCAAGGCCGTGGCGAGCAAAGCGAAGATTGAAAAAATTAATAATCTTGGCGAGGCCGATCCGAGTATTAAGTGCCCCGTCTGCGACGGCCCGATGGTGATTAAGCTCGCGAAGAATGGCAAATTCTTAAGTTGCGCCAAGTTCCCCAAATGCAAAGGCGCGCGCACCGAAGATGGCAAAGAGCTCGAGGGGCCCAAGCCGACCGGCGAGAAATGCCCCGACTGCGAGGGTGACCTCATAGAGCGCGAGGGACGCTTCGGCAAGTTTATCGCCTGCGCCAATTATCCGAAATGTAAATTTGTAAAACAAGATCCTGCTGCCGAAGCCGCGCGCGACACCGGTGTGCAATGTCCTCTCTGTAAAAAAGGTACGATGCGAGAAAAGCGGGGCCGCTTCGGCATCTTCTACTCCTGCTCCAATTACCCCGCTTGCAAAAACGCCATCAAAGCCAAACCCACCGGCACCCTCTGCCCCATGTGCAACTCTTTAATGATGGAGGGAACCAAGACCATTCCAGAAAGATGTAGCAATAAGGGGTGTCCCAACCACAATCCGCATAAACTGGAAAAGAAAAGTTAGACCGAAAAGTTTTTTATAAAATACATATCGCCGTCGGGGTCGTTGGTGGCGGCCACTTGTTCAGCGGCGGCGTCGGTGACGGTGTTTATGATTTCTTCTTCAGCTGGAGTTAAGTCGCCCGCGGTTTCAGGAATTATTTCGCCGGTGCTATTCATTTTTTTCTTCTCACTCTCATCATAAGAAAGCTGTTCAACATCCGGCGTCTCCTCGCCTACTGAAGCCGCGAGTTTGGCCAGCGCCGCTTGGAGTTCGTCATTTGACGCAAAGTCGAGCACCACGCGCCCGCCCACATTGCGGCGATTAATATGCACCCGCGCGCCCAAGGTCTCCGTGAGCTTTTCCTCGAGCTGCACAATGCTCGGGTCGGAGAGATATTTCTCTTTATTCCGCACGCGATCGAAGGCAATCCGCCGCGCAATCGCCTCGGCATCGCGCACGGTGAGTCGACGGGTAATAATGTCATTGAAGAGCGTCTTCTGTTCTTCCGGCCGATCCGAGAGCATCAAGATCGGCTTGGCATGACCCTCATTAATCTCGCCCGAGCCGAGCGCCGACACCATCTCCGCGGGCATGAGGAGCAGGCGAATGGTATTCGACACATATTCGCGGCTCCGGCCCACGCGCTTGGCCACGTCCACATGCTTGAGACCAAATTCTTCCACCAGGCGCCGGAAGGCCGTGGCGCGATCAATCGCGTTGAGGTCCTCACGCTGGAGGTTCTCAATAATCGCGAGCTCGAGCTTCTCTTTATCACTCTGCTCACTCTTGATAATCGCGGGCACGGCCGTGAGCCCCGCGAGTTGCGAGGCGCGCCACCGGCGCTCACCGGCAATGAGCTCGTACTCTACCGCCATGCCATTGCCACCGAGATCCACTTCTTTGCGCGTCACCACCAAGGGCTGCAAGATGCCATAGCGACGAATCGAGTCAGCCAAGTCACGCAGGCGGTCCTCATCGAACTCGCGCCGCGGCTGATACGGGTTCGGCTTAATCTTCCCCACCTCAATGAGGAACACTGCCCCCGTAAAAACCTCTCCCTCCTTTGCCCCCTCCCGATCCTCGTTCATTGCGCTAATTTTAGCATAAATTGATTTTGGGGGAGAAAGTGGGTAGGATATGGCTAGTATACAAGCCGGAGTGGCGGAATTGGCAGACGCGCACGACTCAAAATCGTGTCTCGCAAGGGGTGTGGGTTCAAGTCCCACCTCCGGCACCAAAGAAAATTGTCCCCGTAGCCCCGACGCAGTAGGTCGGGGTCCCGACTTCCGATCCAGTCAATCGGAACGTCGGGATCTAATGGGAAACACGGGCCACAATAAATGTGATAAGGTTATCGTAAATTAAGTCCCCGTAGTCTAATGGATAAAACACGGGCCTCCGAAGCTCGAGCTGCAGGTTCGATTCCTGCCGGGGACACCAGAAGTATGAAACCAAAAGTTCTCGTCATTCTCGGGCCCACGGCGAGTGGGAAAAGTGCGCTGGCGGTTAAGCTAGCGAAGAAATTTAATGGCGAAATAATCTCCGCTGATTCAAGGCAGGTTTATCGAGGTTTGGATATTGGGAGCGGGAAAATTACGGCAGCGGAAATGAAGGGAGTGGCGCATCACTTGCTGGATGTCGCGGATCCGAAGCAACAGTTTAGCGTAGCGCGGTATCAGAAATTGGCGAATCAGAAAATTAAAGAGATTCTCAAACGCGACAAGTTGCCGATTATCTGTGGCGGCACGGGTTTTTATATTCAAGCTATTGTCGACGGTACTATTTTTCCCGAAGTGGCGCCAAACAAAAAACTCCGGACTGAATTAGTCAAAAAATCCCCCGCTGAATTATTTAAAATTTTAGAAGAACTCGACTCTGATCGCGCCAAGAGCATTGACGCTAAAAATCCGCATCGTTTAATCAGAGCAATTGAAATCGCCACAGCGCTCGGCAAAACACCAAAACTTGCTACCACCAATTCCCCCTACGATTTTATCCAAATTGGTCTTAACCCCGAACCAGAAATTCTAAAAAAGAAAATTAAGTTGCGTCTCGCGAAAAGGCTCAAGCAAGGCTTGATTGAAGAAGTAAAAAACTTGCACGAGAAAGATAAAATTTCTTGGGCTCGACTTGAGTCTTTCGGCCTCGAATACAAATTCGCTGCGCTTTATCTGCAAGGGAAATTGAGTAAGAAAGAAATGGTCGAAAAACTAAATACCGAGATTTGGCACTATGCCAAGCGCCAGCTCACCTGGTTTAAGCGCGACAAGAGAATTCACTGGATAAAAAACGAAACTCAAGCTAAGATGGCGCTCACGGGTCTATAGTTTCAATGGTAAAACGTCGGTCTCCAAAACCGAAGTTCCCCGTTCGAGTCGGGGTGGACCCGCAGGTAATTCTATAATTATTGGTTCCTGTTCAAAAGCTCAGCAATTCTTATAAGTAATAATCGAAGGAGGCTATTTTGTTGTGGTAAGGTGGGATTGTTTTGTGCTGGGACAACATCTGTTTGACTATTAAACCCAATGGCATAACGGGAATAACTACCGAAACCCCAATCAAAAACTTTTTTTCCTCCAACTTTATAATTTGAACTCTCGTTTAGAGTTATCCACTTAATCGGTCCGGAAGAAAAGTTTTTTGTTTCACCGGTCGACAATTCAAATTGTTGGCCGTTAACAGAATAAGATGTGTTGACTTTACAAACTGAATCATTTTTACAAGAGATTTCTTTTCCCGGATTAACAACCAGTGAGGTGTTGGCATAGGAAAAATCTTCATACCCAGCCTGAACAACAGCGAATTTAATTTCCCCGTCGCTGTTAAAAATAATAGTAAAACCCTGACCACAGGGTCCGCCAGGTTGACCCTTAACTAAAACATCACCAATCTCTGGTTTTAGATTACCAATTTCACTCCAAATCCTGAAAGAAACTACCCCTTTTGCTTCTACCGCCTCCGTCGGGACCACTATTAAACCACCAACATTATTCTCCAAATAATCGGAGACTAGGTTTTGATATTTGTCGATGGAATAAACTCCTTTTTGATGCAAACCGTCACCTGAAAAAGAATGGGGGTCACTTAGCGTAATATCCATGGACAAACCGGATGAATCGTGGGCACTTGGAACCAAGCTCTTTACTCGGCCAATAACTGGAACGGAGTAGACACAAGAAAGGGCCGAGGTCTCCCAAGGCACCAGCATACTAGCCAAAAAGGCAACGCAAAGAAAAAACTTTAGGGTATTATTTTTCATACCCATCAGTGTACCAAAAACACTACTTCTTCGCCTCTTTATGAGTCGTGTGCTTCTTGCACCATCGGCAAAACTTCTTGAGCTCAATTTTGCGCTCAACTTTCTTCCGGTTCTTCCGGCTCCAATAATTGATCCGCTTGCACTTAGAGCAGGCGAGCTTTATCAGTTGATCTTGTGACATGGGGGTTAGATTAATATAAATAAGGGCAGATGACAAGCTTTGCCTTTTCCGCTAGGATTAGCTCACGCGCAGGTGGCAGAGTGGTCAATTGCAAGAGACTGTAAATCTCTCGCCCTTTGGGCTACGGGGGTTCGAATCCCTCCCTGCGCACAATTATTAGACTCGAACGGTTTCCGCCTCTTTGTCGAGCGAGACTTTAGCGCGGCTGGGGCGATTGACCTTCTTGAGTTCTAAATTAAGTTGACCCTCCTTTAGTCCAAGCGAGACCGTCCCACCATGCTCGAGTTTGCGACTAATGATAAGCTCGGCCACCGGGTTCAGCACCTTGCTCTGGATCAAGCGCTTCAGCGGGCGCACGCCATATTGCGCGCTGTAGCCCTCGCGGCCAAGGAGGTCGAGTGCTTCCGGCGTCACCTCAAGCTCAATCTTCTTCTGCGCCAAGCGCTTCTCCACATACTTAGTCTGAATTTCCACAATTTCGCGAATAGTCGCAGGTGAAAGAAGGTTAAACGCAATAATATCATCGAGCCGGTTTAAGAACTCCGGGCGGAAGTAACCCTTGAGACTATCCATAATTCTGGTCTTCGCATCCTCATACGCCGCTTGCTGATCCTTCTCTTTTGATTCCGCGGTGCTAAAGCCAATGCGCTGTGCTTGGTTGATAAAGTTAGAACCAATATTGGAAGTGAGGATAATAATCGTGTTTTTGAAGTTGACCGTCCGCCCCTTCGAGTCCGTGAGCCGACCATTGTCGAGCACCTGGAGCAGAATATTGAACACTTCTGGATGCGCTTTCTCGATTTCGTCGAAGAGTAAGACCGAGTACGGCCGGTGACGCACCATCTCGGTAAGAGTGCCGCCCTCCTCATAACCCACGTATCCGGGCGGTGAGCCAATGAGTTTAGAGACACTATATTTCTCCATGTACTCGCTCATGTCGATGCGAATCAGTGCCTTCTCATCATTAAACATAAACTGCGAGAGCGTCCGCGCGAGCTCCGTCTTACCCACACCCGTTGGCCCGAGGAAAATGAAGGAGCCAATCGGTCGGTCTGGATCATTGATCCCCGCCCGCGATCGCTTCACGGCTTCACTAATTTTCTGAAGCGCTTCATCTTGACCGCGCACCCGCTCGCGGAGCACATCTTGCATATTGATTAACTTCTCCGCCTCGCTCTCAAGCATCTTGGTCACGGGCACATGCGTCCAACGCGCCACCACCTTCGCAATATCTTCTTCCGTCACTTGTTCTTTCAAGATACGGCGAGAGCCTTGTAAGCGCTTCAACTTCACGTCGCGCGCTTTGAGATTCTTCTCAATCTCGGGCATCCGGCCATAGCGAATTTCCGCCGTGTGGGCGAGATCACCACGAGCCTCGGCTTGCTCGGCCTCAAGGCGCGCCGCTTCAAATTCTCGCTTCAAGCTCTTGAGCTCGGCGATCACTTCTTTCTCGTTTTTCCACTTAAGCTCGAGCTCGCTCGTGCCTTCCCGCAGCTCACTCACTATTTTTTCAATTTCTTTAATCCGATTTTTGGCTTCTTTGTCGTCAGCAATCGAGAGTTCTTTCTTAAGAGCTTCACGCTCCACTTCCAGACGACGAATTTTGGTATGAGCTTCTTCGAGAGCTGGAGGTTTATTCTCCAGATGCAAGCGCAAAGCCGAAGCCGCTTCATCCACCAGGTCAATCGCCTTATCGGGCAAAAAGCGATCGGCAATGTAACGACTCGAGAGATTTACCGCCGCCACAATAGCGCTATCAGTAATATGAATTCCATGATGAGCTTCATACCGCTCCTTAAGACCGCGAAGAATCGTGATCGCATCTTCTACCGACGGCTCTTCCACGTACACGGGTTGGAAGCGACGCGTCAGAGCTTGATCGCGCTCAATATGCTTCTGATATTCCTTCAGCGTTGTGGCCCCAATCGCGCGGAGTTCACCACGCGCGAGAGCGGGCTTCAGCATATTAGAGGCGTCCATCGCGCCTTCAGCCGCACCCGCACCGACAAGAGTATGAATTTCGTCAATAAAAAGAATAATTTTCCCAGCGGCCTTCTCAATTTCTTTCAAAATATTTTTGAGTCGCTCTTCGAACTCACCGCGATACTTCGTCCCGGCCACGAGAAGTCCGAGGTCAAGCGAAACAATTTCTTTATCGCGCAAACTCTCGGGCACGTCGCCGCGCACAATCTTATTAGCGAGACCTTCGGCAATCGCTGTTTTTCCTGTTCCTGCTTCGCCAATCAAAATCGGATTATTCTTCGTCCGGCGCGAGAGAATTTGCATCAAGCGCTGAATTTCTTCTTCGCGACCAATCACCGGGTCGAGCTTGTCGGCCCGCGCCAGCGTCGTTAAATTCTTGGTAAATTTCTCAATCGACTTAAGTTTCTTTGGCTGATCCATCTCACGCACCTTACTCGTCCGCACTTCTTGGAGCACACGCAAGACAAGGTCTTTATTCACTCGGAAACGATTTAAAATTTCATGCGCTGGATTTGGATTCTCAAGCAAACCAAGAATCAAGTGCTCGGTCGACACAAACTCATCTTGCAGGCTAGCGGCAATCTTGGCTGAAGAATCAAGAACGCGAACCAGCTCCGGCGTGAGATACATCTGGTACGAAGGAGTGAGCACATTGCCCATCTCGCCGGCGCCTTCAAGCCGCTCAATCACATGCTCGCTAAGCATCATGGTGTCGACCTCAATTTTCTCGAGAACGGAAACCAAAACGCTTTCTTCTTGAAGCAACATTGCCGCGAGTAAGTGCAACGGACTCACCTGATTTTGCCCGCGTTCAATCGCGAGCTCTTGCATCCGCCGAATCACCTCCTTGGCCTTGGTTGTGAAATTTCGATATGGTGGCATTTATTTTTCCTACTTATACCAATAATTTAATAGGGCGTCAACATACTCGGCGCGACGATTCTGATACTTAAGATAATAAGCATGTTCCCAGAGATCGAGGCTCAAAACTGGCTCTAATCCTTGCGAAATTGGGCTGTCTTGATTGGCGGTTGTCATCACCTCAAGTCCATCACTACCCTTCACCAGCCAGACCCAACCGGAACCGAAGTGGCCGAGGGCCGCGGTTTTGAACTTCATTTTCAACTCATCGCTTAAAGCCACACGTTCAGTTTTAGGATCCAAAATTTGCCAAAAGAAGCTGTGGTTCCAATGCCCGCCGCCATGATTGCGCACCGCGCCGCGAATATCTTCCGGCACAGTACTTAAACCTTTTAACAATTCTTCCACGGTTTTAGTTTGCAACTCGGGATACTTCTCGAGCGCCGCGTTCAGCTTATCAACATACGTCTGATGATGCTTCGTATAATGAATCTCCATCGTCTTCGCATCAATCGCCGGCTCAATCGCGTCGTAACTATAATTTAATTTTGGTAGTGTGTGCATATTATTTATAACTTAATTGATAAAGCGAAAAGTGGAAAGAATATTCTTCACTTGAAGTTCGGCTTCTGGTACAGGATCAGTGTTGAGGCGGTTTCCGTACCAAATTTTATAGAAATATTGGCCCTTCACTACATACAAATTAGTGGCAACAAATCCTCCCTGCCGATTTTCCACAAACTGCTTGGCTTCAACACTGTCGAGAAAAGTGTCCTCGATATTGCTTAGACTAATATACGGTTCTGAATTCAAATCTGCCATTTCTTGATCTAAAGTTTTCCCTTTTCCATCTACAATAGTGATTTCCAGTTTCTTACCACTATAATTTTCTGGGCTTGCAATTCCAATTGAAACTCTACCGTTTTTTTCAATCGGTGTTTCCCAACCACTAGGATATTTAAACTCAAATCCATACTTCTCGTTGCGGTATGTTTGCCAAGCTGTTATATCACCATCGGGGTCAGTAATACGCGGTGGTTTTGGAACGTTTACATTTTGCCACCAGTACAACAAACCAAACAAAACAAGAACAATGAGAACAATCAAAAAATATTTTTTCATTTAAACTTTCTCAATCGATCGAGAATTGGCGGCAATACTTTCAACACATAATCTAAATCGACCTTAGTGGTTTCTGGCGCTAAACTAAATCTCACACCATTCATTATAGCACTCGAGTCAAGGTTGGTGGCGCAAGCACTGCCGGAGGAAACGGCGATACCCTTAGCGTCGAGTTCGAGTACAAGTTGTTCGGCTTCGATGTCGGCAAAAGTGACATTGATATTATTTGGCAAACGCTCGGCCGGGTGGCCATTGAGTTTGGTGCCGGGAAATTTCAGTAATTGTTTAATAAAGTAATCGCGGAGCTTAATCATGTTTGCCGTAACTTTTTCACGTTCTCTGGCAATTTTTTCAAGCGCTGCACCAAAAGCCGCGATAGCCGGAACGTTTTCCGTTCCTGATCGCAAACCGCGCTCTTGACCACCGCCGAGCATAATTGACTCAAGCGGTGTCCCAGCTTTTACATACAGCACACCCACGCCCAGCACACCAATCTTCGCCCCATTGATAGTAAGAAGATCCACACCAAGCCGCGCCACATTGAGATCCAAGTAGCGCGTGGCTTGGCAAGCGTCGAAGTGTAAGTAAGGTGTCGCCGAATTATTCTGCTTCCGAAATTGCCGAACCACTTTTGCAATTTCTGCAGCGTGCTGAATCGTCCCTGTTTCATTGTGCGCATAAATAATTGAGGCGAGAGTGGTCTCTGGTCGCAAAGCGTCGCGCAAACTTTTAAGATCGACAAAACCATCCGCGTCAGTTTCCACATAACTCGTATTTAATTTCTTGGCTGGCTCAAGGACTGAAGCGTGTTCGAGTTTTGTCGTTACAAAATGTGGGCCGCCTTCGCCGGAGCTTCGGCGTGCCAAGCCAAACACCGCCAGATTATTACTCTCCGTCCCGCCGCTGGTGAAAATGATTTCTGAAGGGCGGGCATTCAAAAAATCCGCGATTTGCTTCCGCGCGGTTTCTAATTTTGCTCGCGCGACTAAACCTTCAGCATGAAGACTGGATGGATTGGCGTGGCCTGCCGCCATGTCTAAATAAATTCTTTTTTTCTTAGGCAAAATTGCAAAAATGGCTTAGTTAAGATATAATTTTGGCCTCAAATGACCAAGGTTAACACTATAGCGCGACCGCCGGTAGTTGTCGTCATGGGCCACATCGACCATGGTAAATCGACCTTGCTCGACTATATCCGCAAATCCAATGTGGTCGCCGGTGAGACGGGCGGCATCACCCAACACGTCGCCGCTTATGAAGTGGTTGCGGGCGGAAAAAAGATTACCTTCATCGACACTCCCGGCCACGATGCCTTCACCGGCATCCGCGCGCGTGGTGCCGCGATCGCTGATATCGCCATTCTCGTGGTTTCGGCGGAAGACGGTGTGAAGCCGCAAACCGTGGAAGCCTGGCAAGCAATTAACGAAAATAAATTGCCCTACATTGTCGCGATTAATAAAATTGACCGACCAGAAGCAAATATTGATCGCACCAAACAGAGTCTCGCGGAGAATAATATTTTCGTTGAAGGTTACGGCGGCGATGTGCCCTTCACCCCAATTTCGGCCAAGACCGGCGAAGGTGTTCCTGATCTTCTAGAACTCATTAATCTGCAAGCGGAAATTCTCGGTCTCACCGGCGAACCAAAGGATTCTGCTACCGGCATTGTGCTCGAGGCCAGTCTCGATCCGCGCTCGGGCATCTCCGCCACGGTAATTATTAAAAATGGCACTCTCCAGGCCCGCGACTTTATAGCGACTAGCGGCGAGACCTTCCGCATCAAGCGTCTCACTGATTTCCTAGGTAAAAATGCAACTGAACTAGCTTTCTCCGCGCCAGCAATTATTAGCGGCTTTAGCATGCTCCCCGAAGTAGGCCAAAATTTCTTCGCCTTCGCTGATAAAAAAGAGGCGGAACAAAAAGTTGAAGAACTGAAAACAGCTAAAGGCGCTGGAAAAAGTTCTGCCGCTACAACTATCGAAAAAGAAGTTTCGATCCCGATCGTGTTGCGCGCCGATGTAAGCGGCAGCCTCGAAGCCGTTGAGAAAGAGCTTGGGAAAATTAATGATGATAAAGTGGGGCTAAAAGTGGTGGGTCAAGGCACCGGCCAAATTACCGAGAGCGATGTGAAGGCCGCGAGCGCCTCGCGCAATTCTCTCATTCTCGGCTTCCGCACCAAGGTGGAAAAGGCGGCGGAACAATTGGCGGAAAAACTGGGGATCAAAATTCAAACCTTCGACATTATTTATAAACTCAGCGAGTGGCTCGTGGAAGAAATTAAAACTCGCCGACCGAAGATCACGGTGGAAGAAGTAGTGGGCCAGGCCAAGATTCTCAAAATTTTTAATCAAGACAAGGGCAAACAAGTGGTGGGCGGCAGTGTGCTCGAAGGCAGCGTGAGCGTGGGCCAAAATTTACGAATCGTCCGTCGAGGCGCAGAGATTGGCCAAGGGAAAATCACCAATCTGGAGCAACAGAAAAATAAAGTGAAGACGGTGGAAAGTGGCAATCAATTTGGCGCTTTATTGGAAGCCAAGATTGCCGTGGCACCCGGCGATGTGATCGAAGCGGTACAACTAGTGGAGAAGCAATAACCTATGAGCAAGCGACACGATCAAGCCAACTCGCTCTTACGCGACCTGGTGGCCCAGTTCTTAAATGAGAACAAGCAAGCGGGCAAATTAATCACCGTCACGCGGTGTGAGATGGCCGAGAACTTCAAGACAGCAATTTGCTTCTTAACCATCTTCCCCGCGAGGGCGAATCAAGAAGCCCTCGCGCAATCACGAGCCAGTCTTCACGACCTGCGGGAGTGGCTTCGTGATAAACTGAAGTGGAAGACTTTGCCGGTACTTGATTTCTCGCTCGAAAAAAGCGATAAAAACACTGAAGCGAGTACGGTATAGTTTGGCCTGGTATGCTAAAGGCCTGGTAGCCAAGTAGTAAGGCAACTCTCTGCAAAAGAGTTATACGCGAGTGCGATTCTCGCCCAGGCCTCTCGGTAGTTTTGAAAAAATATTTTGCCCGGGTGGCGGAACTGGTATACGCGCACGACTTAAAATCGTGTCTCGCAAGGGATGTGGGTTCGATTCCCACCCCGGGCACCATAGAAATCGATTGATTTTTGTGATAAAAATTATTATCCGCCCATAGCTCAGGGTAGATCCGCCAGCTGGCGGACTCTTAAGCGTTTACCCTATGAATTTCGTCGTTTATGTGATAAAAAATAACGAGACAGACAAAATTTACATTGGCCAGACTTCGGACTTAGAAAATAGGCTGAGGCGCCACAACAAAGAATTGCCCAGTAAAAAATCTGCCTTTACTCACAAAAATAGCGGAAACGGAAGGTGGGAAGTGGTTTACCAGGAAAACTTTAGCGGCCGGAGTGGGGCAATGAAAAGAGAAAAAGAATTGAAAAGTTTCCGTGGCCGTGAATTTATAAAGAATTATATATCCGCCCATAGCTCAGTTGGTAGAGCAGACGCCTCTTAAGCGTACGGTCGGGGGTTCGACTCCCTCTGGGCGGACTAGGAAAAAACACATTGCTGGGGTGGCGAAATTGGCAGACGCGCAAGCCTTAGGAGCTTGTGAGCGCAAGCTCGTGGAGGTTCAAGTCCTCTCCCCAGCACCTCTAAAACTTGACTATTTTCTAGCTATATGCTAGTAATTATGGCAGACAAAAAGCGCATGGTGGGGTGTATCCCACCTGCTTTACAGAAACTTGATCTAAGTTATTTAGGAGATAGATGCCATGGCGAAAGACGTAACGGAACCGACCGCTGCTGTTCGAGACGAAGCAACCGAAGGTCAACCTGAGTGTAGAAAAATTGATACCCAGCTCCTCAATGAGATATTCAACGACCCGCCTCTCACGAACGTCACGGATGACCGTAGCGAGGCTGACCGCCTTAGGGAAGCAGAAATCGATCATCAACCGCAAATTGAACCGACACATGCCTTCCTGGGTGCCATCGAGAGAAACACGAAGGTCTCCGGTGAAATAGCTGAGACAACGGAGGAACTACTGTGGAAACTTACTTGGGTGGTGGTTGGGGGGTTTATTCTTGTCGCCCTGAGTGTCCTGGCGGGGTCATTTATAATCAGCGACTCGCTGCAAAAAAACACTCCCGTCCAAGGAACTCCGATCGTCGCTCCGACGACAGCGGTCGCAAGCGAGACTATCACCGAACAAGCGCCTGCGAAGATCGGAAAGGAGCCGATCTTCACGGGAGATGTCTCGCCCAAGTGGACGGACGTCATTGCTGTAAGGCCGGAGATCGAAATAGAGATCTTTCCGCCGAAAGACAGCGATCTCGAGAATATCGAGTTTTCACGAGACGACAAAGGCGTTCGTCTTAGGACGAAAAACGGTCAAACTATTCGGGATGTGAGCCTCGTCCCAAAATAGTTCAGGAAACGGCTCAGTAGAGGCACAAAACGGCCCATCAGATGAAACATTCTGGTGGGCTTGATTTTTTATATTATATATGCTATAGTAACCACGAACGTTGTTTGACAACTGAATACCAAATAAGAGTTAAGCCGGGCCTTGGGCCCAGAGGATATTCGTTATGGCAACACAACCAAGAAACGTCGTCGATATTGATACCATCAAGCGGATGGGGAAAACAAAGGGAGCTCTAGTGAGTATCACCGTTTTCTTTTTTATCTGCCTTCTCTTGATTGGTCTGATGGAAATTTTAACCGCGTGGTTAGACATCAGTCATTCCGTGAGAGTCATCTGTGGAGTTGTTTTGTCACTGGCCCTTTACGGAGGGCTGGGCCTCACCTTCGTTGCTCCCAATGACTTCTTGGTTGTTGAGAGACTGAGCGAGTTCTACTCGATCAAAAAAGGTGGGCCACGCCTACTGTGCATACCGGGCCTTGTGGATCAAATTGTAAAAAAAGGAGATTACAAAGCCCACAAAATCGTTCTTTATAGGGACGAGAAGAACAATAAGATTGACTTCCTTGATGGATCAGCTCCAGTTAAGGCTGAAGTCTGGTATAGAGTAAACCCAAAGATAATCGACGCAGAAATGCGTTGGACATACGTCCTTGATGATCCTGAAGGGAGAATTGAGGAAGTCTTCGATGGAAGCCTGCGCCCCACTCTTCAACGGAAAACAATAGACGAAGCAAGCGGTAACCTAAAGGATATCGCAAGTAATATCCAAATCGACCAAGGCATCGTCGATAGCTTGAAAGAAATTGGAGTTCTTCAAGAGGACACTAATGGATTCATTCTGACCGATATCGGATTAACGCCAGAGCAGGAAGCGATCCGAAACAAAAAGCTCGAGGGTAAGGCTGAAGCTGACAAGCTAGTAAGCCTTGCTGAAGGCTATGCTAATGGCCCGTTGGCTATTCAAGCAAAAATACGAAAAGTATCCGGAAACGAGAACTTCTCTATTGAGCAGGCGATGAATCTGTTCAGGGAACAAACAAGCTTCGCCGCAATCAAAGAAACAGGAGCAAACATAACTTTGGTTGCTCCTAGCATGAGCGGGATCGTAAAGACCCTAGACATCAACCAAAACTGAAAGGAAGGAAAATGATATTAGCGTTTACGACGACCGAATGGACAGTTGTAGGAATCTTCTCCGCGATAGCGGTAATAATCGGGATCTTGGCATTCTTCCGAGCTAGGCTCAAAGGATGGGCCACATCTTCCGCCACATGGATGAAAAAGAAATGGGGGTGGAAAGTAGCGATTCTCGCCCTAGGGGCAGCCGGAATAACTTTCTGGCTGGTCCCGGCATCGCGGCCGTGGAATTGGAGTTCGGGAGGAGGAAAAAGTGCCGATAGGACTATTCCCCCCTCCGCCAAGATCCACCGAGCGGATCGCTCGATTCCCCCAGTTGGAGCAAAATCGGAACGAGTGATTACGCCTGTTCTGGTGACAACATCGGGTTCGGTTGCAAAATCGTCGGATCCGACAGAGGAAAGTGCCCCAACCGAGGCTCCAACCGAAATGGGCCTAGAACCGCCTCCAGTGGCATCACGGAAATTCGACGATCCTACCAAGGCGCCGCCGAAAGATCTGAATGCGATGGAAGAATATCATCCGTCGCGGGCAGCGAATATGCCATACCACCAAACTCTTGCTCCAGGGGAACAACTCGAGATACCGAACGCACCAAAAACTGAGGCCTTCTGGTATACGGTTGAACCATCCGGGGTTCACTATAAAGAATACCGGACAAACTGGAAAAAACGGGACAAGAACAACAAAGGAACTCCCTATCTCGCAAAGGAGAGAAATGCTCCAAAAACGGAGCCGGGAGTGGAAGAGGAAGGGAAGGGAACAAGAAATTGCAACTTCCCCGCACCTCTCAACTCCTTCCCTTGGCGGATTGAAAACGCCGGGGATCAACCGATTACCGTACGATGGTACGAATCGGCAGGATAATTCAAAGAAAACATAGTGCAAACCAAAAGGACCGATCGTCGGCGCAAGCCACGACCGGTCCTCTTTTTTTTCTCTTGAGAATTCTAGCAAGTCGCTCCGACAGAGTAACAGACTAAGCGAATGAGTCCAAACACTCCCGTCATAATGAAAAGTCCAATGACTCCCCAGATCAAGTGTTGCCTCCCGGTCTCTCGCGCTCCACTATCGTCGGCGTGCCTAATAAACTCAAACAAGCCATAGAAGAAGTAAGCGAGAGCCAAGAACCAGAGAAGGCCGATGATAGGGTCAAGAATCACGCTCTTCACCTTCTCGAGGAGAGGGATCGTTTCCACTTATTACTCTGGGAGACCAGGAATAATGCCCGTCCCGCCGTCACCTGTATCAATTTCTACTGTGTCGGCCAAAACCTGAACCAGACCCCACACCGCGCTCATCACGAAGAGAGCAATGATACCGTAGAGCATCATATTGCGCGCCTCGGTGCGAGCATCACCATCTCCACCTGAGCGAACATACTTGAGTACGCCGAGGAGGAAGTAGATGAAGGCGATAGCAAAGATAATTGGGATGACATATTTCTCGATAATATCGAAAGCTAGGTCACCAAGACCCTGAACCGTCTGCTGGGCTCCCGCCACGAAAGGGAGGGTAAGCGCCAAATAAGGGAGAAACTTGAACTTCTTTAACATTGATTTTTAATAAATTTTTAATAAATTCTGACGACCGATGAAGGAAGTATAACTAATCTAAGACTATGAGCAAAATCAAGCTGTGAATTAGAATTAGAGGCTTAGGTCTACGGGCTGATCGGGATTAAAGCCACTACCGTTATTAGGGAAAATGGTGCCATCATTTCTAAACTGGTCAGAAATGGTACCGCCCGAAGAATTACCCACACTCGGTGGCCCCACAGTATTATTATCAAGCTGGAGGGTACGATCTACCACCTCAATGAGACCGTAGAAGGCGCCCATCACAAAGAGAGCGACAATTCCCCAAGTAATCATATGAATCGCTTCGGCCACATTCCCCTCGCTACCTGCTCGAATATACTTAAGCACCCCAAGAAGGAAGTACACCACGGCAATTGCCCCAATAAGCACAATAATCGGCTTCAACACTCGGCCAATGATCACAGACTCGATAAGGTACTGAAAATCTTTACCTTGGGCATGGGTGGCTAAGGCAGCAGAAAAGAAAAGAAACGGGGCAAGCACCAAATAATATATTTTAGAAATTTTCATATTGTAGATTATACCTTAACCGCCTAAACTTTTAATAGTCGCCTTAATCCCCGCCATAATTACCTCCGCGCCCACAATAATGGCAGCGCCAATAAGAGTATATTTAGCCGCCTCTTTTGCTTCTTTAAGTTTACCGTCATTACCTTGAGCCGCAACGAAGAGGAAGCCGACATAAATGATGGCGATAATAAGGAGCGGCCAGGCTACCTGAAGTACTAAGCCCACCAGACCGACAATGAGTTCTTCTATGCTGTCCCACTTAAGAATTTGAAAATTAACGTTTGTTGGAGGTAGTGGAGGCGGCACCGCAGGAGCTGGAGGGGGATCATCATCTTCAGTTGTTCCAGGATAATATTCTTCGTCGTGGTTTTCTGTTTCTTGAGCATACAATGTTTCTATTCTAAGAAACGATTGTGGTACCGGAATCTCTACGCCAGCGCCGGGGCGAATGAGAAGCTTGAGCACAGAACCGACGATGAGCTGCGCGGCAAGAGCGATGACCAAACCCCAGATGGCGGCGTGGATAATCTTCTTAGCCTCATTGCGCTTGCCAGGATCTTGAGCCGAATACACATAGAGAATACCAGCCCAGAGAATGGAGATGGTGGCCAATGGCACAGCGAGAGCATAAACCAAAAACCAAATAATATTATAAATAAGCTGAAGAAAGTCATTAAAATCACACTGGTCTTTTTTTAATACCGTGTGAGTAACAGGATCAGTTTGACCACAAGGAATTAGGCCATTGGGAAAAATCTGTGCCGAGGCAAAGGTGGGCAAGAAACATCCGAGAACTAATAAAATGATTATAAATTTTTTCATGATGCAGGATCTAAGACGGCGGCAAGTTCCACTGCCGCCTCGCCCACCGCCGTTTGAGTGTCGGTGCGACCGGTAATGGTGGTTTCAATTATATTACGAAAAATGGTTTTTGTGGCTTCGGGATCCGGATCAAGCCAACCACGGGCAATAATTGCCGAGCGATAGAAAATATCGAGGGCGGGATCAACTGGCCGCGCCGTAAGCAAGTCGCGGCGAGCAGGAGGTAGGCCAAGATTACTGCTAAGAGCCTTCACAAAGTCCGTGCCACCCCCACCCGGTGACTTTGGCGTGCCAAGACCCGTAAGAAGCTTCGCGGCAAGCTTAGCCCCTTCTAGCTTGCGTGACTGGCGACTGACAGCGAGACCTGTGAGCCGGCCGTAGGTAATCTTCGGCCCCTCATCCTTCTGCGGCAAGAGAGCCACGTCGAAGTTAAGATGCGGATTAAGCTGGCGAAGGCGAGAAAGTTCACTGGCATAACCAAAGTAGTAGGCTAAGTGTCCGGCCGAAAAAGCATTCAGCGCTTCGGGTAGCGAACGATTCCAAGAATAAGTAGCGGCAGAAGGATTAGAGAATTGATTAAAAAAGTCGACTACGCGAATAGCCGGCGGTGAGAGAAAACCAAAATTACTCTGGAGTACCACTCGCGGCGTATTATTGATCACGGAGACAATTGGGTTGCCGGCTTGGAAAAGTAGCGCCGCGAGAATATCTTTGGCGTGCGCCACGTTTTCAAATTGGCCGAGCGCCACCGCACTTTCAAGAATATTGTGACGCTCGTCGAAGCGAGTGAGGCCGGCGATATCGGTCTTTACCCGCGTCCAAGTGGTTGGCGGTTGCGTAAGCCCAGCGCTCGCGAGCATGTCTTTATTGTAAAAGAGAACGAGAGGGTCAACATAGAGCGGCAAAGCGAGGGCACCAGAGCCACTGAGAAAGAGATTCCCTTCTTCAAGAAAAGCGGTTTTGAAGTCAGCAAGAGGAAGTTCTTCATATCGATGTGCCACGACCTTATCGCCCTGCTTCCGCGTCCAATCATGAGGTAAGAAAAAGAGGTCCGGTCCGCGAAGTGAGGCCAGAGCCTCAATAAGTTCCTCCTCATATCGAGCCGGGTTCTTGGCTACATAATTTACCTGCACTTCCGTCTTGTGTTGATTATTGAAAGTCTCAAGGGCTGAGGCCACTGCTGCCTGCGGAACCGTACCCCAAACCGTCACCGTTCCCACTTCCCCACCCGGCTGACCGCGAAATCCAGGCAAAACTCCAGCAAAAATTAAAACCCCTACCACCAGGAGAAAAATAAGTCCGATTAGAGCAATGGTTTGAAAATTGTTCATCCCGTTACAAAGTTAATTTGGTTTTTCGAACAGAAGACCGTAATGGTGATCCCCGGCGGGAAAACTTTTTATTTCTTTAAATCCCGCCTCGTGGAAAATAGTGGTGGCAGCAGGGGCAGTCACCACTTGGTCAGCCCGCGGCCCAAGACCAGCGAAGGAATCGGTCCAATCAATGAGTGCCAGGCGACCGCCCGGACGCAAAATCCGCTTAATCTCCAACGCCATAGTATATTTGCCCACGACCTGGAAAAGCAAGTTGGAAAGGAGGACAAGGTGAGCAATATTGTCACGCAGCTTCGTCCCTCCAGACTTCTCCACATCTCCCCAAATAATCTCAACATTAGCAAGATGTCTTGCTCGGGCTTCCGCCGCAAGTTTAGCGAGCAAATCTTTCTGCACATCCACCGCGTACACCCGACCGCTGCCGATTAACTTCGCTATTTCAAACGTATAAGCACCGCTTCCGGCACCAAGATCGACCACGGTCATCCCCGGCTCAAGACCGAAGTGAATGAGATTATTTGCCGGCGCGGAAAAAGCCATGTGATCATTGTACCGCCGAACGCTCTTAGCTAAAAGGGAAAACCTAGAGACACACCATCGAGGCGAGGGTGTCGCCGTCGCGGACTTTCATAATGCGCACACCTTGAGTTTGGCGACCGAGGGTCGGAATTTCGTCTAGCTTGGTGCGGATAATTTGACCTTGGCGCGAGATGGCGATAATTTCCGTCTCTTCACCGGTAATCACCCGACCGGTCATCAGAGGACCCGTTTTGGCTGTAATTTTGGCGGTCTTAATACCCGAGCCGCCGCGACCTTGGACCTTATACTCCTTCACCGATGTCTTCTTGCCGAAGCCATTGCCGGTCATTACGAAATAGGTTTGCTCGGCATTATCTTTCAAGACAATATCGGCTCCCACCACTTCATCATTTTTCCCGAGCTTAATCGCCCGCACACCCATCGCCCCGCGACCCATCTCGCGAATATCGGATTCTTTAAAACGAATTGATTGGCCGAGCTTAGTGCCGATAATAATCGTGCTACCCTTCGGCGCGAGGAGTGCGGACAAAAGCTCATCCTTGGTGTCGAGCTTAATCGAAATAATTCCCGAGCGTCGCACATCGTGGAAGCTCGAAGCCTTCACCTTCTTAATCGTCCCCTGCTTGGTAATCATCACCAGGCCCACATCAGCCTTCTTGTTTTCTTTAGAAAGCGGCAAAATTGAGGTCGTTTTCTCGGTGTCGGCGAAGGCGAGGAAGTTCATAATAGACTTGCCGCGCGTGGCCCGCTTCCCTTCAGGTACATCATACATCTTAATTTGATAGGCCTTGCCGCGGTCGGAGAAAAAGAGCAGATCGTCATGCGTGTTCGCGTTCAAGAGCAAGCTCACAAAATCTTCTTCCTTCACATCAAGATCAATTACGCCCACGCCGCCGCGCTTCTGGGCGCGATACTCAAGCGGGTCGGTGCGCTTAATGTAACCACCGCGCGTGAGCACGAGCACATTCTCCTTCTCCGGCACAAGGTCAGCATCGCTAATCTCGCGCACACCGCTCTTCACCACCTTGGTTCGGCGTTCATCGCCATATTTATCGCGAATTTCGGTAAACTCTTTCTTCACCACGGCGAGAATTTTCTTCTTGTCGGCAAGTAAGGCTTTAAGTTCTTTAATCAAAGCCTGCTTCTCCTTCAGCTCATCTTCAATCTTCTGGCGCTCGAGACCAGCGAGCTTCTGGAGCTTCATCTCGAGAATCGCTTCGGCCTGGCGATCAGACAGATCGAATTTCTTGACCAAATTCTTATGCGCTGTGGCGGTATCAGCCGAACCACGAATAGTCTTAATTACTTCATCAATATGATCGAGAGCAATCTTGAGACCGAGTAAAATATGTTCGCGCTCCTCGGCTTTGCGCAAGTCGAAGCGCGTGCGCCGCTCCACAATGATCTGGCGATGAGAAATAAATTCGGCGAGCATCCCCTTCAGCGAGAGTAGCCGCGGCACACCGTCCACCAAGGAAAGCATATTGTAGTGGAACATCGTCTCAAGCTCGGTGTGCTTGTAGAGCGCATTCTTGACCTTCTCGGGGTAAGCGCCGCCCTTGAGCTCAATCACCACCCGAGTATCAGAAAGCGTCGTCGACTCATCACGAATATCTTTAATCCCTTCAATTTTCTTCTCGCGCACCAAATCAGCAATTTTCTCTTGCAGTTCCGCTTTGTTTACTTGATACGGCAAAGATTTGATAATGAGTTGCGCAGAACCAGCCTTGGTCTCGGCCACCTCAATTTCACCGCGGCAAAGCACGCCACCGCGACCCGTTGAGAGCGCGTGGGCAATATCTTCTTGTTTAAAAATAAGGCCACCCGTCGGGAAATCGGGCCCCTTCACATGCTCCATCAAGTCCGCTGTCGTAAGATCCTCATTGTCCGCGAGCGCAATGAGAGCGTTCATGATTTCAGTAAGATTGTGCGGGGCAATCTTGGTCGCCATACCCACCGCAATACCCATCGAGCCATTGAGTAGTAAGTTCGGAATAGCGACGGGAAGCAAAGCAGGCTCTTGCCGCGTTCCGTCGTAGTTCGGCCTAAAATCAACCGTCTCGCGATCAATGTCGCGCAAAATTTCATCCGCAAGTGAAGCCATTTTAACCTCGGTATAACGCATCGCCGCCGCCGAATCGCCGTCAACCGAACCGAAGTTTCCTTGGCCCGTCACGAGCGGGTAACGCATTGAGAAATCTTGAGCCAACCGGACCAAGGCACCGTAACAAGCCGGATCACCATGCGGATGATATTTACCGAGCACATCACCCACCACGAGCGCTGATTTACGGAAACGTGACTTAGAATATAGTCCGAGCTCGTGCATGGCGTAGAGCAAACGCCGGTGTACGGGCTTAAGACCATCGCGGACATCGGGCAAAGCGCGATCCACAATCACGCTCATCGAATAGTCGAGATACGAGTCCTTCATCTCGGTCACAATATCAATCGGAATAACTTTATCTCGAGTTTCTTCAGCCATATTATTTCTTAATTACCGACGCCGTAATCGATTCCCACCCAGCCCGAATACGCTCAATAGCACCACGAGAGTCTTGATTATTCTTGGCGACAAGCGCCTTCTCAGAAAATCGCAAATTAGTAAGCCAAACTCCCCCAATTAAAAGAGTAAACGCAAGCGAAGTAAAAAAGGCGATCCGCCGACGGCTCGACTCTGGCTTAGCTCGCAATTGATCTAGATATTCTTTCATGACACTTTGAGCACAACTGTTTTTACTTCTTCGGTAACAAGATCTTTCTTCTTTATTGTCAGTTTATCTAAAGTCTCAGAACTATTACCAATTTCTTTAAGAAAAGCCTGAAGCGCCTTATTGTCGCCCGCATAATCAACCGGAATAATCACCTTGGGCGAGAAGGAAAGAGCGAGCTTGGCGGCTTCAGCCGGCACCAAGCGACCATCACCCACTGGAACAAACAAGATTTCCACTACACCAATCGCCTCGCGGATTTTATCATCGAGCTTCGACTCCACCAAGGCACCAAGATGAACCAGGCGAATGTCTTCAAAAAGCACTGAGTAAATAGTGTTAATCTTCCCCTCCGGTCCAGCAGAAAGTAAACCTCTAACAAAAACCTCATCAGCCTCATATTCTCCCGGACCATCGATCACCAGGGGTGTCTTTGACCCGTGCGCCATAAACTCTACGCCGTTATAAAGCGGATGGTTGAGCGAAACGAGAACCAAATTGGCCCCAAAGCGCACTGGCTTCTCGTCGGCATCCTTGCCGATTGGATTGAAAGCGACAATTTTATCTCCTAATTGGGCCTTAATAAGCCCCCCGCCGTGGTAGGTAATAATCATTTTATGCCCCTAGTTTAGCAGAAAATAAGCCTCAGCGCTAGACCCTTTTTACCCTCCAGCCTTGCCAAAGAGAGCTTCTTCGCTATAATTACCCCACTATGATTATTAAGGAAGAAATGAAGGGAAATGCCGAGGTAGTAGCTGAGCCATCTTCGTGGATGGACGAAATCTTGCGAACGATGCCAGCGATGCCGGCCCCAGGCTCCTTGGTGGAAGGCACCGTCATCGCCAAGGATAAGATGACCCTATTTATCGACTTGGCACCCTTCGGTACCGGCCTAATCTTCGGTCGGGAATACTTAAACGCCCGCGATCTAATTAAAGATATCAACATTGGTGACATTGTTACCGCCAAGGTAACGGAAAGTGAGGGTGAAGATGGCTATATTGAGCTCTCGCTCAAAGAAGCTAAGCAAGCCCTCGTCTGGAGTGAGGCTCGTCGGGCCATTGAAAATAAAGAAGTTTTTGATCTTCCAGTAAAGGCCGCCAATAAAGGTGGTTTAATTCTCACTTGGCAAAATCTCGACGGTTTCGTCCCCACTTCTCAACTCAAGGCAGAACATTATCCGAAAGTGGCCGATGGTGACCGCGATAAGATTGTGGAGGAACTCCGCAAGCTCGTGGGAGAAAAGTTGCAAGTTTTTATCATTGGGGCTGATCCAAAGGAAGGAAAGCTAATTTTCTCGGAGAAAGTAGTCAACAATAAGAGCCGCAAGGAAATTGTGGCTAAGTATAATCTTGGCGATACTGTAGAGGGTGAAGTGAGTGGTATTGTCGATTTTGGCGTTTTCGTAAAACTCGAGGAAGGCTTCGAGGGTTTAGTTCATATTTCGGAAATTGCTTGGTCGCTGGTAGAGAACCCTCGCGACTTCTTCCGCCTCGGCGATAAAATCAAAGCTAAAGTTATTGAGATTAAGGATGATAAAGTCTCACTCTCGATCAAAGCGCTAAAGAAAAACCCTTGGGAAGAAGCGGGTCAGAAGTATCACAAGGGCGACACCGTGAAAGGGGTAATCATTAAATACAATAAATATGGTGCCTTGGCTTCAATTGAAGAAGGGGTGGCCGGGCTTGTCCACGTTTCAGAATTTGGCACCGAAGAAATGCTACGCACTCAACTCGCCCTTGGTAAAAGCTACAATTTTGTTATCTCAGTCTTTGACCCAAAGAGCCAAAAGCTCATTCTCTCTTACCCTGAGGCTAAAAAGAAGAGTTAATCTCGTTCATCGCCAATTCGACACCCTTCTCAAGAATGGTGTCGAGACCAGTTACCACCTTTGAGGTCACCTTCTTTAGCCCCGCGAGCTCCGCGGGGCTAAATTTACCTAAAATAAAATCAACCACCTTCTCGGCTGATACCTTCTTTGACTTACCCGCCGATGTAACCTTGCTAATCCCCACGCGTAGACGCGCAAACTCCCGTGTTTTCAAGGCCTTAATAATTGACTCCACACCATGATGCCCACCCGAACCACGATTAAAACTCACTCGTAAAGAGCCTAGTGGTAAATCGAGATCGTCGTAAACAACAACAAGGTTTTTTGCCTCTTTTGGTGTTTTGCAAAGCAACTTCACACTTTTACCAGAATTGTTCATCATCGTCTCAGGTAGGCACAAAGTTACGAGTTGTTTACCCACTTTCCCCTTACTTACCAGAGCATTGAGTGTTTTATCCTTTTCCCAGTCAGGAAAATCGTGTTTCTTCCGCCAAGCATCGAGTAAAATCCGCCCCGTATTGTGGCGCGTGGTCTCATATTCTTCTCCCGGGTTCCCCAATCCCACAATAATAAACGATGTTGCCATAGGTAGATTTGTACTATATCGACTTTTGTAATAAAATGCCAAAAATTATGGATAAATTCAAGCAGGGAGCGTGGGAAATCCTTAAGTTTGTGATTGTAACTCTCGTAATCGTCGTCCCCGTTCGAACTTATGTGGCTCAACCCTTCATCGTTGCCGGAGAGTCAATGGTGCCCACCTTCCAAAATGGCCAATACCTCATTGTGGATGAACTATCCTACCATTTCCGAGAACCAGAACGCGGAGAAGTGGTCGTTTTCCGTTATCCAAAAGACGAAACCAAGTTCTTCATCAAGCGCATTGAGGGTCTGCCAGGCGACGAAGTTGAGTTACCTGAAGGGAAGCGCATACTCGAAGAGGGTGAATATTATGTTCTCGGTGACAATCGCCCACAGAGTCTCGACTCGCGCGCTTGGGGTCCAGTACCCGACAAGCTGATCACTGGGCGTGTTCTCTTGCGCCTCTTCCCAATTTCCGAACTTGCCTGGCTGCCAGGAAAAAATAATTAATTATGACCAAAAAAGGAACCGAGTCTGACTTGTTGCGACTACCGAAGGGGATGCGCGATCTCATTGGCCCCACTTGCTATGCCTATCAAGGCCTAATTGAGAAAGCCGCCGAAATTGCTCATTACTACGGCTTCACGCCAATCGAGACACCAGTGCTCGAATTTGAAAACTTGTTTACCTCGGGCGTAGGCACCGACACCGATATTGTTCAGAAAGAAATTTATACCCTCCGCACCAAGGGTGGCGACAAGCTCGCTCTGCGGCCAGAGGGCACGGCGCCGGTCATGCGCGCCTATTTCGAAAACGGTATGCAAGCCCAGCCGCAACCGGTAATGCTCTATTATCATGGTCCTTATTTCCGTCATGACAATCCGCAGAAGGGCCGCTATCGCCAATTTTATCAATTTGGCTTGGAGGTAATTGGCACGAGTAAAAGCATTGCCGATGCCACGATTATCAAAATTTCTACACTCATCTTCGAGGAGGCGGGGGTAAAAGATCTGACGGTAAAAATTAATAGTCTGGGTGACAAAGAATGCCGACCGACTTATCGTCGCGAACTGATTAATTACTACAAGAAACACCTAAAAGAAGTTTGCCCCGATTGTCGCGAGCGCTTCAAAACAAACCCTCTACGTCTTCTCGATTGCAAAGAACCAAAATGCCAAGCAATTAAAGCAGAAGCCCCGTCAGCCGTAAGCACCTTGTGTCCAGCCTGCAAAGCGCATTTCCGCGAAGTGCTCGAATACCTAGAAGCCCTCAATATCACCTACGAAATTGATAACAGCCTGGTTCGTGGTCTTGATTATTATTCCCGCACTGTCTTTGAGTTTGTGAAAGTGGATGAAACTGGTGCCGGTTTATCGCTTGGCGGTGGCGGTCGCTATGATTACTTAGCCAAGGCGCTTGGTTCCCGCCGCGATGTTCCAGCTGCTGGTGTAGGTATTGGTCTTGATCGGATTCTCCTCCTTCCCGATATTCACCAACTTAGTCCGCGCATTGTAAAAAAGCCTAAAGTCTTCTTCATCCAACTCAGTTATGAGGCCAAACTCAAAAGCCTCGCGGTAATCGAGATTCTGCGCAAAGCAAAAATTCCCCTGGCTCAATCATTACCAAAAGACTCGCTCGGCACCCAACTCGCCCTCGCCGAAAAACTGCAAGTTCCCTATGCCATTATTCTTGGTCAAAAAGAAGCAATCGAAGAGTCGGTGATTGTGAGAAATCTCACCACTCGCTCACAAGACACGGTAAAAATCGCTAAACTTGGTGAGTATCTCAAGGGCTTAAAGTGAAACAATTTCTTGCCATCTTCATCCTGACGCTCGGCTTGGTAACTTTCACTGCCGCGCGTGGTGAGGCGCAATACACCATCACCAGTCTCGGCCACTTTGATGGCGAAGCCCAGGCTTATGACATTAATGATGCCGGGCAAGTTACCGGCTGGCTCAAACTCGAAGATGGTTCTCGCCGCGGCTTTGCCTGGGAAAACGGCAATTTAGAAATACTGCCTCCTCTCCCTGATTCAAATATGAGTGAGGGTGTGGCGATTGATGCGAGTGGCACGATTGCCGGCAATTCAGAACTTATGAGTGATACGGTGGGACGCAATACGCGCGGTGTGGTCTGGCAAAACACCGGTGCTGGTTGGGTCATCACGCGTACTCTTAACCCCAATTACGCCGGTACCTTCGGCGCTGACCAGTGGAGCGAGGTGCTCGGTATGGGCGAGAGTGGTCAAGCGCTTGGTTGGTCCCCGTTCTCTCATCAGGGTGGGATTATTCCAAGCGCCACCATTTGGCTCAACGAGGGCGGCTTACCGCTCGACCTAAATTTCTGCAAAGCCTGTCATCAAACGCAAGCCTATGACCTTGATCCGAGCGGTGTCGTGGCAGTTGGCAATCGAAAATTGCCAACCGGTAGTACTGGAATTATCCGAGGTGAAGCCTGGCGCAATTTAGCCGGCCAGTGGCTGCCGCTTCCCTTCACCACCAGTGTTCCAGCTACGGTTTATGCCATCAATAACACCCACACCATGGTTGGCACAATTGGCACACCCAAACAAGCAGCCCTCTGGACCGAGACTTCTCACCATAACTGGGCAGCAGCCACCTTACTCGGTGATCTCGGTCGGGGCAGCGAAGGCAGTGTGGCTTACGACATTAACAATGACGGAAAAATTGTGGGTCAGGTGAAAACCATTACCGGTCCGCGCGCTTTCATTTATGAAAACGGGGTAATGCAAGATTTGAATGATTTAATTGAACCAGGTACTCATTGGAAAATCGAGGCCGCGCGAGCAATTAATAACTCTGGGTCTATTGTTGGTTGGGGCCAGTATCTTGGCCAAACCCGGGCAGTTCTCCTTACCCCATTGCCCTAAAAAAGCTTTTGTGTTAGCCTAAAGTCACTCAAAAAATATGGCTACCATTATCGTCAATCGCCAAGCCAATGAATCAACGTCGAGCCTGTTGCGACGCTTCTCTAAACGCGTCCAAGGTTCTGGTCTTATTCGCAAGGTAAAGGCGGGCCGCTTCCAAGAACGAACGCAGTCCTACTTCAAACGTAAAAAAGCAGCTCTGGTGCGCCTCGACCGCCGTCAAGCCAATGAACGTCTCAAAAAGCTTGGGAAAATCTAGTTTGTTAGCCGTCCGGAATTTTACAAAAACAAAACCCCTTTCTTTTCCTTGGCAAAAGGCTAAGGACAAAATTCTTGGTAAAAAGTATGAATTGAGCCTCGTCTTTGTCGGCGATCGACGATCACGAACCCTCAATCGCCTTCACCGCGGTAAAGACAAATCAGCCAATGTTTTGAGTTTTCCGCTTTCAAAAACAACCGGAGAAATTTTCCTTAATCCTCACCGCGGTGCCTCATGGGGTCTCGGTTTTCTTTTTATCCACGGTTTGCTTCATTTGAAAGGGCTCGACCACGGTAGTAGAATGGAGGTCGCTGAAAAAAAGTATGCGCGGCAATTTAATTGTTGGCCTGGACATTGGCACCGCTTTCATCAGGGTCGCGGTGTGCGAAAACCTTAAAGGTAATAAACTGCCGCGGGTGTTAGCCTTGGTTAAAAAAGAGAGTCGCGGCCTCAAGCGAGGTTACGTTGTAAACTTCGACGAAGCGGCTGAAAGTATTCGCGCTGCCATTGCGGAAGCGGAAAAAATTGTGAAAGTAAGCCTCAGGAGCGTAGTCCTCGGCCTCGGCGGCGTACCACTCGCGGGTAAAATTGGCGAAGGGCAAATTATTGTCTCGCGAGCTGATCTCGAGATTACCGAGGGCGATGTAACCCGCGTGATTGAAGCCAGCGAACTCTCCCTCACCGACCTCAGTAATCGCCGCATCATTCATACCATTCCCCTCGCTTTTAAACTCGATGGTGAGCGCGTGATTGGCCGCCCAGAGGGCATGAAGGGTACCAAGCTCGAGGTAAAAACTTTTTTCGTTACCTATCTTACCCAGCCTTTGAACAATCTAGTGAAGGTGGTGGAGCAAGCCGGCCTCACTGTTGAAGATATTATCGCGGCACCACTCGCCGCCGGACTCGCGGCGCTCACACCCAATCAGAAAGCCGTCGGTGCTATTCTCGTTAATATCGGTTCTCAAACTACCTCAATCGCTGTCTTCGAAGACGGTCTACCAATTGCTCTCCAAATTTTCCCTCTTGGCTCCACCGATATTACCAATGACATTGCCCTCGGTTTACGCTTACCTCCAGAAGAAGCAGAAAAGGTGAAGCTTGGTATCGAGCCAATGTTGGTAGCTAAAAAGAAACTTGATGAAATTGTGGAAGCCAGACTTTCAGATATGTTTGAGCTGATTGAAGGTCAATTAAAAAAGTTAGGGCGAAACGGTTTACTCCCAGCGGGCGTCATTCTTACCGGCGGTGGTTCTGGACTCGAAGGAATTGAAAAACTCGCTAAAGATGCTCTGCGTTTGCCTGCGCGCGTGCTCAACATCAATCCCGACACTCAACAATTACCGATTAAAGACGCTGGCGCAATTGTGGCTTACGGCCTTGCCCTCTTCGGCTCTGGGGGTGAAAATGAAGACAGTTTTGGCCTCAAAATGATTCACCGAACTAAACATCGTTTCTTCCGTTGGGTCAAAGAACTTTGGCCTTAAAACGGCGTTTGCGCTCCCTATGCTTTGCTGGTAATGTAGTGGCGATCTATGCCAAAAATCAACCCGGAAATTGAGACTTTTGCCCGGATTAAAGTTCTGGGAGTGGGTGGCTCCGGCACCAATGCCGTCAACCACATGGTCAAAAGTAATGTCAAAGGGGTTGATTTTATCGCCATCAATACTGACGCTCAACATCTCCACCACTCACTCGCTAAGAAAAAAATCCATATCGGGAAAACCCTAACTCGCGGTCTTGGCACCGGCATGAACCCGGAACTCGGTCGCAAAGCCGCAGAAGAAACGGCTGAAGAAATTCAGACCATGATTAAGGGTGCCGACATGATCTTCATTGCTGGTGGTGAGGGTGGTGGCAGTTGCACCGGCGCCGCTCCCTTCGTAGCCAAGACAGCCAAAGACCAAGGAATTCTCACTATCGCCATTGTTACCAAACCCTTTTTCTTCGAAGGCAATCAAAGGATGCAAATTGCCGAGAAAGGGATTGAAGAATTGCGCAAAGAAGTTGATGCCATTGTGGTGATTCCAAACGACCGCCTCCTCGGAATTATTGATAAAACTACCACCTGTCTCTCAGCCTTCGCTATTTGTGATGAGGTCTTGCGCCAAGCCGTAGAAGGGCTTTCCGACCTCATTACCACGCCGGGCATCATCAACGTTGACTTCGCCGACATTCGCTCGATTATGGCCAATGCTGGGTCGGCCCTCATGGGTATTGGCTCCGCGGCGGGAGACAATCGGGCGGTAGAAGCCGCCAAGGCCGCGATTAATTCTCCGCTCCTTGATCTCTCGATTGACGGGGCTAAGGGTGTCCTCTTCGCCATTGCCGGCGGTAGCGACATGACGATGTTTGAAATTCAAGAATCGGCCAAGGTAATTACGGAATCAGTCGATCCAAATGCCAAAATTATTTTCGGCGCCATTCATAGCGATAAATTAGCGAAAAACGAAATCCGAGTAACCGTTATCGCCACCGGCTTCCCCGAAAATTCGCGCAAACGACCCATGGCCTCCTTCGGTGAGACAAAACCAGAAACCCCTTCAACTCCCACAGAACCCCCCTCGGCAACACCTGACTTTGGTCTTAAAGCACCAGCGGGAATCAAGAAAATTGATTCTCTAACGAGCAAGCCGCCAGCTGGAAGAATCTTCCCACCGCCACGCGAAAATAATGTAACAGAAGAAGATGAGGATGACTGGTCATCGATTCCCGCTTTCTTGCGTCGACCGAAAAATAAATAGTACAATAGGCCGATGATTTATGATTTAGCCATTTTAGGTGGTGGACCTGCGGGCGTGGCGGCTGGTATTTATGCCGCGCGGAAGAAAATTAAAACCGTTTTAATAACCTACGACTTCGGCGGTCAGAGCATTGTCTCGCCGAGTATCGAGAACTGGGTCGGCACAAAAGCAATTTCGGGCGAAGACCTGGCCACAGCGCTTAAAGATCATTTGTACGCCCATCAAGGCGAGAGTTTAGAAATCAAAACGAGTCTCAAGGTGGCCAAGGTTGAGAAAAAAGACGGCAATTTCCTCGTCACCGCTGATAATGGCGACACCTTCGAAGCCAAGACCGTTCTCGTCACCACCGGCGCTCATCGCCGCAAACTCACCGTGCCTGGCGCCGACACGTTTGAACAAAAAGGAATTACTTATTGCGCTACCTGTGATGGACCACTCTTCTCTGGTCGCAACGTCGTCGTGATTGGCGGCGGCAATGCCGGCTTCGAGACCGCACTCCAACTCCTCGCCTACACCAATTCCGTCACCATGATTCATCACAGCGCCGAGTTCAAGGCTGATCCAATTACTGTCGAGAAAGTCCTCGCCAATCCTAAAATGAAAGCGATTAAAAACGCCGAAACCGTGGAAGTGAAGGGTGATAAATTTGTCACCGCGCTGGTTTATAAAGATAAAATTACCGGTGAGAATCATGAGCTCGCAACTGGTGGCGTCTTCGTCGAGATCGGCTTCACACCGACCACAGAATTCCTCAAAGAGGTTACCACGCTTAATCCTTATGGCTCCGTCGTTGTTGACCCTAAGAATCAGCGGGCCACCACGGCCGGTATCTGGGCCGCGGGCGACTGCGCTGATGGTCTCTACCACCAAAACAATATCGCCGCGGGCGACGCCATTAAAGCGCTCGAAGATATTTACGTTTACTTACACACGGGAAAATAAGGTTTACCGTGAGTGGAATCGAACGGTGCGCGCTGAGGGATTTGAACCCCCGGCCCTCTCAACGTCAATGAGATGCTCTACCACTGAGCTAAGCGCGCAGTGTAGTAAATCTACCAAAAACTTCTACTTTTCGCTACCCAACGGACCGTGTCACGTCGTAGCCACAAAATAGGTTTAAAGCCCGACTTTGCTAAAGCTACGTCGTGGCGAAGACGGAGGCGGGAGGATTCGAACCTCCGAGGGGGTTGCCCCCCAACCGCATTTCGAGTGCGGCGCGTTAGACCTCTCTGCCACGCCTCCAAAAAACAACCCTGATCCTAGCACTTCGGATCAATTTTCAAAAGCTCGCGGGCATGGTATCTTGGGGAACAGAAAGGAAGGAGGTGAAGAACCTTGGAAAAAAAATATAGTCCGGCAGGAAGACGCTGGATGCGAACCGTTGCTGGTCTCAGTGGACCAGGCAGTCCTTCAAAACTAGAAACAGTAAGGAGATTTTACGAACACCTGTCTCTTAAAGCTCTAGACGCAGAAGCTGTTGAGAGCGACTACGGGGACGTCGACATGGTGGTGTCGAACAGAACGGGAGTAGACGTGAAGGGAAGAAACACGGTAAGCGTCTTGAGATTTGCTTTGTATCAAATCAATCGCCATGCGGAACTTGCTCGAGGATTTCCTTACCATCAAGTGTTTTACCTGGTGTATGTTTACACCAACCGAAGAACAAGAGCGTTTGGCAACAAGCCATCAAAAACCGAGATGGCCAGGTGTAGATCAGAGCAGGAAATCCGCACAATGCTCTACTTTAATACCACCGAAGTTTATCTGTTCGACATTGAACTGATGGTGGCCCTGTCTAAAAACGGGCACCTTAAAACCGGGGTGTTCGCTTGTCGACCAGACGAAAAAGCGGTAGTAATAAGCAAGGCAGATCTCAGAAGCCTCAAGACTGGCAAAATCTTCAACGAACTCCGCCTGTCGAGAAGAAGATGGCAGGTCATCCAAGAGGAGATCCCGCTTAACTTTCGCCACCCGTCATACCCAAAACGGAAGGTGAATCTTATTACCGCCGGACTCAGAAGAAACCTTAGGTTCCGACCACAGTTCCTTGTAACCTAACAATGGGCAGCGCGCGACTCAGTCGTAGGCGGGCCCACCATTCGGCCCTATCGTCTAACGGTTAGGACGCCGGCTTTTCAAGCCGTTAATCCGGGTTCGATTCCCGGTAGGGTCACCAGAAAGCCTTTATCAAACAACAAATTAAACATGCACAATAATGATTCTGCAGAAGCCTTGCAAGATTTCGAGAAAAAAGTAGAAGAAGAAAAACGCGAGCTAGGAGAACTAGACAGAGAGATCAAAGCAGAGAATCAAGAAGTCCAAAAGGTTAAAACCAAATTAACGGCAAAAGAACAGGAGGCAGCGAAAATAAAACTAGAACTGGAAAAGGAAGAGGCTGAACTTCGAGAGTTAGAACAAAAAAAGATGCAGATTGGCCAAAGACATCAATCAAACGAGCGAGAATTAGACAGATTAAAGAGAACTTCGAGAAAGGCGGCGTAAATGCGAATCTTAGCCATCGAGACAAGTTGCGATGAGACAGCGATTAGCGTGGTGGACGGAAAGGGAGGCTTGAAGAAGCCAATTTTTAAAGTGCTTGCCCACTTGGTGAGCTCGCAAACGGCAATTCATGCGCCGTTTGGCGGCGTGGTGCCCAACTTGGCCAAGAGGGAACATCAACGCAACTTGGTTCCCCTCTTGGTTCGGGCACTTGAGCAAGCAAAACTTAATAAACCGACCCACCTTCTCCGCCAAAACGGCGGATTCGGCATGGCGAAGAAAGTAGTAAAAATTCTCGAGCGCGAACGTGAATTGCGAGAAGTTTTCATCGCCGAAATTCCGAAAATTAAAATTCCAAAGATAGACGCAATCGCTGTGACCCAAGGCCCGGGGCTGGAGCCGGCGCTGTGGGTTGGGATCAACTTCGCCAAGGCGCTCGGCGCGGTGTGGAATTTGCCGGTGATCCCGATTAATCACATGGAAGGGCATGTGGTTTCCCCTCTCGTTCAAGCTACTGCAGCTAACAAGCTAACGAAGCTCGTGTTCCCCGCTCTTGCTCTCCTCGTCTCGGGCGGTCATACCGAGATTGTGCTCATGAAAAATTGGGGCAAGTATAAAGTGATTGGCCAAACGCGCGATGATGCGGTGGGAGAAGCCTTCGACAAGGTAGCGCGCATTCTCGGTCTCCCGTACCCCGGCGGCCCCGCGCTCTCGAAGTTAGCAGCAACAGCGACTCGCTTGGAGCCGCAACTGGCCACGCCGACCCAGACGGCGTCCGAAGGCGCAAGTGGAGCGATTTCTGTGACCTTACCGCGGCCGATGCTCAACTCGCCTGACTTCGACTTTTCTTTTTCTGGTTTAAAAACTGCGGTACTTTATTTGACTCAAAAGTTAGGAACACTTGATGAAAAGACCAAGGCCGCTATTGCCCACGAATTCCAAGAAGCGGTGATTGAGGTCCTGGCCACCAAAACCTTCCGCGCCGTGGAGAAATTTAAACCCCGCACCCTCCTCATCGGCGGCGGCGTGATTGCGAATACTGCGCTCCGCAAACATTTTGAAAATCACGTTACCGAGTTTAATAAAAATTCTTCTCAAAAGTTAACACGCCAAAGGCTTACTCTTTTGGTCCCCGACCAACCCCTCACCACCGACAATGCCACCATGATCGGCGCAGCTGCTTACCTTCGCCTTGTTCAAAAGAAAAAAGTTACCAAAAAAAATTTCTCCGCCAACGGTAATTTGGTTTTAAAATAAGCCGTTTTTTGATAGGATAAGCCCAATGGATCCAAAATTTCTGAAGCCTTATAATCCGGCCGAGACGGAGGAACGGATATATAAATTGTGGTTAGAACGAGGTGACTTTACGCCTCAACCGGATTCTGGAAAGGAGCCTTTTTCGATGGTTCTGCCGCCGCCGAATGTGACCGGCGTTTTACACATGGGTCATGCCGCCATGGTGACGATTGAAGACATTATGGCTCGCTACGCTCGCCTCTTGGGTAAGGACGTACTCTGGATCCCGGGCACGGATCACGCCGCGATTGCCACGCAAGCGAAGGTGGAGAGTGAAATTTATAAGAAAGAAGGCAAGACGCGCCACGATTTGGGGCGGGAAGAATTCTTGCGCCGGGTGCGCGACTTTGCCACCGCGAGTCACGACACGATTGTGAATCAGATTAAGAAGCTCGGCGCTTCGCTTGATTGGTCGCGCGAGGCCTTCACCCTCGATGAACCGCGCAGTCTTGCCGTGCGCACGGCGTTTAAACGTATGTACGACGATGGTCTCATTTATCGCGGCGAGCGGCTGGTGAATTGGGATCCGAAAATGCAAACCACGGTGTCGGACGACGAGATTGAGACCAAGGAAGTAACCGAGAAATTTTATTATCTAAAATACGGCCCCTTCACTATTGGCACGGCGCGACCAGAGACCAAGTTTGGCGATAAGTACGTGGTGATGCATCCGGCCGACGAGCGGTATAAAGACTGGGCGCATGGGCAGAAGTTGGAACTCGAGTGGATTAACGGTCCGATTACCGCGACCGTGATTAAGGACGAGGCGATCGACAGGACCTTCGGCACCGGCGTGATGACGATTACGCCCGCGCACGATGCCACCGACTGGGAGATCGCCGAGCGGCATAAGCTGGAGAAAGAACAGGTGATTGATCTGAAAGGTAAACTGCTGCCGATTGCGGGAGAATTCTCTGGCTTGCATATTAAGAAAGCACGGCCGATGATTGTCGAGAAGTTACAAGCCAAAGGCTTGGTAGAAAAAATTGATGAGAATTACATTCACGCTGTGCCGACCAATAGCCGCGGGGGTGAAATTATTGAGCCGCAAATCTTGAAGCAGTGGTTCGTGGATGTGAATAAGCCGATCGCGGCGCGCGGTGGGAAAACACTGAAAGAATTAATGCGCGAGCCGGTCGTTAACGGGCAAATTAAAATTGTTCCAGAAAGATTTGCGAAGATTTATTTCCAATGGATTGATAACTTACGCGACTGGTGCATCTCGCGGCAAATCTGGTATGGCCACCAGATTCCTGTTTGGTACCGAAGCGCGACAAGCGGTTCGGGCGATGAGATTTACGTTGATGTTGAAGCCCCAACTGGCGAAGGCTGGGAGCAAGATCCGGATACACTAGACACTTGGTTCTCAAGCGGTTTGTGGTCATTCTCTACGCTTGGCTGGCCCGCAGAAACACCAGAATTTAAGCGCTATCACCCGCTCTCGATGATGGAGACGGGTTACGACATTATCTTCTTCTGGGTCGCACGAATGATCTTGATGAGTCAATACTTGCTCGGCGAGGTGCCGTTTAAGGAAGTGTATATGCACGGCCTGGTGCGCGACGAGGGTGGCAAAAAGATGAGTAAGTCGCTCGGGAACATCATTGACCCACTAGAAATGATTGCGAAATATGGCGCGGACGCTGTCCGGATGTCGCTCATTATTGGTACGAGTCCCGGTAATGATAGTCGCATTTCGGAAGACAAGATTAAGGCGTATAAACACTTTGCCAATAAAATCTGGAATGCCACGAGATTTGTGCTAACCCAAAAAGATGAGGTTGGTGATCCGACCGATGCCGAATTTTCTGAAACTGACAAGCAACACCTCGAAGAACTTACTGAACTCGAAAAAGAAGTTAAGGTTGATATGGAAAAATATCGCTTCTACTTGGCCGCCGAGAAGTTATACCACTACTTCTGGCATCGCTTCGCTGATATAATTATTGAGGAGGTGAAAGGACGCCCAGATAAAAAATCTGGAGTAAAAGTTTTGGAGCAAATTTTAGCAAAGAGCTTAACTTTGCTTTCTCCATTTATGCCATTCATCACCGAAGAAATATGGCAATCGACCAAGTCGTAAACTATCTTTACCCTATTCTTGGTGGCGCCCTCCCTACTCTAGTCTGGCTCTGGTTCTGGCTCAAGGAAGACAAATTACGTCCGGAACCAAACGGAATGATTGTCCGCGTCTTCATTGCTGGGGGCATTACTGTCGGTATTGCCCTCTGGATGGAGCGCGCCGTGTCTGATCTCCACTTCATCGACAGTATTCAGAACCAGAAACTAATTTGGCTCTTGTGGGCGGTGATTGAGGAGTTGCTAAAGTGGGGAGCGGCCTACTTCCTCGCCTTCCGGACCAAGAACTTCGACGAACCGACCGATGCAATGATTTATCTTATCACTGCGGCACTCGGCTTCGCGGCGGTAGAAAATACGCTTTACCTCTTCGATCGTAGCGGGGTCGACTTTCTCCTCACCGGCAATCTCCGCTTCCTTGGCGCCACCTTACTCCACGTGGTTTCCTCCGCCATCCTCGGTGGCCTCATTGCTCTCGCCTTCTACAAGAAGTCACAAATCAAGCGTTGGTGTTACTCCATTTTAGGCTTAATCACAGCCGTGATGTTGCATGCAATGTTTAATCTTTTTATAATTAACCTACGGAAAGATCCATTCACTGGCTCGATTGATGTGGGAGAATTGGTGCAAGTCTTTGCCCTTCTGTGGCTCTTCACTGTTTTCATTATTATGGTGTTTGAACAAGTGAAGGCCACGGTGCGACCAAATCTAATTTATAATGTTCAAAAATAGAAAATCATTCTTCGAGCGACTAACTGGCAGCATTAGTTTAAATAATGACGCGCCTGCAGAAACTCCTGAACCATCCCTCAACGCTGAAGAAGAGGATCCTAAAAGTGGCTGGATGAAGGAATCGGCCGAAGAAGGAGAGCTCGCTGTTGACGTGTATCAAACCCCGAACTCGATTGTGATTAAGACGATGGTGGCCGGGGTACGACTTGAGGATATTAATGTCACGATCACCCGCGAAATGGTGACGATTAAAGGTAAGCGGGAAGAAGAAATGAGTGTCCACAACGACGATTACTTCCAACAAGAACTCTATTGGGGTTCATTCTCTCGTACTATTCTCCTGCCGGCCGAAGTGGAAGCCGAAGACGCTGAAGCAACTGAGAGTCATGGCTTGCTCACCATTACCTTGCCCAAGATTGATAAAGAAAAAACGAAGCGGTTGAAAATAAAAACACTCTAGAGATGGGAAAGCGCGCTCCTCCGGGGCGCGCTTTTTTGGTTACCTGATTTGCGAGTTAGTCGGCCCAACTATGGCCAGGAGGAACGATCCAGGTGGTGTCGAGAAACAGTTGGTCTTGTGTGGGAGTTTCTTTTGACTGTTGCGGTTCGGTACTTTTCACCAACGACTTGGTTACTTTTTTACTCCGCGTCTGGCGCTCAACAAAAACAACCGGCACACCTTCAACCTCACGCTCATCACCAGTGGAATCTCTAACTACTCTTTTCAACATACAAGTCTCCAAAGAAAGAAGAAGATCCGCTTTTATTTATACAACAAACCGAGATAAAAAACAACTGTGGTGCCGAGGGCCGGGCTTGAACCGGCGACCTACCGCTCTTCAGGCGGACGCTCTACCAACTGAGCTACCTCGGCAAGTCAATTACCCGCATTTGGCAATTGATCAGATAGATTCTTCAGGTTTTCGATCGCCTCGTCAAGCGAGGGAATAGAACCCTTGAGATCACGCAGGTTGTCAATTTGGGGCTGCAAATAGTAGTAGGAGGCAGCAATCGAAACAAGAATAACTACCCACTTAATAAAAGAGAAAAATCCATGCCAACGCGCCGTGCGCCTCAAACCGCGGAGAATCTTATTATTCTCGCGCGCTAGCTCTGTGAGCTCGCGGAAACTCTGATGATCATCACCGTATGCCACGGCTAAAGTATAACACGAATGTCCCCAGCAGGAATCGAACCCACATTTACCCCTTAGGACGGGGTTGTTCTATCCATTGAACTATAGGGACGAGAAATTTATACCCCAAGCAATTTGCGGAGTCGCCTCTCGTCGAACCCCACAATCACTTCTTCTCGGCCATCGTCGGCAATTGTAATCACCGGCACACCCATCTGACTACTCTTGTTTACCATTTCTTCCCGACGTTTTAGATCAGTTGCCACATTGTATTCCTCATACTGAACATTGTGCTCTTGGAAGAGCTGCTTTGCCATCCGGCAATAGGTACACGTTGGGGTTGTATAAATTACCACCTTTTTCATAGTGCCAGAATTCTATCAAGCGGAGAGAAGCGAAGCAAGGTTGTCTCCCGGCGCCGCTCTATTGGGCCGCGTTTTACCACAACCTTCGCAGGCGTGAGTGATCACAAATTCCCCCGCCTTCTGCTCTAAATTAACTGGCTTCATGAGCCCATTACAACCCTCGGCGCGATCACCTGGATTAATGTCCACATGCTTGCTCCAGAGACACTCGGGGCAATGATTGGTATACCCATTCCCCCGCACTTCCACCCCACAGTGTTCGCAAACAAAGTCTTCTTGCACACGTTTAAATGTTTCTGACATGGGTGCGGGATGCGGGAATCGAACCCGCGCCTATTGCTTGGGAAGCAATCGTCCTACCACTAAACTAATCCCGCCTTTGAACTTCTCCCACCAGGTGGGAGTTTGGGGTGTCACCTCCAGCGCCGCCTCATCTTCCACAATGCTCACCACCTTCTCTCCCGGCTTCACAATCGCGAACTTTTCCCTAAGCTCAGCCTCAATTCCTCGATCAGTCTGGAGGCTCGCCACCTTCGCCTCAAGTCCTTGCCGGCGCAGATCGAGCTCATGCCATTCTTCATAAGCTCGACCACGCTCGGTACCAACCAACTGGCTCTTGCCATAGAGCGCCCAAACCGATTTTAACAGAACAACCATGAGAAGCAACAAGAGGACAAAAACCACTGGCGAGAAAAACCAGGAGCGCTTCTTCTTCGACCCTTGAAAGTGATTAATCATTGCTTTACAATACTCCTCATGTTACTCCAAAAAAGTCACAAAAAGAAGCTTCAAATCTTCTGGACCATTGTCAGTATTATCGTGATCGCCGGAATGATTTTGCTCTATATCCCAGCCCTATTTTCTTGAGTTAAGCATCGCCAGAAACACATCTTGTGGGATGTCTACTTTCCCTCGCTCGAGGAGTTTTTTCTTACCGCGCTTTTGCTTCTCCCAGAGTTTGCGCTTGCGGGTAATATCACCACCGTAGAGATAGCCGGTCACATCTTTCTTAAGCGCGCTCAAGGAGCGTGACGAGAGAATTCGCCCGAGAGCCTTAGCTTGAATCTTCAAGACGAAAAGTTGGCGGGGTAAAAGGTCGGCCAATTTCTCTACCAAAGCCTCAGCTTCTACCTGAAGTCGCGCCCTGGCCACCACGCGCGAAAAAGCCGGCACCAACTCTTCTGCCACCAAGATATCGAGTCGCACCACATCAGCCGGTCGCCAAGCAATCGGCTCATAAGTAAGCGAGGCAAAGCCTGAAGTCGCGCTTTTCAATTCATCAAAGAATTGCCGCATGAGTTCCCGCAAGGGCATCTCGGCACGGACCACCGTTCTAGTCTCGCTCCAGCTCTCGGTCTCAGCAATGTGACCCTCGTGCTCATTGAGAAGTTTAATAATTTCTCCTAAATAATCTGGTGGTGTAATAATTTTGGCGCTCACCCAGGTTTCTTGAATTACTTCACTCTTCGGATCATCGGGAAAAAGGTGTGGAGAATAAATGAGTTTACCACTTACCTCATAACTAATGGAGGGCAAAGTCACAACAAGCTGTAATTTAAATTCTCGCCGCAGGCGCTCGGTAATAATCTCTAAGTGAAGCATCCCCAGAAAACCAACTCGGAAACCACGGCCGAGAGCGCCAGACGACTCTTCTTCAAAAGAAAAGGAAGAATCAGAAAGCTGAAGCGCGCCGAGCGCCTGACGCAAACTTACGAAATCATCTTGATTTTCCGGATACAATGACGCCCAGACTACTGGCCTTGCCTCACCGTAACCGGGAAGCGCTGGTGCTGGAGCGCGAGCAGAAACTAAGGTATCACCCACTTTGGCTTGGCCGGTCTCCTTAATCCCGGTCACCACATAACCAATTTCACCCGGGCGCAATGCTTCCGTAGCTACTTTTTCCGGTCGAAACACACCCACTTCAATGACCTTAAAACGTCGGCGAGAAGTGGCAAACATTAATTCATCGCCAGGTTTAATTTCCCCTTGGAAAAGTCGCGTATAAACAATAACACCTCGATGCGGCGAATATTCAAAATCGAAAACGAGACCCTGAAGACTAGCGGCACTCACTTCAGCTTTTGGCGCCGGAACCTTGGCCACAATCGCTTTAAGCAAGTCTTCAAGGCCTTCCCCTGTTTTTGCTGAGACTAAAATAATGTCTTCTGGCTTACAGTGAAGTAAGTGAATAATTTCCTGCTTGGTCTCCTCGACCCGCGCTACCGGTAAATCAATTTTGTTAATCACCGGAATGATAACGAGGTTGAGCTCTTGGGCCATGGCGAGAACGGAAAGGGTTTGCGCCTGCACACCGCGCGTGGCGTCTACTAAAAGTAGAGTTCCTTCCACGGCCGCGAGAGCGCGCGAGACTTCATAAGAAAAATCGATGTGGCCGGGCGTGTCGATGAGATTTAAAATATGACCTTGATAACTCAAGCGCACCGGCTGCATCTTAATCGTGATGCCGCGCTCGCGCTCGAGTTCCATCATGTCAAGAAACTGCTCGCGCATCCGCCGCTTCTCAATAGCGCCGGTCGCCTCTAGCAGTCGGTCAGCAAGCGTTGACTTGCCGTGGTCAATATGGGCAATAATCGAAAAATTTCTGATTGGCATTACATCTCACTCGGCTCCGGAGCAATGACCTTAGTCCGCCAAAAACGCTGAGAAAAGGCGCGGCTGACATCAGCAAGCTCTCGGTTGCCAAGCAGTCTTAACCCTAACACAATTACGCCAATTCCGACGAGCCCTGCCACTAAACCTTGCGTAAAAATTCCACTGAAAGTGTTTTGCTCGAGCTCGGGAGCTAAAACATTGAGAACAAGATAACTCGCAACCCCGCCAGCCAAACTGGCGACAACAATTTGCCAAAAGGCGCGGCCCACCCCCGCAAGCGGGCCAAAATCGCGTCGGAAGAATCGTGCGAGAACCAGCCAGTTAATCAAAAGGCCAAGGGAAAAAGCGGTGGGTAAAATAACCATTTCGGCTCCAGGCACATCACCTAGACGCAAGAGAAGAGCGAGTGGCGAGGCCAAAGCGGAATCAGCTTTAAACCACCAAACCAAAAGACCAGCAAAAATCACAACAAGAAGAGAAGAAAGGGAGTTGATGATAAGCGGTTGACGCGTTTTCCCTGCCGCATAATAAGCGCGAACAAAGAGCAAGACCAAACTCTGAGCTACGAGAGAAAGAGAGAACACAGCAACCGCCGCGGCCGTTAAACGCGTGTCGGTCCAATCAAATTCACCAGCGCCAAGAATGACCCGAACAATTTGCGCTCGAAGAACAATTAAAAGAACGGCGAAAGGAATTGACCAAAACATAATCTGGCGGACAGCGCGACTCACCTGCTCGAGAAATATTTTCTTGTCGCCATTATGAAATTGCCGGACTAAAGTGGGAAAGGCCGCAACCGAGTAACTGAGGCCCACAATCGCAATAGGCACCGACTGGAGATTGTAGGCAAAGTTAAACACGGCGACTGATCCTGCGGCCATAAGGGAAGCAAGTCCCACCAAGATTAAAATTACTAATTGGTGTACGGAAAGCGCGAGAGTTCTTGGTAGAGATAAATACATCGTCTGCTTCACCTCAGACCAAGCAATTCGCAAAGTAGGAATCGGCGTAAGGCCCAAACTCATTACCACCGGCACTTGAACCAGAAGATGCAACAGGGCGCCGAGCGCCACACCAAGACCAAGACCAAGCAAACCAAATTGCGGCGTGAAGAAAATAATCCCAACAATGATCCCAAGATTATAAAAAACCGGGCTCAAGGCATAGACAAAGAATTTCTTAAACGATTGGGTAATACTTGCAAATAAATTAGAAAGACCAAGAAAAAGCGGCGAGAGTAGGAGTAAACGTGAAAGTTGAATGAGCTCCTCCGCTGCCGGGCCACCAAAACCCGGCGCTGAAAACCGAGTAATAATGGGCATAAGGAGAAAAGCCACGGCCATAACCACGATCATCAAAATATTAAAAACTGTAAAGAGACTGTCGAGAAAACGCTTCGCTCGAGCCGTGTTGCCTTGGTCGAGATGAGTAACTAAAACCGGAATGACCACCGTAAGAGAAACAAGCGAGGCCACCGCGACGTAGATAAGGTCTGGGACGCGAAACGCGGCATAGTAAATATCAAGATCAACCCCCGCACCAAAACGCGCCGCAAGTAGCCGGTCGCGAACAAGAGCTAAGAGCTGAGAGACCAGGGCCGAGGCACCAAGCAAAAGCGCCGCCTCTTCAAGGCGGCCAAACTCCCGCTGAAACAGTCGAATCACGCCCTGGACCATGGCCTACTCGCCGGTAGAGAGGGCTGGCTGACCCGACCGTAAATTGTTCAAAATTGCTTTCACGTCTTGGTTATCAGGATTAGTCTGCTCAACAGCTGTGAATTGGTCAAGGGCCGCGTCACGGAGACCAAGTTTGTCGTAAGTAAGGCCCAGGAAGTAGCGGGCATTGGCGTAGCCAGGATTCAAGACAAGCGCGCGCTCAAGAGTTAAACGAGCAGTTTCCATATCATTCAAACGGTAAGCAAGAACGCCCAAGCGGAACCAAGCGGTAAAGTCTGTGGGAGCCAAGCGCACCACATCACCGGCGAGCGCTGCCGCTTGATTTAAGTCACCAGCAGCCTCAGCCAGACGAGACTCAGCCTGGCGAATTACTGGGTCGTAAGGACTCAAGGCTTGAGCCGCTTGATAAGCCTTCATCGCTTCTGCGGAAGCTCCATTAATCTCAAGTGGGATAAGCCGCTCATAAAAAGAGCCGAGGGTAAACCAATTTTCAGCACTTTCTCGATAAGCGAGAGCTTGCTGACCCGCCGTGGTGGCAGTGGTAATGGCCGCGCTCGCCTCTTGCTGAAGAGTCTCGGCTGGCAAACCACTACTTGCTAGTAATTCATTCAAGCGAAGGGTTCCCCACTCGGTAAGGGCCCGGAGATATAAATCATTTTCTTCTAGCTCAATGGCTCGAGCAAGTTCAGCCCGCACCGCCACGGTTTGATTTGCTTCTTGCGAATAAGCCAAGGCGCGAGTGAAATGATAACGCGCGACTAATCGTTGAAGGAAAAAATATCCTCCCAAAACACTCGCGATCAAAAGAAGAACCGAAAGGGTGACAAAAATCGTTCGGCCAACCCCTTTCGCTTCGTAATTAAGACTTGGGATAAAGCCGAGACCGGCTGCCTCAGCCACAACAAGACCGGTGAAAGTGAAGGTCAAGGCAGTAAGGGCAAAACCTGGCGCATAAAACAAATTAAGACACCACAAGTACACCGCACCGAGAAAAATAAGGAAGAAGCCCGGGGCACGCTTGCCCGCAAAAAGTTGGTTCAGAAACTTCGCCCCATAAAACAAAAGGGTACCAAGAAAAGCAAGCCAGCTCACCACCCCAAGCCAACCAGTCTCAAGCGGAGCGCGCAACCAAGTTCCCAGACCCCAAGGAAAAATTGTCTTTCCGTCATCATTGCGATTGACCAAGGTCGGTGATTCCTTGATCCACTCTCTAGTAAAAGTACTTGGCCCAGTACCCAAAACCGTCTCAGGTAATTGACCAAACAAGGAAGTGGCAGGATATTTAATTTCTAAGGGCCGCGACCAACCAATTTTATCTCCCACCCAATTCAAACTTGAACCGAGTAAATTAGTATGAGAGGCAAGAAGTGGAAAAAAGAGCAGAGAGACAACGAGGACAAAAAACGATGGGCGCAAAACGCCATACGTCCATGACGAAGAAACCACCAATTGATAAACAAGCAAAATGAGTGACACGAGCGTGATCAGAAACCACAAGGGCACAAGATTGGCGAGGGCAAGGTATGCAAGGGAAAGTACCAGGGCAACAACCATAAACCAGCGCCAGGGTGAAGTCTTAAGTGGCCAGAGTTCCAGCGCCGAGAGAGAAAGCACGGCCGCCAAACCAGCAAATACGGCCGCATCATAAGAAAAACCGATCCAGACAAAATTCCAACTAGTGATCAACTGAACAATCTGAGTCAGAAAAACAAGAAGAAAACCAATCAGCAAACCAAGCATAAGCCAAAAAATCCGCGTCTTATCTCTAAGATAAAGACTGGTAAGAAAAGTAATCACTAAACCAAAAGCGAAAGTAATCGTGGTAGAAGTTTCTCCACCCAAACCAAAAAGGGCAGGAAGGCGGGCTGAAGAAAAAAGACCAGAAAGAGCAGAAACAAGAACCACGGAAAAAAAAGCAAGCAAAAGAGGATACCCAGGGAAAGAGAAAGTTTGGTCTTGCAACCGAGCGAGAAAAAAAAGACCAAAACCAAGGCAAACAAGCACCGCAACTATTACCTGCTTGCTAAACTCGAGGGGTAAACCAAGCGGTAAGAAAAAAATGAGCGCAACGAGCGGCAACGCGAAGACAAGCCACGACACAATGAGATCGAATGGAAAAACTTTAACCTTCTTTGCTTTAGCAACTGCCATGGCGCCAATAATCATAACACAAAAATTCCCCCGCAAAGGGAGAATTTTTGATTCCTGCCCCGACGTTACGTCGGGGTAAACTTGGTGCCCGTAAGCCGAATTCTGTTCTGTGTGATTATTTATCTGTCTCGTCGGTCACCCGACGGATCAAGCGGCACTCTCCAACTTCAAACCTTTCAGTTTGAACGTCGGAGCACGACCTTGCACTGAGGTAAGAGTTTAGCCGTTTCATTCTTGCCTTGCGGCAAAACTATTCCACGAGGGAACCCTCTGCCTTTCGGCTTTGGCGTTTCTGTTCGCATCTCCGTCTCACGACGGAAAGGAATTACCTTCTACCCTTCCCTGATCAAAAGATCATTCGCAGTGTTCGGACTTTCCTCCCGCCTAAATGCCCTGTAAGGGCTTTTGGCGAGCAATCACTCAGCACCAAGCTTCGTTACTTTACCAAACAAAACAACAGAAGTAAAGGGTTAAGATTTCGAACTTGAGCTCGTAGGCAACGCTTCTGCTGTCGGGAGATCAATTTCGCAGACGCCGGCGACGCAGGCAAGTTCTTTCTTTACTGTTGTCTCATCTTCTTTCTCGTAGAGCACGAGCTTAGAGAAATCGATGGCTGGGAACTTGGACACCAGTTCTTCATATTGCTCGGCGGTAATTTCTTCATACGGCGCGAGGCGATAGACGTGGTTGGAGCGCGGGAGGAAGGAGAGTCCACCAATCATTTCCCAATTCTCATAAACCCAATTCCCCACCTTAAGCCACTCGTCCTCACTCACGGAAATCGTAGTAGAAGGATTATGTTCGGTGTAATTCTCTTTCACCATTTTCCAATATTCGAGTTGCTCAATAGCGGTAAGGCCATCTTTATACACCTTACTCTTCGGCGCATGAATAGGAAATTCGAGGACAAAGGTAGTGGCAGTCGTGGGGTCTTGACCCACTTCCGGATGATAGGGCACACCCATATCTTTAAGCATGTGGAAAATGGGATTATGGCCCTCAATGCGCACGCGACGAATGTAATACGGCGCATGACGCGGATGCATCCCAGAAGATGAATCGAAAAGTTGGGAACCATTCCCCGACGGCTTTACTGTCGTAATACAAGTTGAGCGATTGACACCAAAACGCTCGGCATATTTGCGATTGGTCTCAATTGCCACTTCTTTAAGTTTCCGAAACACCGCTGGCGAGCGGAGCACTGGTGCATCCCATTGACCGGTAATCGAGACACCAAGCAAGGCCTCTTCCTCACAGTGTTCCTTCCAAGCCTTAGAAAGATATGGGAAGTGAGTTAAGGTCGCTTGATAAGTACCGAGAATAGTCGCGATGCGCACCTTTTCCATCAAACTTTCTTCCGTATCTTCTGGTCGCGCCACCACTTCCGAGAGATTACAAAATTGCTTCGACTTGAGCACAATCTCGCCGCAAGGATTAGTCCCCGAAGTGTCGAGGTCTTTTTCAAAGACTTTCCACCGGCGCGTCGGCAATTGCGATTTAAGTCCACCACGATTGAAGATGCCCCGCTCGCCCGAACCAGCCTTGGCCAAATTTACCCACTCATCCAAAAATTGCGGCATCGTCGGCTTCTCATTGTAAGACACCGAATTGTTGGCCATCGAACGCTCGGGATTCGTGAGATAAAATTGGCCATTCTTGGCCTCGCGCATTTCCACATCGTCGAGACCAGAGAGCGAGATCAGGGCCGAGCGGCGCACCCCACCCGCCACCACCACCTCGCCGATCTTGCAAATAATATCGTGAGCATCAATAGTCTTAAGGCGGCGACCCTGGCGCGCCAGCATCCGCTCCCGAGTAAAGTTAAGCAAATTACGCAGTGGATCCGGCCCCGATGAGCGGCCGCCCATAGTCTTGAGTCGTGCCCCGCGCGGTCGCAACTCCGAGTAATCAAAAATAACATCCTTCCCCGCCGCCCAAGTCTTCATCCCATGCACCAGAGAGTCTGCCCAACCTTCGGCGCTATCGGGGATCACATGGGTGGTAGCCTTCTCTCCTGTCTGACGTTTAATCATGGGGAGTACACCAATATTTTGCTCCTCCACCGAGAAGCCAATCCCCGTCCCGCGCATGAGAATATATACAATCTCGCCAAAGTCTTGCCAACTTGAAGGGGCGGTGTAAGCGCAATTGTAAGCGGCCACATTATCTCGCGCTGCCGGCTTACCCGAGAACTGCAAAAGGCGCATCGAACCAAGAGCTTTCATCGCCAGCATATACTCGCGAATCTCGGCATATTCCTTATCTTTCAACTTGTCCCCCAAATTCTCCTTCATAAAACTCAAGTAACGACCTACCGTCTCAAGCCAAGTCTCGCGACGATTCTTATCATCAAGCCAACGGGAGTAAGTGGTGTAATAAACAAACTCGGAAAGTTGATTGCGGAAATATTTCTTACTCTCGGTGACCAGTTCCCTTACCTCTTTGGGCACTTCGCCGATCTGTTGACGCAAATCGGTGCGACGCTGACGATAGAGAATGTAGGCCTTAGAAGTTTTTACCAAATTATGGAGAATGAGCTGCTTCTCCACCAAATCTTGCACCCCCTCCACAGACGGAATAAAGCCCGCCCCCATTTCCTTAACCAGAGCCGTAAGATCCTTAGTCACCGACTTAGCCACTTGTGCAGCCTGCGCCTCGGTGCCCTCGCCAGAAGCCTTCATCGCCTTGCCCACCGCCACCACAATTCGCTCTTCTTCGAACGGAACTGTTGTTCCATCACGCTTTTTCACGCTTTTCAGTGAATTTTTGGCAATTTTGGCAATTTTTTGGGCTCCGGCCATAGATTTTTGATAAAAATTAACTAATAACGGAGATATTTTACTCTCACCACTAATGATAACCTACAAAAGCTGTTGATAACCAAAACTGGAGAAGAAATTTACTTAGTCGGCAACATCAATCGCCACAATCACATCCTCCGACGCCGCGTAGAAGAATACTTTCCCTAGACCCCCTCCCACATCATGCAAAACCGGATTTCTTAACGTCCCAGAAATTACTTGAGGGGATAGAGTTTCTACAATCTGTGGGGAAGATGGGTTTGCCACATCAACGCGAAAGACTGATGTGCCATAGCCAGAAATCGGTCCCGTCGTAAAGTAAGCGCGACCGTCAAAAACAGAAAACATGCCCGCCTGTTGAATGCCGGGATCAAAGTAGCCAACCTGAACGATGTTTGAGAGATCTACCAAGCTGTAAAGGAACATTTTTCCACCGCCATCAACGAGTAAGATATCTCCAGAAACATATATCCCAAACACAGAAACTCCAGGAGCATTCATCGCCAGCGTCCCTAGTAACTGAAGAGTAAAGGGCTGAGGGTTATTAAAGTTAAGGCCAGAAATATCGTAGACATAAACCCGATTGACACTAGAAACATATAGCCGACTACCAGTCACCACTAAACGAGAAGCGCTATCATTAGCCAGAGGGAGGTCGATATTCGCAATCAGGTTTGGCTGAGCAGGATTAGTCATATCAAGCACCTTGATCCCCGGATTACCAGCAGCCACGATAACAACCTTGCCTCTCGCGTAAAGATCACGGACACTCTGTCCATCCTGACCAGAAGTGTTATAGGTCGTAAGGTGATCAAGATCATCTTGACGGTAGATAAATATTCCCTGATTACCGGCACCAACATACACGTGGTTATTGGAAGCAGCAATGGCTGTTTGACCTCCGGGCGCACTAACAGAATTTACTACTTGAATATTAGGAAGATTGGTGATATCGATTTTGCTCAACAGACTATTGTTGTGCGCGGTAAAAGCCAAATTACCATCTACCGCCACATCAAAAGAATTTTCTCCGTTAATCGGACTACCATCATCCAGGAAAGTGAGAAGATTGTTTGCTTCAATGGTTCTCGTGAAATTAACTTGGGAGGAAAAATCTTCAGAGTAGACAGTAACATTCAACTGATACGGAGAATTGTTATCACTCGGTTCGATGAAACGGATAAAGTTAGCAAGACCACCGTAGAATGACTGAGATTCTCCAGCACCAGCATTGGTACTCCAGCTAAATAAACCGAGGCTACCGGTACTAGAAAGCAAATCGAAGCGGATGAAATCACCAGTGCTCACCGCGAGATTGTTTCCCACAAGCTCGGTCCAGTTTTCTTCACCGGTAATTGGGTTTACTGTCTCGAGTTTATAAAGTTTGAGAATTGGGTTGAAGGCCCCAGGAGTAACGGGTATAACGTGAACTTTAATTTCTTTGGTAGCTACCTGCCCACAATTATCAGCCACAGTCAGAGTAGCAGTATAGGTTCCTGGCTGACTGTAGCTATGGGAAAGGGAACTCCCGACCGCAAAACTTCCGTCTCCAAAATCCCAGTAATGTGAAGCAATGAGACCGTCGGAGTCACTGGAGGCAATGGGTGCAGACCCAGACAAAGGTACCGGGTGATTAACTTGCGCCCATTGATCATAACTACCTGAAGCTACTGGTGGTTGATTGTTTGCATCACAAGCGGGATAGACATTAACTGAAATTTCGTCTTGTGGTGAAAAAGCTAACCCATCATTAAGCACAACCCTAAGACCGAATTGCCCGGTTTGATTGAAGGTCGCCGTGGTATCGAAAGCATTTTCATTAGCAAACGTGGTGTTTCCACCCGTTGGCCCAGAATATTGCGTCCAGGCGGCATTTACCACCCCAGGATTAGAATCAGAGAAGTGAGTGTTTAAGCTCGTTGAATCATTAGGCCAGGTTAAGTAATGAGGCGATGCTTCAGCGAGAACATTGGTAGGGTTAAGATTGAAAGTAATATTCACTGAATCAATCATCTGAACTCCAGCTGGGGGCGTGGCTTTTAGTTGGAAGGTGTAATTCCCAGCTTGGGTTAAGGTCACTGTGGGACTAAGAACTGTATCGCTAGGTGAAAACACAACTCCTGCAGCAGGACCTGAGGTTCTCGTCCATTTGTAGGCGGTACCAGAAGGGACATTAACCGCTGTACCAGTAAGGTTGATCGTAGCTGAGGGCGAAGTAAATACCAGGTTTAATTGATCTGGTCCGGCATTAACACCCAAACTACCGGTTGGATTAACATTAACCTGAACGGTGTCGATGATTGGTGACTCACCTGGCGGAGTAGCAGTGAGACGTAACTGGTAAATGTCTCCGCTCGCAGAGGGTTGAGAAGGAAAACTCACTGTGGTGCTTAAGCTGTTGGGGGGAGAGAACACGGCACCATTTGCCGGACCGGATTGCTGTGACCATTGATAGGTGGTATCAGTCGGGAAATTGGTGGCAACACCTGAGAGAGTGGCAGTTGCTGGCCAAACAACAGTTTTAGTTTCTCCGGCCTCTAAGTCACGAACAAAGAGTGTCATGGTGTCCTGGACCGGAATAACACCAGGACCAGACACCAACAAGCGCAAGACATATGTTCCGGCCTTAGTAGAAGAAATGGCAATGTCGGCAATTTGATTATCAGTAATAGAGAGCTGAGATGGTCCAGAAACCTGAGACCAAGAATATGAGAGTGGAGCGGGGTCACTCGCTGTTACCGAAGCATCAAGGGTAATGGACCCTTGGTGATTACTGGTCGAAAGATTGAGAATCCGGTCAGGACCAGCGTTAACTGAAACTGTTTGATTGAAAACAATTTGAACGGTATCAGATCTGGTTAAGCTACCTGAGGTTGCAGTAAGCTTAAGGGTGTAGAGACCGGCGGCTGAGAAGGTGGCGTTTGTTTGAAGACCGCTGCCATTTGAGAAATTAACCGTACCGGGACCAGCTACTTTAGTCCACACAACACTGTAACCGGCAGGGAAACCGACAACTGACCCGGTCAAAGAAACGGTGGTAGGGAAAGAGAGATTACTTTGGTCAACACCAGCATTAACACGAGGTGGGACTTGAGCAGGGGCTGAACTTGTAACGGTCACAGTAGCTTGATCAGAGCTGGTGGCGCCACAATTGTCGGTCACCGTGAGGGTAGCAAAATATGATCCAGGAGTAGTGTAAACGTGGGTGGGAGTTGCTCCGTTTCCAGTATCACCATCACCGAAGTCCCAAACATAGCTAGTGATGGTACCATCAGTGTCGGTACCAGAACCGGCGAAAAAGACAGAAGTATCCTCATTGATCGTTTGGTCAAGACCAGCACTTGCCGTGGGTGGATTATTATTAGCGCAGGGATTAGAAACGCTTACTGTGATCAGGGCAGTGTCATTATCAATAGCACCACCATCATCAGTCACGGTGAGAGTAGCGGTGTAAATTGCGGGAGTACTGTAGACGTGAAAAGCGCTTTGACCATTCATGCTGGCACCATCGCCAAAATCCCAGTGGTATTCGGTAATCGCACCCCAAAGGTCAGGGTCATAGGAATTGTTGCCGTAGAAAGAAACTAGCGACCCGGCATCGGCAACCTGGTCGGGGCCAGCATCGGCAACAGGAGCTTGGTTCGGAGCAATATCGACTTGTCGTGGTTCAGAAACATCGATGGCCCCACAAGAGTCACGAACTTCCAAAGAAACAGTGTAAATACCAGCAGCAGTGTAATGATGGAAAATATCTGCGGTGGCACTTTGCCATTCAGACACAACACCGTCGCCAAAGGTAAAGCGATATTGTAGTGAACCAAGTTCAGTTTCAGGATCAGTCGAGAGAAACCCGGAGAACAATAGGTTTTGATTGATTTCGCCGGTAGCCGGTCCTTGAAGCACAGCGGTCGGTGCTTGATTGTTGAGACAAGGATCAGGAGCGGCAGTAATCGTAATGTTTACACTGTCGGTATCGCGGGCGCCATCATCGTCAATAACTGTGAGCGTAATGGTGTGGGTACCAACAGCGAGAGAAGAAATCGTCGGGTTTACAGAAAGACCAACCACCGAGCTGCCGCGGCGCCAAACATAAGAAACAATCTGACCATCGGAGTCACTCGACAAAGAACCATTGAGGGTAACTTGGGTCACACCCGGGGCAAGGGTTTGATCCGCACCAGCATGGGCAATAGGATCTTGGTTGGGTGTGGGTGATAAGCTAGTATGATTCTCTAACTGAACATTCGCATCATATTCATCCAAAAACCAACCGGGTGGCTCGATGGGTGGTCGTGGCGCAGCATTCATCCCGCCCCCGGCTCCAGAAAGTTGCATCTGAAGAATATTCAAAAAGCTCCGAAGAAGATCAAGTGAGGTCTGCGCCCGGGAGACGGTGGGAATTAACAAAGTAATTAGTAAAAGAGCAACAAAAAATCGGCGATGAATTTTCATGTTGATAGTATAAACCGCCTTATTTGAAGCGGTATAGAATGCTGTTGATAACCAAAACTGGAGAAGAAATTTACTTAGTCGGCAACATTTACCAACTAACTCCTACGGCACATCCACCGCCACCGCCTTGTACTTGCTATTGGCCATTAGAAGAATGCGCCCATAAACATCATCATTGGCAAAGAATGGTCCGCGGTTGATACCAGCTACCTGTGAATTGAGGGATAGCCATTCCATGATCCGGGGTTCGCTAGGGTTGTGGAGGCTCACTCGCGCCACACTAGTGCCGATACCGATCACTTGACCCATGGTAGCGTAGAGGGAGCCGTCTTCCGTTCCAAGAATACCACCGGGAGACAAACCGCCAGCGTCAGAAGAGTAATCATAATTGGTGAGGAAAATGGGGCTTGCGGGGTTAGTAATATCATAAATATGCATACCACCGGGATTGGCTTGGGCAACCAATGTGTCGTCACCCACCCTAGCGAGTTGGTGTACATTCCAGCCGGGGGAAAGAGTAGAAATAAGAATCGGGTTAGCTGGCACAGGATTATTCACATTAATCATTGAGATATCGTAGATGTGAACACGCATTGAGGTATCAGCGATATAGGCTCTGCCGTCTTGAATCAGAATTACTTCAGCCGTAGCATTATTGGGCAAAAGTTTTGAAGCAATAACCGTGGGATTGGCCGGGTCACTCATATTCACAATCTTGAGACCAGCCGGACCAGCAGCCATGAAAACCACTTTGCCTTCAGCCATCAAGTCTCGAACGCTTTGACCATCGACCGTGTTGGTGTTGTAGGTACCGACAAAGGTGGGGTTAGCCGTAGCGGTGTACGTGGTGAGGCCAAGACTGGAGGCGCCAACATAAACATGATTGTTGGCGGCGGCGATCGCTCGACCAATAGGAGCAGAGAACGCGCTGGTAATCTGCATATTGCTGGGGTTAGAAATGTCTAGAGTAGTGAGAAGACCAGTAGAGTGGGTGGTGTAGGCGTAGGAACCGAGAGCGACGATGTCCATGGAAGAATCGTCGGCTAGACCCATGGCGTCGAGGAAGGTCATCTTATTTGTCACGTTTACCGTTTTTGTGTTGGTCGAAATATTCTGTTGCGTAGGACTAAACACAGATAGGGCGGCACCATAATTACCAACATCATCATATTGATGATAAACCACTTCTCCCGTCTCAAATCCCCCATCACCAAACAACCAACTTAGTAGAGAAAATGGTCCTCCCGTAGACAGGGTGCCATTGAACTTTAGAAACTCGTTTTTAGAGACAGTTTCGCTACCTAAATTAATTGACGGTGACCAAACTAGACGACCCCATTCTGTCTCTAGCAGACGACTTACAGAATACTCTGCCTGCAAAGAAGAAACATCAATGCGTGAAGGTTTAATCGACACGGAACCACAACTGTCTCTGGCAGTTAAATAAGCCAGATAAACACCGGAGGTGTTGTACGCATGATTTGTATTCGCCTGCTCAATCTCGGCACTACCATCACCAAAATTCCATTTATAAGTTATGGTTTGTCCAGAATCTTGATCCGTAGCTGAACCAGAAAAAATTATATTTTGGTTTACCTGCGCACCGATGTTACCCGATGGGTTTGCAGTAAGATTTGGAACGTGGTTATTCGAACAAGACCCAGAACCATTTGCTACAAAGATTGATATCAAGTCTGACAAAACTGGCGCACTTCCACTAATCCCATTATCAGTTACCTTTAGACGATACTTGTAAATTTTATTTTTTGTGGGAAAAGATACTGGGGTCGTTAAAGAATATTGCTCTAGTATCGCCTCTGCTTGGGAATCACTTTCTTTAACCCACTGATAAACCAGCATTTCAGGGTGGTCATCAGTAACCACCGCAGAAAAAGTAGTGAAATTGTTTGGCCAAGTAATGGTTGTAGGGCCACCAGAAACTGAAACGATAGTGGGCGGGGTGTTCTGAACACCCAAAACCGTTATTTCAACCGAATCAGAATGAACAAACTGGCATTCATCCTTCACAACCAAGTGGGCAATATAAGTTCCCGGTTCGTCATAAACATGATTCTGGTTAGCGCCAAACACCCCACCAAAACCATCCCCAAAAGACCACATGTAACTCAAAATAGTGTCTCCCATATTTGGATCAACAGAATCTAAACCACTAAAGGATATCGTTTCCCCAACACCAACAACACGATCCATCCCCGCGTTAGCAAGAGGAGCGGAATTATCAACGCAAGAATTAACTCCATTGATGGTAATTGTACTGGTGTCACTCGCCGACGCACCACAATTATCCGTGACAGTGAGAGTGGCGGTGTAGACACCGGTGGTGGTGTAAACGTGGGTGGGTGTTACTCCACTTCCAGTGCTGCCGTCACCGAAGTTCCAAGCGTAACCCGTAATAGTGCCATCAAGATCGAGACCGGTGCCGGTGAAAGAAACGGTAGCGCCTTCGGTAACGGTTTGGTCAGTGCCAGCGCTTGCGGCAGGAAGAAGGTTGGAGGAGCAGGGGTCAGCGATACTCACCGTGATCAGAGCAGTATCATCGTCAGTTGCCCCATCATCATCAGTAACGGTAAGCCTGGCAGTATGTACAGCAGGGGTACTGTATGTATGAAAAGCTGTCGCCCCGTCCATACTAGCACCGTCACCGAAATCCCAATGGTGTTGGGTAATAGTACCATCAGGATCTATTGAGTTTGCTCCGTTGAAAGAAACAAGCGTCCCCGTATTGGCCACCTGATCCGGACCAGCGTTGGCAACAGGCTCTTGATTCTGGTCAGGTGGGGTTATTGTAATGTTTACACTATCGGTATCACGCGCCCCGTCATCGTCAGTGACCGTGAGGGTAATAGTGTGCGTTCCTACCGGGAGAGAAATGGTTGGATTCATCACCGTTCCCACTACAAAATTTCCCTTGCGCCAAACATAAGAAACAATTTGACCATCAGAGTCGCTCGACAGAGAACCATTGAGGGTAACTTGGGTCACACCCGGGGCAAGGGTTTGATCCGCACCAGCATTGGCATTCGGTTCACGGTTAGGAATTGGAGCAGGGCTTATAGCTGGCTGAACTCCTTGGAAAATAGTGGCATCCTCTGGCATGTGGATCCCCGAGTCGCCAATAGGCCGTGGCGCGGCGTTCATGCCACCACCAGTCCCCGCAAGACGCATCTGAAGAATGTTGAGAAAACTTCGGAGTAAATCAAGCGAGGTTTGTGCGCGACTAACAGCGGGAACTAATAAAGTAATTAATAAAAGAGCAACAAAAAATCGGCGATGAATTTTCATGCCGATAGTATAAACCGCCTTACTCCGAGAGCAAAGCGAGAGCGCCGTGGATGCCACCCAAATCACCGAGCGCCGCGGCCTTGAGGGGCGGATAAACGGGCAAAGGATTAGGTAATTTAGCCAAGTGTTCAGTCACTGCCGCCACATTAATCCCCGCTGGCGCCTTCATCATACTGCCACCAATCACCACCACCTCCGGCGACCAATGAAGAATCGCGTTGTGCACACCCACGGCGAGAATCCGCGCGCATTCATCCCACACGGCCTGGTCCGTGATCTCTCGCGGCGCCTTGCCATACTTCTTCGCAATTGCCGTGCCCGAGATCGCACTCTCAAGCGTCTCCCCCGTCGCTTCATTAATAATCTGAAAACCAGGTTCGAAACCGAAAGTGTGGCTATCAATCTTCCCCCGCTCAATTTTAACTCCGCCAACACCCGTGCTCACCGTGAGATAGACCACCACGCCAAACCCTCGTCCCGCACCAGCCATCGCCTCGCCCAAACCAACCACCGCTGTATCATTCTCCAGTGTCACCGTGGTGTCGAGCGCAATTTGCAAACGTTCTAAGAGCGGCTCATTAACCCATTCAGGCAAGTGAGTAGCGTGAGTGAGCGTGGTCTTATCGGGATTAAGTGTGCCAGAAATACCGCCCGCGGCTCGCTCCAGCTCCTGCCCTTCCGCCAAGGTCCTCGCCCGCTCCTCAATCATCCGCATCCCTTCATCAAAGTTCTTCGGCGTCGCAAAAATCTCCGGCACGCCAAATGTCTTGCCGTCTTCCGAGAGCGCCAACCGCGTTTTCGTCCCACCGATGTCGAATAAAAGATAGGCCATGGTCGGATTATAGCAAACCTTTCAGTGAATTCTTATACCCCTCCACGTCGGGCTGGTTGAAGGGGTTCACGTCGAGGAGATGGGCAAAGAGCACGGTGGCGGCGAAGCGGAGTTGGCAGTAGGCGCCCAAGGAGCGCGGCGAGAGATCGGGCAAGATGAGCTCGAGGTAGGGCCGCCGCGCGCGGCGATAACTCTGGAGCACAGCCTCGTTGATAGCGCGCTTTACTTTGATTATTTTTTCATTCCCCGTGTCGCGATCGGTCGAAATGAAGTGAAAAAATTTATTATCCGGCCCACCGAGATCGAGCTGGAGAAGAGAGTGGCGATCATTCTCGGCCACGGCGAGAAGCGGCGTGGGACCATCGCCATCTTTACCCAAACTCTCGGCCACGAGTTGCCGCCCCCACTTGCCGAGGCTCTCGAGGCTCGGCCGGTCAAACCAATCCACGAGCAGGCCGCGACCATCCTCCAGCGCGAGGTAATCGAGCGCGGCGAGAAGAATAGCCGGGTTCGAGAGGTCCGGTGCCAAGAGCCACTCGCTAATCTCGGCGGCGCCAGCGCGCAGGGCGGCAATATCAATACCGGCCGCGGCGAGCGGAAAGAGAACATCGTGGGCAAAAAGGGAGTAACGACCACCAATGCCGGGTGGGACCATGAGATCCGCTCCAGCTTGTTGCGAAACATGAACTATGCGTTCCTCGTAATTTTTGGGCCAGCGTTTGGCAAGCTCGGCTGTCACCAGCTCAGCATTAAGTCGCGTTTCAACAGTAGTGCCACTGAAACTAATGACTGTTACCAAAATTTCTTCCGGATGCTTAATCTGTGAAAACAAATCGGCCAAAGTGCTCGGCAAATTGGGTTCCAAGCCTTCGAGAAAAATTATTTTTTTCTTACCGCCCACACCCAAGGCTTCATAAATCGCTTGTGCACCCTCACTCGAGCCACCAATGCCGACGAGAATAATATATTTGAGATGGGGCGTGATTTTCTCCTTCACTAATTTTTGCACCTGTTCTAGAACTTGAACGTCGTTCGGTAATTTGAAAAACGGTTCTTCAGCGAGTTGCGGTAATGACTCATACAAACTTGTTACCGTAGATTGCAATCTTGCTTCGGCTATACCACTTTGATCGATGACTAAACGCATGGCAAAAGTATACCAGAATCACGGTTGCCAAATGAGCCGCGAGTGGTACAATCAGGGTCATGGAAAACTCAAAAAATTTCGTTGTTACTGTTGTTGTATTAGTGGTTATCGCCCTTGGTATTTCCTTCTGGGTCTTTAAAGGTGCGCCAGAAAACAATGGTAATACCGCGGCTGTCGGCGGCATTCCGACAAATCAAGCCAATCGCAATAATAGCCTCATGGTAAACGATCAATTCCCCGGCGCGATTGTGTATGTCTCTTCCGTCACCACGTCAGCTGGCGGTTGGGTAATTATTACGGACGAAGAAGGGGCAACACCCGGCAAAACAATTGGCACGCAATACTTTAGCGCCGGCACCGATACCACCGGCGTAGTAAACTTACTCGAACTCACCGAAGAAGGAAAATATTATTACGCTCTCCTCTTAAGCGACAACGGTGACAAGGTCTTTGATCCTGCCGTAGACGTAGCGCTACGCGATAACTCGGGCCGAGAAATTGCCATCCGTTTTCTCTCCACTCAGAGCTTACCTGAAATTAAGGGTTAGTCTCAATTTCGATCTCTGGCACGGCGGTTGACCAAATATCATTACGCCAAACAAAGCCGTCGGCCATGCCGCCCATGAGCCAGAGTTTGTCGCGGAAAAATATGATCGCATGATCTTCTCGACCAAGCCACTTTGGCGTGTCAGCCGTTTTCTCCCAAAACACTCCGTCTTTAGACAACCAAACCTCCGCGCTCCCATGATCGGCGGTGGTGTTCCAGCCACTCACAAGCCATAGGCGATCTTTGATCGCTAGTAATTCATGACCATGCCGTTTACCCCAGAGAGCATTGGCGTCAACAAGCGTCCAGCTTAGACCATCAACCGAAGCCCAAGTATCGCTCTTACCTTCGCCGCTCGTATCCAAACCACCAGTGAGCCAGAGACGATTATCAAAAACCTCAACCGCATGATCATAACGCCCAGACCATGGAGCTTGCCCGCGCCACTGCCAAGTGAAGCCATCAACGCTCGACCAAATGTCATGAAAAACTTCTCGGGTATCAAAATTTACTCCACCAAGTAACCATAATTCATTATTAAAAACCGTCAGCGTTTGCCCTTCACGAGCCTTCCACGGTGCCGCAGAAACAAGCCACTGCCAGTCTTTTCCATTTGTCGAAGTCCAAACATCGCTCTTGTAACCATCGAGCGAACTCCAACCACCGAGCATCCAAAGCTTGTCTTTGAACGAAACAACAGAAAGTGATCGCCGGGGCGGGAAAGAAAGATGTTCAGCCTCGCGTTGCCACATCTCGCCATCCTTACTCGACCACAAATCATTCCAGTGCGGCATGTCCCAATAATTCACCTGGTTGTGCGCCTTGTCCCAAACACCAGTAAGACCACCTGTGAGCCAAAGACGATCATCCCAAATAAAAACCTCCTGAGCATCCCGCGCCGTCCAAGGACTCGGGGTCGAAACAGTTTGCCAATTGAGCGCCACACCCGCGCTCGGCGTCGCAAAAAGACTCAAAATTAAAAGCCAAAAGTTCATGTTAGAATGGGCCGCATGGCGCCTAATGACTTCATTGAAACACATTTTCGGCTCAATCCAAACCAAGTCCGTGCTTTAGTTAAACTCAAACTCAAGACTTTACGAGCTTTATTATTTTATTTTCCCAGTCGCTACGAAACACCGGCGCCGACGAAGACAATTGCGGAACTCGCCGTGGGTGATACGGTCACTCTCCATGGTCAGATTATAAAAGCGAAAACAGCCAAAGCGTTTTATAAGAAAATGCCGATGGCCGAGCTCTGGCTCGAAGACCAAACAGGGAAAATAAAATTGCTTTGGTTTCATCAAGCCTATATGGCCAAGAAGGCGCCGGAAGGAGCGCTGGTGCGCGTCTCGGGCAAAGTGACTGAGCGCAAAGGAGAAAAATATATTGCGAACCCGGCGATTTCTGGTATCAGCGATTTAGAAATTATGCGCGAGCCGGAAACAGGAAACTTTGCCCCCGTTTATCCGGAGACAAAAAGTCTGTCTTCGCTCTGGTTTGAGCATCATATTAAAAAACTTTTGGAGAATAGGCTGGCGAAGAAAGTGACCGAAACTCTGCCAGCAGAAATTATTGCTCGCTATCATCTGCCTAATCTCGAGAGCGCACTGGTCTTTATTCATCAACCGCAGAAAGAAGCGGATGCCGTGGCCGCGCGCAAACGCTTTGCCTTCGAAGAAGTTTTTCTCATCCAACTCGAACGTCAGCGCACGCGGAAAGAATATCAAGCCGGCGGCGGCTTCGTGATTAAGAGCGACAAAGATGAATTAGAAAAATTTCTCAAGCGCTTCCCCTTCGCAGCAACCGCAGCGCAGAACCGCGCAATTGAGCAAATTACCCTCGACTTCGCGGCCGATAAACCTATGACGCGCCTCCTCGAGGGTGACGTTGGTTCGGGAAAAACCTTGGTAGCCGCGGCCACAGCCTACGCAGTGGTGAAGACCAGCCTGCAGGTAGCCTATATGGCACCGACGGAAATTCTCGCTCGCCAACATTATGAATCATTTATTGATTACTTCGCCCACTTGCCGATCAACATTGGTCTCATCACCGGCACCGAGTGTCGTAAATTCCCGTCGAAGATTGGCATTAGCGGTGGCAGACAAGACACCCATATCTCGCGCGCGCAGATGCTCAAGTGGGTCGCCGGTGGTGAAATCGCCATTCTCCTTGGCACCCAAGCGCTCATTCAGAAATCGGTGAAATTTAAAAACTTGGCGTATGTGATTATTGATGAACAACATCGCTTCGGCATCAATCAGCGCGCCAATTTGGTGAAGAAAAATGCGCGCGCGCCCCATCTCTTGAGTATGACGGCGACGCCGATTCCCCGCACGCTCGCATTAACGATTTATGGCGATCTTGATCTCACCCTTCTCGATGAAATGCCGCCGGGTCGGCGGCCAGTAATTACGGAAGTGATTCCAGAAAATCGGCGAACGGAAGCTTATCAGAAAATTCATCAAGAACTAGAAGCTGGTCATCAAGCCTATATCATTTGCCCGCGCATCGACGAGCCTGATCCCTCCAAAGAACTCGCGCTCGAGACCAAATCAGCGAAACAAGAGGCAAAAATTATTGCCGAGAAATTCCCGCATTACACCGTCGGACTCCTCCACAGCAAGTTGAAGCCGGCCGATAAAGAGCAAGTGATTAGCGACTTCAAAGAAAATAAGATTCAAATTCTCGTCTCCACTTCAGTGGTTGAGGTTGGGGTTAATATTCCAAACGCCACAGTGATCGTGATTGAAGGCGCCGAGCGCTTCGGACTCGCTCAACTACACCAACTCCGCGGCCGCGTGATGCGCAGTACAGCGCAATCTTACTGCTATTTGTTTACCACCAAAGAGACCAAAACGATTCTCCCGCGCCTGGAAGCTCTGCAAAAAGCGAAAAATGGTTTTGAACTCGCCGAGCTTGATCTCAAACTCCGCGGTGCCGGCTCGCTCTCTGGTACGGGTAAACAATGGGGCATCTCCGATCTCGGCATGGAAGCTTTGCAAAATCTCAAAATGGTCGAAGCCGCCCGACTTGAGGCCGGACGGCTTCTCACCGCTGATCCTAATCTAAACCATCATCCTTCCCTTCTCACTCAGCTCAAGAAGCCAAGCGAATTACATTTTGAATAAACAAACTATACCGGCTTCATAACAAACCCCCGACTTTGATTACTAAAGCCTTCTAAGTAACCAATGCCGGTAATTTCACCTCTCTCATTAATGTCATGCGCCTCAAGCAGATACCAACCAGAATTTTCTGGTAAGTAAGTGTTCAAATCAATAATTACACCGTCGCGCCACAATGTTGCCACTGACTCTTGACCAAAACCGCCGCCGCTAGAACCCACAATCCAACCACGGTCATTAATCCCAAGAGCGTAGGAAAAATCTACATTTCCAGGCAAGCTACCCAAATCAACAATCTCCCCATCACGCCAAGCAACAGCCCTCTTCACCTGCCCACCACCAGGAAAATTGTGGTGCGGGGTAAAGGAAAAACCAACGGCTTCACCGTTCTCATTTATAGCCTCTGCAGAACTTCCCAGACCATCGGGTAAGGCACCGAGCTCCACAACTTGCCCCTTATCCCAAAGGCAAGCAAAAAAGTATGTTTCATTGTTTGTCAGGGTTGAGGATCCAACAATTTTTCCGCCGTCATTTATGTCATGGGCATAAGATTTACTACCACCCAAACTTTCCAAAAGAGTCATCTGGCCACCGCTCCACTTAACCGCCTTTGGTCCAATCTGGACAATATTGCCCACAATCTCACCCAAATTATTAATCCCATCTGCTTGCCCACGAGCGGCTGTACCCGTAGGTAACATTTGCGGCAAGAAACTGCTGTTCCACCAAACAGGCTTCTCGATAACACCGTCTTCCACACTACCCACCGCTGACCCACCATCGTTTATATCCCGAGCCCAACCACGCAAAATGCCTGGTGAAGGAAAACCCAAAGCTTGAATGTGACCATCACGAGACAAAATTGGTCTAGGGTACCCATCACCACCATTAGCGTTACCCACCACCCAACCAGAAGAGTTAACGGAAACCGACTCAACAAAACTCGGTTCCGTGAGGGAACCCACGTCAGTAATCACATATCTCTGACGGGCTGGTAAAGACGGTTCAAATGACGGCCTCTCTTGCACCTCAAATTGAGAACCGTTTTTAACTAAGGCCGGTGAATTAGAACCTTGTATTTGTAAATTAACAACCTGAAAAAACAAAGAGAGGCCGGAAAGAATAATAATTACAAGTAAGAGAGTGAATAATTTTCCTTCGTCTAATTTAAAATTCACGGTTAGGTATTATTGCTAATAATTACTAATTGTACCGTGTTGATTAAAAACAACAAAGCCGCACCAAGGTGCGGCTTTGGGATCAAGCGTTTTATTTAGTTTAGATCTTCGGACACTTGGGCAAGGTCTCGCCAAACCAAGCGCTGTAGGCGTCGGCGCCGTTAGTGAGATCAATCCAAGTAAGCTGATCTTCATTGTTCGTCACACCGTCGCGGTTGAGATCGGTAGAATAATCTGGCAAGGTCTTCACGCCGTTGATCGCATCAATGAGGGCAAGCAAGTCGGCACCGTCCACCTTGGCGCTACCGTCCACGTCGCCGGGGAGATACCCGAGACAAATCTCAGTACCACTCGCCTCATGTCTGATAACCGTCCGCTCGCCTTCCGGAATTGGCACGCCATACTGGGTAGTAAGAATCACACCAAGAGTTGAATCGCCGGTTGCAACAGAAACGTCATTGATCTTCGTCGACACTCCGCCGGTTGTCTTCATGGCAAAGTCAGTTGGAGTGAGGCTGGCCGTATTTACTCCAGCAATTTTAAGTACAAATTGATTCCAACCTTGCCAGAAGCCGGAGCCGTTCACATTCGAGGGCATCCGCGCATCGATAGCACCATTTGGCGGATTACTCGAGACAATACCTGAAGTTACCACCTTGGGCATATCTACCGTTTTCGCCGTCTTAAGTTTAATCACCACCGTGGCTGAAGGCTTTTTGGCCGAGAGGGTGAAAGCCTTTCTCGCTGGCGCATAACCAGAGGCCTGAGCGTAGACCACATAAGAACCATAAGCTAAGTCGCTAAAGATTTCCGGGCCATCGCTTGTATTGCCCGTGGCCACAAAGCGCCCGCTACTTGTGTGCACCGAGAGTCGCGCACTGGTAAGAGTTTTCTCGCTCTTTGAAGTTACAACGTCCACACTCAGCTCACCTTCAGCCTCTGCCGGCAAGTTGCTATTAGAATAAATTCTGAAAGAATTGTCACTAGAATCACAACCCGAGTCAGACCCAGCCGGACAAATTTCTATTTTATAACTTCCGCTCGGAATTCTTTTATTGTTTACATCAGTCGCCACAATCCAGTAATACACATTTCCAGAAATATTCTTATCGAGAAGGTAAGGCTGTGGCATTACGGCCGGACAAGCATAACCAGCAGGACAAGACCAATCTGGCTGCAAATATAAATCAACCTTAGCACTAGGAGACTGCCAAGTAATAGTGGCGTTGGAGTAAGCAAGCAACGATTCACCACCGTTAGGTGAAATTACTTGGACTTTATTATTACCAACAACACTATTACCTACTCGCACCGTCATGCTGGACTTGGCGCTATTACCCCAATCGTCACTTACCGCAAAAGTAATCGTATAAGTACCGGCGGAACCATAGCTGTGAGTAAAGGTGCTTTTCTGAGTCGTATCAAACGTAAGACCAAACACTGAAGGCAAGCCCTCCGCACCAGCTGAAGCCCTTCGATCACCCCAATCAATAGCATACTTCAAGCTACCGTTCTCTGGATCACTCGCCTTCACTGACCACTCACCCGCCTCGCCCACTCGTAACACCGTCGGACCAGAGACACCGTGAATTACCGGTGGTTGATTGCCGAATGGTCGAGGATAAGGAATGATGTCGTTAGAAGAAATAGTGAAATAGGAATCACTCTTATCACAAACCTGAGCTCGGGAAGTGTTGTTTGTTAATCCTCCAGCAATTGGAATTATCTGCGAATAACATATTTCTAGGAAATATTTTCCAGAAGGGATGTTTAAGTAAGAAACAATATCGTCATCAATTCTTTGCGCTCTACCAACTAACCAAGCATAGCTTCCACCGTTCTTTAGCGAATTAGGAGCACCAACTATTACTGCATAGGACTTCGGTGGGGCGGGATCCCACAAAGAGCAAAAGAATGGGTCGTTGGGATGGTTTTCTGGTGTACAGGTAAGGTGCTCTCGCAAATGAATACTTATCGACGGAAAATCTATCTTACCATCTTTAATTGACCAACTAATATTAAACTTGTCTCCTATATTTAATTTTTCCCCGCCATTTGGTGAAAGCACCGTGATATCATCACTGCTAACTGGTGGCATTGGAAGCGGTCTCGGCATTGGTTTAATAATTTTCTGCCCAGTTCTCAATTCATACTTCTTCACCGCGGCATCAGTCAGTTGACCGTAATAGCCAGTGATTTCAGGATAGGTAAAATCGCCAGAAGCACGAAGCTTCTCTTGGATCGCTCGCACCTCGGGACCACTCTCACCAATCTTAAACCGCACTTCGGTTTGAACAGGAGACCACGGCGGCAAATAAGCCGTTTCTTCCCAAGGACTAGTAATTTGGGCTCGCGTCGTGGTGGGCATTACCAAGCCCCCCACCAAAGCAAGACCAAGCAAGAGGATGTTTATTTTTTTCATATTATTCATTATAAATTTATTATTCTTCAATCTCAATCGTACTTGTGGACGTGGTGGCTCGTAGCAACTCTGTCTCATCTTCTGGAACAGACATCAGTCCACCCGCTGACGGCGTCATCGTAGGAAACTGAGGCTCTACTGGCGCCACCGGCGGTTCCACCACCGGCATTCGCTTCAGCATTACCGGTGCCGGAGGAGGTGCAACTGGAGCAACGGGAACCGTCATGGGTACAACCATTTCGGTAGCACTATCCGACACTTGCGGCAACACGTCCGGCCTTGGTGCCGTTACTTGACGCGCCGCGATAAAAATGACAATGAGTGGCAAAACTAGGGCTAAACCCCGCCACCAAGCATGATGACGATAGTCTTCGGGGATTCTTACCAGTTTCTCCTCACCCATTTTCCACTCCAAAGCCTGCTTAAGACTCGCCTCCTCGGCCTCGGTCAAATTCATTTCGTTTTTTGCTCGCCCCAGGGCGCGTTCTAAGTGATTCATCCCGTTACAAATTTAACACACTTAATAATCTTACTCATAGTTAGGTTGGCTGAATTTGTAACGGGATTCATGATTTTAAAATAAGCTCGCGGAGCTTGGCTAAACCGCGATGAAGCCGAACAGAGATCACGTTTTCTGTCTCTCCGAGGAGACTCGCGATCTCCTTCACCGCCAGATCATCAATATAACGATAGACCAAAGGCTCCCGGTAAAGCGGTTCAAGCTTGAGCACCAGTTCGCGCATCCGCGCCCCATCAAGCTGATCAACCAAGTTTTCCTCCCGCGGATCTACCGGCTCAAAATCAGTCGCTTCAGTTAGGGCATCAAGCGATTCCGTCTTCGGCTTGCGGTACTCATCAATGGTCAGATTGCGGGCAATACGATAGAGAAGGGCTCGCATATTCTCCACCTTTTCTCCTCGAGAGAGCATTTGCCAAGCACGAAGAAAGACCTCTTGCGTCAGCTCAAGAACCCGCTCACGATCTCTTACTCGGAAGGAAAGATGGCGAAAAATCGCTTTCGACCAGGCGTCATGAGCTTCTAAAAGCTGGTGACGTAGAGCATCATGTTCTCTTACACTCACATTCAAAGTTTAGTTTCCGTAAAGTGGCGGCAATGATTTATTGAGCCAAATGTCGAAGGCGTCGGCACCATTGATCAGGTTAATCCACATTAGTTGATCGAGAATATTTACCACCCCACTGCGATCAATATCTACCTGCCACACTTCCGCTTTCTTGGCCTGATTGTTTACATCAATGAGAAGCAAAAGGTCAGTGGAATTAACTACACCGTCGCCATTACTGTCGGCCGGCAAGAAGCCAAAATTGGCGTAGGTACCAGAATCTTCATGAACAATGAGCGTCCACTGACCAACCGGAATTGGTTTATCTAGCTTTACCCGGATATTGTTCTCACCAAGCACTTCAACAGAAGAGACTTTAAGCGACCCGGCGCCGGTGTTTTTCACCAGAAAGTCGCTCGGCTTAAGTGATCTCATCTTCGCCGCATTGCCTTCATTGAAGATCAATTCAAATGTTTGCCAACCACTGACCGTTGAACCATCAGGATTCGATGGCATCCGCGCATCAACCGCGCCCGAACTCGGGACACTGCTCATGATTCCAAAAACCCCGGGCTTTGGTTCACCTGTCTGAGTGTCAGAATAAATTTTGAAGTAAGAATCACTTTGGTCACAAACTACGCTTTTCTCGTCTGAAGGATCAGCTAATACACAAACTTTAATAAAATAACTTCCTGGCTTTATTTCTCGATCAGAATTTCTGTTTCTTTTTCCAACTACCCAGTCAAAATAACCAGTGTATTCATCACCAATTTGAATTGGCGCAAGAGCCGTTTGGTCAACAAGGAAAATGTCTGCGGGAAAATTATATTTTGTATTCCAAGCCACTCGATAAGTTGTTCCCAAGGCAAGCCCCTCGCCACCATTGGGTGAGATCACTTGGATACCACTTGTTATTGGTGTTGGGTATTCTGTTTTCTGACCAGGCACCAATTGATACATATCGGTAGCGCGATCGAGCTGAACCGTGAAGGGATAGGTGTCACTCGCGTCTACCAAACCACGAGTGTCATGATAATTCTTCTGCCCTGTTACCAGAACAAACAAAAGGTTTTCCCCTTTGAAGTTGAGGTCGCTAACATTGGAGCGAGAAAACTCCGTCTCGGTAGGATATTCATACAATCGATACGGCATACCGAGTACCACGCGACCATCAACCTTCTTTTCTATTGGGTACAGCGTCGGACGAGGTCCACCATAAGCGAAAGTAGGAAAAACTGCTGGCACCTGAGTATCTCCCTTCTTAATAAGTTGCCCCTCCGGATACACATATCCAGTATTTACCGCCACCACCGCCACATTACCAGAAGAATTTACTGCCACCCGAGAAATCTGGGCAAAGTTGTAAAGACCATCAATGCAAGTATTGGCGCCATTGCAATTAATTGGGCCGGACTGAAATTGGCTGTACTCTTTACTACCAGGAATTTCCTTCCAAACTCCGGTTTTATCATTTCCACTATAAGCTTCAGCAATCGCGGCGTTTATTTCCTTCACCGAGAAATTACCGAGACCCGCTCCAGAAACTGGCCACATTGGGAACGGTCTTGCAATTGGTTGCGGCTTAAGAATTTTCTCTTTGGTTCGCGCCTCATACTTCTTCACCGCATCATCGGTGACTTTGCCGTAATAACCAGTAATTTCTGGATAAGTGAAGTCGCCGGAGGCACGAAGTTTTTCTTGGATCGCTCTCACCTCAGGGCCACTCTCACCAATCTTGAAGGCGACAGGCACATCAACGGGTTTAAAAACACCGTCAACCGGCGTAACGGTCACGGAAGGAACAGCCTTCTGACTTCGAAGCTGTTCCAAGATTTTAAGCAGGCTAGAGTAATCAAGCTTGCTCGTATCTTGAGCTCGGGCCGCAATTGGACTAATAAAAATTAAGGCTAAAAATAAAGATAAAAGGGTAAATTTTTTCATACGCTCGACATCATAACACAAAAAGACCTCTCCGTTGAGAGGTCTTTTTGGGAAAGTGGATAAATTTATTAGTTCGCTGTTGGCTGGCTCGTAAGTGGGTTCGGACCAAGTGAGCGGCCAAACCATCGGGCTTCTCCCACCGGATCAAGCTTGTCAGCACCATTGATTAAATCAATGAGCCGCAAGAAGTCAGCAGGAGTAAAGGCCTCACTATTATCCATGTCAACGGCATAGAGAGGCAAATCTGCCACACCGTTCTGATAATCTACCATCTTCAAGATATCGTGGGGGGTAAAAGCACCGTCTTGATTAACATCGCCAGGCAAGCGCCCAAGCACAATCTTACTGCCGCTAGCCTTGTGAGTAATCGTGGTCCAAACACCAAGAGGAAGTGGGTATTGGAGCACCAATTTTACGGTATTGTTCTTCTCGCTTGGCATCAAGCTCACCACCCTCGGCGTGTCTGGGTTAGGTGAAGTAACTTCGAAGTCCTCTGCCACCATCGCGGTCGCCGTATTCGACATCGTTACCTCAATAATTTGAATCTTAGAACCACCATAAAGAGCGCCATCTGTGCTCCAGGGCTGACCAGAAATTACCGCTCCAGAAGGAGGGTTACTAGAAACCATGGCGAGAACATTAACTTGCGGCTCGGGAATAGGAAGAACCGTCTCTGGCGGAACAATTACAGGCTCGATTGGCTTCACCACCTTTGGCGCCGGTCGATCATTAAACCGCGACAAAATTCTTGACCATAAACTTGGTCGACTGTTTTTCTCTGTCTGCGCAGCGTGAACTTTAGCTGCGATGCCAAACGCGGGGGTCAACACTAACGTGAGCGCTAATGCGCCACTAATAAAATATTTATTCATGAATTTAAGCTAATATTAAGGCCAAAGTTAGCCATAAAAACCACTTCCCTTTGGCAAGTATTAGATTAGCATAAATTCTGCTATATTTCTACGGGTGTGGACAACCCCCCTTGCGCGCTTAGCTCAGCGGTAGAGCAGTCGTCTTATACACGACCGGTCCTTGGTTCGAATCCAAGAGCGCGCACAAAAACCTAGCTTACCGCTTCTCCCAAGAACACTTTTTGCAAAATACCGGCAGATAAGAGGTCGGCGGGTTTACCCTCGGCGGCCACCCGCCCTTTATCTAGCACATAGGCGCGAGTGGCGATGGCGAGCAGAGTCTTAAGATTATGCTCCACGATCACGATCGCAATCCGTCGCTTCTCGCCAATTTCTTTAATTACTTCGAAAACTTCTTTCACAATCTTCGGCGCGAGACCTAAAGATGGTTCGTCGAGCAATAAAACCTTTGGGTCCACCATGAGCCCGCGAGCGATAGCGAGCATCTGTTGCTGACCGCCACTTAAGGTTCCCGACTTGGCTTTGAGCTTGGGCTTCAAGGCGGGCAAGAGATCCAGCACTTCTGTAATCCGCTCAGCGATCAACTTCTTATTCTTCACCACGAAGCCGCCAATTTCTAAATTCTCGAGCACGGTGAGATGACGGAAGACTCGCCGGCCCTGAGGTACAAAGGCAATCCCGCGCGCCACCACCTCGTGCGGCACCGGTTTAATGGTCTCCCCATGCCAGCGCACCTCGCCTTCATCAATCGGCGCGAGACCAAACATCGCCTTCAAGGCCGTGCTCTTGCCCGCACCGTTCGGCCCCATCAAAGCCACCACTTCTCCTTCGTCCACCTTCACACTCGCACCATCCAGCGCCCGCACCCCGCCGTAGTGAACATGAATATTCTTAAGCTCAAGAAGGGTTTCCGTGGGCATTAATTTTCTAATTTTTTAATCTGGCCATCTTGGAGCTCAAAAATTGAAAGCGGGAAGGTGGCGCGGTGATCATCAGTGAAAATAATTTTACCAGACACACCGTTAAATTCTTTCAAGGCTCCCATAGCATCTATGAGATCGTCCCCTGTTTTTCCTTCAGCAATAAGCGACAACAGAATTTGAGCGGCGTCGTGGGATTGGCCAGCGGGTAAACTTGGCACTTCGCTATACCGATTTTGATATTCGGCGGTAAAACCTGGAGTATAAAAGTCTGGAGAAATAAAACGCAAACCGTTCGCGAGCGCCCCCGCTTCTTCAGCGAGATAGGTATCAATCTCGATACTATACAGTTTGCCTTTGTAACCCTGTTCGTTTAAAGATTTAATGAAAGGGAAAAACTTGTAATACGTGCCGAGAAAAACGGCTTCTGGCTTCGTCCCAACAACCTTAGTTACCGCCAAACGCACATCACTTGCAGTGGGTAAAACAATTTCTTGGGCGGTCACAGTACCACCGGGCGCGGTAAATTTACTCGCAAAAGCTCCAGAAACTTCATTCTCCCAACTATCTTGCGTACCAAGAATTGCGACGGTCTTCACTCCTTGGTTAAAAACGTATTCAGCAATTTGCCCCGCCTCCAGCGTGGGGTCAGGCCAGATCACCAAAGGATTCGAAGTGTCAGCACGCAAGTCACGGGTGACGGGCGCCATACTAAACACGGGAATATTATCCTGCTGAATCTGGGGCAAAAGCGCCGCCATTTCTACTTGCAACAAGGGACCAACAATAGCTTGAACCCTATCGAGATCAACTAATTTTCGATAGGCCGAAACTGCCTGCTTGGGATCCGCATGAGTATCTTCATACACCACTTGCACATTAATCTCCGGATGTTCTTGGTTAAATTTCTCTACCGCCAAATCAATCGATCGTCTGGCTCGTTCACCATACTTGGCAAAATCTCCTGATAAAATCAGCGGGGCGCCAATCTTGATTGGACCATCCGTTGAAGGCCCGGAAATCGGGCCTCGGTTGAGCCACCAGAAAGCGCCAACAATAACAATTATCGCGATAATCCAACCGACGGTTTTGTTCATCCTTCTACTCTACCACAATCTAGTTCACTTTCACCAAGAACATGGGCGGATTAATTTCGTGATTAGTGATATTGGTAATTTCACCCGTTAAGCCGTTGACGGAGTTTGTTTGCGACAAACATTGCTGAACATCAGAACCCTGACCAACGCAATCGGCAAGCCATGTCCCAATATCGTAGCCAAAAGCCGCACCGAAGTTGGGTGAAGTGCCATACGTGTCCATATATAACTTTTTAAATTCAGTGTTGTCTTCGGGAAGTGAGAAGCGGAAAGCTGCGGTGTAAAAAGTCATCAACGGAGCCTGCTTCTGCACGGCCGGATCAGAGAAGATTGCCGACGTTTCCATCACCAAGAGATTTAGCTTTAACTCATCAATTTTCTTTAGAATCGCCACCCCTTCTGCTGGAGTTCCATCAACAAAGAGAAGCGCTTGTGGCTTCGCTGCTTTAATCTTGGTGAGATGGGTAGAGAAATCAGTTTCGTTGGTCTGATAAGGCTCAGCAATAAGAATCTTTTTATTATGTTGCGCTGCCATCTCGGTGATCCGCGCTTTGACTGAGTTACCATATTCATCATTACGATAAATCACGGCGATATCTGTCACATCCTTGAGTGGCGAAGCAGGATCAGTGAAGGCCGGGGCGACATAACTTTGCGCCGTGGCATAGTAACGATAAGAATATTCATTGGTGACATTGTCAGCAGCCACGAGCGACATCAGAAGCGGAACTTTATTTTGTTCGGCAATCTTCGTAAGCGGCACACTCACGTTGCTATAAGCCGACACCACAGCATTCACTCCACCAGCAATGAGACGATGATAGGCCGAAGCACCCTCAGCAGGTATCCCCTTACTGTCTTCATACTGAACAATGATATTACTTTTATCTTTGAGCGCTAATTCCATTCCGTTTTTCATTGGCTCACCCAGAGCCGCCGCACCGCCAGTGAGAGGTAAAACGGCACCAATTTTGATTGGCGTATTTTCTCCGGGTGCTGCGGGTTGATTCGACTTCACTCCCCAGACGATAAGTAAAATAATGATGATGGCGACAACGATGCCAATTGTTTTGTTCATGATAATACGTTAACTATTAATAACGGTCGGCACACTGTTCTTAATTTGCTTCAGAAGCATGCTGCGGCGGTAGATGCCGTTTTGGTCGAAGGGGCCAGAGGAGGTGAGTTTGTCGTGCACGCATTGGTAAGCACCCTCGCATTCAAGCACCGTTTGAGAAAGTAATTCCGCCGCGCGCTTGGAGAGACCAAAAACCGCTGCTTCGGTATCGGCAATCTCGGCGGGGTAAGAATACATTACATCGGCCACCACCTCGCGCACAGCCGGCAACTCCACTACATAGGTAGAAAAGACAGGCGCAATCACTCCTTGCTCACGGAGTTTAGCGAGACCACTCGCGAAGAAAAAAGAAATGTCGGGTGAGTAAATCGCGTCTACTCGCGCCGCTTTAATCTTGGTCACCTCGGTGGCGAGATTGGTGTTCTCGTCAGTGATCACGGAATCAATGGCAATAGTGCCAGCGAAGTGCTCGCGGAAACTGTCGGCATGGGCCTTGGAGAAAGCATTGGCGTAACTCACGAGCGCCACCTTGGTATAACCGAGCGCGGTCATTTTCTCGGCCACGAACTTGGATTCATCTTGGAGCGAGTACTGGATGTTGAAAAAGTTATTGCCACTTTGCGCATAGAGAGCTGAAGAGGCCGCAGCTGGCACCACCGTCATTATTTCCTTCCCGGCGAGCAAGGGCACAATCGCCTCTTGCGACGAGCCACAAGCCGGACCAATGATGAACTGCATCTTATCGAACTCAGCGAGCTTCTTAAAGGCTGAGACCGCCTCTTTCGGATCACACTTATCATCTTCAAACACAAATTCCACACCACTCGCCGGAGCGCCAGCCATTACGCCCTTGCGCACCTCTTCACCATAATCCGCCACCGGACCAGTCAGCGGTGCGATAACACCAATCTTGATCGGGGTGTTTTCTCCGGGCTCATTTGGCTCCGACTTTGTTCCCACGGCCCAGACCAAGAATCCGAGAACAATAATGGCGATAATAATCTTGATGACTTTGTTCATATTAATTTATTGCTCTAGATCACTAATCACTCCATTTTTCACCACCATCACTTTCGTTTTTGGTTGGCGATTGCCGGCTGGATCAAACTGAATATTGCCGCTCACTCCGCTATAATTAGCCTTCTTAAGATTATTGAGCCACGCCACCTGATCGGCATTGCGCGTAGCAACGAGAAGGTTGAAGGCGTCATACCCCATATCGGCCAAAAATCCGGCATCAGAATTAAAGCGCTTTTTGTACGCCTCTTTAAATGAATCCGCAACCGTTGAATCTACGGTACCAACCAAGGTTCCGTCTAAGACCGTGAGATCACCGAGAATCCGCTCATAATCAGAAAAGCCGGATTGGAAATTGGCATCAAAGAAAAGCTGTGGATCAGTTTTCTTCACCTTCAAAAATTCCTTCATAAACTGCGCCCCTTGCTGAGGAACAATGAACAAGCCGAGGGTAGACGGATTAGCCACGGCCACCTTGAGAGCATGGGTTCGAAGATCCTTCTCGTCAGCTTGAATGATGAAATCAGTCGTTTGGCCTTGGAAACCCTTCTTGAAGCTATCGACGAAACGAACCATGGCATCGATATTGGTATACACTAAGTCCATCTGGGTGATCCCTTTATTCCTCAGATAAACACCGTAGTCATATTCCGAAGCAATACTACTCGGAAAGATACCAATCACATTATCATCACTCGGCTCACGGCCTTGTTCACCGAGCTGGATCACCGGTAACTTCGTCGCCGTCACCGCTTCGTAAATTGCATCAATAGTTGGTGTAGAAACATTAATCAACGCATCAATGTTGTCGACCGTGGTCATTTTCCGATAGGCACTCAAACCCTTACCACCATTAAATCCATCGTCTTCTGTAACAAGTTTAATTTGGGCATCTGGATGAGCCTGATTGTATTCTTCACTAGCTAAAATCACACCATTGCGAATATTTTCTCCCACCACGGCATAATCCCCGCTCAAAATACTAATTAGTCCTAGATTAAAGCCGTTTGCCGCCGGCTGATCTTTGCCAACAAATGTCCAGGCAATAATACCGACCAGAATGACCGCAACAATCCAACCAATGATTTTGTTCATATTAAAAAATTATTCTCCTAAATAAGCCTCTATTACTTCCGGCCGCTTCAGCACCGCTTCTGGCTCACCCTCGGCGAGGAGCTTACCGCTATCCATCACGATCACCCGATCGGAAAGCTCGCGGATCAAGTCCATATTGTGCTCTACGAGAATAATCGCTTTCCCCGCCGCGCGCAACTCCTGGAGCACCACCACCACCGTCTTCACCATCTCGGGGAAGAGACCGGCAAAGGGCTCGTCGAAAAAGTAAATCTCGGCCTTCATCGCAAGCGCTCGGGCGATCTCGAGGAGCTTGCGCTGGCCGTAGGAGAGATTGGCGGCCAGTTCATGGCGCTTACCCCAGAGACCCACACGAGTGAGCACCGCCTCGGCCTGCTCGAGGTGGAAAGCCCTATGACGCTCGAAGAGCGAGGCAAAAACCTGCCGCTCGGTGAGCACCACCAGAACATTGTCGAGCACCGGCATTTGCTCAAAGAGTCGCACGTCTTGGAAGGTGCGGGTAATGCCGTAATTAATAACGTCGAAGGCCTCAATCCGTTCAAGCCCGGTATCGGCAATTTTCACTACACCGCCATCGAGCGGGATCATCCCAGTGAGAGTATTAATCAAAGTCGACTTGCCCGAGCCATTGGGACCGATGATCCCCGTAATTTCCCCGGGCCGGAACTCAACCGAAAGATGATCCACCGCATGGACCCCGTCAAAACGCTTCACCACATTTTTTGTCTGCAGCGTGGGCATAAATTACTGAGTAAGAACCTGACCGTTCTTTATGGTACCAAAAAATATGTTTGGTACTCTGAGACCATTTTCATCAAAATAAATCTCACCATCCGAGCCTGCGATACGAGCCATTTTCATATTATTAATCCAAATGTTCGGGTCAGAATCATAGGTTGACGCGAGAAGCGTAAAGGAGTTATAGCCCATATCAGCACCAAATGGTACATCCATACTATATTTCTCTTTGAATGCACTTTTGAACATTTCGCTCAGATCATTCCTCGACATAGAGACGAGACTACCATCAATTTTTGTGAGTTCGCCGGCAAGGATAGATTGGTAATCGGTTGATCCCGACTGCACACTTTGGTCAAAAGCAAAATCAGGTCGATTCTCCGAGGTTGTAATTTTTAGAATCTCTTTCACCAACAAAGCACCCTCTTTGGGTGCCATAAAGAAAGCGATAACATCAGGCCGAGCGGCTAACAAAGCCAAAGCCTGGGATCGAATCCCTCCAACATCACTCCCAATTTCAAATTTCTGCACTTCTGATCCGTAACCCTCTCTAAAGCCGTCATAAAAATTTTGATAAACGGGCGTATTATTGCTCACCGCGGCAGCCGGCTTCTGGTATCCCAACTCTTTCATTTTCTGTCCCAAGCCAGCCTGAACCGGTTTAGCTGCTGGCAAAACTTGAAAAATATTATCGGCCTCAGCTGGCCGACTTTGTTCAAATCCCAACGCTACTGGCTTATCCTCTTGATGAACCAGATCGTAGACTGCATCAATAGTGAAGGAAGAAAGAATAGCGTATCCATTCACTTTGTTGGCCTCGCGTAATTTTTTGTAGGCCGATAATCCCTTTACGGCTTCAAATCCATCATCTTCGAAAACAGCTTCAAATTTAGGTGTTTGGGAAGAATTATTCCATTGCTCTAAAGCCAAATTAAAACCTTTGACATAAGCCTCCCCGGCTGGAGCGTATTGACCACTCGTACCGACAATAACACCAAGCTTAATGGATTCACCAGAAGTCACTGGTTCTTGTTTACCAACCACAAACCAAATCGCCCCAAGGATTATTAAGATAATGACGATCCAGATTAATTTTTTCATACTTTTTATAACTCTATTCGATCACTTGGGATTCGCCGTTAGTAACTTTATAAATCTTTTCTAGCCTTTCAGAAAATTGGGTGCCGTTCATGTTTACTGGGAAGGTGGTCTCATTGGTGCTAACGCGCATCAACGCCTCTCGCAACGTAATCTTTTCTTCATTGGCAATAGTTTTCCCAGCGGCCAGAGTAATAATTGAATCGTAGCCGGAAGCCACAAAGGCCGGATTGTCTGGCTCTTTACCAAACTTGTTCTTGTATAACTGAGTAATTCCTTCCTCATCCTCAACATAAAAGCCTGTAAAGATAAGGCCTTCTGCCGCTGGACCAGCATTCTCAATCTCAAACTTTTGGATGGCATCACTGCCCAAGAGGGTGGTCTTTAGCCCAAGCTGACCGGTTTGTTTCAGAAATATTTCATTACTGGGAGGAAGGAACACAAAATACACTCCATCGGGTTGATCTGCTTTCACCTTCACAATATAGGTACGGAAATTGTCTTCGGTGGTCTGAATACGATCGTGAGAACTGATTGTCCCTCCCAGTTGAGTGAATTTGTTTTTGAACGCCTCGGATAAAATATCTGCCACATTATCCACATGACTCAAAACAGCGATCTTCTTTAGACCCAACGTGTTATAAGTATAGGTAGCCAACTTTTCTCCATTTGCTTCTGTCCCGAAACCGATACTAAAAATGTAGTCACCAGACTTTTTCAGTTCTTCATTACTATCAAAGGCCACCAGCAGAGGAACTTTGTTGTCATTAAATATTTTGGTAACTGGCCGCGCCTCTTCGCCAACGGCGGTAAACACTGCGTCCACTTTATCAATCACCGCTAATTTGTTGGCTGCCGAAGCTGCTCTCACTGGCAAAAACTGGTCATCTTCGCTGATTAAAATAATTTCTTTCCCCTGTTTACCAAGTTCCTCAACCGCCAGTTCCGCTCCTCGTCTAATCTCCTCCCCAATTGATCCAAAATCTCCCGACAAAGGGAGAATTGCTCCGATTTTAATTGGCCCATCAGAAGTCGGTGATTGAGGTTTTACATTGGTTAAGAAAAGTAAAACGAGCACAACGAGAATGACGATGATCCAGATAAATTTCTTCATTTTATTTCCACAAATTTACCACCTTGGAATAATTCAAGCACTGGTTTTTTGTTCTCGGTGTAATTGGTTTGGCTGAAGTCGATCAAACCTGAAGCGCCTTGATAATTCTTAATCGCATGAATTCCTGACATTAAGGTTTCGGCGCTGTAATCACCCTCATTATTCTCGAGCGCAAGTTTAATTACTTGAACAGCGTCGTAGGCCGAGTCGGCATCAGGAATTTGGAGTTCCATCTGATAGCGGTTCTTATATTTCTCGACAAACTCAGTGCTCGAGGGAGAATTTTTAAATACATACAACCCTTCCATAAATTCATTAGGAATTTGGCCGTTGAGATATGCCGTTGCTAGATTATAGTGATTGAGGGCTGTGGCCTTGATTCCCAATTCGCTCTTCTTTCGGGCAAACACAGCCGTGTCGCTGAAATTCATTACCGTGAAGATAATGTCCGGATTCAGTGGAGCGAGTAAGGTAAGTTCGCGTTGGATATCATTCCCATCTGGCTTCGTCAAAACGATTTCCTTCACCACCTGCCCACCCGTTTTCGCCACCGCTTCTTTAAAAACTTTCGCATTACCGAGACCCCAGTTATTGTTCCAAGTCATAGTCACCACCTTGGCATTTGGAAATTTTGCTAAAAATTTTTCGAATGCCGGACGAGTACTCGCCACTGGCGGATAGGTCATGAAAAAGTACGGGCTTGAGATACCAACCGTGTCCGCATTTACTGATGGACTGATCAAAACAATTTTCTCTTGATCAATAACTGGGGCAATAGCATTTGCCAAATGATCCCAGACACCACCAATGATTACTTTGACCCCATCAACATTAATCAACTTTTGTGCCGCTGACACCGAGAACTTCGGATCAGTTTGGTCATCTTCGTAAATTACCTCAAGTAACCGGCCACCAATTCCGTCAGCAGCATTGATCTCCTCTACAGCCAAAGAAATTGCCCTCTTCTGATCCTCGCCATACGCCGCCCCAGCTCCGGTCATCGGCAACACGGCTCCGATCTTAATTGTCTCGCCCGTAATCGATGGTTCGGATTTGGTACTCGCCCAAGCAATGAGACCAATTACTACTACGATAACGATAAGCCAAACGAGTTTCTTCATATTTTTACCTTATCACAATTTATATTCTCCAACCAATCCCTGCGGGCGGTAGAGCATGAGGAGAACGAGAATCAAGCCGTACACCACTTGGCGCATCTGGGCGGCGATGTCGGAGGGGAAGCCGACGAAGCGCAAGGCCTCAGGCAAGAGGATGAGAAAAAGTGCGCCCAAGACGGAGCCCTTGAGGTTGGCGAGGCCACCCAAGATTATAATGGCGAGGATAAAAATGGATTCGAAGAGAACGAAGCTCGACGGGTCGATGAAGGTAATGTAGGAAGCGAAGAGTGATCCCGCAAGCGCCGCCACGCCGGAAGAAATTACAAAAATCGCGAGCTTGAAGTAAATGGTACGATAGCCAAAGACTTGAAGCGCCGGTTCATCTTCGCGAATGGCTTTGAGGACGCGGCCGAAGGAAGACGTGGTGAGCCACCGGGAGAAAAGGAAAGTCAAAAGAGCAAAGATGAAAGTTAAAATGAGAAAAGACAGATTGGAAGAAAAAGAGAAACCAAACAAACTCGGCCGGCCGATGCCTGGGATGCCAAGCGGGCCGCGGGTCAGCGACTGCCAATTGAGAAAGATGCTGTAGAGAATAATGTTGAAACCGAAGGAACCGAGCGCATAGTAATCGCCGCGGAAGCGACTCAAAACAAGACCAACCAAAAGGCTTATGACTGCGGTGAGCGCAATGCCGATGATGGTGGCAAGAAAGAAGTTAAGCCCGAAGCTCGTGAGCAAGATCGCCGTGGCGTAGGCACCGAGACCATAGAAGGCCGCTTGGGTGATGCTCAATAAGCCAGTGAATCCAACCACCAAGTTGAGACTAATCCCGAGAATCGAGTAGATGCCAACAAGAATTGCGAGGTGAATTAAGTATTCCATAAGTTAAAAGCACGAAATTCGAATTTCGAAATCCGAAACAAATTCAAATTTATAAACAAGGAAATCATAAACATCATTCGCTCTTCTTTAAAATCGCCCCAAAGATCATCATAAGCTCTTTGGCTTCCTGGATCAAATTGCGTCGCTCACTGTCACCAAGCTTGTCGCCCGCTTCTAGTAAGTCTAACCAGAAAGCGGTTTCTTTCGCTTCCTTACGACAAATTTTAATCCGCATTAGAAAATCTTTTTTACTTAATGCCTCATTAGCCTCAATATAATTCGCCCCAACCGAGCCCGAGGACCGCACCACCTGTTTACTGTCTTCAAACACGGCTGTAGTTCTCGGCAAACCTTTCACGAAGTCCCTCACGCGTCTGGCGAAAGCCTTTGTCCGTTCTTCAAGGTCATACCGTTTTGAATTTTGATTTTCGGTGCTTGGCATATTGTTTCGAGTTTCGATATTCGGGCTTCGGATTTCTCGCCCTGCTCATCGTCTCAATAAACCACTAGGTCTAAAAAGCAAAAACACGATGAGCAGGGCGAAGGCGATCGCATCTTTCCACTCGCCAGAAATTTTCCAGATACCGAAGTTCTCGACCACACCGAGGAGGAAAGCCCCGAGGACACCGCCGTAAATATTGCCGATCCCGCCGATAATCGAGGCAATCACACCCTTGAGGAGAAGCGAGAGGCCCATGGTCGGCTCAATCCCGGTATCGAAGCCAACGAGAATCCCCGCGAGGCCACCAATCGCGCCGCCGATGAAGAACACGGCGCTGATAATCGTATTGGTATTAATGCCCACAATCTTCGCCACCTCTTCATCATCAGCCACCGCTTTAATCGCTTTACCAAACAAAGTTTTCTTTAAGAGAATTCCGAGCAAGGTCATGAGCACGAGACCGGTGATGAGAATCACCAGTTGCACGTGGGTAATCACGGCACCACCAATGTCGTAGACCTGAGAACTCGCGCTCGCCGGGAAGAGCGTCTGGAATTGGCTGGTGAAGAAAATCGCAATGAGCGCTTGGAGCAAAGTGAAAATCCCAAGCGCCGCGACGAGGAAGACCATGCCGGAAGCCTTGCGGGCGCGCAACTGCCGATACACCAAGCGATCGGCGAGGAAGCTGATGAAGCCAGCGACAATCATCCCCGCGATGACCGCGAGATAAAGATTAAAGCCGTTCATCTTGAAGAGAAAGAACGTAGCATACCCGCCCACCGCCGTGAGCGCGCCGTAACCGAGGTCGAAAAATTTGACCGTACTATAGATGAGGTTGAATCCGAGCGCGACCAAACTATAGATCGCCCCCGCAATCAAACTATTGAGTATAAGTTGAGGAAGGATGTCCACTTATTTCACGTCTGTCACCACACCGCCAGCAACCACTCTTACCACATGGCCACCAATCCGGTCGCCATTCATGCCGATCGTGACTTTACCCGAAGCACCTTCCCAATCAGCCACCGTTCTCACCCAAGCGGCAATCTTCATCGGATCATTCCCGAACTTCATGAGACCCTCTTTAACCAAGTAGACCAAATCGTATTGAGCTTGACCGTAGGTCTTGTAAACCAATTCTTTGTTGTATTTTGTCTTGTAATTACTGTCTAAAGTTTGAAACTTGGTATTCGTCTGGTCGAGGGCTTGCTCTGCTACCAACATTCCTTCTACTGAATCCTTAAAGTTAGACAAGAGCGGAGGGTTACCACCAATAACGTCGTCGGCCATTACCGGCACGTTCCACTTCAGGTCACTGAAGTTTTTAATCAGGCGCTCTGCCGTTCCTGGCGATTGGGGGATAAAGAGCATAGCATCTGGCTGAGCAGTCTTAGCCTTAGCAAGAATGGAGCGGAAATCTGTCGTATTAGCTGGATATTCTTCTTTCGTAATCGTACCGGCAGTAGCGGGATAATTTGATTCAAAAGCTCGGAAGATACCAAGAGCATAATCTGAAGATTCTTGAATCACAAAAACCTTCTTCCACCCTCGGGTAATAGCCGCCTCGGCCAAAACTCGTCCCTGGCTCGCATCGCTTGGGATAGTTCTCGCAAAGAGCGGGCTCTTGTCAGACAAGTCTGGGCTCGTGGCACTGCTCGAGAAAACGAAAACTCCTGCCTGATCAGTCACCGGCAACATAGCCAACACTCCTCCACTACACTCAGCACCCATAATAATTTTTACCTGATCGCTAGAGAGCAGTTTCTGGGTAGCACTTACCGACGGCGCTCCTGAACACTTACCGTCTTCGTAGATAATTTCCATCATCTGACCATTCACCCCACCAGCTTCATTTATTTCTGCTACCGCGAGATCAGTAACATTTTTCATAAACTCTCCCAAAGCAGCCGCATCACCGGTGAGCGGTGTAACGAGGCCAATCTTAATCGGCTCGGTGGAACCAGTCGGGGGCATGGTGGTATCGGTTCCCTTCCCAGCCCAGACAAGCAAACCAATCACTACCACAATAACGATGATCCAAATTATCTTTTTCATATTTTAATTATAATTAACTTTTAATTTATTCATAAGGAACGAACTTTCCATCGCGAACAACCTTAATCGAGAACATGTCGGTAATGTCACCATTCTCGTCAAAGGTAATGGGGAATGAAAGGCCAGGGAAATTACGTAAGCTATCTAGCTTCATTTTCAAACACTCGCCCGCGTAATTTCCCTCCCGGCACCCTTCGGCCGCCGCGGCCAACATCTTAATCGCATCGTAACTCCGCAAGGCAATATAGCTCGGTGGTATACCATATCGCTCCTGGTAGCGGGTACCGAAGCCATACGTATCTTGATTCGTCGGCGTCATAACAAAAGCCCCTTCCGCCGCCGCTCCTGCCGCAGCGAGAAATTCTGGATTCTCGCAGGGCTGACCACACATGAAGGTGGCGTTAATCCCCATTTCCTTCGCTTGTTTGATAATTGTCCCACCTTCTTTATAAAGCGTGGGTAAGAAGATCGCATCAGGATTCGCCGCCTTCACCTTAGTTAATTGGGTGCGGTAATCGGTCACGCCAGGTGCCGCACTCTCGGCCGCAACCACTTCAGCCTTCCCCACAATAAGCTTCTTAAATTCTTCTAAGGTGCCTGAACCGTAGTCATTGTTGAGAGACACCACGGCAATTTTCTTTTTCCCTAATTTATCTACGAGAACATCCACCGCGGCTTTCGCATCCGTCTTACCACTTCCCACTACTCGGTACGTATAATCGTTTGGCGTAGAGTAACTCGTGCCGGCGAGAATGGTGAGGAGCGGAACCTTTGCCTGATTGGCCACCGGAGAAAGCGGCATTCCCGCTGGCGTACCAAAGGCGAAAATAGCATTCACCCCGTCAGTGTCACGCAACTTGTTGTAGGTCCCCACCGCCTGCTTCGCGTCGTATTGATAATCTTCAAAAAATACCTGGACTTTTTCTCCATCTTTATTCACGTCTTCAAGCGCGAGTTCAGCGCCATGGCGCGCAAACTCACCCCCATTCGCAATCGGACCAGTGAGCGGCAAGATGGCGCCAATCTTCAAGGGTTCAGCAGTTCCCGTTGGCGTCGTTCCCTCCTTCTTCCTTCCAGACCAAACAAAAAGCCCGATGATGACAACGATAACAATAACCCAAATAATTTTTTTCATATTATTAATTTGCTAATGGCGTAAACTTACCGTCTTGAATAACTTCGATTGCCACAGGCGTATTGAGCGCCGCGTGCTCAGGGCTAAAGCGGAAGTCGCCATTGGGCGTATTAAATTGAGTTTTCTCTAGGAAGGCAGGGATTTCTTGAGAAGTCTCGGTCGCCAATACGGCATTAACGAGAATATACACCGCGTCATAAGCGCGATTCACCGAGTTACCCGGGTCGCGACCGTGGAGGGCACGGAACTTGGCGGCGAAGGTATCTGTCGTCACATCCCAATTGAGCACTACCACTCCATTAAAGAGCGATTGATCGGCCCCCGCGGCAGCGAGGGAATCCTTAACTGCCGTGTCGGCAATCAAAGTTGGCGCATAACCAAGTTGCTTGGCCTGACGAACAAAGGTGAGGGGATCAGGACCAGCCATATCGAGGAACAAAACATCCACACCAGCGGTCTTAAGCTTCAGAATTGCCGTGCGGAAATCGTTACCTCCAATCTGATTGTATGTTTCTTCTACCACTTCTGGCTTGTTCAAACCCCCATTAATTTCTTTGAGCGTCTTGGTGATCTCGGCACCGAAGGCAGAAGCGAAGTGAATAATACCAAGTTGCTTATATGACTTGCCGGTGAGATACGGCTTGAGTTCAGAAATAATTTTTGAGAAGTCACTCATCATCACGAAACTATTAGCATTGGTCTCGAAGGCACCAGGAATTCGTGGGGAGGAAGGAGAGATCACCACCGTACCCGTGGTTTCAGCCAAAGCGAAAATGGGTTGCGTTACGAAATCGAAGTTGCTGCCAATAATCGCATCAACCTTATCGATGCTCGTTAGTTTCTGGTAGAGACCGGTAGCAGCTTTTGGATCCGTCCGATCATCTTCATAGACCACTTCTACCATCGGAGTAGCCATTCCGCTCGCCTCATTAATCTCCTTTACCGCCATTTCAATCCCAAACTTCGACATCTCACCAAAAGCTGAGGCCACCCCAGTTTGAGAAATAATTACCCCGAGCTTAACCGGTTCAATACTATTTGCCGGCTTATCTGTTTCGCCCCCCCGCCGGGACCAAACGAGAAGTCCGACGATGACAACAATAACGATAATCCAAATAATTTTTTTCATCCCTTTGGCTTTAGCCTAATAATGGCCCAATCATAGCCGATTTAGATAAAAAAGCTACTGTTTTCAAAGTAATTTGACAAAAAACTTTATGTGATCTAGTTTAGAAATGTCACGGGCATTGCTTGTGGCCTCACACCGCGAGAGCATCGCGGGGTAATATAGAACATTGAGAGGGGCTACTCATGCCGCACGCACTAATTGGTCGGGTTTTACCGAGAGTGTCGTTTGTCTGTACCGACGGAACTAGAGTTCCGATTGAACAAATTCCCGGAAGAATGATTCTTCAGGTTCATCCTGGCGCCATACCTCCGGGAGATACGGTTCCTCAAGGATGGTATGACATACCCGGTGCTGTGGGGTGTGTGGGAGAATGCCTTTGTTTCAGCGATCTCGCTGAGGACTTTCGTCGAAAAGGAATCCAACTTTTCGGCGTGAGTTCGAGAGACCTCACCACCCTGGAGAGATTCCAGGTCAGTAGAACCATCCGGTATCACTTTTTGTCAGACAAGGACCTCCTGCTCCGACAAATCCTTGGGCTCGAAGTCTTCGATTGTGAGGGAAGGTTTTACTACCGGCGGGTCACTCTTCTCATACTCGATGGCACAATCATCGACGTTGTCGACAATATTACTGATGCGGCTGCCAATCCCCATGCCGTCCTCGAACAAGCTATCGAGATTTACGATTCGTGAAGGACAACAGCAAAGCAATCTTCGTTCCCACCACGCCTCGCGGCCTCTGGTGGGAATTTTGTTTTTATATATTAAGCAACTGCTTCTGTTTCTTTCTCTTCCTCCTTCTTCGGCTTAATCCCGTTCAAAATGAGAAGTTTGTCGAAATCTTCGTGGTCGAGGGTTTCAACTTTGATTAATTCTTCCGACATCGCGTCGAGGACGGCGCGCTTCTCGGTGAGCACCTGATTGGCACGAGCCAGACCTTCATTAAGAATTTTAGAAATTTCTTGATCAATAAGCGCTGACACCGCCTCCGATGACGCTTTCTCCACCAATTGCCCGGTGCTGATGAGATGGCGCTCGCCACCGGTGTCGAAGGCCACCGGACCAAGCTTCTCGCTCATGCCATACTTGGTCACCATATTCCGCGCCGTGTACGTCGCGACCGCCAAGTCATTGGAGGCCCCGGTAGTAATATCGCCAAAGACCATTTGTTCCGCCGCGTAACCACCGAGAAGCGCCGCAATTTCATCGAGGAATTCTTTCTTCGACTCGAGTTTGCGATCTTCAAACGGCAGCTTGAGCGTGTAGCCCGCCGCGTGACCGCGAGAAATAATCGAGACTTTATGCACCGGATCCGAGTGCGGCAAGACCGAGCCAATCAGGGCGTGGCCCATCTCATGATAAGCCGTAATTTTCTTCTCTCGCTCCGACAAGATATGACTCTTCCGCTCTGGCCCAAGAATCACCTTCTCCACCGAGCGAATGAGATCATATTGCGTAATCTGTTTACGATTCTCGCGCGCGGCCAAGATCGCGCCTTCGTTCATCACGTTGGCAAGGTCGGCACCAGAGAAACCAGGTGTGCGCTGAGCAATGACGCGCAAGTTCACATCTTCATGGAGCGGCTTCTTGCGCGCATAAATCCCGAGAATTTCTTCGCGATCCTTAAGATCTGGCTTATCCAGCACCACGCGGCGATCGAAGCGGCCGGGACGGAGCAAGGCGACATCGAGCACATCGGGTCTGTTGGTCGCTGCCATCACAATTAATTTCTCATTGGGCTCGAAGCCGTCCATCTCAACGAGAATTTGGTTTAAAGTCTGCTCGCGCTCGTCATTGCCGCCACCCATACCACCACCGCGATGGCGACCGATCGCATCAATTTCGTCAATGAAAATAATCGCCGGGGCGGTCTTCTTGGCCATCTTGAAAAGGTCGCGCACGCGCGAAGCTCCCACGCCCACAAACATCTCCACGAACTCCGAACCAGAGAGATAGAAGAAGGGCACACCCGCCTCGCCAGCGACAGCGCGCGCGAGTAAAGTTTTACCGGTTCCGGGAGCACCGATCAAAAGCACACCTTTTGGAATCTTCGCTCCAATGTCTAAGAATTTTTTCGGGCTCTTGAGAAAATCAACAATCTCGAGTAATTCCTCTTTGGCCTCCTTCACCCCCGCCACATCCTTAAACGTAATTTTCTGGCTCGGATCATTAGGGTCAATCATCCGCGCTCGCGATTGGCCGAAGGAAAAGGCTTGAACGCTCGCCCCGCGCACTTGGCGTGAGATAAACCAGAAAATAAAGAGAACAAAAATCACCGGCAATAAAAATGGCAATAAATTGAAAATCCAAAAAGTTAACCCGGAAGGATTCTCAATCCCCACTTGCACCGTGGCCAGCTTCTCTGGCGCCACACCGTAATTAGCCAAGCTCTCCGAGAGCGCGGTCTCGGCCTCCTTCTGCGAGTCGCGGAAAGCGCCAGTCTTAAGCTCCACCTCAAGGATATCGCCCATCACCGTGATCTTCTTTACCTCATCGCGATTGATACTCTGAGCGAGTTCAGAGAGAGTGATTGGTTCTACCACGCTGCCCGTCTGATCAACCACCAGAGAATACAGCCCCGCCAAGAGCATGAGGACCAGAATCCCCGACACAATCTGACGACTAAACTGGTTGAGGGGCTTGCGGCTCGATGATTTTGACACCTTAGACATGTTGCGACCTGATTATAATGAAAGTTCAGGAAAATGCTAGAATGCGACACATGAGCAGTCTGGTAAAAAATCAGCGGGCCCACTTCGATTACGAAATTCTGGAAAAGTGGGAAGCGGGTATTGTGCTCCAGGGCTTCGAGGTTAAGTCGCTTAAAACGGGTCGCGGCGCCTCGCTGGCCGGGAGTCATGTGAGCTTCGAGCACGGCGAGGCCTTCTTAGTTGGCGCCGACATCGCGCCGTATCAAGCGGGAAATACACCGAGCGATTATGACTCCAAGCGACCGCGGAAATTACTTCTGAGTAAAAAAGAGTTAACCAAAATCGCCGGCCTGAGTACCGAACGCGGCTTGACAGTAATCCCTCTTTCTCTGTATAATCGGGGCAACAAGCTTAAATTGGAACTAGGCTTGGCTCGCGGTAAGAAACGTTATGATAAACGCGAGAGTATTAAGAAAAGGGAAGCGAAACGACATATTGACCGCGTCTTAAAAACTGGTCGTTGATAATTAAATTATTTGGGGATGATTGGCTTCGACGAGGAGTTGTTTCTTCGACTGTGCCTGTCGAGCTGCCGCTCGCTCGTTAATCTGCGGCAACCAGATAAGTGCAAACTCATCTGAACGAGGAATGGTGCTTTCACCGTTCCCTCGCCCTGCTTTAGCTTTCGCTTAAGCAGCGTTCTCACCTGTGATGCCTGATAGTGGGCTGAGAGCGTAATATTTCAGGCTCGGATCGCAGTGTCTCGCTACCGATCTTAAAAAATAGAGACTCGGGTACCAGAAGGTTCTTGCTCTGTTCTCACTTCTGGTCCTTAAACAAATTGAACTGAGCTACACAGGTAGATTCACCGAAGATTATTCCACGGACGGCGGTTCGATTCCGCCCATCTCCACCATGTTACGGAAAAAGAAGTATATCTTTGCCTTCTTTTATCTGAATTAACTCAACATCTTCGGTTGCTAAAGCGCCGTCAGCATTGAACGTGATAAGATTTGAATAACCATCGTAGTCTTTCACCTTTGTTAGGTAATTTCTGATATCGTCTGGAGTTTTTGCTCCTTCATCAATTGCCTTGAGCACCAAGGTAACCATGTCGTAAGTGGTAGCAGCAGTACGAGTAACGGGTTTGCGCCCAAACCTTTTTTCAAATTTATCGACAAAAGAAGTTGTGTTCTTATATTTCTTAGAGATGTAAAAAATACCCCCTTCCATGTAAGGACCAAATTGTGTTCTGTTAACATCATCTTGTCCAACAGATTCTGGGAAATAGAGTTGTCCACCAAGACCAAGCTCAACTATTTGTTTAACAAGTGGACCAAATTGATTACCCGCTGCAATAGGGGCATATACCGCATCTGGTTTTTTATTTTTTAACTGAACAATTTCGGTCCTAAAGTCTCTTTGTTCCGGGTTAAATTTGTATTCATCAATAATCTGGATACCAGTTTTGGCCAGCTCACTTTTAAAAATATCTATGTTCTCTAGCGACCAGGCGTTGTTAGTCGAAAGCAGGGCAATCGTTTTAACTTGATGCGCGACCATGTGTTCAATCAACTTTCTCGTATGTGGCCGTTCGCTTGGGGTGGCGCTGAAATAGTAAGGGGTCTTGATCCAGTCTCTTTCGCTAGTTGCCCACGGAGAAATAAAGGGAATTTTTTTACTCTCGGCGAGAGGAGCAATTGCTTCACCAAATTCATTCCATTCTGGTCCAATAATTACAGAAACCTCGTCAGCTTCAACAAGCTTCGTAGCCGCGGTGATGACAGTCTTAATGTCAGAATGAAAATCTTCGATAACATAGTCAACTGGCTTTCCATAATCTTCGATCGCCAAAAGAAAACCGTCACGTGAGTCTTCAGCGGTAAATGACACAAAACCAGTGAGACCAAACAGACCGCCTATCTTGGGCAATTGGTTCGTAGGTGTTTTATCCTTAAAGCTGAAGCCCCAAACGATCAGAATGATTATTACAATCACCCCGATCCATTTTGTTGTGGTTCTCATGATTTTAGTATACGGACTCCTGTCTTTTAAACAAGGCTCTACAAACCTAAAATGCTAAAAGTTTTGTTTTTGGATTTCTCACCAGAAACCAGAGACACTCGACTTTTTTTGATCTTAAAATAATCAGCCAGCGAACTAATAACGGCCTTATTTGCCTTGCCCTCAAGCGGCGGCTCGCTCACATAGATGTGCAAGTTACCAAACAAATCTTTTTCTACCCGCGGCTTCTTCGAATTTGGGTGAGCAATAATCGTAATCTTCATAAACCGGAACCAGTATTGCCTGAAATAACAACTTTTTTTAACCAATCGCCAAAAATAAATAAAAGATAGGTTGGGATCGAATAAATTAACAAACCCACGATCATTATGAGAAACCAACCTTCTTGGAACCTAAATATGCTTAGATAAAGTAGTTGTCCTAAAGACAAACCAAAGGACCACCATTTGGGGTGCGGTGGCAAAAAGAATCCCAAACCAACGACGACCAGAACAACAACCCAGAAATACCACCCGGCGTCCACCAGATCATAAAAAAAGCCAGTAAAAAAGGGTATTAAAAACCAAGCGAAAAAGCCAACAAACACCGTTAAGGCAATGTGATCAATCGATGGCTGAGGCTTGCTCCTGGGCCGAGACTCAAGTTCCATTTCCATGAAAATATTATACATCACCCACCGACAGGGTTTAACCTTCTGCTATAATCCCGCTCATGAAGAGTAACTTGGTTTGGCTCGCGGTAATCTTGGTTTTGGCTGGGGTTGGCGCGGTGGTGTGGCGAGAGAATTTAGAGCCGGCAATTGCCAAAGGTGATCCAGCAATTTGGCAAGATAATAATAAATTGAAATTGTATGTGAAGGAGTTTGGCCCAGCCGCCACGATTGAGGCTCTGGTGAGTCTGAAAGATACGTATGGTGATTGCCATCAGACGGCCCATCGCGCGGGTCACTATGCTTATGAATTCTTTGGTGACCAAGCTTTTCAGACTTGCCGAAGTGAATGTCATTCCGGTTGTTATCATGGCGCAGTCGAGGCCTATTTTGCCGAACATGGGACCAAGAATCTCGAACACGATCTCCCCACCATTTGCCAAGACTCGCTCAACGGCTTCTTTAGTCATCAATGTATTCACGGCGTGGGTCACGGCTTGATGGCCTGGACCAGCAATGACTTACCACGCGCGCTTGAGAGTTGTAATTTGCTTCCTAATCTCCAGGACTCCTGCTGGAGCGGCGTCTTTATGGAAAATATTGTCGCCGCGGATCCCAATGTGCCCGACAAACACGAGACGCAATTTCTCACCGATGATCCCCACTACCCTTGCACGATGGTTGAAGAGAAATATAAAAACACTTGCTATTTCCTCCAGACCTCGCGCGTGATCCAACTCTTCCCAGGTAATTTCCAGAAGGTCGCCGAGTTCTGCGCTGAGGCACCAGAAGCCCACCAGCGCGCCTGTTATGGCAGCATGGGTCGTGATGTCGGCGGTACCTATCGCGAGAATCCCGAAGCCGCGATTAACGCCTGCTACTTCATCCTTAGACCAGAGAATCGGCGCGAGTGCTTGGGCGGGGCGGTACAAGACTTCTATTGGGACCCTTCGGGAGAAAAGGCGGCCGAAAAGTTCTGTAATTTACTCCGAGATAGCGAGGAAAAGGCAGCCTGCGAGGCCATAGTGACCACTCGTCGCCACGACTTGACGGCAACACCAAACTAGATTACTATTACCGCACTAACAGGCAAAGAATTGAAAGATCGAATCCGCATCAATCAACAAATTCGCGCGCCAGAACTGCGAGTCATTGGCGAAAGTGGCGACAATTTTGGCGTCTTGTCTCTTAGTGAAGCTCTTCAGAAAGCCCAGGAGGTAGGCCTTGATTTGATCGAAATCTCCCCTTCGGCCGTGCCGCCGGTGGCCAAGATTATGGACTTTGGCAAGTATCAGTACTTGGAGAACAAGAAGGCCAAAACATCAAAAACCAAGTCCCAAGCCACAGAAACCAAGTCCATTCAGGTTAAGATTGGCACGGGCGACCATGACCTCGAGATCAAGGCTGGCAAGGTGTCGGAATTCCTTCGAGAGGGTCACCGAGTGAAGATTGAACTCTTTCTCACCGGCCGGTCCAAATACTTCGACCAGAAGTTTCTTGCTGAGCGGCTCGAGCGGCTCTTGCGCTTTATTTCAGAAAATTATAAGGTAGCCACACCGGTGCAACGCGGGCCCCGAGGTTTGAGCTTAATTATTGAACGCGATAAATAAATGAAAACTAATAAGTCATTTTCCAAGAGATTACGAGTGACCAAGAACGGCAAAGTGCTCGCGCGCCAAGCTGGTCAAAATCATTTTAATGCCAAAGAAAGCCGCAGTAAGCAACTTGGCGGCAAGAAACTGGTGTCGATCACTATTAATAGGAAAACCCTAGCCCGAATGTTATCTGGTAAATAATCATGCCACGAGTAAAACGAGGAACAATTGCTAATAAGCGCCGCAAAGCCGTTCTCAAAGCGGCTAAAGGCTTCCGCTTCGGCCGGTCAACCAAAGAGCGCGAGGCACGCACCGCCCTGCTCAAAGCAGGCCAACACGCCTTCGCTCATCGCCGCGATAAGAAAAATGATTTCCGCCGTCTCTGGACCATCCGCCTTAATGCCGCACTTCGTCCGCTCGGTCTCACTTACTCGCGTTTCATCAACCTTTTGAAAGTTAAAAATATCGCTCTCGACCGCAAAGTTCTCTCTGACCTCGCCGCCAATCACTCAGAAGTTTTCGAAAAAATTGTTACCGCGGTGAAGTAATTACAGCACTCGCTGATCGCGATACTTATTGGCTTTCACCAGCTCAATTACCTTAGCCACTAGACGCTTCGGATCGGAATCAAAGACCACTAGCTCATTCGGGCGGTGGCCTTTTTCCATAATATCTTTAATCACTTCATCGGTCTCCCATTCTCCAACCAAAACTCCAATCGGCTTGTGATCTTCGAAAGCGACGGAGAATTCATTAATTGTCCCCACCCGACCACAACCCACAAAGACCGCATCTGATGATCTGGTCAATAATAAATTCCGCCCCGAGTAACCCGCGCCGGTGTAAATAATTAAATCGAGATAATCAACCGGCAAGCCATAATTCTCCACATGATCCTTCTCACTCATGGCTGGAGAAATACCGAGGGAAACTCCGCCTTCTTCCTTCGCCCCCATGGCTGACCAAAGGGGGAAACCAGTCGTGGCACCCGTCACAATCACCGCTCCCTGACGCACAATTTCCCGACCGAGCTCCTTGGCTGTCTCTAGCGCCGTGATACCGCAATGCCCCGTCTCCGAAGCGCCGGAGACGGAAAATTTATACTTCAAATGTTCATGCTTGTGCGACACCACTTTAGTTAATTTAAAAATTAGTATAACACAACCGTCTCACCCGGCTCAGGCGCCGCCGCATCAAGTCCAAGATAATCACGCAATCGCTGCACAAGAAAGAGCGAAGACTTCGGCTCACCCATCACCACCAACACTTTCTTTAGTGTATCCGCCGACTGATGAACAAACTCAACCAAGGCTGGAGAATCTTTGTGTGCCGAGTAACCACTTAAGTTTGCCACCCGCGCCGCAACAGGCACCTCATCGCCAAGAATTCTCACTGTCTTCGCTCCCTCCATCAAGACTCGGCCCAAGCTACCGGCCGCCTGATAACCCACCAGAAGTAAGGTGTTTTTTGGATCCGATAAATAACGCTTCTCATGATGGATAATTCGGCCACCATTACTCATACCTGAACCGGCGATAATAATTTTTGGTCCTTCATCGAGGTGAATCGCTTTTGACTCTTCGGTCGACAAGGTTTGACGGAGTTGAGGGAAGCGAAAAAGACCATCACTCAAGCGGCTCATCTCTCGCGCCGATAAATTCATCTCAGAGAGATAACGCTTGTAGATCGCCGTCACCTTAATGGCAAGCGGTGAATCAAGATAAACCGGCACGGGCGGAATGCGTGAATGCTCAATCATTTCTTCAATTTCAAACAAGAGTTCCTGTGTCCGCTCAATGGAAAAGGCTGGAATAATAAGATTGCCTCCTTTACCTACCGTGTCTTCAATAATTTGCTCAAGTTTATCTTTCCGCTCAAGACGAGACTCGTGCGCTCGGTCACCGTAAACACTTTCCATCACCAAATATTCAGCGTCGGTAATGGCATCAGTATTAGGTAAGAGAGGGGTAGGCGAATTCCCGAGATCACCGGTAAATACTGTTTTCTTACCACCATCATTAATCATCACCATCGCCGAACCTAAAATATGACCCGCATTAAGTAGCGAGACTTCTAAACTGCCGAGATCAAGCGTGGTGTGATAGGGCAAAACTTGCCACTGATTCATCGCTTGGGCCACATCAGCTTCCGAATAGAGCGGCACTGAACCCTCTTTACTAAACACGCCCATACTATCGATTAAATTAAGTTCGGTAATATCGCGAGTCGCCGCCGTACCATAAATGGGACCGCGAAACCCTTGATGAACCAGTCGCGGCAAGCGGCCAATATGATCAATATGAGCATGAGTAATAAACACGGCGTCAATGGAAGCGGGATTATAGGAAAAAGGTTTGAAGTTGTCGGCCTCGCAAACCCGACCACCCTGAATGAGGCCGCAATCAACAAGAACTTTCTTCCCTCCCACCTCGATCAAAAAATTTGCCCCAGTAACCGCCTGTGCCCCGCTACAAAACGTGATTTTCATCGGCTTAATTCTAACACAACAAAAGCTCCCACCGGTGGCGGGAGTTTTTGTTTGTTGATGGTCACCCAGAGTAAGATCTTCACAATAAGTGGGTTTCTGCAAGCTTAGGCCAAGGCCTAGACTATTTTAGAATCCCTAAAACTTTTTAGATCCTCTCTAAATAACCTTCACCCATTATAACAACCCCAACTCGAAACAAGTTACTTTTCTGTGGATTACTCATCCACGCCAAAGCGCTTATAGCCAAAACCTGAGATATTCTTAAACCAAAACTTAATTTCATGCGCCGCTTCTTCAGCTGTTTCTGAAGCATGAACCAGATTCGCCACCGCTCGCTTCTCTTTATTAGCAAGGGCCGGTGAATCAGCCGAAAAATCACCCCGAATTGTCCCCATTTCCGCGAGTGACGGAATGGTCGGACCCACAATTTTCCGCACCATCGCCACCGCATGAGTACCCTGGATAACCATCCGCACCAAAGGCGCGCTAACCATGTAGTCAATGAGCCAACCACGCACGCTTTTACCAATTTTCAACATATCGGTTGTGCCCATTTCCTTTTTAGGATCATAGCCATATTTCTCATAGGTCGCGAGAGTTTTCTCACCCAAGCGGCGAATCCATTTTTCGTCTTTTGGGTAATGACCGTCTACTTGGGCTTTGGTTGCTTGGAACATCTCAAGAGCTACAACCTTAAGGTCACGCTGTTCTAAACGTCTAATAATCTCGCCAATTAAACCCTTCCGAACACCGTCCGGCTTAATCATTAAAAAGGTCTTTTCTTCTTTTGGATGAGTCATGGCGAGTATCCTATCAGACTGTAGTTAAAATTTCAGCCCCCCGGTCGGTTACCACAATGGTGTGCTCAAAATGGGCCGCCAGGCTCCCATCGCGCGTTAAATAAGTAAAACCATCTTTACCGAGCTTCACCCGCCCTTCGCCAAGAGTAAGCATGGGTTCAATGGCAAGCACCATCCCCGCCTCAAGAGCTAGTCCACTCCCTTTGGTCCCATAATTAGGAATTAAAGGTCCTTCGTGAACCGCATATCCCACACCATGACCGCCAAGTTCGCGAACAATACCAAGATCACCTCTCTTGGCCACGGCCGCCACGGCGGCGCCAATATCACCCAACCGTGCTCCCGCGTGAATGGCTTTAATTCCTGCCATTAGTGACTCTCGCGTCGTTTCAATAAGCCGCTTCGCTTCTTCCGAAATCTCTCCCACTGGCACAGTGATAGCCGAATCGGTATAAAGACCCTTGTGACACAAACCAAGGTCAAGAGTAATAATGTCTCCTTCTACCAAAGCCCGTTCACTCGGTACACCGTGCACCACCTCATCGTTGATAGAAACACAAAGCGCCGCCGGATAAGGTCGCTTCATCCCTTCGCTCTGATAATCAAGAAAAGCGGGCTCATCACCACTCTCGGCAATAAGTTCACGGGCTCGTTCATCAAGAGCATTGGTCGTCACTCCCGGAGCAACCATAAGCGCCAAGGTCTTCAAAATCTCGGCTAAACGCCTGCCACCTTCGCGCAGGAGAACAATTTCTTCAGCAGTTTTCGTCATTTATGATAAGGCTGCCACCACTTGCCGATGAATTTCTTCGATCCCCGCCGCACCATCAACCGTAATAAAACGGTAGTAGTCGGGCTTACTGCGGAAGTATTCAACCGCCGGCATTACAGTAGACTCAAACCAGGCCAAGCGCTTTTCATTGCCATGATGGTCAAGATCATCAGCCCGACCGCGCTTGTTTAAACGATCATGAGCGACATCATTATGAATATCGAGCAAAATAATGGTGGGTTGCTTGAAGCCGTAGAAACGAAGGGCGGAATCAAAGGTAAAAGCTTCTGCCAATGATCGCGGCGTACCATCTACCACCCAGTGCTGATCGCCGTGATAATTCTTCACAATTAACTCCGTCCAAAGCCAAGTCACAATAAAAGCCGGCTGCAAATCACCGGCAGTGTAAAGCATTTTCGAACGACCGCTTGAATAATTATCCTGGGTAATATAGTCACGAAATCGCGCTCCTGTTTCAATATAAAACACCGGTTCAGGTGTTGCCGGGTTTTCTTTTTTAAAATGATCAATCAAAAGCGAGGCCTGGGTTCCCTTACCCGCGGCCGAACGACCCATAAAAATGATTGCTTGAGGATCAGTGATCATACCTAAAGACTACGGAAAAGAATCAAAGCGGCAATAGCAAAAATAACTACGGCAATAAAAAACAAAACCCAATTAGCAGCTTGCTCGGTAGGAATAATTCCGCCCGAAACTCGTTTCAACCAACCGGCCATACCTCCGCGACTAAAATTACGAGAACCGGAACCTCGAGAATACTCCCCATCGGAGTTAAAAACGATTTGAGCCATAACGGGAACTAGTATATCACGCCCCTAGTACTCCCGCATCGAGACTTGAGCATCAACCTGCTTCACCAGGTCAATAGCCACCGAAACCACAATAAGGAGGCCAGTACCGCCAATGGCAAGCGAAGCAAGTCCGGTTGCGGCTTGCATTATTAGAGGGAGTATCGCAATCACACCCAAAAAGAGGGCGCCAACCAAAGTCAGGCGATTTACCACCCGGTTGAGATAATCACGGGTCGGAGTTCCGGGGCGCGTCCCAGGCACGAAGGCACCACTTTTCTGTAAGTTATCAGCAATAGACTGGGGATCGAAAGTAATTGCTGAATAAAAATAAGTGAAAAGGAAAATGAGAACAAAGTAAAAGATGCCGTATACCCATTGATTATTGAGCAGATCAAGAAACAAATCAGAAACGGCGCGCACCACATCATTGTTTACACTCGATAAGAATTGGAAAATCATTTGCGGGAAAAGAAGGAGCGATAAGGCAAAAATAATCGGCATCACGCCTGACTGATTGAGGCGAATCGGTAAATAGGTCGACATGCCACCATAGACTTTGTTTCCTCTAACCTGCTTGGCATAAGTAATAGGAATCGGCCGCTCGGCTTCAGTCACCAGCACCACACCAGCCACAGTGAGCACGGCGACGCCCAAGAAACCAAGATAAACCGGCAATTGAGCAGGATCAAAGTTCACAACAGTCTGACTAATTGTGCTCGGAATTCCCGCCAAAATACCAGCAAAGATAATCAAAGAAGTTCCGTTACCGATGCCATATTCATTAATGAGTTCACCGAGCCACATAAGTAAAACAGAGCCAGCCGTGATCACAATCACGCTGGTTAAGCGATCAGCGAGAGAAAGCGGCAAAAGTACACCCTGACGCTCAAGGAGAACAATAAGGCTAAAGCTCTGGAGCACGGCCAAAGGTACGGTGAGAAGACGCGCATATTGGGCAAATTTCCGTCGGCCAGCCTCACCCGCTTCATGATAGATCTCCTTCAGAGAAGGAATCATGATTGTGAGCAACTGAAGAATAATGGAAGCGGTGATAAACGGCCCCACCCCAAGCATCATGATGGAAAGGTTGGAAAGACCACCACCAGAAAAGAGGTTAAGAAGACCGAAAAATTGATTACCCGAGAGAAAACGCTCAAGAACCTCAAGGTTAACTCCCGGAATTGGCACTGAAGCGCCGAGGCGAAACAAGACCAACACCCCAAGGACAAAAATTAGCTGACGACGAAGACGTCGGTCAGAGAAAATAATTTTTAACTTCGCGAAAAATTTATTCATTTAATCTTTCCTCCTGCGGTCTCAATTTTAGCACGAGCGGAAGCGGCCACGGTGACCCGCTCAAAGGTAAGCGCTCGGTCCACAACTCCTCCACCAAGAACCTTCACGGCAAGTAATATTCCTTTCGCCCGGCGCACCAAGCCGAGCTTAGCAAGTGTTTGCGGAGTCACGAGACCACCAGCCGCAAAAGCACCGTTAACCGCCCCCAAGGTTACTGTTTGCGGCTTCTGGTTAATTGGCCCAAAGAAAGTATAACCGCGATTCTTAGGCAGTTTCTTAATCGTATCTCTGAGTTCTGGTCGCATTCGGTGTCCAGCGCGGGCCTTCTGCCCCTTGGTTCCACGACCGGAAGTAGTACCACGCTTACCACCGCGACCAACGGTCTTCTTAGACTGGAGCGTGCGAGGGCGTTTGAGATTATGTAATTGCATGATTGGAAATTAAGCGACGAGTTGCTTGAGTGCCACCATGGTCACCCGGGCATTATTTAACTTGTTTTTACTCTTCGAGAAAAACTTGGCCGTCACATTGCGCACACCCGCGAGCTCTAAGATAATGCGCGCAGAACTCCCCGCCGTGAGACCACGACCAGGAGCCGGGTTAAGCCACAACTTTGAGCTCGCAAACTTGGCTGAGAGCTCATGGGGCACACTCGACTCCTTAGTCAATTTAAGTTTCAAAAGATTTTTCTTCGCATCCTTCACGGCCTTATCGAGCGAGAGAGCCACATCGGCAGCCTTCCCCACCCCGAGCCCCACCCGCCCCTGGCGATCACCAATAGCCACCGTAGCAGCAAAGCTAAAGCGTCGGCCACCCTTCACCACACGGGTAACACGACGGATACCAATCGTCTTTTGATCAAATTCTGGCTTCTCACGAGGCGTGCGTGGCCCATGACCCTTCCGTTCTCTGTTGTTATTAAATGGTGACATAGTTATTGTTTAAAAGTTTAAACCGCCAGCTCGCGCTCCTTCGGCGAGCGCCTTCACCCGACCAGCAAAGAGGTAACCACCACGATCAAAAACGATTCCCTGAACTTTATGATTAATCGCCTTGGTGGCAATGAGCTGGCCAACCTGGTAAGCATCGGCCACCTTCGGGAGCATTTTCTTCACTTCTTCCGTCTTAGCGAGCTTCTTAATCTCGGCATCATTGGCGGCGGCAAGCGTCTTACCCACACTATCATCAATGAGCTGAGCATAAATGTGCTTGCTCGAGCGAAACACGGCAAGGCGTGGTCGCACGGCGGTACCAGCCACCTTCATTCGGATCTTGCGGTGACGGTTGAGACGACGAGCAACTTTAGAATTAGTGGTTTTCATGGTTTAAGCAACAACTTTCTTACCTTGCTTGCGGGTAATCTTTTCGTCTTCATATCGGAACCCTTTTCCCTTATACGGCTCTGGCTTCTTGAGCGCGCGAATATCGGCGGCAAATTGACCAACCAATTCTTTGTCTGCCCCAATGATCGTGACCAAATTTTTATCTGCCGTCACTTTAAGACCTTCTGGAATCGGTCTCTCTACTGGGTGAGAAAGACCCAAACTCATCGCAAGCTTGTTACCGCTCACAGCCACCTTGTAACCCACCCCTTCAAGAATCAACTTCTTGGTAAAACCCTGACTCACCCCCTCAACCATGTTTTGAATATGAGAAAAATAAGTACCAATGAGCGCGCGAGTAGGCAAAGTCTCTTGATTACCCTTCGCCACGAGCTTCACCGCGCCATCTTCAACCTTAATTTCGACCAAAGGGCCAAAGGTACGAGTAAGGGTACCAAGCGGACCCTTCACCGAAACAGCGCCACTCGCCTGAGTGAGCTCAACTTTGGGAGGAAGCGTAATTGGTTGTTTGGCGAGGCGTGACATGTTTACCAGATTTTAAATAAGACCTCGCCGCCAAGACCTTTTTTCCGAGCATCTATGCCGGTCATTACTCCTTGAGGCGTCGAGAGCACGGCATAACCAGTCCCCTGCTTCACCGAGCGAAGATCACGGAAGCCTTGATAAACCCGGCGCGAGGGCTTGGAAACTCGAGTGGCACCACGGAGTTTAAAATTGTTCCCAATCTTCGTCAGTTCGAGTTCTAAGAACTTACGGCCTTTTTTCCCTTTCTTATTCACCGACTTTACATAACCAGCCTCTTGGAGCACTCGGGCAATCTCGGCTCGGAGATTAGAAAGAGGCACCTCTATTACCCCACGGCCAGCGGCGGCGCCGTTCTTCAACCGAATCAACATGTCAGCAATAGGATCGGATAACATATTACCAAGAAGATTTACGAATTCCCGGGATTTTACCCTCATTGGCTAATTCCCGGAAGCAAATGCGGCACAACTCAAAGTCACGCATAAACGCCCGCTTCCGACCGCAGCGAAAACAACGCCGCACGAGGCGAGTACTAAACTTCGGGGGCTTTTGGGCCCTCGCAATGACTGAAGTTTTAGCCATAAGGAAAGCGCCACTATGCTAACAAAGCGGCGCCTTCAAGTCAAATCCTTGGTTTAATTACTGAACGTTCGCACAAATAGCTATAGCCTGTTTCCTGTAGGGAAGGTCGGTCGGGCCATTCCACGAACAAGACCAAATCCCCACCCCCGCACTGACAGCAGAGATTGGAAAAGAATCCTCCAAAGAATAAAAATGTGCAGGGCCATTCCATCCAGGTGGATAGACAGCACTACCAAGATTGCACCCCCCACCCAAAACAGTCTTGCCGCTTGGGCAAGTAACATTAACCGTACTACCAGTATTAACGACTTCGTTGAGAACAACCTGGTAACCACTCACGGGGCCACTGACGCTACTATTACTAGTAGAAACAAGATTATTATCTGTGTTGATCTGAGAGGACCCCAAAGTGGACGTAAGGTCCGGTGCTAATGGCTCAGCAGTAACAGATTCAGACACCCTAGCCGTCTGACCAGCAAGATTACTAATACGTTGGAGCAAATAATAAAGTGACCCTGTTTGGGCCGAAGCCACACCAGCTACTAAAAATAAGCCGAGGGCGGCTAATAGATATTTTTTCATAAAAATTAACTAGTTAATAAACGAACTAGTTAATTGTAGCAACTACTTTTTAAACGGGAAGTTGATAGCTCGGAAGAGAGCCAGGGCTTGGTTACGATTCTTGGCGGTAGTAACAATGGTGACAGCGAAGCCGAAAACGTCTTTAAGGTCCTCATCAGCGGTCTCAGGGAAAACGGTGTGCTCCCGGATACCAATAGTTAGGTTCCCGATCTCATCTACACTTTTATCATCAAAGCCGCGGAAGTCACGAATACGCGGAATGGAAATATTTAACAAACGATCCAAGAAGTGATACATCCGCGCACCACGCAAGGTAACCGCCTGGCCAATAATATCTCCCTGGCGAGACTTGAAGGAGGCAATTGATTTCTTAGCTCCCCGAGGTGACACCTTCTGACCAGTAATTTTGTTCAAGCGATCAGACACAAGCTCATTGCGCTTCTTGTCCTTGGCCTTTCCGGTACCCGAGCTAATCACCACCTTAGTAATCCGCGGTAAAGCCAGATGATTCTTAATCCCGAGAGTCTTCTCGAGTTCAGGAAGGGCGGCTTTTAATTTTTCTTTCAGTAATTTCATGGTTTAAAGTTTAGAGCTCCCGGCCACACTTCTTGCAAACTCGGATCTTCTTCTTCCCCGAGATTTTCTGGCCAAAACGCACCCCTTTCTTGCAGGCCGAACAATAGAGGAGAACATTCGAGCGATGAACCGGACTCGGCACCTCTACCACTTGCCCCTTCGTCCCAGAGCGGCGAGCCTTCTCGCGGCGCTTGCGAAGATTCACTCCTTCCACAATTACTCGGTCGGGCAATACCCGGAGAATTTTCCCTGTTTTCCCCTTGTCTTTACCGGTCATTACCGCCACCACATCATTTTTTTTGAGAGTTAAAGCCATGGTTCTATTTATACAATTTCGGGCGCCAGTGACACAATTTTCTGATAACCCAAATCAGCAATCTCTCGAGGAATAGGTCCAAAAATACGCCCGCCGCGCGGCTCCTTCTTCTCATCAATCAAGACCACCGCGTTCTCGTCGAAGCGCACATATGAGCCATCGGCCCGGCGAGTGGCTTCGCGACTGCGGACCACAAGCGCTTTGCAAACCTCCTTCTTTTTCACCGCCTTTTTGGGCTCGGCAGTTTGAATTGAGATCACCACGATCTCACCAATCCGGGCATAGCGCTTCTTACTCCCACCGAGCACCTTGAACACACGTCCGAGTTTGGCCCCGGTATTATCCGCAATTTTTACAATAGAACGTGGCTGAATCATACAATTTTAAAATGTTTCCGTCGGGATAAAGGCTTAGTTTCCTCAATTTTCACCCGCTCGCCTACCTGGTGCCCCGTCTCATCATGCACCAAATAACGCTTACTGCGCTTGAGATACTTCTGATACTTCGGATGCTTCACCAGGCGCGACACTTCTACCACCGCCGATTTGGGTGTTTTGGCCGAAACAATGACTCCTTCTAAAATTCGACTCATAGTAGTAGTGTATTATCCTGCGTTTTTCCCAAGTAAAGTCAAGAGCTCGGCAACTTCTCGACGCAAACGGCGCGCCAATTTCACATCCGCAGTGCGCGCTCCCGCGAGACCGAAGCGCCACTTCCTTAGCGCGCTTGATTTCTCTTCAAGTTGCTTAAGCCACTCGGCCCGACCTTCTTTTTTTAAATCTTTCTTGGCCATAATTTAGCGGCGGACAACGCGCGTCTTAATGGGTAATTTGCTTCCGGCTTGCTCAAGCACCGCCTTCGCTTCCGCATCGGGCAAACCATCAAGCTCGAAGATAAGTCGACCCGGCAAGACTTCGAACTCATATCCCTGCGGATCACCTTTACCCTTACCCATACCCACTTCCGCGGCCTTAGCCGTGTAAGGCTTATCGGGGAAAATGCGAATCCAGAGCTTACCACCTTTCTTGATCTCGCGCACAATCACCTTGCGGGCCGACTCAATTTGATTAGAGCGCACGCGACCCGGTGTTTCTGCCTTAAGACCATGAGAGCCGAAAGACACTTCAAGACCGCGAGAAGACAAGCGCTTCTTCTTCGGATTGCGCCGCATGGTGTGCCACTTACGATATTTTACTTTTTTCGGGACTAACATGGTTTAATTGGTAGCTTTATCAGCAAAGACTTGACCGCGGTAAATCCAAACTTTTACGCCGATCACACCGTAGGAAAGTCGAGCTTTCTCCCGAGCAAAGTCGATATCAGCGCGCAAGGTTTGGAGCGGGAGACGACCTTTTTTCAAACTTTCTTTCCGAGCAATTTCGGCACCGCCAAGACGACCAGAAACGTCAATGCGTACACCTTCCACCCCGCGGGCGGCCATCACCTTCTCAATCATTTGCTTAAGCACCCGACGGAAAGGCATTTGCTTCTCGAGACCTTCGGCCACCATCTGAGCCACAATCGGAGCATCGGCCTCGGGATTCTTTACCTCTTCAATATCAAGTTTAAACTCCCGGGGCATTGGCGCCTTCAGTTTCTGCGCTAATTTCAAAATTTCGGCCTTGAGCTTGGTGCTCCCCTCGCCTGAGCGACCAATGACCATACCGGGTCGCGACGTTTTAATAATCACCCGCCAATAATTGGCCCCGCGTTCCATATCTACGCTCGAAACATAATTTCCCCGAAGTTTTTCTTCTAAATGTTCACGAATTAAAACATCAGCCTTGAGAGCCGCTTGATACTTCTTAGCACCAGCAAACCAGCGAGAACGCCAACCAGTGAGGAGGCCAAGTCTGTGCGCGTAGGGATGAACTTTATGTGTCATATTACTTTTCGATAAGGTGAACTTCCAAGCGACTCGCCCGCTTCTTCAAAGGGTAACCGCGACCTCGACCACCAGCGCGGAAACGACGCAAGACCAAACTCTTGTTAACGGTAATATCTTTAATAAAAAGTCGCTCGGCCTTCACGCTCGCCTTCGCACTGGTCGCATTGGCAACAGCTGATTGAATAAGCTTCTTCACCGGTGTCGCGGCGCGCTTGGGAAGGAAACTGAGCATCGTCATCGCCTCGGCAACCTTCTTGCCTTTAACCAAATTGGCGACTAAGCGAACTTTCCGTGGTGATTGTCGATAACGACTTAAGAGAGCTTTCATGATTTATTTCTTCGCCGCGGCGGTACCCCCGGCGGCTGCTGCCGGTTCTTTAGACGCCTTAGCGGCCGCAATTTCAGCCTCTTTCTTCTTCTGTTCGAGCTCCTTCTGCATCTTACCACCATGACGAATAAACTTTCGCGTCGGGCTAAATTCCCCTAAGCGATGACCAACCATTTCCTCAACCACAAGAACCGGCAAATGCTCCCGACCATTGTGAACGCCAAAGGTAAAACCCACCATTTCCGGGCTAATCTGACTAGCGCGAGACCAGGTTTTTATCACCGCAGAACCACCCGGCTTATGGCCGGTAATTTTCTTGAGCAGCTTAGGATCAATGAATGGTCCTTTTTTAAGTGATCTAGTCATGAATTCTGGAGTTAAACAAAATATTTATCAGTCGTCAACTAAGCCTTCCGTCTCGACCGACGACGAGTGACCACGAAAACATTGGAATACTTCTTCGCGCGACGCGTCTTACGACCACCAGTCACCTTACCCCACAAGGTCTTAGGCCGACGAGTACCACGTCCCTGACGACCTTCACCACCACCGTATGGGTGATCTACTGGATTCATGGCGCTACCGCGCACCGTAGGACGGATACCGAGCCAGCGTGAACGACCGGCTTTACCAAGTTTGATCAATTTGTTTTCTTCACCAGAGACCGTACCAATCGAAGCCCACACCTTGTCGCTAAGCTTTCGCACCTCAGTCGATGGCATTTTAAGCGTGGTATATCCCGCATCATTAGAAAGAATTTGGGCAAAGTTCCCCGCCGAGCGCACCAGCTTAGCGCCACCACCTGGCTTCACTTCCACATTGTAAACAAAGGCACCCACCGGGATCTTCGAGAGAGGCAAACGATTACCTGGTCGGAGCTCAGCCTCAGGAGAAACAATAAATTTATCGCCCACCTTCATCCCACCAGGCAAGAGAACGTAACGTCGCTCACCATCGGCATAGCATACGAGAGCAATAAGACCAGAGCGATTTGGATCATATTCCACTGTCTCAATTTTGGCGGGAATATTAAATTTCTCGTAACGGAAGTCAATCGCTCGGAACAAACGCTTCACACCGCCACCCTTGTGACGGGTGGTAATTCGGCCAACGTTATTGCGACCCACATCTCGCTTGCGACCACTCGTGAGCGGCTTGTAAGGCTCAGAGGTTGAGAGCAGCTGCCGGTATGGCAAAAGAACGGTGTGACGACGACTGGGTGTAACTGGTTTATGAGTTTTCATGATTAAAAATTAAGCGAGTTCCAATTTCTCACCTGGCTTTAAGTAAACAAGGGCTTTTTTATATCCAGACCGTTCTCCAGCTCGACCACGGTAAACAAGGCTCTTCGGCTTCACGTTCAAAATACTCACTTTCTGCGGTGTAATTTTATACAACCGCTTCACCAGAGCTTTAATCTCGGGCTTCGTGGCTCGATCACTAACCGCAAAAGCATATACCGGTCCCGCCGCCCGCTCTTGGAGCATGGTCGACTTCTCCGTCACCAAGGGGTGGCGTAAAACTTGTGGGGCGCGATTTAATTGTTGGCCAATTTTTGACATATTAACTTAGACGGTTCTTCAGGGTCTCGAGACTCGCTTTTGGATCGGCGATCACGAGATACTTATAACTCAAAATATCGACCGGATTGAGATTGCGCGTTTCAGCAAGAGTCGATCCTCCAAGATTACGAAAACTTTTCTGAAGCTTCTCATCAGCACGAGGCATAGCAAGAAGCACCCGACTACCTCGGCGATAATGAACTTTTTCAAAACCTTTTAGCTTAGAAAGCTGGGTCAACACCCCAAAAGCCGTCTTAGTCTTAATCACCGGTAAATTTAGCTGATCAAGGAAAAGAATTTCACCATCCTTAAATTTACGCGAGAGCACCACGCCGAGCGCCTTGTTCTTCACTTTGCGGTTCACCTTTCGGAAATAATTTCTCTCGGTCGTTGGGCCATGAGTCACTCCACCACCACGCCAGAGCGGCGAGCGAATAGAACCATGACGAGCTCGGCCGGTTCCCTTCTGCCGCCACGGCTTCTTACCACCACCGCGTACGGCACTACGATCCTTCACCTGAGCCGTATTCGACCGACGACTAGTCTCGGTAGAAGTAACTACCTGGTAGATCAAATCATTATTCCACGGCAAGCCAAAAACCTGCTCGGGAAGGGCTACTGACCCGGTTTCTTTGCCGTCTTGATTGTAGACTTTTGCTTCCATATTTAATCCTTAGTACTTACCATGAGCTTCGTCCCTCGTCTACCTGGTGTTGCTCCGGAAATAAAGAGAATGTTTTTATCTTGATCGAGCGAAAGCACCTTCAAGTGGCGCACGGTGAGGCGCTTGCCACCCATACGGCCGGCCATGCGCATTCCTTTTGGAACACGGGTACGCAAACCACCACCAATCGAGCCCGGCTCACGCTCTGAGTGCTTCTGACCATGTGTTCGCGGTCCACCCTTAAAGCCGTGGCGCTTCACCACACCTTGGAAACCGCGACCTTTGGTAATACCACTGACGCGCACCACATCACCCACGGCCAAATCAGCAAGTGATTCAGCCTTAATCACCGTCGCGGCATGAGCCTCGCCAGAATCGGCGAAGATTTGCGTCATTCCCTGCTTTGTTCCGTAAACTAATTTCATAGCATCTTCACATCGATATTCACGGCCGAAGGTAGATTCAGATTGGTCAGATGTTCGATGATTTTAGCTGAAGGGTTCAAAATATCGATGAGACGCTTATGAATCCGCATTTCGAATTGCTCCCGAGCATTCTTGTGCACAAAGGAACTTCGATTGACCGTGTATTTCTTAATTTCTGTAGGAAGTGGCACTGGTCCACGCACCACCGCATCGTAACGATTAGCCGTATCTACAATTTGCTTCACACTCGCGTCGAGAACCTTATTTTCATAGGCTGCGACACGAATCCGAATCTTCTGGAGGCTATTAGGATCCTTTTCCTTCGCCACCGCCTTGGTAGTAGTTTTTTTCTCTTTGGTGGCCATGGTAATAAATACTCAGAAGTTTAAATTAAGCAGTAATCTTGGTCACCACACCGGCGCCAACAGTTTTACCACCTTCTCGGATAGCAAAACGTTGCTTTTCCTCAAGAGCGACCGGCGCGACGAGCTTCACATTGAAGGTTACGGTATCGCCAGGCATAACCATTTTCACAGATTCATCAAGCGTTACTTCACCCGTTACGTCAGTGGTACGGACATAGAATTGCGGCTTATAGCCAGTGAAGAACGGAGTATGACGACCACCCTCTTCTTTCTTCAAGATATACACCTCAGCAGTAAAGGCAGTATGAGGAGTGACTGAACCAGTCTTAGCGAGCACCTGACCACGAGTCACGTCTTCCTTCTTGGTACCGCGGAGAAGAATACCGGCATTATCACCCGCGAGACCTTCTTCGAGCTGCTTATTAAACATTTCGATACCAGTAATCGTGGTCTTAGCCGTATCCTTAATACCCACGATCTCAACTTCTTCACCAACTTTCACCTTACCGCGTTCGATACGACCAGTGACCACCGTCCCGCGACCTTCAATAGAGAAAATGTCTTCAATCGGCATGAGGAATGGCTTATCTACCTCTCGAACTGGATCGGGCATAAAGGTATCGAGGGTGTCGATGAGCTCAAGCACCTTCTTAGCGTACTCATCATCAGCACTCTTAGACTCAAGGGCCTTAAGACCAGAACCACGGATAATTGGTGTGTTGGCGCCATCGTAACCGTGCTTGGTAAGAAGCTCGCGCACCTCCTCCTCCACGAGATCAACGAGTTCTTTATCATCCACCATGTCTACCTTGTTGAGGAAAACCACAATCTTAGGCACACCCACTTGGCGAGCAAGGAGAATGTGTTCATGAGTCTGGGGCATCGCGCCGTCTGGGGCAGCGACCACAATAATGGCCCCGTCCATCTGGGCGGCACCGGTAATCATGTTCTTAATGTAGTCAGCGTGGCCAGGAGCGTCGATGTGGGCGTAGTGACGCTTCGGGGTCCAGTATTCCGAGTGGTGGAGAGCAATGGTGATTCCTCGAGCCTTCTCTTCAGGGGCATTGTCAATACCGTCCACACCCTCTACGCGCGAGCCGTAACCCTTGTCTTTATTGAGGTCGAGCACATGCAAAATACTCGCGGTGAGCGTGGTCTTACCATGGTCCACGTGGCCAATCGTACCAACGTTGACGTGGGGCTTAGTTCGATCAAATTTGTCTGCCATATTTTTAAAATTAAACTACTTACTTAATAATTTCTCTTAATTTGAGATTTAATAGAAGAAAAACCGACGCGCCCAAAGCGCCATAGAATACTAGCAAACCGCTATAGCGGCGTCAAATCCTTACCTGAGCCAAGCTAAAGCCTGGGATGATATAATTAACCTCGATGACCAACTTAGAATTTAAATATGATCTTGACAAAGATGTAGATAATTTTATTGCTGGCACCCGAGCAAGAAACAACGCGCTACCAACAAAACTTCAGCAGTCCTATATTGATAAACATGGCCCAAACTACACAGAAAATATGGTCCGAAAGTTTCTAGAATCTTTTATTTCTCAAACTGGCCTTGATACAACAAAGTCACTGGAGTCCATAAACCAAAACTGGAGAAAGATCGAAAAACCATTCATTGCGCGGATGGAACAAATTTTTAACATTTCTTACCCGGCATCTAAAATCACAACTTACTTAACTACCAACCAAAGGTGTACTTACAATATTCAGGATAATTACTTTTTTGTATACTTCGCCTCAAAATTTACTAACGGAATAATAATGCACGAGTTATTCCATTTTTATACCTGGCACGCTTTTCATGACGAATTAACAGAGGTTGGGGTAGATGAAAACCAGTATAACGACCTCAAAGAGTCGCTTACCGAGCTACTTAATATCGAGTTTGTTGATTTAATGGAGGGTGCTCATGATCAAGGATATCCCCAACACACAAATATGAGGAAAACTGTGAGGGAAACATGGAACGAAACAAAAAATATCAAGAAGGTCGTGGCTAGTTGTTTGAAAGACAAAAGGGACCTACGGCTTGCCTGAGCTTTCGGTCCCTGTCAAACAAGTATTAGTGAGTTTTTCTTTTCCGCAATTACTGTCTCGTCTCAACAATCTTTTGGGCGACGTTGTTCGGGATAATCGCGTATTCGGCGAATTCCATGTTGAAGGAGCCGCGGCCTTCGGTCTGCGAGCGGAGAGTCGTAACGTAGCCGAACATCTCGGCGAGCGGCACCTTGGCGCGGATCACCTTGGCATTACCGCGATCTTCCATGCCTTCAATTTGCCCACGCTTGGAGTTGAGGTGCCCGGTAATATCACCCATGAACTTCTCGGGCACAATGACTTCAATTTTCATAATTGGCTCAAGGAGCACTGGCTTAGCGCGCCGCGCTGCTTCTTGAAGCGCCATCGAACCGGCCATTTTGAAGGCCATTTCTGATGAGTCCACTTCGTGATAAGAACCATCGTAAAGTTCGACAGAAACATCGACGAGCTGGAAACCGGCCACCACACCACGCTCCATCCCCTCGCGCACACCCTTCTCCACCGGCGTAATATATTCTTGCGGCACCACGCCACCCTTAATGGCATTAATAAATTCGAAGCCGGTCTCGCGCGTCACATTCTTCGGGATCTTGGCCCCCTCCTCAAGCTTCTCGAGAGGCTTCACGCGCAAGCGCACATGACCATACTGACCGCGACCACCCGACTGCTTAATGTACTTGCCTTCCGCCTCGGCGGCGGCCGTGATCGTCTCTTTGTACGCCACTTGCGGCTTGCTCACATTGGCCTCCACGCCGAATTCGCGCTTCATCCGTTCTACTAGCACCTCGAGGTGGAGCTCGCCCATGCCCGAAATAATGGTTTCTAAGGTTTCTGGGTCAGATTTAATTTTAAACGTTGGATCTTCATCAGAAAGCTTCTTCATCGCCATACCCATTTTCTCTTGGTCAGCCTTGGTCTTCGGCTCAATCTTCATCGACACCACTGGCTCGGGCACCACAATTTGGTCGAGAATAATAGGATTATCAATATCGCAGAAGGTATCGGAGGTTTTCACATCCTTCAAGCCCACGGTCGCGGCAATTTCTCCCGCAAAAACCACCTTCACCTCTTCTCGTTCATTAGCGTGCAAGCGCACAATCCGACCTACGCGCTCTTTGGTTCGCGTTCGAGTGTTGTAAATATATGAACCAGCTTCAATTTTCCCCGAGTAAACGCGGAAGAAAACTAGTTGACCAACGAAAGGATCAGTTTGAATTTTGAAAGCAAGGGCGGCAAAGGGCGCATCGTCGGAAGGCAAACGTTCTATGACTTCTCCGGTTCGCTCATCAATACCTTTAGTGGGCGGGATATCGAGCGGCGAAGGTAAGTAATCAATGACACCATCGAGAACAAGCTGCACACCCTTATTCTTCAGTGCCGAACCGCAAAATACCGGCACAATTTTATTGGAAATCACCGCCTTTCGGAGAGCGACTTTTAAAACATCAAAAGCAATCGTTTTACCCTCCAGATACTCATTCATCAGGGTATCGTCCGTCTCCGCAATCCGCTCCACGAGCTCGGCATGATACTTATCGACATCAGCTTGGAGATCAGCTGGAATTGGAATTTCTTTGATCGTCTGACCCTTCTCGCCCTCGAAGCCATAAGCCTTCTTCTGGAGAAGATCGATCACACCGGCAAAATTTTCTTCGAGACCAATTGGGATCTGATAACGCACTGCCTGCTTGGTGAGCCGGTCAAGAATGGTGCTGTATGAGAATTCAAAAGAAGCGCCCATGCGGTCGAGTTTATTGATAAAGCAAAGGCGTGGCACTTTCCCCTCATCGGCGTAGCGCCAGTTGGTTTCTGATTGCGGCTCCACACCCGACACGCCGTCGAAGACCACTACCGCGCCGTCGAGCACGCGCAAAGAGCGCTTCACCTCAATAGTGAAATCGATGTGTCCAGGCGTATCAATAATATTAAAACGATGCTTTTTGGCGGCATCACCTCCAGCATAAGTGGGAGTCCAGAAACAAGTGGTGGCCGCGGCGGTAATGGTAATACCACGCTCACGCTCTTGCTCCATCCAGTCCATGACAGTGTCGCCCTCATGCACCTCACCAATCTTGTGCGAAACACCGGTGTAGAAAAGGATGCGCTCACTGACCGTCGTTTTACCCGCATCAATGTGGGCGATGATACCAAAATTCCGAACCTTCTCCAGAGGATAATCGCGATTCATTTAAGCAGCAACTTTAGGCTTAACTTGAGTCCGAGCAAAGTGGGCAAAGGCGCGGTTGGCCTCAGCCATGCGGTGGATCATTTCACGCTTCTTCACGGCCTCGCCCTCATTCTTCGCGGCAGCTAAGATCTCGCCGGCCAATTTCTCGGCCATCGGCTTACCTTTCTTACTCGAAGCGGCTTCTACCATCCAGCGGAGCGCTAAGGTCAACTTACGTTCGGGCGAGACTTCATGAGGAATCTGATAGTTGGCACCGCCCACCCGGCGGGAACGGAGCTCCATCATTGGACCAGTATTCTTAACCGCTTCTTCAAAGACTTCCATCGGATCCTTCTTGGTCTCCTCTTTAATATTATTGAAGGCGCCGTAAACCAAGCGTCGGGCGGTATTTTTCTTACCTGAGTCCATCACATAGTTAATAAGCTTCCCCACTTTCAAGGATTGATAGAGGGAATCAGGCTTTACTTTAATTCGATTTTTTACTTTACGTCGCATAATTAAAATTATTTACCTTTCTTAGGTCGCTTGGCACCATAAAGTGATCGGCCTTGCATTCGCTTGTCGACGCCAGAAGAGTCATAACGACCGCGAACAATGTGATACCGCACACCTGGAAGATCCTTCACCCGACCGCCCCGGATCATTACCACCGAGTGCTCTTGGAGATTGTGGCCAATACCTGGGATATAGGCAGTGACTTCCATGCCGTTGTTGAGGCGAACACGGGCGATCTTCCGAATAGCCGAGTTTGGCTTTTTAGGCGTAGTGGTCTTAACCTGGACGCAAACTCCCCGCTTAAAAGGCGAGGGGTAGAACACCGGGCGGTTTTTCTTCACATTGAAACCGCGGGCCAACCCGACGGTGCGTGACTTGGCCCGGATAGACTGCCGCGGCCGCTTAATTAATTGATTGAATGTCGCCATAAAACTGAGTGGTTACTACTTTAATATGTCTTAGGGAAACAAGCAAGTGTCAACCAATAAGTAATGAGAATAACCACAAAACGACCGGTGCAACCAGGTCCCACAAGAAGAAGAGAACAAAGAGAAGTAAAATGAAGGAATAGGTATTCATCCAGTTTTCGATCGCCCGCCAGCGGTAAGGTATAAGAGCGAAAAGGATTTTGGAACCGTCGAGAGGTGGAATTGGGATAAGGTTGAAAATCGCGAGAGAGAGATTGACCATAACAATCAACCCCAAAATGGGGTGAATCGCGGGACTAACTGGTAAAAACTGGAAGAAAAGAGTAAAAACAAAAACTAGGATTAAATTAGAAATTGGCCCCGCCACCGCAACAAGAGCCGGACCCCATTTCCCGGCCCGCAAATTGTAAGGATTATAGGGCACCGGCTTGGCCCAGCCGAAAACTACCCCCAAACCAGAATAATAAAGAAGTAAGGGTAGAATTAATGAACCAAACGGGTCGAGATGCTTAATCGGATTAAGCGTAAGCCGACCTTGGAGGCGCGCGGTCGGATCACCAAGCGCCTCGGCCACATAACCGTGAGCCACCTCATGAATCACCACCGAAATAATGAGAATCGCGATACTAAAAACGAAGTCAATTGTCATAAAGAGAAAGCCATGTTAGCATACTCGGGTTATGAAAGCTTGCCCCATTTGCAATAAAGGGACGATGATGGCTGGAAAATATTCCAACCGCGTCCGCGCCACCAAATTTAATCCGGTTGGCATGAAACGAAAGTACCCCAATCTCCAATGGGCTGCTTTACCTGCTGGCAGGCGCATTAAGATCTGCACTTCTTGCCTTAAGGGTAATCGCCAACTTAAGTTTAAAGCTTAAAAAATTTTCTAGTAACCCCAAAGCTCCACTCCTACTAAACCATTATCTGCAGCAAAATAAAGGCGGTTGTTTATAGGGAAAAAGCCGTTAGGATAAGCTCCGTTTAACCCGGAATAAATCTCTTGAACTTGAGCCGTCCCTTGTGCCGTACCGTCGCTTAGCCACAGTTCATTATTGGCTAGACTATCTTTGGCCCCAAAGAAAAGCTCCCCGTTAAACCAAGTAAGGTCTCTGATTTCACCCGCTTCTGATCCAGGGTAAATGTCTTTCACTAAAGCAGTGCCGAAAGCGGTACCGTTAGTTCGCCAAAGTTCGGCACCATGAACACCGTCATCAGCAACAAAATAGAAAGAATTACCGCCGACCATTAACTCATCGGGTAAAGAAGAGTTGGCTCCAGGAAAAATGTCGGTGACTAAAACTGTCCCCTCAAGAGAACCGTCCGTTTTCCACAATTCGTACCCAAAAACTCCATCATCAGCTGAAAAGTAAACTTGGTTATTCCATTTAGTTAAACGCCGTGGTCCTGACGAAACAAAGCCCTCATTGGGATTAATGTTTTTAACCATAATTGTTCCTGCTTCAGTCCCATTGGTTTTCCACAATTCCTCACCATGAACACCGTCCCAAGCCGTAAAGTATAAACTAGACCCAACACTCAAAAACCCTTCAGGCAATGAATTGCTGGTAGGATTAATGTTCTTAACCAGGGTTGTTCCTGCCTCGGTGCCGTCGGTGCGCCACAATTCCCAATCAGTAAAAGCTGGACCTAAGTCATTGCCGACAAAATACAGGTAATCACCTAAAACTCCGCCACTGCGGACATCGGGAGCATTAGCCAACACGCCATTACCGGTCAAACTAATGTCTCTCACCAAAACTGTTCCGGCTTCCGTACCATCAGTTTTCCATATTTCCCGAGCATGAACACCGTCGTTCGCCGCAAAATAAATTTCATTTCCTAATTGGCCAATAATAATCGGGTCCGAACCAACATTGCCTGGATAGACATCTTTGACCAAAGCAGTACCTGTGCTCGTGCCGTTACTCCGCCACCACTCCCGACCATGAACACCGTCATCAGCAGTAAACAAAACCAAGTCATTCAAAGTGACAAAAGACTGCGGGAAAGAGTTGGCTGCGGAACCAGTTAAATTGATGTCTTTTACGAGTCTGGTTTCGACAGCTGAGCCGTCGCTTCGCCAAAGCTCCCGACCAGAAGTATTGTGGGTAGCAGCAAAAAGAAAAGTGGTAGCATTCAGCTGGGCGGCTAAGGTGGGATTAGAGCCACTCGTTCCAGGGTTGATATTTCTAACCAAGGAAGCTTGATGCGGTGCAGCAACCTCAATCAACACGGAGGTCATAAGCGGCTCCGACTCGCCTCCACAGGTGTCTCTCACCCACAGCAATATTGAATAGCTCCCGGTCTGGTTGTAGGTGTGAGGAATTATCGGGGTTGCCAACCAGTCTGTTGTCACCCCGTCACCAAAGTTAAATTTATACTCAAGCGCCTGCCCATCCAAATCGTGCGAACCTGAAGCGTTAAAAATAACAGGCTGCCCCACTTCTCCTCCGCTCAGCGAAGCCAGGGCCGGCGTGGGTAGAGTATTTCCGGCGCAAGAAGCATTAATTGCCAGATCATCGCTGGCACTAAGAAGACCATCAGAAACCGTGAGGCGTAAGGTATATGAACCAGGATCGGAAAAGGACGCGGTAGTAAGAATCATTTCTTGGTTTCCCCACAAAACTTCTCCTGGACCACCAACTTTTTGCCACTGGAAACTGAGCCGGCTTGGCGGGTTGGGCAAACCATCATCGTTTGCCGTCCCAAAAAGATTGGCGGTTGAGGCATTAATGGTTTGATCAGACCCGGCAAAAACCTGAGGAGGGCGATTGGTTAGAGGACTTAACTCCGGCTCACTCGGTGCCACCACAGAAATTGAACGTTTACTGAGTGGCCCTTGGTTAATAAGGCCAGTTTGACTAAGGGGCGACAAAGATAATTTCTGAAATAAAAGCAAGGCTAGGATTAATAGTCCGCTAGTAACTCCGAGTTTAAAATAAATTTTCTGATACAACATTCGCTCTAATGCCGCTTAGACTAGTCCAATTAGTATAAATCTTCTCGCCGTCGGTCGCAAAAAGGATTGTCCCCAATTCGTCCGTACGAAAGGTTTTTATTTTTGCCGCCTCGAGTCGATCCAACACTTCTGGGCTCGGGTGACCATAACTATTTTTCCCCACAGAAATAACGGCATATTCAGGCGCCACAGCCCCAAGAAAAGCGTCAGAGGTAGAGGTTTTCGATCCGTGGTGACCAGCTTTTAGCACCTCGGCCTGCAACATTGCCCCATCAACCCCTGTCAAATATTTTTCAATTTTCGCTGGCGAATCACCGGTTAAGAGAAAGTCGATCTCGCCATAAGTAAGTTTAGCAATAATTGAGGCTTCATTAGTTTCCATGCCTGATGGGTCTCGGTCAGGAAAAAGAATGGTGAGATAAACACCGTGGAGATCATCGAGAACAATGCGCATACCGCGCTCGGCAAGCATTGTTTGAGCTCCTTCGGCCGCAACATCAGATTGGAGTCGCTCATAAACACCAGTATCGGCCGGCACACCCGGCTCGAGAAAGCCGGTTACTTCATAATTCTCAAAAACATCAGTGAGACCACCAATGTGGTCCGCGTCGGGGTGCGAAGCAATCACCAGATCAAGTGAACGATCATAAAATGGCATTTCAGCCGCGAGCGCCTCGAGCACTTGGCGCCCGCGACCACCATCGAGCAAAATCTGATTACCGTTTGGCGCATCAATGAAAATGGAATCGCCCTGACCGATATCTAAGAAAGCAACCGTTAACAATCCGCCACGATCTTCTGCTTGAACTGCATACCAGACAAGAAAATTGGCGAGAAAAAGAACGATAACCACGAACCATTTAACATTTTCCCGCCGCCACATGCCTTTAAGTATCGCCGGGCAAAAGAAAAATCGCCAGTTCCGAGCTCAAGCTCGAAACCGGCGAAATTGTTTATCTTAATCATCTTTACCAAAGGCGGCCGCCAGCAAGTGGGCCAAGGCCAGCGCAACCAGGGTCAGAAAGCCAATCCACAACCCCTCTTCAGGACCCACGCCCATCTTTCCACCTCAATCGAAAACCAGTGCATCCGGATAATCTGGGATAGCTGAACCGCGTCTCAAGGGCACTACGAGCATTTGCCCAAAAGGAATTTCTTCCTGAGACAAGGAACAAGAAAGAATACAGACGGCATAGTGCGCGATGTCGCCGACCTGGTATTGGTAAACGGAATTGTCTCCTGCTTGACGGTCGAGCACGGCGTAAAGTTTGATGCTACTGCCTTCCTTTTTCTCGAACACGAGAAATTTCTGGCCGCTGGTCGAACCATCAACGATCCGCTCCACCTTGAAACGAACGAACTGGCCGTTTTCCTCGGACTCTAGGTCAGCCTTCATCTGAACCATTATCAAGTCCAGATCAACCCCCGCCACTTGAACCCCCGATTCTCTGTTTATTCCCGACCCTCCCGCCGAGATCAACAAGAGAAAACAACCCACCACAATCATCAACACTCTTCTAAGCATGAAAAGCCCTCCCTAGCTTGGGAACACTCAACTGCCCGCCACATCAGATGGCAAGGAACCGGAGCTGGTCCGATTATGCCACAAAATGAGTTTTGCGTAAACAAGATAGAAAATAATCACGAGAATGAGAGGAAAGTGTTCGAGAGTAAAATTTGCCCCGGGCCACGCGGCGAAGAAACGAGCAACCAGAAGTTGGTAACCCAGAAAAAGATACGCGATCAAACCTATCGGCCAAGCAAGCACTGAAGTGATAAACCCTACCAATCCAACAAGAAAACCGAGGAACATGGTGATAGGTACAATGGGTAAAACGAGCAAGTTCGCCGGCAAGGCAACAATTGACCAGGCGCCAAACTGATAGAGCACCCACGGGAGAATAAAAATTTGGACCGCAATAGTGCTCACGGCAATTTCTCGGAAAGTAGGAAATCTTCCCTTTGCCGGCCAGAACCGACTCAATAAACGATCGATAAGAGGTGAAAATTGGAGCAGCCCAAGTGTCGCGAGAAAAGAAAGTTGGAAACCGGGATCACCAGTAAGCAAGGTCGGGTCGTAGAGAAGCATAATAAATCCAGCAAGCAAAAGGGCGCGCGTGGCTTGATACTCGCGGCCGGTCGCACGAGCCAGAAGGGCCACAAGCGCCATTACGGCGGCGCGGACAGTAGCCGCTTCTGCGCCGGTCATGAGGGTAAAGAGAATAATTGATCCGGCACCAACGCCGTAGGCCGTCGCGCGGGGCAAGAATTGCAAAGCGCGCAATAAACTCTCGGCAAGAATGGTGAGGTTATATCCAGAAAGCACAACGATATGGGAAAGACCGGAACGCCGGAAACGTTCACTCCAGACTTGAGAAAGACCGTGCTTCTCGCCGAGAACCAAACCTCCAAGCAATCCCGCCGCCGGCTCCGGGATCACCGCACGAAAATTATTAAGCACTGCATCCTTAAGACCGAAAAGTTGACTGCGTACACTACTTTCTTCTTCTGTGGTTAGCGGCTCAAGCTTTGGCCGATTTAATTGATATCGAGTGCCATATTTTTCTTGGCCAAGAATTCCGCGAACCTCGAGCCAATTACCATATTCCCATTCCCCTTCCCGCGGAGCCCAAATTACAAGTTCGGCGCTCGTGTTCTCTGGAGTCACCATAAGCTTAGTCACATCTTCTCGCCGATCTGGCGGCGTCGTGATCTGAGCTCGCAAATTTACTTCTGTACCGAGATACTCGTCCAAGCGACGATCGGTGAAACTCTCGTGAACCCCAAAACGAAGAGCGCCCAACATGATCCCAAGTAAGAAAAAACCAATAACAACAAATCGCGATTCCCTTAAAATTCGCGCATAAACAAAACAAGCAAGTGCAAAAAAGAGGCTGCTCCCGAGAATCGCTGGACCAAAAAGAGTTTGATCGGCAAACCAAACACCAGCGGTAAAACCCAAAATCACAACAATAGGCTTATGCACTGTTGTCATCCTTGACGATTTTCTTATAATGAAACTGTTTTATTAATAGTCTCATTTTAACGCGTATCGCAGACAATAAAAATGCAACTACTTGTTCCGACAAAAATTTTCCTCACCAAAGGGGTGGGGGTTCATAAGAATCAACTCGCCTCCTTCGAGATGGCGCTCCGTGAAGCGGGTGTGGAGCACTGCAACCTGGTTCTCGTCTCCAGCATCTTCCCTCCTGGCTGCAAAATTGTGAGTAAAAATGAAGGAGCGAAGCTGATTAAACCTGGTCAGGTGGTTTTCTCCGCCTATGATCGCAATGCTACCAATGAACCAAATCGGCTCATTGCTGCCTCAGTGGGGGTCGCGATTCCTTCTGATTCAACCCAATACGGATATCTCTCGGAGCACCACTCCTGGGGTGAAGATGGTCAAAAAGCCGGTGATTACGCTGAAGACTTGGCGGCCTCAATGCTTGCCACCACGCTTGGTATCGACTTTGATCCCAATCAAGATTGGGATGAACGCGAACAAATTTATAAGATGAGTGGGAAAATTATCAAAAGCACCAATGTCACTCAATCTGCCATTGGCAACAAGGACTGTCTCTGGACCACCGTCTTCGCCGCCGCTGTTTTCTGCGACTATCAATAATTTACTTCCCTGCCCCCTTCCACGATAGTTCAAAAATCATTCGCATCATATTGTAAATAGTTTCGTCTTCAATAATTAGGCCAGTGAGATGCTCTTTATTGAGGTTTACAATTGAAACCCGATTATCTCGATAGATAGTGAGCTCACCCTTAAAAGGAAACTCGGCGGCCGGAATTAATTTTGTTTTGGGAATTACCTCTTTTTTATATCCCGCGTACATTCGCTCAATGAAAGTGGAGTTTTCTTTGGAGTCGGTAATAATTCCTCTTGTGGTAATACCAATTTTTTCTTTCGTTCTCCGATAATTTTCAAAAAACTTAGCTGGGAAAACATTTTCCAGCTCGGTAGCATTAGCAAAAGCCATCATTTCATATTTTTTATTCGTAACAACCTGGTCTTCATAAATCGATAAAATTCCCTCAATCCCCTCGAAGTAAGTGATTTTTGGTTTATTAGAAAAAAGTGAATACATCCCCTCAAGATCGGGAACTAACTTCTGAACTGTTTCTAGATGATCGTTGGCAATCGTGACTTGATCTTTGGCATACCGAAGAAGCTTGGATGGCTTTTCGATCTGGTAATAAATTTTGTTCCTTTTCTTTATTTCATTAACCAGCCCTTTCACCGAGAGATCAAGGAGAATCTTATAGACCGTACTCCGATTTAACTTTGTTTCTTCAGCGAGAGTAGAAGGAAAGGCTCCGTTGAGCCTTACTAAAGCCGCATATACCAGGGCTTCTTTGGGCGATAAACCCACTTTCTCAAACGTTCCCGGCAAATGACCAATATTCATTGCCAAAAGCCTATCGCACTTGACTAAAACTGTCAATTCTTACGAACAGAATTTATTAAAGTAATAAAAAATGGCTATAAACAAAGGTTTGCATGACCTTGAACTGTTTTCTAAATACACAACTGTACTTATCCGTGTTCTTATATTGTTTGTATTACTAGATAGTTTAAAATTAAATGATGAATAAAACAGTTAAAATCATTGCTGGGATTATTGTGATTGGCCTAGCGTATTGGGGAATTTCTTCATTTTCTGGGCAACAAACGCCAACAGCAAAGCCTACGGTTAAAATCGGTGTCACTCTTCCCCTCACCGGAAATGTGGCTGTGCTAGGCCAGAGCGCAAAAAAAGCCATGGAACTGGCGAAAGCTCAACTCTCTTCTAAAACAAAATACGATTACGAATTGATTTTTGAGGACGATCAGTTCAAACCAGCGGTTGGCGCCACCACCGCAAATAAATTAATTAGTGTTGACGGCGTTTCAGCGCTTATCTCCTTCGGATCACCGGTCGGCAACGTGGTGAGCCCTATCGCGGAGAAAGCACAGATTACTCATGTGAATGATTTTGCCTCAGCCTCAAGCGTGGCTGATGGTGATTATAATTTTGTTCACTATACGCCGGCTTATGAGGACTCAAGGCTTTTTGTCTCTGAATTAAACAAGCGAGATATTAAAACCCTGGTCTTCTTTGGTCAGCAGGATAATCCCGGAGTCACCGCTATTATCAACACCTTCGAGAAAGACATTAAAAATACTGATATCCAGGTACTTGCTACGCAAAAATTTAATACCGGCACGCGAGACTTCCGTACCCAAATCAATGCGGTCAAGAATCTTAATCCGGAAATTTACGTTCTCGAAGCCACTTCCCCCGAGCTTGAAGTGTTAACACGACAACTCCGAGAAGCGGGCATTACTACGCCGGTAACCACCATGGAAGCCTTTGAATTCTCTGACGATCTCTCACTCTTTGAAGGTATGTGGTACATCAATGGGGCAGACCCAATGCCGTGGTTCATTGAGCTCTATACTCAAACCTATAATGATTCGCCAAAATTTGGCGCGGCGAATGCTTATGATGTAGTAAATCTCATTGTCCAAGCCACCGAAAAAGCTGGTGATGGAAAAACCATTCCTTCCAGCACTCAGATTAAAAATGAATTAAAACAAACAAAAGGATTCGATGCTGCTGTGGGTAATAATCTGAGCATTGATGCCGACGGCCTAGTAATCTCACCAGCGGTCGTAAGAATTATTAAAGACGGGAAACCGGTAACAATTAGTGAGTAAATAGATTAGCGCTTGTTTTCTCTTGCTCATCCATCGCTTCATTGGCGAGAGCGTCGGCGCGGGAGTTCTCTTCGCGCGGGATATGGGTAAAGGTAAGGCGTGGGAAGTCGGCCACACGGGCATTCCAAATTTTGAGAAAAAGGAGGCCGAGTTTCTCTTCTTTAATTTGATATTCGCCCCGAAGCTGCTTCACCACAAGTTCACTGTCGAGCTTAAATTCGATGGGCTGATCTTTTAGTTTATCTTTGCCGAGAAGTTTCTTCAGCGTCTCAAGCGCCAAGATCACGCCTTGATACTCGGCCTCATTATTGGTCATCACCCCAAGAGCTTTAGTCGCCACCTTTAGTTCTTTCCCTGTCGCATCGGCAATTACCGTCCCAGCACCAGCAATACCGGGATTCCCCCGTGAACCACCATCGGTATAAACAATTAGTTTTTCCATCGTGCCATCTTAACTTGGTTTATTGACCTCGACAATCCGTAGACGCAACTCTGGTCGGCCGCGGAAATATGATTTTTCTAAATTGGCAAGCAAGTTAATCGCCGCGCCGGGCACAAGATCAGCACGCTCGGCCAGATCAGCGGCGAAAAATTTAATCGCTTTAATCGGCCGGCCAAACTCACGAGAAAATTGCAGTTCGAGATGAGTCGCGCTGGAACCAAAAGTTTTCTTCTGCATGAGTGGCGCGCGATGGAAAGAGAGTAGTGGCTTCGGATTCCCTAAGCCGAAAGGCGCTAGCTGATGTAAATTGGTGCAAAAATCTTCGGTAACTTCATCGAGCAAGAGATCGAGATCCGGTTCCACTGCCACAGCCGCTTCCTCGCGCGGAACTTTCTCATAGGCAACAAGCAAATTTACTTCAAGTTGCGGTAAATTCTCTGGCGCAAGAGAGAAGCCACCGGAGGCCGCATGACCGCCAAAATTTGTAAAAATTGTTGATCCTCCAGCTCTAGCCATCAACTCGACCACATTCACCCCCGGCGCGGCGCGGCAAGAACCTTTTATCAACCCACTACTATTCTTCCCCCACACGAAAACGGTGCGCGAAAATTGCTCTACAAGGCGCGAAGCCGCGAGACCCAAAACCCCAAGCGACCAGCTTTCATTACCCAAAACAAGGATGGGTGGCAGGTCACCGGTCACACTGGGCGCACTCGCGAGAATATGATCCACCGCCGTGCGCCGCTCGCGATTTTTCTCGTCCAAGTGCTTAGCCAAGGCTTCAGCCCGCGCTAAATCACTCGTCGAAAGTAATTCATAGGCTTCAATTCCGTGCGTCATCCGGCTCGCCGAATTGATCCTCGGTCCAATCGAGAAAGCAATATCATCTTCAGTAATATATTGCGGCTCAAGCTTTAACACTCTCGCCAAGGCGCGCAAACCTGGTCGTGGCGTCTGGCGCAAAACCTTGAGTCCAAAGTACACGAGCGCCCGATTCTCACCAGTAAGTGGCACCATGTCGCTCACCGTCGCAATCGCCACCAGGTCGAGGAGCCACTTCTCCCAACCGTCGGGAACTTTATTGGGCAACTTTTTAAGCAAAGCTTGAACCAGCTTAAAGGCCACACCCGAACCACACAACATTTTCTCCGGGTACGCATCGCCGGGCAGCTTGGGATCAATAATTGCTACCGCTTCTGGCAATACTTCTGGCGCCAAGTGATGGTCGGTAATAATGAGATCAATGCCGAGCGAAGCGAGAAGGGCCGCACCCGGAAGATCGGTGATACCACAATCGACAGTGATTACGAGTTTAGTGTCAGTCGCCGCAATTCTCTTGACCGCAAATTCTTTGAGACCAAATTCTTCTTCATGCCGATCGGGAATATAAACATCGAAGTTGGTATGGCCAACTTTTTTAAAAAATTCGCTTAAAATCACCGCCGCCGGTACCCCATCAGCGTCGTAATCGGCAAAAATCGTAATTTTCTCTTTTTTCTCGAGAGCAAACAAAATCCTTTCTACCGCCCAGCTCATCTGTGAGAACAAGAAAGGGTCGTGGAGATCGCGCTCATAACTCGGTCGCAAGAAGCGCTCGCGCTCGGCCTCATCAATTATCCCCCGCCGGGTCAGCAAATGATTTACCAGATCAGTCACAATGGGCTATGATTATAGCAAATGAATAGCTGCGTGTTTTGCAAAATTGCCCGGAAGGAACTACCGGCTCACATCGTTTATGAGGATGAGGAAACTATCGCCTTCCTCAATATTAAACCTCTTCACCCTGGTCACACCTTGGTAATTCCAAAGCAAGAAACTGACTTTTGGCTTAATGCTTCAGCCGAAACCATGTCTGTTATTATGCCCGCTGCTCAGAAAGTTGGCCGAGCTATTAACCAAGCCTTCCAGCCCGAGCGGGTGGCTCTCCTCATTGTTGGTCTTGATATCCCCCATCTCCACTTGCACCTCGTGCCAGTGAAAAAAAGTGGCGACCTCGCTTTCGGTACAGAAAAAATGGCAACCGATGAGGAGTTGAAATTATCAGCGGAAACAATTAAAAAATATTTATGAAAAAATATAATCAAGGTGTTGCTACTCCCGTTCTCATTAGCCTCGCGGCCTTAGTGCTCATTGTTGGCACAATCTGGCTCTTCTCGGGTGAAAAAGTTGAAACACCCGCACCAACTTCTCCAACAACAGAAACTCCTGCGCCCAAGGCAAAAAGAAGCGGGCTTCTTTGGGAATTTGGTCTCTCCGGTGCCTTGATGCAAGTGTTGCAACCCGACACGAATTACACAGAAACCTTTGCGGTAAATGGCGAAACAACGATTAAAGTCTTGAGTGATAGTGCGGCCGCAAAACCAGAACTCGCTCTACCGGCCGGAGTAAAGGCAAGTGACTTTACCATTACCAAAACCGTGGTCACTGATCCCGCAACGGGCAATATCGCCACTATTTATCGGATTACCCCAAATGCGGGCGGTGGCACCGGCACCGGTGACTCTTCCTGGCAAGTAATTGTGACCAATGATGGAGAAGAATCTACTACGGTAAATGTTGATGTTTCCGATAATGACAATGTCGACGCCACCCCGTCTGGCGATGAAGATGATGAGGACGAAGAAAACCCCGCGGAAGATGAAGACGAGGTAGACAATGGCACCGCCTCGCTCTCTATTACGATTATTGAAACTCTGGATCTTAATGTCACCTCGCCGATTATCGGCGCTTATGTGGTCGCGATCATCACTTCACCAAGTGGAAACGTCTTCACTATAGAACTAACCGAATCATCACCTGGCGTGTACACCGGAATTTTCTCTAATATCACGGAAGTTGGGACATACCATGTGACCTATGTGATTAGTGGTGAAACTAGTGATGGCACCCACTTCGACCAAACAGTAGAAGACACCTTCGACGTAACAGAAGAGGATTTAGCCGAGGGTGATGGCGAGGACGGCACACCAGCGTATCAAAGCACAAAAGTCTTCGATATCGACCAGAGTGGCGAAGTTCGCCCCAAGCAAACTGGAGATTATTAATGCTTAAGGGCTTCAATCCCTGGCAAAGTGCCTTCGGCAAGAAAATCGAGCATGGCGCCACCCGCGGTGGAGACAAAGTCAAATTTATCGTAGAGATTAAGATCACGGATCGAAGATAAGGTATCGCCGCCACCAACCATCGAGTAAGCCTCTGACTCAGCAATCATCTTGGCGGCCGCATCCGTGCCACCACGGAAACCGTATTCGAAGCGCCCGAGTGGGCCATTCCACAGAACAAACTTTGCCTTGCTCACCGCGTCTCGTAATTGCTCAATTGAATCAACCCCAACATCAATAATTTCATCCTCTTTGGTAAGCGTGTCGGGCTTTTTGATCGAAACTTCTCCGCCGCGTCGCGAACGCACATCTACAGGCAAAACAATTTTCTCAAATTTAATAAATTGCCGGGCAATATCACTCTTGGGATCAACGAGAGAAAGACCCGTTTCATAACCAAGCTCTTTGAAAAAGGCATTGGCCAGAGCGCCGTGGATAAAAATTTGATCGGCGAGATAACAAAATTTCTTCAATACCGGGAGCTTGGTCGCGAGCTTGGCTCCACCTAAAATAAAAATGAAGGGGTGCTCGGGGGTAAAAGCTTTTCCCAGCTCTTCAACTTCTTTAAGAAAAAGCGGTCCAGCATAAGCGGGAAGAATTTTCGGCAAGCCCACAATCGAGGCGTGGGCCCGATGAGAGGCAGAAAAGGCCTCGTTGACATACAAGTCCCCAAGCGCCGCGAGCTTAATGGCAAAATCAGGATCATTGCGTTCTTCTCCTGAGTCGCGGCGAAGATTCTCGAGAAGTACAATATCGGTTTGCGCTAAACCGTCCACCACCGCCACTGGGTCAAAAGTCTCCACAAAGGTTACCGGCCACTTAGTTTTCAAAAATCGCGCGACAGGGAGTAAGCTCGCCATTTCTTCCCCGCCCATATGGCTCAAAATAATAATCTTCGCCCCAAGATCGAGAAGGTGCTTTATCGTCGCCTCACTTTGCTTCACCCGGAAGTCATCCGCCACTTCGCCATTCTCGAGTGGCAAATTGAGATCGAGGCGCAAAAGCACGCGCTTCCCGGCCACCTGCTCTTTCGTTAATTCTGTAACTGAATTTATGCCTTCCATGCTTCAGCTGTTTTTAAAATTTCACCAAATTGATCGGCCCGCAAGGAAGCGTGGCCGACTAAAAAACCGTCCACCTCCCCTTCTTGCAAAAAACCCAAGGCATTCTTCGGCTCAACCGAGCCACCATAGAGAATTGGTACCTCGCGACCAAGTTTAGACCCCACCAGACTGGAAATAATTTTGCGAATGAATAATTTCTTCTCAAGAAAATCGGCGGGGGTAGCGGCCTCAGCGGCACTTTTCCCAATTGCCCACACGGGTTCATAAGCAATCAGCCAATCAGCGGAAATCTTCTTAGTCATCCCGGCAAGCGCCGTTTCTACCTGAGTTCGGATAAAATTTAGATAATTCCCTTGTTGGTCCCGTTCTTTCTCCCCCACACAAATAATTGGCGTCAATCCCGCGCGCACCGCGGCTTTGATCTTACGGTTTACCGTCTCATCATTATCACCAGCCGCGCGGCGCTCTGAGTGACCAATAATTGTGTAACTTGCCCCAGCATAACCAAGCATCTCAGCTGAGAGTGAACCTGTGTAAGAGCCGCCCTTCTCGGTAAACACGTCTTGCGCCCCAAGACTTAAGCGGCTCGAGCTTGAAGTTAGTAAGGGTAAAAAAACCGCCGGTGGGCAAACCACCACCCGAGTTCGCTTGAGCTTAGCCGCTACCTTTTTAATCCCCAGAAAAAGCTTCTTCGCCTCACTTGGCGCTAAGGGATTCATTTTCCAGTTTGCAACAATGGTCTTCACGGCGAGGAGAGTATAACGCGATTACGGTACCTCACGCCAGGAGATGGTGGAATATTGGTCGGAAGTAAGAGGAAAAGATGGCGGCGGACCGTAGAGAAGGTTGGCATCATAGGTAATATTACGCGTAATGTAGCCACTAGTATGAGTCCCAAAACCATTAATGTAAGCGAAGCCGTAACGCAAATTAGTACCCAACATCCCGAAAAGGGTAATCACATTTTGGATATAATCACCGCCACAACTACTGGTGTATAAATGTCGTCCCGCGCGACCATTCTTGGCCACTATCGCCGCGTCAATGCGTAAATCATCTTCGCTCGTGAGACCAACATTAAAGTTATTTTGGGCAATCAGGGCCAAAACATCTTGACCATCATAATTGGTGTACCGCACATCATTGTTCACCGTAATGCTCGTATTGGTGGTGGCATTCTCGGGGAACTTCCCAGAAGCAATTGTAAGGCGGGCCGTATTTATCGTCCCCTCCACCCAGACATGCTCTTCAAAGAAAACAATGCCGTTGGCCGGAAAAGGGAAAACCTCTGTCCCACCGGTAGTGAGATTCTGCCGCAAACGACTCTGGGTGCTAATTGACCACGTGCCCCAACCGGGCTGGGTGGGCACACCACCACTAGTCGGCTGATTACAACCGCTTGGCGGATTATTCAGAGAATTTATCCGATGAAGCTCGAAGGTGTCGTCATTGCGCAACACAACGCGATAGCCCAAGTAACCAATATCAGGGAAACACAATTTCCCATTCGCCGGGTCTGGCCAACAAGTGCCATCAGCCCGGAGAGCGTCAGCCCGGATGGCAGACATATCGTTGGTAAAGCCGGTAAAGTTCACCGCTGGCACCGGAAATTGGCGACCAGCCATAAAGACATCATTACGCACCGGTGGCAAGGCTGGAGGAACTGGATCCACCGGATTAACATGAGTGTGCACCCCAAACTCATTACTACCAGTATGATCGGGGTCATCATAATCGCTCCGCGCACTGGTCACCACGTTGTGAGCAAGACCATCAAAACGAATACCATCATTGGAGTGAATCGGCCCAAACACTTCCGTACCGGCGCCAAAGCGCATGGCCGAGTTGGCCACGAAGGCATACTTTGCAATTGAGGGAATAGCGAGCCGCGCTTCGATCTTGCGGGTAATAGCTGGATTTTCCAAAACATTACCTTGAGAGAGAATTGTCACCACCGTTGAACCTACTGGCGGCGGCGTAATAGTGAGGGTAAAGGTGCCAATCTGATCACCGTCCTTATCATAATATTCGTGGATGTACGGCCCCGCTACACCGGTACCATCTTGATAATCTTGCGCGGCATGAGCGAGGTGCCAGCGATAATACTCAATCCCCGCTTCTGCAATTTGGAAAGCGCGCTCACGAAGAACCATCTGGCGCGAGCCAAGAATATTTACCTTCGCCCAACCAGTGAGGGCACCAATGAGAAGCACGCCTACGGCACCAAAAACGAGAGCTTGGATCAAAATGTACCCTCGAGAAAATTTAATCATTGCAATTTTAAACTGCGAACACTAACCTGACTACTTAAAGTAAATGGTGCCGGCGGCTTACTGGGATTATCGTCAATAGTATAAGTCACTTCAATCAACCGCACGAGAGGTAAATCAATTGGTTCTGGGAGCACGGCTCCAGCGGCATCATAGTAAGTAAACAGACTTACAAGGTTAGTAAGATTGCCGACCTCACGGGTAATCCGCTCATTGCCGGCCACATATTGCAGTGGCGCACCAGTTGGTTTAATTACCCCTTTCTGCAAGGTGGAACCATTAAGATAATAACGAATTTGCTCAACCAAGTTGTCGCCATCGCGGTCGCTATAGAAGGTAAGGCTTGAGCCGGTGGCTAAGGCAATTTGATAAGAACCGGTATCAGAAATCACCGCCGCTCGAAGTTCGGCAATAAGCTTCTTGAGTGAAGTACGCGCCTCAAATTCAGCCGTGAGCCCGCTCCCAATAATTGATTTTTGAGAAAAAACATTCACCTGGAAGTTGGCCAGAACCCATACAACCATGACAAAAATCCCGAGACTCACGATTAGTTCTAAGATGCCAAAACCTTTTTTCATAATTTAAATTTGGAGCGGCACTTCCCAGTTTTGCCAATTACCACTGGTCGGCACAGCGGTATTGCTATAAGGCTGATAACCGGTTTTCGTTACATCAAGGGTGTAATTAGTGTCGCCTAACCCACTGAAAATCACTTGGCCATAAGGAAAACACTCGGTGCCATAAGTCACCGCCACCTCTGCAAGAGTAGGAGTGTAAACCGGATCAATAGTGGAAAGAAATACTTTGTATCGGAAATAGCGGTTGTTGTTGATCGAAGCGTGAATATTGGTATCACTTGCGGTGTAGTAGGAACTTGCTGTTCCGTCGGGACCACTGTAATTCCAAGGGCCAGCCGGTGAAGATGAGGCCGAAACCTGGAATTGGAGCGTGGTCGAGGCCGACTGAGTTCCTGGCAACCAGCTAAGGTTGTAATAAGTAGCTTGATTGCCGCCAGTGTCGAAGGTAGAAGACTCTAGCGAACCGTTCGCCACATATTGCCCGAGAGCCTCGCGCAATCTGATCTCGCCACTCTGGGTGGTAAAGTCGACATTGCCATCACTATCATCAAATTGATTGGTAAGAACAAAGTCGTCTTGCCCGGCACCACCAGACCAATCAGTTTGGCGGAAGAAGCCCCGGTCAGTTACCTTAGTTTCATCCACGTCAGTGCCCGTAATTTGAACCGTGGCATCAGAGATAGGCAAACCCGTCGTCGCATCTTTCACCGTCACAAGAAGGGCTTTTGGATCTCGCGGGGCCAAAATAAGCGAAACGTCTTGTGAGACATCAGGCGGCAAAGCAATCGGCAAAAGAGGTATCGTCCCAGCAATATCATGCGTGGTACCCGTGAGAGTAAAGTTATAAGTATCCCACTCGAGATCACTAATCGTTTTTGTTCCCCCACCGCTCGTGGTGTGGTTCACGCTATATTTATAAATATCAGGTAAATTGCCAATTTTTTTATCGCCGCGAAGATTAAATCCAACGCTCCCAACCGCCGCGCAAGAATCTAGCTTGGTGGAAACATTAAAGGTGCTGACCTTGTCAATAACTAAACTAATTTGCGTTACTTGCCCAGCCGCCACGGTGGCATGAGGCGGATTAGGGTTAGGGTTTGTCGCAGGATCAATGGCATAAGTTTGCGCAGTAGAATAATCATCTTTGGTAACTGTAATTTCATATACCAAATTGCCGGGCGGCACATCCACCAGCTGGAGCATGCCATTATTACCGGTTTCTTCTTCAATTAGAAAAGGTGGTGCGGCCGCATTATTCTCAACTGTTACCTCAGCCTGTGGCACCGGCACACCGTTTGCATCAAGAACCTCCACAAAGAGCGCGCCATTCCCCGAAGCCGTTTCCAAATTAACCGGTGCCACCGTGGTGGTAACGACCAGAGGAGTAAAGTTCTTACAGGTTGCGCATTCCACCTTAACTTCCACCAATTTATTATCCGCCGGGGACAAATCGTTGGGATTTCCGCCAATCGTTCCATCAAAAGGGTCATCGATATTGCGAATGGTCGTGGTAAGGTCGAAAGTAATATTGCTTACCGTCTTGGTGGTCTCGCGCGGAATCACGCCTGCTGGTAAACCATTCAAGATACCCACATCTTCATACTCCACATTCCGAACCCATTCAATATGATCATTGGCCACTAGGATCGCGAGGCTCTTGTATTGTGAGGCACGCGAAAGAGAAAACACCAAAAAATAGCCCTGATAAATCGCCAAAGAAATAATACTGAAAACAAAAACGCCAATGAGTGTTTCGACCAAAGTAAAACCCTTTTTCATATTTGATTACTCAGCGAGTAAATCGGCCCCATCATCGAGACGGCAAAGAAGCCAACCGCAATACCGATCAAGATCATCAACATGGGCTCAATGATCGTAGAAAGGTTCTTCGTGGCTTGATTTACCTCTTCTTCATACAAACTCGCGCCTTTCTGCAACATGCCGGTGAGATTGCCTGTTTCTTCCCCCACCTCGGCCATCTCACCTACGAGCACCGGGAAAATATTCTCATGGTCTTTGAAAAAGACTGACAAATTCTTTCCCTTGGGAATTTCTTTCGCCGCCTCAGCAAGGGCCGTTTGATAGTAGGGATTCTGTACCACCCGCGAGGTAATGGTGATCGACTCCACCATCCCCACCCCCGCCGCGAGCAGAGAAGAAAGAGTGCGCATTGTTAGCGCCGAATTCATTTGCTTGGCGACATTCTTAATGACAGGAAAATGGAGGGCGGTCCAAGCCACAGCCTGGTGCCCCGGCTTACTCCGAACCAAGAAACCAAAACCAAGGGCGAGCGCAATGAGAGCCCCCACAAAAAGTAGTGGGCTCCCCGCAATGAAATCACTAGTAAAAATTACGACTCGAGTCGAGAGTGGTAATTCCACATTCATTTCTTTAAAAAGCGAAGTAATATTTGGCACCAAGAAAATCATCATCAAAATTGCGATGACAATGATCACAATCACGATGATCGCGGGGTAAATCATTGCCCCCTTCACCTTCCGCCGCAATTCATAACTCTTGGCCATTTGATCACCCACCGTCTGGAGGGCTGAGGGTAAATTCCCCGATTCTTCGCCAGCGGCCACCATAGCAATGAACACGGGCGGGAAAACATTGGGAAAAGTTGCGAGGGCGGCATTAAAGCTCTCGCCGCTCTTAATCTTCTCTTCAAGGGTACGAATAATTTCTTTAAACCCTTTACTTTGCGTTTGACGCTCAATCACATTCAAAGCCCGCGCCAGAGAGAGACCGGCCGAGATCATAGAAGACAAACTGGAAGCAAAGAGAATCTTGTCTTTCATCTTCACCCGACGAGAAAATCTCGACCAAGAGAATTTGATTCCGGGCTTTTCTTCTTCCACCAGTTCCGCCGAAATCAGAGTGATGCCCTGACTGCGCATCTCGCGTGCCAGCTCAAATTTGTCTTTAGCATCACGCAGACCTTCGCTCTCTTCGCCGGTTTGATTTTTCCCTTTGTAACGAAATCGCATATTATAATTTTACTCTGAAACCACGCGGAGCACCTCCTCAATGGTGGTGATACCGCCAACCGCCTTAAAAACTCCGTCCTCGAGCATCGTAATCATCCCCTCAGTTTTCGCTTGCGCCTCCAGTTTATCGGCCGTCGCTCCAGCAAGAATGAGTTCTTTAATCGCCGGCGACAAAGCAAGCACCTCGTGAATTCCCACTCGACCCTGGAATCCTTCAGCACACTCCGCCGAGGCTTTAGGCCGGTAGAAGGGAATGTCTTTCCAGGTTGCCTTCTCCTTCACCACGCGCTCCTCTCGCAAAAGGTTAAGCATCCGATCAAGATCCACTTTCCGCCCCAAGTTTTTTAATTCAACATCGGAAAGAAAATAACTTTCTTTGCTCGAGCATAAGCGTCGCACCAAGCGCTGACCAATAACCAAACGAACCGTGGAAATGATAAGGAAGCTCTCGGCCCCCATATCAAGAAGGCGCGGAATCGTCCCAGCCGCCGAGTTGGTGTGGAGGGTAGACAAGACCAAGTGACCCGTGAGCGCTGCATTAATCGCCAGCGTTACCGTTTCTTTATCGCGAATTTCTCCGACCATAATGATATCAGGATCTTGGCGAACCAAGCTGCGCAAACCGGCTGCAAACGTGAGGCCAATATCTGGCTTCACTTGCGTTTGATTGATCCGCATCATTTGATATTCAATCGGATCTTCAATGGTCGAAATATTTACATCCGGCGTATTGAGAATATCCATCATGGTGTAAAGGGTGGTGCTCTTACCCGAGCCGGTTGGCCCGGTGACGAGAATCATCCCCACCGTGCCTTGCATCGCCTCGTGAATTCGTTCTAAACCATTACCGTGGAAACCACACTGCTCCAGCGTCAGCCCGCGCGAGGAATCCGGCAGCAAGCGCATCACAATCTTCTCACCAAAGTAGGTGGGTAAGAGTGACACACGGAAAGAAACTTTGAGACCGGCGGCTTCAATCTTAAAGCGGCCATCTTGCGGCAAGCGCTTCTCGTCTAGTCGGAGATTAGCAAGAATCTTAATGCGCGCCGTGATCCCCGGCCCAGCATTCTTCGGCAGAATCATCGCATCATGAAGCACACCATCAATGCGATAGCGCACCACCACCTCACCTTCAAATGGTTCAATATGAATATCAGACGCCTTCTGGGTAATGGCGTGGGAGAGTAAAGTATCAACAATGCGCACCACCGGCAGATCTTCTGCGAGCTTCTTCAGATCGCCTTCATTCATCGGCGTATTCGAACCTTCGGCAATCACGCCGATCTTAGTAGCCTCTTCACGGATCAAATCGCCAAACTCAGCCTTAAGACTCTTCTGGTATTGCAGAAGAATGTTTTTAATCGAAGAAGTGTCGGTGAGCCGCGGAAGAATCTTCGCTCCCACTCCCTTCTTAATGAACTCAATGGACTGAAGATCTTCCGGGTCAAGCATCGCCACCTCGAGCCCCTTCTCCCCCTTCGCAAAGGCTACAATATTATGCTTCCGAGCAATCGGCTCAGGGATGAGAAAAAGAATTTCCTTCGGCACCTTGAGCTTAGCGAGACTAATGTAGGGAATACCAAGAAGATACGCCTTCATTCGGCGGAAATCTTCTTCCGAAATTTTCCCCGAGTTCAGTAAAGTTTCTTCGAGCGACTTGCCGGCCTTGTCAGCCTCGGCCTCAAGCGCTTCAAAATCTTTTGGAGCAATTAAATCTGAGTCAACCAGAAATTGTTTGACCCGCGGTGCTTCAAGCCACATGCAAAAATTATAGCATGAGCACTAAATTAGTTTTTCCACTGAAACCAACAATAAAATACTAAGGAAGTAATACAGCGCGCCAAGTGCTATTACGCCCACAAACATAGAGGGTTCCGTCGGTACCACCTGTAGTAGAAAGGATCATTCTTCCAGGAAAAGAACAGGGGTTACCCGTAATTGAAGTGGAAATAACATCAAGACGAAGGTAATACGCAGCGTCTGCAGTACCATCACCAATTTGCAACACATCTCCAGGTGCTGTGGTTCTGATACCAACATTCACACTGTCGTTACCTAAAACCATAGCATTACTTGCTCCTACTAAAGCCTGGTAGCCAACAGCCGTAGCGTTATTGTATTGAGTGCTCACGCCAGCAAAACCCGCCCCATAACCAAGCAACGTGTTTCCACCAGTAGCAGAGTCTCCGCCCGTAGTCACCGGATTACCACCAGCGCCAGAAAAGGCGCCGGCAAAAACATTTCTCTGACCAGTAGTCACCGATCCACCAGCGCCAGAACCAAGAGCGGTGTTAGAGTTTCCGTCAGTTAAAGCGTCCAGTGTTTGGTGTCCCACAGCGGTATTATTGTCAGCAGAGTCATTGTTGGCCAGAGTAAGGGCGTTACTACCAACGGCCACATTTTGGTCGACATCCGGATTCACACTCACGGTGGAACTAGTTAGGGCTTGATATCCAATGGCAACGTTGTCATTACCAAAGTCACTCTTAGTCATGGCGTTACTACCAACGGCCACATTTCTTTGACCAGCTGTATTGAACTGTAAAGCACGATTTCCAACTGCGGTATTGTTTTCTGCGGTAAATGGCGCCCCGCCATCATTAGAGTAAAGAGCCTGATAGCCAACAGCGGTGTTGTAACCCTTGTCCACATTATTAAATAAAGACTGATAACCAAGCGCAGTATTGTAACTTCCCGTTGTATTGACTCTCAAAGAGTCGCTACCCATAGCAGTGTTGTACCCAGAAACAGTGGTACTTGCGAGCGAATTCCAACCCACCGCTGTGTTATCAACAAAGGTAGCTCCTGAACCAGTGCTAAGCGCCTGATAACCAACACCGGTGTTTCTGTTTCCGTTAATATTGCCGTATATTGCACGGTGACCAACAGCAACGTTTTGGGCGCCAATTGTATTTGACATCAGCGCCTGATAACCAACCGCTGTGCTTGAGGCTGATGTATTAGAAAAAAGAGCCTCATCACCAACAGCTACGTTACCAGAACCAGAAACATTGGAGTTTAAGGCTCTCCTGCCCACCGCTACGTTGTAGGAACCAGACGAGTTTGATCCTGAAGCCAATTGACCCACCGCTACGTTGTAAGAACCGGAAGTATTATTGTCTAAAGACTGCAATCCAATCCCCGTATTAACCGATCCGGACATTGTGTAGTTACCCGCATTGGCACCAAGAAACAGATTGTTGGTTCCATAATTATGCAAAAAATCAGTGGCGCCGAACCTGAGAACGCCGGCTGTAGCAACTCCACCACTCGCAACAGTATTAGGTAAATTTACATTTCTTGCTATGTCTGTAGTAATGTCATTGGTATCACCCACAGTAGCAGTATCTAACTTCCAAAATGAGGGGGCAAAACTAGTACACTTCCATATACCGTCTGTATCTTTATAAACAGTCTTGCCTCCAGTAGAAACGTCGCATGGCACCATCCCCCGGGGCACCAAATCCCCGTCAAAATAAATTGTTGAACTGGCTTTAATGGCCCCTTGAACATTGAGGATGCCGCCAATACCCAAACTACCATCTTTAATCTGGTTTACAGCAGAACGATTAATTGGTGTATTGCACCCTTCGGTAGTGCTAGGGCAGTTGGTTGGATTAAATCCTGGGGGCACCCATTGAGCCAAAGCCACATTAATTCCCAAGCCCAAAATCAGGCCAAGAAAAACAACTTTTAGGGTTTGCGTTAATTTAAATTTTTTCTCTTGAGACATGGGTTAAAAATTATTTTTCTAAAACTTCTACTCTGTGGTTCAAGCCCATAACTTCGACTTTAATATCACCAACTACTTCCGTCAAAGAGTCGAGTTTTCTTTCATGTTCATCTAATCTAATCTCAATTTGATCAAATCTCTTGTCGTGTTGGTCCAGTTTCACTTCGTGTCGGTCTAACTTCTCATTTACCGTCTTAAACTGCTCAGCAATAATCTTAAAGTTGTCTTGTAAGACTTCCTGAAGCACATCAAATTTCGTGTCGAGGGAATTAAACTTGGCATCAAGGGATGTAAACTTAGAATCAAGCGTGCCAAATTTGCTATCTATCTTATTATCAAGAGATTCGAGTGTGATTTCTTTTCCCATATACTTATTGTAACAACCCGCCACCTTCGGTCAATTTGAATTTATGCTCGCAAGACATGGGTTAAAAACTAATTTTCAAGAGAGTTAACTTTCGCTTTTAGGTCTTCTATCTGTTGCTGTTGGTCTTTAATAGCCTCAACAAGTAGTCCGACTAGGTGACCATACTCCACACCACGAGCGTCTTTACCATTTGTTTCCCACTCAACCGCTTCAGGAACAATTTTCCCCACTTCTTCAGCAATTAAACCAATGTCTTGTTTACCGCCATGTTCTTTATCCCAAGTATAAGAAACCCCCCGGAGATTAAGCACGGAGTCCAAAGCTCCAGTCAACGTCTTCACGTTCTCCTTCCAGCGACCTGAAGACGAACTTGGCCAAGTAACACAATCCCAATCATTTGCGCCAGTTTTTCTAATAGTTTGATTATTGCCACACGTAACACTGTCTGGCCTTAGTTCACCATTCAAATTGAAACCATTAGCCAAAACAAAGTCTCTCCCTACCGTCAAATCTTCTTCGACAAACAAATCCCCTTTTTCTCCTCCCGTGCCCACAATGTCCACATCATTACTAAAGGTAGCAACACCTGTACCACTGATCTTCATTCCTTCGTCACCGCCATCACCAGATAAATAGTAGGTACTAAGTCTAATATTTTCATTGGCACCATGGTCAGCTAAATTGTTTTCCCAAGCAGCCAGCCCTGGGCCATTAGAAGTAAGCACCTTGCCGATTCCGGCTCCTGTAGGTAAAAACAAACTACCAGTGCCCTCTAACCTTAAGCTTCCATTCGTCTGAATATCACCATTTACTTCCAGTTTAAAATTATTGGTCGAACTTATTTCAGGACCAATTCTAACGTTACCCGCATTAGAAACTTGAATTCCTTCATCATCACCATCATTACTCAACCATTTGCCGTTCAACTCAATATTGTCTGTTGCAATGTGATTACCCAAATTGTCACCCGACGAACTACCCCAAGTTGATTTGCAATTTGCAGGATTAGAACTAGAACCTAAACACAAACTGCTGTTTATCTCTACTGGGCCACCAGTGCTGGGTACTACAATCGCCTTCCCTCCTCCAACAGCGTTACCGGCCACATACAAAGCGGTACCCGCCCCACCTGTTCCTCCGGTGCTAATATGAACACCGTAAGTGTTTGACCCAGTGCCCCAATTTCTTACCCGAAGAGCGGTCGCATCATTACTTTCAGTGTAAACATCCAGTTTAGACGTTGGGTTGCTTTGACCAATGCCCACATTGCCAGACAAACTAGAGTACTGATTATTACCTACTTGCGTCCAAGTTGTGTTACCAGGAGGATCACCCGGGCCGCCATCTCCACCCACTAAAGCACTAATAGGATAACAACTTGTCCCATCACGATCACAGTACTCAGTAGCACCAATGCGACCAAGGGCTCGAAGAGCAAGCTCGAAGATCGGTGTAGGAACCGAGGAAGTAACTCCACCAAGAATCATCGCACCTCCATCTACGGAGAGACTACCGACACTGAGGCCCCCATCTTTTACTTGGTCAACTCCACTGATATTTACTGGTGTGTTGCACCCTTCAATAGAGTTGGGGCAATCTGGAGGATTGCCAGGTGCATTATCCCAATCGGCTAAGGCATAGCTCGTACCAAGAGCGAGAAGCAAGGCCAAAAACACAATTCGCACCGTATCAAAAAATTTATTTTTCATATTTTTATTCTAATGATTCTAAAATTTCTAGCCTCTCTGCTTCTGTCATCGTCCCCTGGCCTGGTGCCACTTCTAAGCTCTCGAGAATCTGCTGACGCTTCTCCTCAGAGAGCGGTGGCTGATCCGAACGGAGACTCTCAAGAATCTCAGCTCGGCGATCATCGGTCATGGCGCCATTGCCCTCTTGGCCACCTCCGGGTAAACCCCATTTTTGCCACCATAAATGAGACAAGAAAATCACGATTAAAATAACAAGAATAATAATGCAAACAATAATTATGGGGTGATGAGTTTTCTGGGGTAAATCCTCTTGACGAATCATTAAGAGGAATTATAGCAACAAGAGGGGGGTGAATGACTGTTGATAACTCACAATATTTGACAAGCAGTGCTGAATCGCCTAAAATCCGGTGGTCTGAGAGGTGTCCGGCTTGCCGGACATTTTTGTTAAATTAACCCATATCATCATGATTGATTTAAAAGTAATGAACTCCGCCCTCGAGCAACTTGAGGAAGAGCGCGGAATTCCTAAAGCCAAAATTATGGGCGCCATTGAGGACGCCTTAACTGCCGCCTATAAGAAAGATTATGGCCATCGAGGTCAGATTATTCGCGCCCGATTTGATCTCGCCAGTGGCAAAACCGAGTTCCTGCAGGTAAAAATTGTTGTTGATGAATCAATGTTGAAGACCGAGGACGAGGAAACCGAACCAGATGAGGCAGTAACCGAAGGAGAAATTAGGCCAGAAAAAGTATTTTTCAATGAAGAGCAACACATTATGCTTGAGGACGCGCGCAAGATTAAACGCGATGCGGAGCTAGGAGAGGAATTGATTTTCCCACTCGAGACTAAGGACGACTTCGGTCGTATTGCCGCCCAAACCGCCAAACAAGTAATTGTTCAGCGGATTCGGGAAGCCGAACGAGCCTCGGTTCTTGATGAATATACTGATCGCCAAGGTGAAATAATTACCGGTAAGGTGCAAAAACTGGAGCGAGGCAATGTCTTTGTTGATCTCGGCCGCACCACCGCCATTCTCCCCTACGAGGAACAAATGCCAGGTGAATATTATCGTCAGGGCGAACGCATTCGCGCTTATCTCTACGCCGTAGAAGAAACGCCGCGCGGTGTAAATCTTAAGCTTTCCCGATCTCACCCCAAGTTCGTTGAGCAACTCTTTGCTCAAGAGGCGCCAGAAATTGCTTCTGGTATTGTCGAAATCCGCTCCATTGCTCGGGAAGCCGGCTCACGAACAAAAATTGCTGTTTCTTCAAAGGATCGAAAGATTGATCCAGTTGGCTCTTGTGTTGGCGGTCGTGGCGTCCGGGTCAACACAGTTATCAGCGAGCTCGGCGGCGAAAAAATTGATATTATTGAATGGTCAGAAAATCCGGAAGTATTTATCGGGAACTCCCTCGCCCCGGCCAAGATTAAGTCTATTAGCCTTAAAGAAGAGGCTCGAGAAGCCAAAATTGAGGTTGACCCCGATCAATTCTCGCTCGCGGTCGGTCGTGGTGGCCAGAATGCCCGACTCGCCGCTAAACTTACTGGTTGGAGAATTGATATCGTAGGACCGGCCATACCAGCAGACAAGCCTGAATTAGCAACTAAAACAGAAGAAAACAAACAAGATGAACCTATTGCATGATCTCTCGGCTGGCGATAAATCAGCCATCAATGTAATTATTGAAATCAACAAAGGCTCGAAGAATAAGTACGAGATTGATAAGGAAACTGGCATAATCGCTCTTGATCGCGTAGCACATACCGCCCAGGACTTCCCTTTTGACTACGGTTTTATTCCTCAAACCCTCTGGGAAGACGGGGATGCTGTGGATGTCATTCTCCTTACTACTTATCCTCTCTTACCCGGCATCTTGGTGCGAGCGCGACCAATCGCTGTTTTGCGGATGGTTGATAGCGGCGATAGTGACGACAAAATTATTGCCGTACCTACAGATGATCCTCGGTGGGAAAAGGTGCAAAATCTAACCGACATTAACCCTCACACCCTTAAAGAAATTGAACATTTCTACTCTACCTACAAGAAACTGCAAAATAAGGTGGTGGAGGTAAAAGGCTTTGGCAATAAAGCCGAAGCGGAGGCGGTTTTTGAGAAAGGGATGGCGCTTTACAAGGCGAAGAAAGTCGCCTAACATTGGCGTTATGAAAAGAAAAAAAATTATTGCTGGACTAGTGTTTGTGATGGTTTTTGGACTGGTGGGGCTATCGAGAGCCGGAGCCCAAGAATCAAGTCTGCGTACTAGAACTCAAGAAGTGGTGGAAAATACCCGTGAGGCTAGATTGGGTCGTCTGCAAGGTAATATTACCCGCTTACTTACCCACTTCCGGGCAGTAACCGCCCGAATTGATGGGATTACCACTCGGTTAAACAGCCACCTCGCCAAGCTCGAAGCTGAGGGTAAAGATGTTTCTACCGCAAAAGGACTTCTACAAGAAGCTGGGGCCGCGTTAACGAAAGCGAAGGAAACTATTCAAGGAATTGAGGCTAAGGTTGCCGCCGCCGCCACAGCCACAGACATTCGCCCAGGCTTCAAAGGTGTGCGTGAGGAACTCAATCAAGCAAGAGAGGCAGTGCAAATGGCACGGCAAAAACTAATGGAGGCAATTAAACTCCTCCGCGCTTTATAATTATTCACTAACCATATTCACCATGAACGGAGATCAAAACAATATGTTCCAACCCGGAGTTGCCGCCGATAAACCAAAAGGTTCAATGGTCGGCACCATTATCGTTATCCTGATTGTTGTCATTGGGGCAATTTACCTTCTAGCTTCTCGAGAAGAAACTCAAACCCCAACACCAATTGAAAGCGGAGCTGGTATGGAAGAAAACACTACCCCAACTCCCGAAGCGACCGAGGATTTGGGCACCTTAGAGCAAGACGCGACCACCCTCGAGGGAATGACCGAAATTGACGCCGCCTTTAATGAGCTCGACACTGAATTGGGAAATTAAATCGCTACCAAACTCGGAACTCGAAATCGTCGGCGAAATTTCCGCCGACGATTTCGAATCGGGTCGACGAGAGGCGTTGAAAAAACTCAATGAGGAAACTACCCTTGCCGGATTTCGCCCTGGCCATATTCCAGAAAAGGTATTAATAGAAAAAATTGGTAATACCCCCATTCTTGAGGAAATGGCCCGGATTGCCCTCAATCGGTTCTACTCACAATTTCTGAAAGAAAAGAATATCGAGGCTATTGGCGGTCCAGCCGTCACTATTACCAAACTTGCTCCCGGTAATCCATTAGGCTTCAAGCTAACCACCGCCGTGCTTCCAACCATCAATCTTGGCGATTACCGGAAATCAATTCAACCAATTGTGACAGCTGTTTCTGAGCCTGTGGCAGTAACAGAAGAAGAAATTGAGACGGTGGTAAAAGATCTTGAACGTATTGATCCAGAAAAACTCAAAATCGAAAATATCCGGGAGAAAATAAAACAAGGCATCGAGCAAGACAAAAAACACCGGGCTGAGGACAAGAAACGTTTAGCGATTGTAGAAAAAATTCTCGAACCACTCGACATACCCCTTCCCCCGCTCTTGGTAGACCATGAACTCTCCCGAATGGTTGAGGAAATGAAAGCCGACACCGAACGCTTGGGGGCAAAGTTTGCTGATTATTTAAATCACATCAAGAAAACTGAGGCCGAACTCCGGGAAAGTCTCCGCGAACAAGCGATTAAGCGGCTCAAAATCAACCTCGTCTTAGGAAAAATCGCCACTGATGAAAATTTGACGACTACCCCTGAAGTCTGGCAATTTTTAGAAAAACCAGTATAATCCCGCATTATGTTAATTCCAACCGTTATTGAGAAATCGTCATTTGGGGAACGTGCCTATGACATTTATTCCCGCCTCTTGAAGGAGCGGATCGTTTTCCTTGGCGGACCCATTGATGATCATGTGGCCAATTTGATTATTGCCCAACTTCTCTTCCTAGAGTCAGAAGACCCTAAGAAAGATATCACCCTCTACGTAAACTCCCCTGGCGGTCAGGTCACCTCGGGTCTTGCCATCCTCGACACCATGAACCATGTAAAGCCCGACGTTTCTACGGTTTGCGTCGGTCTCGCCGCCTCGGCTGGAGCCATGTTGCTCTCCTCGGGAGCTAAGGGTAAGCGTTTTGCCTTGCCCAATGCCGAGATGATGATTCATCAACCGATGAGTGGCACTGAGGGACAGGTGTCAGATATTGAAATTACCGCCAGACAGCTCCTCAAGATCAAAGATCGATTAAACCGTATTATGGCGAAAAATACCGGCCAAAAACTGGAGCAAATTGAGAAAGACTCTGACCGGAACTACTACATGTCGGCCGAGGAAGCGAAAGAGTATGGTCTCATTGACCAAATTATCAAACCTAGTAGCAGTCGTTAGAGTGTGAACTTAACTCTGATTTTACTCATTGGTGGTGCGGGAACATTAGCCGGAATTATTTTCGGTTATTTTCTGCGATGGCTTATTACTCTGAGCCAGAAAGGGTCAATGGAGGTCACAATCAAGCAAATGATGCTTGAGGCCAAAGACCAAGCCCAAAAAATTACAGAAAAGGCCGAAATGGAAGCAGAAACCAGACTGAAAGAAGCTAAGGAAAACGAAAAAGAGAAGGATGCTGATCTAAAAAAGCGCGAGGAACGGATCGTAAAAAAAGAAGACTTGCTCGACAAGCGGCAAACCGATGTTGACCGCGAAACCGAAGAATTGAAACACAAGGCTGAAGAATTGAAGCAGTTAAAGGAAAAAGCGGTCGCCCTCGACCAAACCAAGCGTGAAGAACTTGAGCGAGTAGCCAAACTCTCTCACGATGCCGCCAAAGCCGAACTCCTCTCTACTGCCGCTAAGGAAAGTGAGGAAGATCTTCTAACTCGCATCAGGAAACTTGAGGCCGAAGCGGGTAATGAACTCGAGCGTCGAGCAAAAAACATTCTTGCTAGCACCATTCAGCGCCTAGCGGCAAACAATATTCCCGAGGTCATGTCGACCACGGTTCCCATTCCAACTGATGATTTGAAAGGCAAAATTATTGGTAAAGAGGGTCGCAACATTCGCGCTTTTGAGAAAGCGACGGGTGTAGAAGTTATTATTGACGATACCCCCGGAGCGATCGTCCTCTCCTCCTTTGACCCCGTGCGACGCCACACCGCCAAGGTGGCGCTCGAGGAACTCTTGAGTGACGGCCGCATTAATCCAGCTCGTATTGAGGAGGCCGTAGAAAAAGCGAAAAACAATGTCGCTCAAACGATTAAAGAGAAGGGTGAACAAGCCGCTTACGAAGCCAGTGTTTTCAATCTTGACCCGCGAATCCTCCTTATCCTCGGTCGTCTCCATTTTCGCACCAGTTATGGTCAAAACGTTTTACAACACTCAATAGAGATGAGTCACCTAGCTGGTATGCTCGCCGAAGAACTTGGCGCTGATCCTCAAGTGGCCCGAGCTGGCGCCCTGCTCCACGATATCGGCAAGGCGGTTGATCATGAAGTACCGGGAACTCATGTGGAAATTGGCATTCGGATTCTTGAAAAATTTGGCGTGAGTCAGGATGTGATTAAAGCCATGCGGGCTCATCATGAAGAGTATCCGTATGAAACGATAGAATCCATCATCGTCCAGGTGGCCGACGCCATCTCTGGCGGCCGACCAGGCGCTCGACGCGACAGCGTTGAGAATTATCTCAAACGCCTCAAGGATCTTGAAGATATTGCCAACTCCTTCTCTGGGATCGAGAAAGCCTATGCCATCCAAGCTGGCCGAGAGCTCCGTGTTTTCGTCCGACCGGGTGATATTTCCGACCTAGAAACCCGCCGCATCGCGAGAGAGATTGCCCTTAGAATCGAGAAGGAGTTGAAATATCCTGGTGAAATCAAAATCACCGCCATTCGTGAATCTCGCGCTACAGAATACGCCCGCTAAACTCAAAAAAATTGACTCCGGGGCAAAAAGTCGTTCTATCGAAAAGGGTGGTTGCGGATAAATGGCTCAAAATATATAATTCAGCCTAAGTGTGGTCGACTTTAGCAGCCAAGTAATGGCCAATATGAATAAACAAGATTTGATTGAGGCAATTCATGTGAAGATTGGCGGGACCAAAACCACAGCCGAACAAGCGGTTGACACGTTGATTGACTCAATCGTTACCACCCTCACAAAGGGCGGTGAGGTCTCGATTGCTGGGCTGGGGATCTTCTCGACCAAGCAAAGGGCGGCTCGCACGGCTCGGAATCCTCGGACCGGAGAATCGATTCAAGTGGCGGCGATGAAAGTTCCGAAGTTCCGCCCAGCCAAGGGTTTAAAGGATGCGGTAAAATAACTTCTCCCCCACAAAAAAACACCCCGCCGCCGGCGGAGTGTTTTTTGTCTCTAGCGGTACAAACGCCAAATAAGCGGGTTAAGCGTGGTAATTGTCTCGTAAGCTGAAGTATTGATCAAATTGGCGACATGAGTGGCCGTTAAATTAGTGTCGATCAGAGTTACCACATCTCCCACTTTGAGTTCCGAGATATTAGTGGCATCAAAAACAATCATATCCATAGAAATACGTCCCACCACCGGCGCAATTACTCCACGAACAAGCACTTGACCACAGTTTGATAAATGTCTCGCGAAACCATGCCAATAACCAATGGGACAAACGGCAAGCTTAGTCCCCGCTTTTACCGCCTGAGTAAAGTCATACCCAACCTCGCCATCACTAGGCAAAGTTTTAACCTCACTCACAATTGTTTTCCAACTCAAAACTGGTCGGAGAGAAAAAGCCTCTTTCATTTTGACCGAAAGTTCTTCTGTGGGCCACAGACCATACATACCTAAACCAACCCGCACGAGGTCAAAGTGATATTCCGGATACGCCATTGTTCCACCAGTAGCAGTTAAATGGCTCATGACTTTTAAATTATGCACAGAAACCAAAGCTTGAAACTTTTTAAACTCCTCACCTTGAGCCACCGTTTTATCTCTAAATCGCTCATGTCCTGGAGAAGCCAAGTGACTAAACAAACCAGTTATCACCACTCGTTTTGCTTTGGTAAGTTCATTGAGGGCCCGCTCGAAATCTCCGAGCAAGAAACCCTGCCGGTGCATACCAGTATCAACCTTAAGGTGAACATTAATTTTTGTCTTACCGGGCTTTTTTGACCAAGAAATCAGTTCTTTAATTGACTCAAGTTGAGAAACTGTAAGAGTAATGTTTTTCTTCGCCGCCTCATCAAAATGCACCGCGAGCGTATAACCGAGTACCAAAATTGGCGTTTTAATCCCCGCCTTGCGTAGAGCGATCGCTTCGGTCATAGAATCCACACCAAGCCAATCAGCCCCGAGCTTGGCAAAAACTTGTGAGGTCTCCACCAGGCCGTGTCCATAAGCATTAGACTTCACCACAGCCATTAACTGCACCTTGCGACCAATAAATTTCCGAAACAAACGAAAATTATGGGCCAAAGCCTTGGTGTCTACCTCAATCCAAGTTCGCAGTTTTTTAATATCTTTGGTAACTGACATATCGAGTGCGGGATGGGAGAATCGGTCACAGGTCCTCGCCTGCTGGCTCGGCCCGCGACCCCGCCTCGCGCCGCCGCGCTCCGGCCTTCGATTCTCTGGTGCGGGATGGGAGAATCGAACTCCCGACCTCGGTTTGGAAAACCGACGTTATACCATTTAACTAATCCCGCCTGCGCTACGCTTCGGCGTGGCAAGCCCGCAAAATCATCCTAGCAAAAATTAGTGAAGAAAAAAACTGGAAACAAAGATTACCAAAGTTGCGGCCGAAGAAACCATACACCAGAAACACCAATTCTTAAGCTTGGCAAATTGTACCCAAATGAGATAAAGAGAGAAAAGAAAGGCTCCTCCGCTCACCAATTTCAGAATCGAAGGATAAACCCCCTCTGACCAGACTGGAAAAAAGAGGAATAAAACATGCGCTAGGAAAGTTAGTCCGTAATAGATTAAGCCCAGATACTCAAGCGGAATACCGAGCAAACGAGAATAGTCGCTATGCACCACCGCTTCGCAATTAGCATCAAGCGGACACACAAGCTTCTCCCCTCTCGCCTTCTGCCGCGCAATATAGTAAGCCGCAACAAAACCAACCACTGATGCCGCAATAACGATTAAGTGTTGAATCATAACTAATTATAACCTTCGGGCTGCCGGGAATCGAACCCGGTCTACACCCACCCCATGGGCGCGTACTACCGGTATACTACAGCCCGTGACTAAAGCGAAGAGTCTTCGCCGAGTCAGAATAGCAGAAAGATCTTTAGCTGCCTATTCGTTTAGCAAATCAAGGATAATAATATCGTTGGTATCACTCGTTACATAGAGCTTCCCGTTCTGATGAATCATTTGCTTATTACCTCCGGCCGTTAGCGTAGAAATCCATTCCATGGCATAGATCTCACTTGGATTTGCAAGGTTTATACGAGCAACACTTGTTCCATAATTAAGGTTGGTTGGACTAAAGCCAAAATATAACTTGTTGCCAAAAGCCAGAACCCCAGTTGCATTAGCTCCAAACACTTGATACGGACTAAACTCTCCTACCTGAACAATTTGACCCAGGTTAGTAATATCATAAACCTTCACTCCAGAGTAAGTGTAAACCAGAACATAATCATGACCACCAAACCCGGTCTTGGCTAAGAAACTAATATTACTACCAACATCCACAGACCCAATGATGTTTGGATTACAAGCACTTGGCGCCTCTAAATCACCCAAGCAAGATATGTCGAAGATGTGAACTTTATTGTTAGCGCCACCAACATATAGCTTATTACCATCTAAGAAGAGGACATTTGCCACCTCTCCACCAGGCAATGAAGTCTGACCTAAAAGAGAAAGAGTTGGTGTTTGTCTTAAATCGAGCACTTTCAATCCAAGGTTTCCTGCCGTAGAGAACAATACTTGACCCCTTGCGGCCACTCCTTTATAAACTCCACCAGTAGAGGAGTTTCCTAAATTATAAGTTCCCTGATATTGGGGAGCGGAGTTGGCAGAAACACCAAAAACTTTAATATTAATTCCATCTCTAAGGTAAAGATGGTCATGAGAATAGGCGAGGGAAGTTGGATTAGAAATTGTGTTTGGCATATATTCATTTACAGTAATATTATCCTCGTCACTCAAATCGAGCTGGGTTAAGGTCATACACTGTGGGCCAAAAGTATCACCAGGAGTGCAGGGATTTGGCTCACTATGAATAGCCCAAGCCAAGGAACCATTTTCATTTACAGTCATCTCCCTAGCAGAAAGATGAATCCCCGGACCAACACCAACTTCGTCCATTACATTGTTGACGTCAAAGTTTTTACTCAGAACAACAGAGGAGCTGTAATCATCGGGATAAACCATTACACTGGCTGGATTGGTCAATAAACTAGGAGAGAGAAACTTCACTTTTTGCACCAACCCACTTTGCGTTATCTCCACATTTTGATTACCGATTGTCCAGGTGGAAAGTCCAATACCTCCCGCCCCAGACAAAAGGTCGAGACGTAACAAATCTCCAGTTTCAACAGAAACAACTGATCCGGAAAGTTCCGTCCAAACCTCTTCACCAGTAGCCGGGTGATAGGCTTCTAGCCTGTAAGATTTCAAAACTGGATTAAACGCACCTGGATTAACTGGTACCACATGGACCACCACTTCTTCAGTATCAATCAAGCCGCAGTTATCAGCCACAGTAAGCGTAGCATTATAGGTACCAACCTGGGTGTAAGAATGGTTCGTACTACCCTCAACGCTGAAAGAACCATCGCCAAAATCCCAATAATAACTGGTAATCACGCCATCACTGTCAGTTGAAGGTGTGTATCCAGCAGAACCAATACCAACAGAAGAAAAGGGTGAGAGCGCGACACCATGGTTCACCTGAACCCACTGGTCGGCACTCGCAAAGGCTGTTGGTTTTTGATTACCAACACCACAAGCCGGGTAGACCTTAACTTCTCGAGTAATCTGAGGATCATAAGCCAAACCATCATCAATAGTCATTCGAAGATCATAGTTCCCAACTTGTCCAAAAGTAACCGTGGTGTCAAACGAATTCGGGCTAGCAAAGCTTGCCTGACCAATTGGCCCTTGAAACTGAGTCCACAAACCACTCACACTCTCGGGATTACTGTCGGAAAAATTAATGTTTAGATTCGTAGAGTTCTGTGGCCAAGTCAAATAGTTTGGTGAAGCTTCTACCGAAATGTTGGTTGGATTAACATTAAACGTAATAGACACCGTATCTAATACCGCAAGCCCACTAGGCGGAGTGGCTTTGAGTTGGAACGTGTAACTTCCAGTTTGATACAGGGTAACAACGGGGTTCAAAACCACATCACTTGGAGAAAAGGTCGGTTGAGCACCACCAGAAGGCCCAGATGCTTTTGTCCATTTATAAGTGGTACCAACTGGAGCATTAACCACAACACCGTTTAGATTTCTAGTAACTGACGGGGAAGTGAAGGTTGTGTTCAATTGGTCAGAACCAGCATCAACCCCCAAACTCCCCACAACAGCAACACCAACTTGTACTGTATCGTAGATTGGAGACTCCCCCAGAGGCGTCGCGGTTAAGCGCAATTGATATGTCCCACTCTGAGAAAAACTGACGTTTGTGTTTAAGCTATTTTGACTTGAGAAAGCCGAACCACCAGCAGGACCAGAAAACTGTGTCCACTGATAAGTAGTACCTGTAGGAAAATTACTTGCCGTTCCCGACAAAGCAACCGAAGCAGGCAAAACAATATTCTGATTAGACCCAGCTTCAAGGTCTCTAACTGACAAGGTGACTGTATCGTTTGAAGGAACAACTCCAGGACCAGAAACGGTTAGGCGCAAAACATAAGTACCGGCCTTGTTAGCGCTGACTGTCGCATCGAGAACCTGGCTATTAGTAATAGTTAAGGCTTGGGGACCAGATACCTGTGACCAAGAATACGACAATGGTGACGGGTCACTGGCAGTAACCGAGGCATCGAAAGTGAGTGAACCTTGATGATTGCTAGTAGCCAAGTTTAGGGATCTATCGACACCAGCGCTCACTGATACCGCTTGATTAAAGATAACCTCAACGATATCTGACACCACAAGGCTTCCAGATGTAACAGTTAATTTGAGGGCATAGAAACCGGCCGACGAAAACGTTGCAGTGGTCTGTAAACTGTTAGGGGAACTGAAGGAAACTGTTCCTGGCCCCGCAACTTTAGTCCACAACTTTGAGTAGCCCGAGGGAAAACCAGAAACCGTTCCGCTCAAAGAAACGGTAGTGGGAAAAGAAAGATTAAACTGATCAACGCCGGCATTAACCCTTGGGGGAATCTGGGCGGGAGCTGAACTTGTAACAACAATGGTTGCGGTATCAGAATGAGTGGCCCCACAATTATCAGTCACCGTAAGAGTGGCGACATAAGTTCCGGAAGTGGTGTAAATGTGGGTGGGTGTTGCTCCGCTTCCAGTACCACCATCACCAAAGTTCCAGGAGTAGGTAGAAATGGAACCACCAACATCTGCCGACAAAGTACCGTTGAAACTAACCAATGAATCCTCAGCAACACTTTGGTCAAAACCGGCGTTAGCGGAAGGTGGCGTGTTGCCGATACAGGGGTCAGTAATTGGGTTCACCAACACAGTGGCTACAGAAACACCAGAAAGAACAGGGCTTCCGTTGAGGAATTCCGTGGCGGTTAACTTAAGCTTATAAGTCCCGGCAACAGGAGAAAAGGTAGCCGTGGTGTTAAGCGCAGCTGGGTTACCAAAGAGAACAAAACTTCCTTGTGGCGCCTCATCAACGGACCACGTCGTAGTAATGGTTCTCCCTGTGGGCAAGTTATCATCGGTATAATTACCCGCAAGAGCAACCTGATTCAGTGGTAAAGAAATTTCTGCTGGCATGGCTGAAGCAGTAACCACTGGAGGCTGGTTAGTAGGAAGCGGAGAATTTACCATCACGAGAATTTGACTCGTGGCAGCTGGCAAAGCTGAACCATCGGCGGCAGACACTTGCAAAATATAAAGACCAGGAACATTGGGCAAGGTAGCAACGCTAGTTGCGGTGAAATTGCCAGTAGAATTGACCTGAGGGTCATTGGTAAAGGTGGTAATTTCTGTCCCCCCGACTTGCGACCAGTCTACGGTAATTTGTGCGGGCGGATTGGGTAAACGATCGTCAGAAATTTGCGCGCTTAAGGTTACGGTTCTGTTTGGCAAAGTAACAGAGAACTGGTCAGCGGTAAATCCAGAAATCACAGGAGCGGTATTAGAAGGTCCGGAGCTATTAACAATCAACGAGAGTTCATCAACAGGAGAAACGTTGTTGGTTGCGCAAGTATCCCTGACCCAAAGTTTGATTACATAGGTACCAACGGAAGTAAACACTCGCTCTAAGGTGGAGCTGGTTTGCCAACCGGTGAAACCAGTACCCCAATTAAACCAGTAGCCATTGAGAGATTGGCCGTTTTCATTCATGCCATTGCTTCCCGTAGTTGATCCGTCGGCGCTAAATGTAAGGGTTTGCCCCACAAGACCAGTGGTCGGCCCAGTAAGATTTGCCGTCGGCGCCTGATTATTATCACAGGGACCAGCAACTGGAGGACCGAGAGCTACGGTAACTTCGCGAATAACTGCAGGCAAACCCGAACCATCAGAGATTGAAGCCCTAAAGACATAGTCCCCTGAAACACTAGGCAAAGTAACCGCGGTGGTAGCAGTAAAGCTCGCTAAAGCACTCTGACTAACAGGTGGATTAAAGGTGGTTCCCGTTGCTGGACCACTTACTTGTGACCAGGTTGTGGTCACTGAATGTGGTGCGGGCAACAAATCATCAGTTATCGGAACACTTAAGTTAAGAGTGTTGAGGGGCAGGGCAAGAACGGATGGATTGGCCGTCAACAATCCAGCTTGCGGAGCCTGATTGCTCGGCTGAGGTGGAGCAACGACTACTTGAGTTTCATCACTCACCGAGTGGCATCCATCAGTCACTGTAAGAGTTACATTGTAAGTGCCCGCCACGGCAAAAGTGTGCATCGCCACTGCGTTTGGCGCATTAAAGGTGGCAGAACCATCACCAAAGTTCCAAGCATGGTTAGTAATAGTGTTGTTACCATTAGGATCAGAAGAAGAACCAGTAAGCGTAATCAAAACACCAGCTGTGGCTGTTCGATCCGGCCCAGCGCTAACCAGAGGAGGAAGATTGCCAGCACACTGATTCACCGGGTTTACGGTTACCGTAACTTCTGGAGAAGAGATGTTATTAAACGGCGGCACACCAGAATCATTGACTGTTAATTTAAATTTGTACGTCCCCGCTTGAGTGAAGGTAACATTAGTATCAACTTGGGTGGGCGAAACAATGGTGGAACCAGTGGTAGGACCACTAACCTTAGTCCACAAATAACTTACAAGAGAAAGATTATTGTCGGCAACAGTACCGTTTAGTAGAACTTGGCTGGTCGGCAGAGTTATTATGGCTGGTTCAGCCACAGCATTTACCGTTGGAGGAGTATTAACATTGCCACCAGAAGAAATGGTGATGGCAACGTCGTCAGACGACGAGAGACCTCCTAAGCTTGTAGACCCGTCTGATATGAGCAGGCGCAAAATATAACTACCAAATTGAGATAAAGTAACTGAGGGTGAAGAATTCGGTGGCCAAGTGCCTCCAGAATTACTAAAGGTGGCATTACCTGGTCCACTGACTTTAATCCAATCAAAGTGAAGCTGCCCACCAACAGGCAAACCATCGGGATTGGAAGCGGAGGGGCTCAAAGGAACTATTGCTGGTGCTTGAGGAAAAGAAAGATTTTGATCCGGACCAGCATTTGCCGTAGGCGGATTATTCTGCCAATAGAAAACGGTCATCGTATCGTTTGCAGAAAGTGAACCGTCGGAAACGGTTAATCGCAAACCATAGGTTCCAGCCTGACTAAAGGTGGCGGTAGTATCAACGCTTGAAGCGTTGGCAAATGTTACTGTTCCTGGACCACTTACTTTTGTCCATGTTGTTGCAAGCGCACCAGGAGGATTAGGTAGGCCATCATCATTTACCGTACCGTCAAGTGACGCGGAGTTGGTTTGATATGAATAAATTGTTCGATTGGGGCCGGCATCAACCGTTGGGGTGTTGTTCGGCTGATTCACCGTTACTGTCATTTCATCATCGTCAGAAAGAACACTGTCACTCGCGGTTAAGCGTAAAACATAGGTTCCAGCCAAAGACAAAGAAACGGTGGGGCGAAGCGTAGTGTTACTCGGAGTGAAGGTTACAGTTCCTGGACCACTCACTTTCGTCCAAGTTTGAGTAACTGATCCTGGCGGATTAGGCAAACCATCGTCGTAAACAGAGGCAGTGTTGTTGATCGTGAAAACAAATGGTCCAGTTGAACCAGTTACCGAGCGGTCTGAGCCTGCGGACGCGGTCGGGGCAGTGTTTGTTTGACTGTTTACCGTTACAGTAACCTCATCAAAAGATTCCAAAAAACCATCATTTGCTGTTAATCTTAAAACATAAACACCAACCCCAGAAAAGGTCGCAAGCGGACTATTACTGGAAGGTGAAGAAAAAGTAACGGTTCCTGGTCCACTAGTTTTCGTCCACACTCGATAAGGATTAGCGGAGTTATCATCGCTAACCGAGCCACTAAGCGTAGCGCTGGCTGGAAAAACAACAGACTGATCAGTGCCAGCATTAACAGTAGGAGGATTGTTGGCTGACTGATTTGCTGTCACAGAAACCTCATCGTAAGACTGGACTGCCCCATCCCAAACCGTTAAACGAAAAACATAAGTACCAAAACCCATTAGAGCAACTGAGGGGTTAAGCGTCGAGGCCCCAGTAAAAACAGAGCCTGCAGGACCACTCACCTGCTGCCAAGTATAAGTTAAAGCACCAGGAGGATTGGGCAAACCGTCGTCGGTCACTGCGGCGTTTAGATTTACAGTTGGAAAACCGAGAGAAGAAATATTTTGATCCGCGCCAGCATTAACGGAAGCAGGGGCATTGGTCGGAGTCGACGAGTTAATTGTTATAGAAATATTAGTCGAACCAGAAGCCCCACACCAATCGTTTGCAGTAAGCGTTACTGTTTTCTGACCAGGTGTTGCATAAACATGATTCGCACTAGTACCACCAGCAGAAGTGCTGTCGCCAAAATTCCAACTGTAACTGGTGATGGAAATTGATCCACCAGAATCTGTAGCGGAACCACTAAAAGATACCGGGGTTCCAACTACACCAGAAAAATTATTTACTGGCACGCTAATACTTGGAGCTGGCGGGGTGTTTGTTGAACAACCAGCCTGACTAAGCAAAGAAATTTGATTGATCCGGGAAAGTAATTCCCAAATTAAACCACCTTGAGAATGCGGGGAAGAATTTACTGCCTGTGCCTCAACCACCGTTAAACTAAGAGCTAAGACAAAAAAAATCCCGAGAACTTTTTTAACAATCATTGTAAAGAAACTAAGCTAATAATTTTCTCCCCACCTAGTGGCGTTCATTGTACTACAAAATTATTATAAGGGACATAAAAGACAGTTGTGGATAACTAATCGAGAAACTCGAGTATCGGGGTACTGGGATTCGAACCCAGAGTCGCTCGCTCCCAAAGCGAGTATGTTAGCCGTTACACCATACCCCGTAAAATTTTTGTCCGACCTCTAAAGTACACTATACCAAAACATCTTCCAAAACCTCAATTTTCAAAACTTTATTAGTCCCCTTCTCAAGATAAACCGCCACGGTATCAATTTGCCAGTCTTTATCTTCCGGCACCCTTTTCTCTAGAAGATAAGTTTGCACCGCCCGAGAAAGACGTTTCATCTTCCAAGGATGCACATTCTCTTCCGGAAGATACACATCCTCCCCTTCTTTGGGCAATGTTCTACGTGAAACTGTCTTTACCTCAAAAAAGTGAATTATTCCATCCTTTTCTCCAATAATGTCTATTTCACCAAAAACTTTACGGTAATTTCGGTCTAGAATGGTGAACCCATGTTTCTTAAGAAACAATGAGGCTGTTTCTTCGCCTAAAAGACCTATTTCCTGCTTATCGGACAGTCTTTTATCCACCTTGTCCCCAATGTTATCCACAGATTTAATGACTTTTAGGTGCGGGCAGGGAGAATCGGACTCCCATCTCGTCCTTGGCAAGGACGCGTTCTACCACTAAACCATGCCCGCAATACGCAAGATCTTAACAGAAAACCTATTCACGAGCCAAATCCTGGCACCAGCTACGCCAGCTCGCTTGTGCTCTCGGAGGGATTCGAACCCCCAATAACGGTTCCGAAGACCGTTGTGATATCCATTTCACCACGAGAGCAGAATAGTCTAGAATACCATAGATGATTAAGAATATCCCAAGCGAAGTTTCACGTGTAACAGAAACCTTAGAAAGGGCTGGTTTTGAGGCCTTTTTGGTCGGTGGCTGTGTTCGAGACCTGCTTTTAGTCCGTGAACCGAAAGACTGGGATATCGCGACTAATGCCGCCCCAGACCAAATTATAGGCTTATTTGAGAAAACTTATTACGAGAATAACTTTGGTACAGTGACCCTAGTAAACGAGAGTCTTACCGGCAGTTTGCGCGAGATTCAGATCACTCCATATCGTTTGGAGGGAAAGTACTCTGACTTTCGACACCCAGACCAAATCTCTTTTGCCAAAACCTTAGACGAAGATCTCTCTCGACGCGATTTCACGCTAAACGCCTTAGCCTATTCCGTTTCTAAAGGACAAATTACCGATCTCTACGAGGGTCAAAAGGATTTGGAGTGGAAAACCATCAAAGCGGTGGGGGAAGCCACAAAACGGTTCCAAGAAGACCCTTTGCGTATTCTACGCGCCATACGCTTAGCCACAGAACTTGGTTTCACGATAAACAATGAGACTAGTGAGGCAATCAAAAACAATGCTTATTTACTCCAAAAAATCTCTGCTGAACGCGTCAGAGATGAGTTTAGTAAAATCATTACGTCTCCAGAACCGATGTTGGGCCTTGTTTTAAGCCACCAAATGGGCGTTCTTCAGCACTTCTTACCTGAACTAGAGGAGGGAATTGGTATGAAACAAAACGGGGATCATAAATATGATGTTTGGGAACACACATTACGCGTTCTTCAGCATTCGGCCGATAAAAATTTTGAGTTTCACGTGAGACTTGCGGCCCTGTTCCATGATATTGGAAAGCCGAGAACCCGAAAGTGGGGTGAGGAAAAGAAAGACTGGACCTTCTATGGTCACGATGTGGTGGGAGCCAAGATGGTAAAAAAAATCCTTACCCGACTTAAGTTCCCGGCTAAAACCATAGAAATCGTAGAAAAACTAGTGAGAAATCATATGTTTTTTACCGATATCGAAAAAATAACCCTTTCTGCTGTCCGGAGAATCATTCGTAATGTGGGGCCAGAACATGTTTGGGATCTCATGAAAGTACGAAATTGTGACCGTATAGGAATGGGAAGACCCAAAGAAAGTCCCTACCGCTTGCGTAAATACGAATCAATGATTGAGGAGGCCCTAAGGAGCCCAACATCCGTGGCGATGCTTAAAATCAATGGGGCTAGGGTAATCGAAGTTGCCGGACTTAAGCCGGGGCCAAAAATTGGCCAGATTCTCCATGCTTTACTTGAAGAAGTGCTCGAGAAACCAGAGTTAAACACCACCGAACACCTTGAAGGCCGAGCAAAAGAACTCTCTATTCTACCTGACAATGAACTCACAAAACTTGGTGAGGCTGGTAAGGAAAAAAAAGAAGAAACGGAGGAAGAGGAATTACAAAAAATCCGTCAAAAATACGCTGTAAAATAAAAAAACACACCCTTTTTGGGGTGTTTTCCGACAGATATGATTGGGTCCTTCCTGGTGGAGAAAATTAGAAAGACACAACGATGTTGTCTTTTTTAAGACCAAATCATACCTGTCCGATAGTTTAATATAGGACAACATAAAGGACAATACTAAAGTTGGGGATAACTTAGCTACGTCGATGAAATGTCTTATGAATCTCTTTGAGTTGACGATCGGTGAGGTGAGTATAGATCTGGGTGGTAGAAATGTTGGCGTGGCCGAGCATCATCTGGACCGAGCGAAGATCGGCTCCGTTACGGAGAAGGTCAGTAGCAAAGCTGTGACGCAAGGTATGAGGAGTAACTTTCTTGGTAATACCGGCAGCAATAGCATACTTCTGGATTAACCGCTCAATACTCCGAGGAGTAAGACGAGTGTTCTTTTCGCTGACAAATAGGCACTCTTCCGTATCAGTGCGCTTGTCGAGATATTCTTTGAGTACCTTTTTCGCCATGTCAGACAGAAATACCACCCGCACCTTCTCACCTTTACCCCGAACCGAGAACTCATCTTGCTTGAGATTGAAACTGTCGCGATCTAGAGCGCAAAGTTCAGACACTCGAAGCCCAGTGGAGAAAAAGAGTTCGAGAATAGCCCGATCTCGAGGAGATTTAGGTGCCTTAAGTAATCGCTCGAGATCTTCGGCGCTCATGAGATCAAGATCACGGCTTGGGACCTTGGCAAGATCAATTTCCGTAGGGGAAAGGGTCTTGTGGCCCCGCTTTTCAAGATATTTAAGAAAAGACCGAAGGGCAATGAGGTGATAGTTTTGGGTATTCTTCTTTAAAGTCTCACGGTTAAGCCATAAGCGGTACTTTCTCACCATTTCACTGGTTAGGTTGGCGGGAGACTTGGCACCCGAAAAACCAAGGAAACGCCTCAAATAATGGTCGTAATTGGCCACCGTTTTAGCACTCCGACCACGCTCAATCTCAAGATATTCTAAAAACTGACCTTTGAGTTGTAAAAGAAGGGGAGTTGCCATAAATTCCTGATTTTGATATGATACCACCATGCTTTCAACTAAAGAAAAGAAGGCCATTATTTCTCGGGAGAGTGTTCATGAGAAGGACACTGGTTCATCAAAGGTCCAGGCAGCTTTACTCTCTCGCCAAATTGATGCCCTTACAAAACATTTGAAGAAAAATGCTAAAGACGAGCACTCTCGCCGTGGTTTATTGAAACTTGTTTCAAAGCGCCGTTCTCATTTAAAATATCTTGATCGCCAGAAAGCGAAGAAATAATGTCTGTTATTAAACACTCTAGTCAACGGGTCGGCGTATTTATTGATACGCAGAACTTATATCATTGCGCCAAAAACCTTTACCAGGCGCGGGTAAACTTTGCCGCTGTCCTCAAAGAAGCCGTAGCGGGACGAAATCTAGTCCGGGCGATGGCCTACGTGGTAACCACCGAGTCGGGGGAAGAAAAAAACTTCTTTGAAGCAATGGAAAGAATGGGTATTGAAATTAAGACTAAAGATCTCCAAATCTTCATTGGCGGCGCCAAGAAGGCCGATTGGGATGTGGGTCTTGCCATGGACGCGGTGCGACTCGCTCCCAAACTTGACGCTATAATTCTCGCCTCGGGTGACGGCGATTTCGTGCCCCTAGTGGAATATTTAAAAAATCATACTGGCAATCAAGTCGAGGTAATGTCTTTCGGCAAAAGCACTTCAGGAAAACTTAAAGAGGTGGCGGATCAATTCACCGACCTAGGGGACAATCCGAGAAAATATCTTTTAATAAACAGACGAAGAGAAACAAAATCTCCACCGCCAGCCACAAACGGAACTAATTCTTAAACATGTTTCCACCCGTCTTGATGTTGATCAAGGCGGGTTTTGCTATACTTAAAAAATGGATGAAAAAACTCAACCAGAAAAAGATTCTATCGTCGCCGGAATAGAATTTAATCCGCCCCCAGTAACTGGTGCGGCGGCAATTAAAGAAAAAGTGGCTGCGGCTCAGGCTGCCATGGCTGGCCCTGAACGGGTGGCAAAATGGGAACAAGAAGAAAAAGCAAAAACCGCCAAAGTTGAGCAGGCAGAATTAGAGAAAAAACTTTCCCAAATCACTAGTCAAAAAGAAAAGCTTGAACTCAATTGGATCACCTTGGACGATAAACGGCAGACAACGAGCCTTAAACTCAAGCCACTTTTAGAAGAAGAGAAAAAACTTGAAGAGGAAGAGGCGAAGCTCGAGATGGAAGAAGCCCGTGCTAGCCAACCAGAACTAAAAAAGGCTGCTGAAGAAAAACGGTGGCAAGCCCAAGGTCGGCGCCATACTCTCGAAGAACAAAAGTGGACACTAGAAGCTGATCTCACATCAGCTATTAAAACTATTGAGAGTGAGACTCAAAAATATCGCCTACTCCTGGCCGAAGAAGATACTTTGAAAACCCGTCTAGCGGAATTAGAAAGAATTATCTCCTTGAGTTAATGGCAAATCCAGATTTACAAAGCCGAATTCTGGAAGCCCGAGCCGCCCTTGAAGGTGATGAGCGTCAAAAACGTCGCGATGAAGAGTCGGCACGACTCGGAACCCGCCAAGCGGAAGCGCGTCGAGCCATGGAAGATCCTGCTCGTCGACTAGCACGAGAAGCTGCTGAAAAAGCTGAGCAACGTGCTCGCGAGGAAGCCCTCGCGGCCCGAGAAAAAACTAAAGCCGAGCAAGAGGCGGAAACTAGAGCAGCAAAAGAAAAAGAGGCCGCGGCTCTCGGGGCGGCTAAGGCGAGGGAAGAAAAAATTAGCGCCGCCCAACAAACCGTTGAAACTCTCAAAACCGGGGTAGTTAATCTTAATCCGGTTCGCACTCTCCGAAGTGATCTAAACTCAGCGGTGCAAGATGAAAAAATATCTCTTTCTCGAATCGCTCTCCAAACCGAAGAGAAAAAAAGATTGGAGCAAAACGAAAAGCGATCTCATCACCGCAAAACAACTTTTGTTTTAGTTCTGATCTTGTTGCTTCTCCTTGGCGGTGCAGGGGCTTATTTCTACACTATCTATCAAACGGGAGGCTTAGGAGGAACGACGCCTACCCCTTTTACTCCTGTTCCGCTTATTGAATCACTTATTTTTGCCGAAAAACATGAAAAAATAGACATCAGCGCGCTTTCTGGACGGGAAATTAAAAAACTGATCGCTAACCATCTTGCTCTTCCAGGTTCTAGCCAAATTATTGACCTCTATTTTACGAATGGCGGCAATCGTCCAAGCTTTAGCAATTGGCAAGAGAAACTCGAGCTCGATCTCCCGCAAGAGGTACTTTCTTCTCTCGCGCCAGAATTTATGCTTGGTATTACAGGAAATAACGCCTCAAGCTCAAGCGCTTTTTTAATTTTAAAGTCAAAAGAATATGAACGAAGCTTTGCCGCTATGCTTGCTTGGGAGCGAAGACTACCCCGGGATTTGGGGGAACTGCTAGGTTGGCAAAACTCTAGCCTTGGTAATGCTGACCAGCGCTTTACGGATCAATTATTCCGCAATGTGGACACTCGTGTTCTGCAAACAGCTAGTAGCACTGAAAAGATAATGTACGCCTTCCTTCTTGACCGTGAATTAATTGCAATAACCAACAGCGAGGCCACGCTAGGAGAAATCATTACCCGCTTCCGGAATATCTCCCGTTAGTAATTTGCATAAAGAAACCTGAAGGCCTAGAATAGGGTCATGGAACAACGTTTTGAACAGTTACACCAAGCGCTTGAAAAAGAAAAACAAGATTTACTGAACGAACTCAAAGAATTAGCGCCTCACCCGGAAGGGGAAGGCGGTGAATCTGAGTTCCGTGATGAAACCGCTGATCGTCTGGAAGACCAGGAAGATCGCGCCGCCGAAACCTTAACCTTAAAAACCCGTTTAAATGAAGTAACCGCCGCCCTCGGGCGCTTGGAAGAAGGAAAATTTGGAACCTGCGCTATCTGCGGAAAAGAAATCGAGACTGATCGCTTAGAAGCCAATCCTGCGGCCAAAACCTGTAAAGAACACTTAGAATAATGCTTGCCAAAGTCTATTCGGCTCAGCTTTCCGGCCTAAAACCAGAAATCATTGAGGTCGAAGTGGACGTGGCGAAAGGTTTACATTCATTTGTCATTGTGGGCTTGCCTGATAAGGCGGTGGAAGAGGCAAAAGAGCGCATTAGCGCCGCGATTAAAAATTCTGGTTTCCCTTCGCCCCAGAAAGGAAATCGGAAAGTGATTGTTTCGCTCGCACCGGCCGACCTCAAGAAAGAGGGGCCGGTTTTTGACCTGGCCATCGCTTTAGCCCATCTCGCCGCCACTAAAGATCTCGTTTTTAAACCAGAAAAAAAGGCTTTCTTGGGAGAACTGGCGCTTAATGGAGATTTGAGACCAATTCGTGGGGCACTCTTACTAACACGCAAGTTGAAAGTTGCTGGCTTCGAAGAAATTTATTTACCTCTTGGCAACGCCAAAGAAGCCACGCTTATTGAGGGGATTACCGTCTATGGTGCCCAGAATTTGCGTGAAATTGCTAATCATTTGAGTCCAAAACGATTAGGAGAAGGGGAGGAGGGGGAATCAGTGATCGCGAAAATTCCCGCGGCACCACCCACACCAATTGAATATGAAGAATCAGCCTTTTTCCTCGACTTTGCTGATGTGAAAGGTCAAGAAACAGCCAAGCGCGGGCTCGAAATTGCCGCCGCTGGTCGCCACAACATCGCCCTCTCTGGCCCGCCCGGGACGGGAAAAACCATGCTTGCCAAAGCTTTTGCAAGCATTTTACCCCGACTCGACTTCGACGAAATTCTTGAAATTACCGGCATTCACTCAGCGGCAGGGGAACTGGCCACTGACTTAATGACCACTCCACCCTTCCGCTCGCCTCACCACACCGCCTCATATGTATCGCTCGTGGGTGGTGGCGGTCAACCAAAACCGGGTGAAATTACCTTGGCCCATCGCGGCGTCCTCTTCCTCGACGAATTTCCGGAATTTGATAAACGGGTGATCGAAGCCCTGCGCCAACCGCTTGAGGATCGCATCATTCGGGTAGCTCGAGCGAAGGGGACCTCGACCTTTCCGGCAAATTTTATTCTTGTGGCTGCTATGAATCCCTGTCCATGCGGAAACAAAGGTACGAGAGGGAAGGAGTGTGTTTGCAATCCGAGCAGCATTGCCCGCTATGAACGCAAACTCTCGGGGCCAATCGTGGATCGAATCGACCTCTGGCTCACCGCCGCTCCCGTGGATCCCACCAAACTATCGGCTCATACTGGGACAACAGCAGAATCACCTCGCATTCGCGAGCGTGTAACTCGAGCCCGAGAGCGTCAATTGGCCCGCTTTGCCGATAGTGAAACGAAAATTAAAACAAACAATGAAATGTCGGCCAAAGATTTAAAAAAATACGCCCCTTTAGGCGAAAAAGAAACGAAAATACTCAATGATGCCGCCACCCGCCTTGGCCTCTCCGCGCGCGTCTACCATCGCTTGATAAAAATTGCCCGTACCATCGCCGATCTCGCTGACGAAGATGAAATTAGAGATTCGCACTTACTAGAAGCGATTCAATATCGCCCGAAAAGTGTTATTTAGAAAGGATTCTTGGCGCCACGAACTTCGAAGTGGAGATGGGGACCGGTAGACTTACCTGTAGAACCATTTTCGCCAATGACTTGACCTTGAGTTACTTTAGCGCCAACTTTTACTAAGTTTTTGCTCAAGTGAGCATAGAGCGTTTGGGTCTTATTGGGATGCTTAATAACAACATAGTTGCCGTAGCCACCGTTCCAGCCACTTGATTTGCTTACTACCACTTCGCCAGCCGCCGAGGCATACACCGGCGCACCGACATAAGTAGCCAAGTCAACGCCATTGTAGCCGTGTAAACCTTGGGTTTTCTTACCTCCTTTGATTGGTCGAACGTAATAACCAGCACCAACAGCATTTGTAGCCGTCTTTGAGGGCGTCATCTCTACAATCTCTCCATCGGGAACAATCACCTCTTCACCCAAAATCAACGGATGATCATCATCAAGTCCATTAAAATCAATGATTTCTGCTTCGTCGGCCTTGTATTTCTTAGCGATACTCGCCACCGTGTCACCCTTTTTCACCACATGTTTTACTCCAGAAACGGGTAAAATCACAAGAATTTGATCTTTTTTAATTGGGCCTTTGCCCCCAAGATCATTAGCCCAGCGAATAGTGTTGACCGAAACGCCAAACATATCAGCAATAGCCGAGAGGGAATCGCCCTCACGAACAATATAGGTACTAATATGATCACCGCCCAAAGGTAGATCGCGATCGCTTCCCACAAGTGGGCCTGATTCCGGCAATAAAGCACTTTCTTCAACAATAGTAGTGTCGCCGCCACCGCGCGCGGGAATGGTATTGAAGCTCAAAGGGGCCTGAAGAAGATCAATCGTTTGAGAATTTTCTCCTCTAACTACGGCTAAATAGTCCTGGCTTTCTGTAAAAACTCCCTTAAAAAACGAGAAAAAACCAGCCTGGGCGGGAGCCACCAGACCAAAAGAGAGGATGAGAGCGAGAAAAAAAACCCGCCGTTTAGATTTTAGAAAAGATAAAATAAGCCTGTTTCTTGAAATTCTGATGGTTCGGGAATACCTCGGTAGTTCCGTCAAGCAGGATGACATTAATTATAGGGTGGGTGAGGTGGGCGGTCAAACCTAAATATCCCCGGTTGTGGATAACCCCGAAGGCACTATAATGAGCTCGTGACCGCATATTTGAATGAATTAAACCAAGCGCAACGTGAGGCGGTGCTCCATAAGGAAGGACCGCTCCTCATTGTGGCTGGAGCCGGAGCGGGGAAAACAAAAACAATTACTCATCGCATTCTCCATCTTATCCGCCAAGGCGCCGAGCCAAGCTCGATTCTGGCTATTACCTTTACCAATAAGGCGGCGGGGGAACTACGTGAGCGCTTACAAAAACTGTTGGCTAATAACTATCCTGACGACTTCGGTGGACGCTCAAACACCTTACCCTTCGCCAGCACCTTCCACTCCTTCGGCGTGATGATCTTGCGCAATGAAGCCGAAAAGATTGGTTTGAAGAAAAATTTCTCTATCTTTGACCGCGACGATTCGATTAAAACGATTAAAGAAGCGCTCAAAAGTCTTGGTCTTGACCCTAAAACCGTAGAGCCGAGAAAAGTCTTAAATATTATTTCCCGGGCTAAAAGTGCCGGACAGAACCGCTCTAGCTTCCTCGAAAGCTCAACCAATAACTCCTTTTTCCAAAAAACGGTTGGGCAAGTGTGGCAAAAATATAGCGAGGGTTTGCGGGAAGCAGGCGCCCTCGACTTCGACGATCTCCTCGCCGAAACAGTGCGCCTTTTCCGTGATCGACCAGAAATTCTAAGCGCTTACCAGAAACGCTTTCGCTATATTCATATCGATGAATATCAGGACACCAACACCATTCAATACGACCTCGCGAGACTCTTGGCCGCCGCCCATCGCAATGTTTGCGTGGTGGGTGACGTGGACCAATCAATCTACAGCTGGCGCGGAGCGGACTTCGAAAATTTATTGCGCTTCGAAGAAGATTATCCGGACGCGCGGGTGGTGACGCTCGAAGAAAATTATCGCTCAACGCAAAATATCTTGGCCGCGGCAAATGCGATTATTCAGAAAAATGTAAAACGTAAGGAAAAAAATCTCTTTACCAAAAATGGGGCGGGGGAGAAAATTGATCTCCTCGCCGGCTTCGACGAGAATGACGAGGCTGGCCAAGTCGCCGGAAAAATTTCTGACTTACTCGCGAGAAAAGTGCAACCCGATGATATCGCGATTCTCTACCGCGCTAACTTCCAGTCGCGCGCCTTGGAAGAAGGTTTATTGCGCGCAGGTGTGCCTTACCAAGTTCTCGGCACGCGCTTCTTCGAGCGAGAAGAAATTAAAGATGCCATTGCTTTTCTCAAGGCTGCGCTCAATCGCGATGATCACTTCAGCCTCAAGCGCGTGATCAATATTCCACCGCGCGGGATTGGCAAAGTAACGCTCGCCAAAATTTTTTCTGGCCAAGCTGAGAGTTTGCCCGCAGGAACAAAAGTAAAGTGGCAAACCTTTCTCACCTTGCTCGACAATATTAAACAAGTGGCCGAGACTACGCGCGTCAGTGAAACAGTAAAATTTGTGCTTGAGCAAAGTGGTTGGCAAAAGTTACTGCAAGAAGGCGCCGATGACGACAAAGAGCGGTTGGAAAATTTGCGCGAACTGGTGACGCTTGCGCGAAAGTATGATGACTTAGTTGGCACGGCTGGCGTGCAAGCCCTGCTCGATGAGGCGGCGCTTGTCTCCGACCAAGATACGCTCAATGAGAAAAAACCGGGAGTGAAATTAATGACGGTGCACGCCGCGAAAGGTCTCGAATTTGCTCATGTGTTTATCACCGGTCTCGAGCAAAATCTTTTCCCGCATGTCTTCATGGGCGCGAGTGATGAAACGCGCGACGAGGAAGAAGAGCGACGACTCTTCTACGTGGCTGTGACCCGCGCGAAGGAAAAATTATATTTATCTTATGCCGAAACTCGAATGATCTTCGGCGGGCGGCAAGTCAATTTACCGTCAGAATTTATCTTCGATATTGAGCCAGAACTCCTCTCTGCCGCCGTTCCCACACCACTGCGCGACAGTGTGATTATGTTTTGATGTTTCACAAGATGATCCGCGCAAAAAAATCTTTAGGTCAACACTGGCTCACCAATCGCGGGGCGCTCGAGAAAATTGCCGCGGCGGGCAAACTTTCGGCAACAGACACCGCGCTCGAAGTTGGTCCGGGCACCGGCAACTTAACCGAGCTCTTGCTCGCCCAAGCAGGAAAAGTGATTGCGGTGGAGAAAGATGAAACACTCGCGTCACTGCTCACAGAAAAATTTAAAACAGAAATTGAAAATGGAAAATTAAAAATTGTGACGGGTGACATTCTCACCGTTTCACCGGAAGTGTTGGGACTAAAAAATCATGAGTACAAAGTGATTGCGAACCTGCCGTATTACCTCACCGGCGAATTCTTGCGCCTCTGGCTCGGTCGCGTTCCTCAACCAAGTTTGATGGTTCTCTTGCTCCAAAAAGAAGTTGTGGAACGAATCGTGGCACGTAATGGAAAGGAAAGCTTACTCTCGCTCAGTGTGAAAGTTTTTGGCGAGCCATCCGCCAACCGGCGGATGGGCACAGTCAAAGCGGGGAGTTTCTCACCCGCACCAGCCGTGGACTCGGCAATTCTTTTGATCGAAAATATTAGTCGAGAAAAACTTGAAGAAATTGATGAGGAAAAATTTTTCGCTTTCTTGAAAAAAGGTTTTGCCCACAAACGTAAACTTTTGCAAAACAATTTGGGAATGAAATTAGAAAACCCCAAAGCGCGCGCTGAAGATTTAAAATTAGAAGATTGGTTAAGTTTATTTAAAAAATTATGAAGCAATTCTTTTTAAGTATTCTTATTGCGCTCGGTCTCATTGCCCCTGTTTCTCACACACCACAACTAGAAATCGGCGGGAAAATTATTCAAATAGAAATCGCTGACACCAACACCGAACGAACACAGGGACTTTCTGATCGCGCTTCATTGCCACAAGACACCGGTCTCTTGTTTATTTTCCCATCGCCCACCACGCCCGGCTTCTGGATGAAAGACATGCGTTTCTCAATCGACATTATCTGGCTCGACGAAAACTGGAAAATTATTGGGATCGAAAAAAATCTCGCCCCAGAAAGTTATCCAAAACTTTTCTATCCACCCTCGCCAATAAAATATGTCCTCGAAGTAAACGCCGGTTTCTCGGACAAAAATAATTTGAAAGTAGGAGAAACTGCCAAGGCAAAATTTTAAATTTAGAAAAGGAAAGGGCCGCTCTGAACTTAATCAGAACGACCCACTTGTTGCCGCGACACAAGAAACCTTCAATAACCGTACCTGTACACGTGACTCTGGTGTCTTTCCCATTTGCTTCTTGAGTGGGACCACTGAGGCAGCCCGCAACCAGAACGAAGGCAAAGAACAAGGCTCGGTGATTGGGCCGCGGTGGAACTCTTTCTCCACTTTACCCCGTTTGGAGTTACATCCAAACTTTCTTGGCGCGAGGACAGAATGTCTTTTGAATCTGCCCACCCCTCAGAGACAGTCTCGATCTTACCACCATCTGCCAACATCTGGGTTTCTGTTCGCTTGAACTTGGCTGAATTACAACCAGCCGTAGTTGCCACCATCACCGAAATGAAAAGAACCTGAACAAGTTTCATATCGTTTCTCCCTTAAAAAGAGGTCTGTCTGAATTCGTAAACTGCCAATAACTTAGCATTATTGGTTATATTTGTCAAGTTTGAGCTGATTTCGCCAAGTATTCAACAGTTTTGCCTGTCTTGGCCTCGACAAATGTAATATAATTTAGCTACTTCTGTGTTTAAAAAATTATTGATTGTCTTAGTAATTCTGGTTGGTGGCAGTTTGGGTGGACTGTGGTACTTGGGCGGACGGACGCTACCGGCGCCCGGAGAAGAAGTTGGCCTTCGCGCCGCAGTTAGCAATATCGCAACCTCTCTGCCTACCAAGAAGAAGGTGCTCGACCAAGACGGAGACAAAATTCCCGATTGGCAAGAAACCCTAAAGGGGACTGACCCTCTAAACGCCGACTCTGATGGCGATCGGTTACCAGATAATCAAGAGCCGGTGATTAATCCGGAAGATCACGCCTTACGCATTGTGGTAAACGCGGCTACCAAGAAGGATACACCGCTTCTGCCTATTGATGACTTAACCTCGGGGATAGCCAGAAGATACAGCCTGGAGGATCTTAACTTGGTAGGGGAAAACAGCGAAGCTTTCCTAATGGAATATGGCAAAAACATGGCTAAGATTATGTCGGCCTTCATTGAACCAGGGATTGGCTATGAAGCCGCACTTACCCTAGAAGCGGTAGAAACAGGAAATACCGACTTAGTAGAAGAAATTAACCCGGCTATTACGCGCTATCAGACAGCCATTAACCAACTCCGCGCTTTACCCACCCCAGAAACAGCCGGGGCGATTCAATTAAACCTGGTAAACAGCTTAAGCCGCCTCCTGTCCGACAGCACCCTCATGGCCGAGCTTGAAACTGAGCCCACTCTCGCTATGGGTGCCGCCAATATGCAATCGAGTCATCTCCGACAACTTATCACCGCCCTAGGAACGCTAAATTTCTTTTTCGCGGGACATAATCTGACCTTTGCCGAGGGTGATAAGGTAAAAATTACTTTAGGGGTATGAAAACATTATTAAACTTCACCAAGCGCGTCATTATTTTCCTCATTATTTGGGGAATTATTGTCACGCCAATGGTAAGCGCCCAAAATACTCCCGCTCCAGCCGGAGGGCCAAGCGTAGCCCTGCCTCCTCCTGGCTCAAACCCAGCCGCAAACAATGCTAAGTATTCTGGCCTCACCCCACCCGGACAAGCCACCAGCCAACAAAGCGCCGATCGCTTAGCTAAAATTCGCAAGAGTGACTATGAGGAATGTGTTTCGGAATCAAAAAAGAGTAAAAACAAATCCGCTGGCCGAGCCATCGCCGATGGTATTACCAAGCCGATCAAAAACCGGGTCAACGAGAAGCTTGGCCTGGAAGTCTTACCCAACACTATTAATACCCTCGGGGACTCAGCGGGTGTGGCATCTACTAATATCCAAGAAAACCTTAAATACGAATTCCAAGAGGGCTTCAAAACCCGCTGGGGAGAAGAATTTCCTAAAACTCTGGCCAAGAATCTGGAGGCTGATCGACGCGCTGGCTTCACCGCTGAATACTACCGACAAAATGAGGGGCAATTTAAAAAGTTAATTGACTCATCAGTTCGGGAAACTTTACCAAATGTTTTGAATGATGATTTCGTAGGCAATGCCACCTCTCGCGGTATTAGTGGTGGCTTGCGTCGCACCCTCCAAGACACCTTTAAGTTAGAGATTGGAAAAACCGCTCGGCCAACCATCGAGACCTATTACCGCGCCCAGCTCAACACCATGATTCAACAAATCCCTGAGATGGTCCGGGATCAAGTGGAGGATGTGCGCGGCACTATTGAAGGAACAAAAATAGCCATTATGGCCGCCATAGAAAACTTGAAAAAATCTTTTTCTCCTGTTGCGGGTTTAGGTCCTCTTGGTGACCTATTAGGAATTTTCTTTGGAGCCATTTCCGTACCTTCAACCCTTAAAGATGTCGAGAGAATTATTGAGAATCTCGTTGCCCAACTTGATGCCTCTAAGGAATTCCTCCTTTGGCTTGCGAATCTTGACCCCGACCAACTTCTTGAGGACATGATCGACGGTCTCTCCTTCGAGCTCGAGCAATCAATGACTGATCCGAAACACATCAACCGCCTGACCGATGCCATGATGGGTGCCATCGAGAAGCCGATCAATAACTCGATCGAAAACTCTATCGACAAAGTTATTGATTCTATTGCTGTTCCTACTGAAGCGCTTGAGAATGCCATCGACACCTTCGATGAAGCTCTTCTTGATCCAATCACCGATGCCATCGACCAACAACTCAATATTGCTGTAGCTACAATTGCTTACCCGATTAGCAGCACCATTGATACCTTGGGTAATACTCTGGCCGACACTATTGATGCCACGCTCGGTGCCACCTTCTACCCCTTAGCGCATGGAATCACCGGAACAGCATTTGAGATTGGTGGCGTGGCGGCAGACGGTATTAGCAACCTTGGCAATGGACTCTGGAGCGCGGTGTACCCACCACCGCCCACACTAGAGGTACTGGAAAATGCCCAGTACGATCAGTTGGACGCCGCGGGCCAACTACAGCCAAATCAGATGCGAGCCTCTGATTACGATATCGCTCAAGCCAATGGCATGCGCTTAACCGCTGACCAAAACACCATTCCTGGTCAAGGTTCAATGAGTCTTGAGGATTATCAAGCATCCTTCCCTGACGGCGCACCAATGGAAAGCGCCATGAGCGAAGTAGGCACTGGAGCCCAACAGGATTTGCAAAACGGAGGAGTTGAACGAGCCGCTAATGGGGCCGTGGAAAAACAAGTGGGTCCGGGACAACTCACTAGCAACAATCTTGAAGCATCCAAGATTATGCAGGGGCTGAAAAATAATATTGGTGCCAGCGTCGCCGCAGGCGCGGGATCATTGGTAGAGGGTATTCCACTCGCTGGTCCAATCTTGGCACCAATTGTGGAGCAACTCGTGGCGGAAGGAATGGCCGCCATCGGCTTCGGCACCGTGGGTGGTGGCGCCGCAGCGTTCCCGGTGGCTGAGGTAGGACCGGAATTAGGTAGCATCTTTAGCATAGCAGCAACATCCAAAGGAAATGCGAAGACTACAAACAAAATTTTGAATACCGAGGAACAATCTCGTGACTTGAACGAGCGTCTGACTATTCTTCAGATACAAACGTGTACTTTCCTCAAGACCATGAGGCGAATCCAATTAATGGACGAGGAAAATAGATTAATCACAACACCAAATGCTGAGAAAAATACTCTCGGTGGTCTCCACGCCTTCTTAGAAAAAATCAAAAAGGATCTTAATACCGGCGTTGGTATGTCTCCGGGAATGCTCGGTGTAGAGGGTGAGGGAAATGGACAATCTATCATGCCAAGAAACCCTGACCAATTTGTTCAGCAAAGAGACCAGGAAAAGTTCAAAGTATCCATGCAAGATCTAAAAACTCTAGCAGAAGATGATCCAGAAACTTACCACTTAGTTCCAGATATTCGAGAAAAATTGGAGATTGAGGAAATGCAAACTGTTGCCGGGGAAATCGCTTCTGATGGTTTACCAAAAACTCAATATGATCAATTTACTTCCCCGGGCGGCTTTGAAGAGGGTGGTGGGTGGACATCGTGGATGAAACTTATTCTCATCAATCCTATTACTGTTTACTTCAAAACAAGAGACGCAGTTAATAGTCTCCGAGCACAGGCCCTGGCGCGGGCAGAAGCTGACCTTGCTGCCGGAAATGGCATTCTCGGCCGTTACGAATGCCCTCAAGAAAACAGGGTCGAGGTTGAGCTTGAAGACAAAACTACCTGGCTTTGTCGTGGATACGACACCACGCTCGCGCCGGGCATAGCGGAGGAGGCAACTAAGAAAATCTTTTTTACTCCCGTCGATGTGTCAGTTCAGAATCCAAAGCTTGACGTAGCCAAAGGAGAACTCGAGCATGTCGCCGACAGATTGGATGATGCTCCTGGTTATTTTGAAGCTGAGAAGGCTCCCAGTATTTATAATGGTTCCGACCCCTGTCCTGGTCCTGGTCCTTGCCCGAACGCTGGTTGGCCAAACAAGGATAGCGGCTTTCTCAGGAGAAATAATTATGAGGATCCCAGCACGAGAACAAGCTCGCTCGGTACCAGCATTGGCCTTGGTGATATTCTCCCAGTCTTCGTAAACATGAGAGCAGAAACACCCTCATTAGCCCAAGTAAATGGCGGCCAAAAGGATGATAGCCGGATTATCTGGGACACCACCAATGCCGACCGATGTGAGGCAGGCAATGATTGGATCTCAAGCACAGCCGACACCACCGTGGCCAAAGCGGGCGAGAAGTTAAATAATGACGGCTTCCGCACCATCTCTCACCCGGTAGAAATGCGGGCAGAACTAACCAGAACTCGCGCTGGAGTGGCCACGACAGAAACATTATCTGACACCCTCACTCCTAATCGCCTCGCCGATCGCGTGGAATACAAGCCAACTCAAGGAGCGCTCGCTCTCGATATCTATCGCCTAACAATTGGCCAAAACATTACTCTGGAGGTGATGTCTGCGACCAACAGAACTCCGGTCGAGGTGATTGAACTCTTAAAAAATAAGATCGAATTAGAAAAAAATGGCACCGGACCGCTCGCCCAAATGCTCAAGCGCTACACCTTCACCTACGGGACAAGCGAGGGAGCTATCTACCTCTCGATCACTCCCAAGCTGACCTATATCCTCAAGTGCACCGGCGATAATGATCAAGAAACGATCAAAGAAGTGACGATCACAAGAAATTAATGAAAAAGTTTTTCTTCATTCTTACCTTACTGTCTGTCATAACTTTTTTGGTCGCGCCTGTTCACCACACCAATGCAGGATACATTGATGACTTACTCAGTACCTGGTGGCCGGACGAAACCCCACCCCTGTATCCTGAGGACAACACTGTCCCTAACAATGCCGCTAACACCCAAGCTGGGCAATTAGCTGAGCAAACAAGGGAGTTGGGTCGACAACGAAGCAACCACGCTCCAGGCTCTCCTGAATATATAAGGCTAACGAATGAGATGAACGCCCTTCGTGAGCAAGTTAAAGACTTACAAGGAAAAGGTGGCGGCAATGAACCCGAAGATGGCTGTGACGGAGTTTTATCGTCTCTCTCTTTAGGTTGTCTCCTCAAGGAATCATGGAGCGCAACGTGGAAGAACATCAATTATTTCGCAGAAAAGATGGTTGGGGGAGCAGGGAACTTCCTTATCTACATTGCTGGATTCTTAGTCTATTTATCTGCTGCCGTTTTCGAATATTCGCTCAACTATACCGTTAACAACTTCGCCTCCCTCCTTGATTCACCAGGAATTACTGCCGCCTGGGGCGCTCTCCGCGACTTCGCAAATATTTTCTTCATTTTCATTTTGCTCTATGTGGCAATCGGCTTCATTCTTGATCTTGAAATTGGGAATAAAAACAAACTAATCGCGAATGTCATTGTTATCGCTTTTCTCATCAACTTTAGCGCCTTCTTCGCCCGAGCCATTATCGATGTCTCTAATATCGCATCGTATCAATTCTTCCAGTCAGTGAATCGCAGTGGGCAAACCTATGACTCAGCCCTTGTTGGTGGTGCTGATGGCAAAATTGGGGGAGTAACCGGCCTCTTCATGAATCATCTCAATCTCCAACGGGCCTTCGACACTCCCTCTGGCACCGCCACTGGCGTGGGTAAAACACTGGCTCAAGCCATTGGTGCAGTGAGTCTGATGCTCGTGACGGCCTTCGTCTTCCTCGCCGCGGGCTTACTCCTCCTCATCCGCATGATTGTTCTCATCTTTATGGTTATTCTCTCGCCCTTGGCATTCCTCGCCTACACCACGCCGAAGCTCAGTGGCCACTTCTCGAAGTGGTGGAATTTGCTTATTAAATATTCATTCTTCGCTCCAATTTATCTCCTCTTCGTCTTCCTTTCTACTAAAGTGATGTCTCAAGGTGCGATTCAGAGCATCGCCGCTGATTCTCAAGCCGCTGGTATTGCAGGAATAGGCGCCATGCTTATCAACTTTATTATTGTGATTGGCCTGATGGTTGGTTCCCTCATTGCTGCTGTACAATTTGGTATTCATGGGGCGAAATATGCTAGTGATCTCGGTAAGAAATGGCGACAACGCGCAGTGGGAACTATTGGTGCGAACACCGTCGGGCGGTTAGGTCGCAGAATTGCCACTTCTGATTGGGCTAAGAATCAGATTGCCAACCGGACCATCATTGGTGGCTCTCTAACTAAATTTGCTTCCACAATTTCTAAAGAAAAGTTTGGTGGAGAAAAGAGTTTTGACAAGAAGATTGATGAACTCGCCAAAATTCCTGATGAGATCAAAGATGATCCTGAGTTGGTTGCCAAATATCTAGCCGCTCTTGGCCGAAAGAGAAATATCTTTGGTGGTAAGATTGCTCAGCAGAGAGCTTATGAGAAAATGAAGGTGGAAGACAAACTAAAACTAGAGTCTGGACTTAAAAAATCTTATGAAGAAAAAGCTAAGGACGTTAAATCAAAGGAAAAAATCGAACAGGAAAAAGAAGACTTTATTTCTAAAAATAGAGAGGATTTGAATTGGTACGACGTCACTTATCCAAGCATGAGCTCGGTGGCTCAGGCGCTCCCAGAAAATATAGCAAAAGTCCAAAAAGTTCGTGGTATAAAACGGCAAATAAGGAACTTTGATAAGCAGATAGAAAAAGCCCCAGGCACCCCTGAAGAAATTCAAGCTCGACAGCAAAAAGCCGGTAAGAAGTATCAAAAATTAAGTAAGGTAGTAGAAGGTATACAAGAGGAAATGCCAGAGCCGATGAAAAAGAAACTTAGGGAGGCAAGAGAAACTCAAGAGAAAAAAGATAAGAGAAAAAATGAAATTAAAACCTGGACTAAACAAAAAGAAGACGCGGAAAGGGCTGGGAACCAATTAGAAGCTGATCGTTTAGAAGCCCTAATTTTAGCCGCGGAGCAATTAGACAAGACTGAGTCCTTGGAAGCAAAAATAGATGAACAGGGAAAGAAAAAGGAGGGGGAAGATAAAGGAGGGGAAAAAGAAAAAAAGAAACCCGAAGGGGAATAAAATATATGAACAACAACGAACAATTACTAGAAAAATTTCTTAAGTTGCCCGAAGATATTCAGGCAGCCATCTGGGACCTTGATCTTGACGGGACAATTGGTGATATCGGCCTAAAGTACGATCTTCACCTAGATGAAATAGGGGTACTAGCTGATCAAACGGCTTTGGTTCTAATCGGAATCAATCCATTATCTGACTTCACAAAAAACCTGGCCAAAGAATTACCGTTGCAACCAGACCAACTTAACGCTATCACTAATGATGTCAACCAAGGAATCTTTCTAAAAATCCAAGAATCACTGAAGAAAATTCATGCGGGGGAAAGGCCGGCAGTAAGTCCAGCAGTGAGTGCAAGCCCTGACAGTCGCAGCATTTTCGAGGAAAAAATGGCGAAATTGTTCCGCGTGCCGCGAGAAGAGGTGGATCTCGAGAAGCAATTTGATCAACCGCAACAAACTCCTTCTAATCCTCCCTCTTCCACCCCCGATCCCTATCGCGAAATTTCTAAATAGCGCTACAATAGAAGGGTGAATTTCCAAGTTCCTCAATTTATCGAGATTGAAGACAAGATTTTTGGCCCCTTAACCTTCAAGCAATTCGTTTACGTGGCTGGCTCGCTTGGTGGCGCCTTCGTTGCTTATACTTATCTCCCCAAGTTCCTCGCTTGGCCAATCATGGCCGGGCTTGTGATTTTTGGCCTTCTCTTGGCCTTCTATAAGATCAACAACCGACCTTTTATCAACATGACCGAGTCCGCTCTGCGATACTTCTGGTCGCATAAACTCTATGTGTGGAAGAAAAAAGAGAAAAAAATCGACCAAGGGGACACTATTAAAATTGGTAGTGAACAAACCCCAGGTATAGCCATTCCCAAATTATCAAAGAGTAAGCTGAAAGAATTATCCTGGAGCCTGGATATTAGGGAGAAAATTCAATAGCCGTTATAATAAAGGCCGATGGCTGAAACCTCGCAAGCAACGCAAGAGTTCGTTCCCATTAAAGAGATCCGCGACGGGGTCGTGGTGCTCAAAAATGGCGGTCTCCGACTAGTTCTCATTGTTTCTTCGCTCAACTTCGCCCTAAAATCGGAGGACGAGAAGGAAGCGATCATTCTCCAGTACCAAAATTTCCTTAATTCTCTCGATTTCCACGTCCAACTCTTTATCCAGTCCCGCCGGCTTGATATTAAGCCCTATCTTGCCACCTTAGAAACTAGACAAAAAGAGCAGACAAATGAATTAATTAAGGTTCAAACCCGAGAATACATTGAATTTATCCGTAATTTCACCAATTCTACTGACGTGATGGCCAAAACCTTTTTCGTTTGTGTGCCATATGACGCCGCCATGGTAAATCTAAAGAAAGGTGGGATTCTCTCTGGTCTCTGGCCAGGTAAAAATCCAAACAAGAGCGCGGCCGACCTCGCCACCGAGAAATTCGAGGAACGACGCTCCCAAATTGAACAGCGCGCCGCGGTGGTGATTCAAGGTTTGAGCCGCTTCGGCGTGCGCGCTATCCCGCTAGGGACTGAGGAACTGGTCGAATTATTCTTCAAAATCTTTAACCCTGGGGAAGCAGAGATCCCAACCGCCGCCTAATATGTCATTCTTTAATCGAAATAAGAAAGAAGCGCCAGGGCTCGCCCCCATTCTCCCAAAAGATATTTATCAGTTGGGTGTACTCGAGCTCAAAGACATTATTGCGCCCTCAGCGCTTAAAATTACGCCCAGGCTCTTAAATCTGGGCGACAAGATGGCTCGCACCTTCTTTGTGATCTCCTACCCACGCGTCTTAGCGGGGGATTGGTTCTCACCAGTGATCAACCTCGACAAGGTCTTCGACGTCTCGATTGTGGTTCACCCCATTGATACCTCTACCGCTCTGCGGCAACTAGAGAAAAAGGTGGCTGAGGTGCAAAGTCAGATTAATCTCAAAGAAGCTCGGGGTATTGTTCGTGACCCCATTCTCGACACCGCCTATGAAGATATTGAGAATCTCCGCGATGCCCTCCAACAAGCTCGAGAAAAAATCTTCGATGTTGGTCTCTATATCACCATTTACGGCGAATCGGAGGATGAGCTCGATAAGATCGAGGGAGAAATTAAATCAATTCTCGACGCTAAGTTGGTGTATCTCAAACCAGCTCTTTTCCAACAAGAAGAGGGTTTCAAAAGCGTGTTACCGATCGCCAATGATCAACTTAATATCAATTACAAGCTTAATTCTTCGCCACTCTCGAGCCTGTTTCCCTTTGTTTCTTTCGACTTAACCTCAAATAAAGGGATTCTCTATGGCATTAACCGCCACAACTCTTCGTTGGTCCTTTTCGATCGTTTTAGTCTCGAGAACTACAATTCGGTGATCTTTGCCAAGTCGGGTTCAGGTAAAAGTTACGCCACCAAGCTAGAAGTCTTGCGCTCTCTCATGTTCGACACCGATGTGATTGTGATTGACCCAGAGCGCGAGTATGAATTCCTGGCTGAGGCAGTCGGGGGGCGCTATTTCAACATTTCTCTCACTTCCGAACACCACATTAATCCCTTCGACCTGCCTTTCCCTCGCGAAGATGAGTCACCAGCCGATGTTTTGCGCTCTAATATCATCAACTTAGTAGGCCTATTCCGAATTATGCTCGGTGGTCTTACTACCGAGGAAGATGCGATTATTGATGCCGCCATTACGGAAACCTATGCCCTGAAGGATATTACTCCGGGCTCCGATTTCAGCAGTAAACCGGCGCCACTACTCTCTGATCTGGAACTAGTGCTCGCCGGCATGGAAGGTGGGGCATCGCTTGCCCAACGGCTTCTCAAATACACTCAAGGTACTTGGGCTGGTTTCATTAATCAGCCAACAAACGTTGATATTAATAAAAAGTTTGTCGTTTTCTCGGTCCGCGACATGGAAGATGAGCTCAAGCCAGTTGCGATGTACATCGTAATGCACAATATCTGGAATTCTATTCGTCGTAATCTAAAAAAACGTTTACTCGTCATCGATGAGGCTTGGTGGATGATGAAGGCGCCGGACACGGCTTCATTCTTGTTTTCTCTCGTAAAACGCGGTCGTAAGTATTATCTCGGCGTCGCCACAATTACCCAAGATGTAGGGGATTTCTTACGTTCGGAATATGGTTTACCGATTATCACCAACTCCTCACTTCAATTACTTCTAAAACAATCTCCGGCCTCAATTGATCTGGTCCAAAAAACCTTTCAACTCACCGATGAAGAGAAGTATTTGCTTCTTGAGAGCAATGTGGGGGAGGGCATCTTCTTCGCTGGCCTCAAACACGTAGCAATTAAAATCATTGCCTCCTATACCGAAGACCAGATTATTACCTCAGATCCTTCCCAAATTCTCGCCATTAAACAAGCGAAGCAAGATCTTGAGACCACAGGGTAATTAGCATGCAAACACTCGGCCTTTCACTACAATTTCAAATTACCATGGCGGTAATAACTTTTATTTTTGACCTTTTAGACTTAATTCCTTTCGTAAACGTTGTCACTAATGCCATCTATTGGCTTATTTGGCTTGGGGTTTTTATCTTCAAATATATGCCTATTTTAAAAGCCGTTGCCAAATCTGGTGTTTCCATAGGTATTATCCAGCTTAAAATTGCTTTGATTTCTTCTTTTGCTGCTCTCCTAGGGATGGTTCCCTTTATATCCATGCTCCCGTGGAACACTCTCGCCAATTGGTGGATCAACCGTTTAATCAAAAAACTCCTGGTAAAAATTAAAGAATTATCCAAAAACACCAAAAAGTTAGGAAAGGGTTGGGATAAACATTGGAAAGCATACCCTTACCGTCGCCGAGAAGAGCGGTCCAATGAAAGTTCTCCTCAACTCTCTCCAGGAGAGGTGTGATAAACTAAAGGCTATGAAATTTGGTGTGACAGCACTTCCACTTCTCTTGATGGGAATGCTTTCTGCGGTTGCGGCCGCTCAAACCCCGTCTTCGGTTGACCTTTTCTTTGAAGCAAGAACATACACCCCAACTTTTTACCGTGGTCACAGTCAGGTGAGCTCCGAGAGTGAGGTGAGAGTGGTCGCCCTTGCTGACTTTCCCGGAATGAATCCCAACAACCTTACCTATACTTGGAAAAAAGATAATTTTAATCTCCCAGGTTCCTCAGGAATCGGCAAAAATACTTTAACCTATCAAGCTGCCACAGTAGGAGGTAATACAATCACAGTTAAAGTAAGTAATGGAAATGGCGCTGAGATCACTAAAAGCCTCACTATTCCCGTAATTACTCCAAAAGCAGTGATTTACCCACTCTCACCACTCTCTGGTGCGAATTATGGCGCCGCACTCGGCAGTAGCCTCGCGCTTACCGAGAAGGAGGTGATGCTGCTCGCTGAGCCGTATTTTGTCTCTCTGGGCGACTTTACTCGCGGTAATGTGAGCTTCGACTGGCAAGTGAATAATAAACCGGCGCGTGGAAGTTCTGAAGGTGGCAGAGTCATCACCTTTGCTGCACCAGCTGGAGAAACAGGGGAGGTGACAGTGAGTTTGCTCACCAAGAATTCCAACAAAATACTGCAGAAGGTGGTTAATAAATTTAATATTACATATGGCCGGAGTAATTTTAATTTCTAAATGAAAAAACTCCTTATTTTTAGCCTTATTCTTGCCTTCAGTATTCCTCTTTTAACTTTTGTGCATGCTCAAACTGGCTGTAAATCAGACAATGATGGCGTATGTCTACTTGAGCCGGGAATTACCGGGCAGGAAAAAGTGGGGAATTTAGCTCAATATCTAACCGATCTTTTTCCTAAAGCCATTGGATTTATTGGGCTTTTGGGAATCCTCATCATTATTTGGGAAGGAGTAAAATACGCGGCCAGTGGCGTACCAGGGGTAAAAGGTGGCTCAAAAGAGCGAATTACTCAAGCGCTCTGGGGTCTTCTTCTCGCTCTAGCTGCTTATATTCTCTTGCGCCAAATTAATCCTGAGTTAGTGCGAGTTAACTTTAGTCTCGAATCAAATCAACCAGTAAATCAACAAGAAGATCAATGAGTCAAAAAATTCTCATCATTATTATTCTCGTCATAGCCGCTCTTGGCTTTTTATTAGGCCTCTTTTTCTACTTTGAGCGAGATAATGGGGAAACACCAACCCCCACTGAAACAGTGGATGAATTTTTTCCCATAGATGAAGGTGGTGCAAAGCCAATTGATACAACAGACGAAGGCAATGTAGGCACAGAAACACCGACTGATCAGGTAATTAATCAAAGTTTTGGTGGTCGCCTGGTTAAAGTGGTTAATTCGCCTATTAGTGGTTTTAGTATCTTTTCTCAAGCCAGTAGCACCGTGCTTGCTTATATGGAAAAATCGACCGGTCATATTTATTTCCGTGATTTAGAGACAGAAGAAACCACTCGGTTTACCAACACCACCTTACCCGGCGTCATGAGTGTCGCTTGGGGTCACACTGCAAGTACTACCTTTACAGCAGTAAGTTATGAGGAAGAAAACACCAGACACAATCTTCTCCTTGCCAACAATCAACCACTCAATGACTCTATTACTCAAATTGTTGCCTCACCGAGTGGAAACAAACTCTTTACCCTAGAAAAAACAGGGAGTAACACCGTAGGCACAGTAAGAAACTGGGCCGGTGGCACAGAAAAAGAAGTTGTTTCTTCACCTTTAACCGAATGGCTGGTCACTTGGCCTGAAGAAAAAACCCTTGGCTTCCTCACTAAACCAGCGTCTAATCTCCCTGGATCACTCTACTTTTTAAACCCCGAAAGTAATGCTTGGACAAAAGTTTTAGGGGGTATTTTAGGTCTAAATACTCTAGTAAGCCCAGATGGTAAAAAGATTGTCTATAGTGAGAGCGTAGGAAAAGGGTTGAGACTGTACCTTTTTGACTTAATCACAAAGGATAATTCACTTATTTCCCTTGAAACCATAGCTGAGAAATGTGTTTGGACTAAAAACAAACTGAGTCTCTATTGTGCCGTGCCCACTAATTTACCGGCCGGAAATTATCCTGATGAATGGTATCGAGGGGAAAAAACTTTTGATGACAGTCTCTGGTGGATAAACGCCGAGACAGGCGAAACAAGACTGGTATGGCAAAAAAGCTACGGTCTAGAGAGTGGTATAACCCTCGACGCCGTGGAATTAATGCTAAATCCCACCGAAACCCTGGTTTTCTTTAAAAATCGCTTAGATTCAAGCCTGTGGGCGCTCACCTTGGAGTAAAGTGAAAGCTTTTCTCTTCACCAACACCTCGTGACCAATTTGGAAAATGTTTCCTACTAACCAATAAAGGGGGAGGGCGGCTGGTAAACCGGCTGAAATAACAATCATCATTACTGGTAAGATATAACGCATCTGCATTCCCATACTTTTCGACAAATTATCAGAGAAGGAGGGGTTATTATTGGGAACCAAATCGGGTTTTACCGGCGGCAGAGCGAGACGAACTTGAATATACTGAGATAATCCCACTAAAAGGGCGAGAATATAGCTTGTTGCTGTTAAATCCAAAATACCAAAGAGAAAATGGTTTACAGAAGAGGGGGCATTAATAAAGGAATACACCAAAGCACCGTCAAACTCGAAGCTACCGCGGAAAACCTTATAAAGAGCCCAAAGGATAGGTAGCTGGATAAGCATTACCCCAATCCCAGCAAAAGGACTAACACCATGAACTCGGTATAATTCCATGATTTTCTGAGCTTGTAATTGCCGATTATCAGTTGTTTCGGCTTTAATTTTCTTTAATTCTGGCTCAAGAAGTTTAAGTTTAGCCTGAGTGGTTGTTGTTTTATGATAAAGAGGGAATAAAACAATCTTAACTAAAAGAGTAAGAACAATAATCGCCAAACCAAGGCTGTGTCCGGGCATGATGCCGCTCAAAAACACCAGAGCATTATAAAGGGGCAAGAAAAACACCTGATTAAACAAATACTTCATGAGAATTACTTACCTATTAGCTTAGCTTGATTGAACAAATTTAACAATTCTTCCTCTAGGCGGGCAAAAGGAAGAATTACACCATCTTTTTTCATAAAAATCATTATTCCGAGGCCGTTTTTATGTAAATTAGGCAGGGTTTTTATCACTATTGAGCGCAATTGCCGCTTGAGACGATGGCGAAGTACCGCTGTTTTAGCTATTTTGGCCGGAACCACAAAAAGAAACTTGTTTTCTTCACTATTTTCCGAAATTTTGGCTAACTTTAGGCCTAAAACAGGAGAGTGGAAGGAGCGGCCAGAACTTAAAACCTGCCCGGCAGACAGTCGGGACAGGCGATGTTTAACCGGGAGCATATAGCTTAAACCGAGAGTTTCTTCCGACCCTTCTGTCGGCGACGTTTTAACACCTTTCGCCCACCCACACTCTTACTTCGGACTAAAAATCCGTGGGTGGTCTTGCGCTTTTTCCGCTTTGGTTTATAGGTAAATGACATATCCAAGATAATAACTTATCCACTGTTTATAAACAAGTGAATTTACTTGGCGACTTTTACCGAGAAGCATATACTGGTGCCGATGATTGAGAGCAAAAAACTTTGGGAGGACGTTCTCGGTATCATCGAGTTAAACATTTCCAAGGCAAATTTTGGCACTTGGTTCAAAAATACTGGAGTAGTAAAGCAAGATTCAGGGGTTGTGTACCTAGGAGTACCGAACACTTTCGTTAAAGACTGGTTAACAAACAAGTATCATCGTTTTATTGTCAAAACTCTTCGTGATTTATCCCCAGAAATCAGGGGATTGGAGTATATTATCCAGAGAAATGAGGAAAAAAGAGCAGAAAAGGCTGAATATTACGACAAACCTATCCTTCCTGGTGGTTTGGGTCTTAACGAACTCTATATCAATAAAGAGGATAACTTAAATCCTAAGTACCTTTTTGACTCTTTTATTGTTGGTTCCTTTAATGAGTTGGCATATGCTGCCACTCAAGCGGTTCTTAAGAACCCAGGTAAGAGTTATAACCCTTTGTTTATCCACGGGGGAACAGGGTTGGGGAAAACTCACCTTATTCAGGCTGTAGGAAATCATTTCAAACAAGCAGGGCAGAATAAAAAAGTCTTTTATATCACCGCCGAACGGTTCTCGAATGACTATGTTAACTCTGTTTTAAACAACAAAGCTCTTGTTTTCAAGGAAAAGTACCGAAAATACGACCTTTTAATCCTTGACGATGTGCAATTTCTCTCTAATAAAGATAAAACCCAGGAGGAATTATTCCATTTATTCAACAGTTTCCAAGAAAACAACAAACAAATTATCTTTTCTTCCGATAAGGCTCCTAAATTGATCCCTAATCTTGAAGAACGTGTTCGTTCCCGGCTTGAAGGGGGGATGATGATTGGTGTCAGTAAACCAGAATATGAATCACGTTTAGCTATTCTCCAATCAAAACTCAAACAGGTTGGTTTTTCTCTACATGGAGATATTTTGGAATACGTAGCCTCCTCAGTTCAAGATAATATTAGAGAGCTTGAGGGCGCCTTGAATGCGATTATTTGCCAAGCGTATGTAAAAAAACGTGATTTAACCCTCATTGAGATAAAAAATCTCCTGAAGAGTAGTATCAAACCCAAAAAGAATGTTTCTATTAAAAACCTCACAACAATTGTGGCTGATTTCTATAATATTGAAGAAAAATCACTCTATGAGAAAACTCGCAAAAAAGAAGTAGTAAAACCAAGGCAGGTGATTATGTATATCTTACGCCAAGACTTCAATAGTTCTTACCCTTACATTGGCCAAAAACTCGGAGGTCGCGACCACACTACAGTTATTCACGCTTTCGATAAAATTAATCATGATTTAAAAAACGACCAAGGTTTAGTTGAAGAGATTGATCAAATTAGAGCCCGACTTTACACTGAATAAACTGTGAATAACTAGGGAATAAGTTGAGAATAAATTGTGAAAGAAAATTATAAAAAGATATTAATGAGTAAAAGACAAAAAGACAGTGGTATGTTTTTCCCCAAGTCCTACCAAGTAAAAACAGTGGAACTATCAATGTATTTCAGAGACAATCCACTTTTCCCCAGAACTATTATCACTTCTTGTATTAATTAAGAAAAAATAATATGAAAGTAGAATGCTTAAAAGAAAAATTAAAGGGAGCAGTGGCTCAAGCTGAGCGCTTAACTGGAAAAAATCTTTCCTTACCAATTCTCTCAAATGTTTTAATCGAAGCAAAAGATAAAACCTTATTTATTCGTGCCACTAATCTTGAGGTTGGTGTGGAAATTAAAGTTCCAGCAAAAGTTGATCAAGAAGGGGTAGTGGCAGTTAATGGTGGCACTTTGGTGGCTTTCTTAAACAACTTAACTCGAGAGGAAAAAGTTAAATTGGATTTAGTAAACGATAATATTCAAATTTCTTCTACTAAACATACAACTCTTTTGAAGGGGTATCCTGTAGCTGACTTCCCGTCACTTCCGGCGGTTTCAGATCATGGAGGTTTACTAAAAATAAACAGTCAGTTTTTAATAAACGGCTTAAAATCAGTGTTTTTTTCTGCTGCGAGTTCGGCGATTAAACCAGAGATCAATAGTGTGTATCTCTATCAGAATGAGAATGATCTAATCTTGGTGGCAACAGACTCTTTCCGTCTTGCTGAGAGAAAATTAATTGGATTAGGGAAGTCAGAAAAAAGTGTCGAACTTATTATTCCTGCGAAGAATGCCTTGGAGATCTTGAGACTTTTTGAAAACGCAAACGAAGAAATTGTTTTTGTTTTTAATAAAAATCAATTAACGATTACTGATGATAATTTATACTTCATTTCTCGTTTGATTGATGGGGTTTATCCAGATTATCGGCAAATTATGCCGGCGAGTCATAAAACAGAAGTAGTTATCTCTCGAACAGAACTTATAGATGCCTTAAAACTCGCTAATATCTTCGCTAATAAATTAAATCAGGTGGATTGTAGGTTGGTGCCAAATGAGAAATTGTTTGAAATTACAGCCAAAAATGCCGATGTGGGAGAAAATGTGGTTACAATTGATGGTGTATTCACTGGAGACATGGTTGAAATGAGTTTTAATGTCCGTTATCTTCTTGAAGCATTAGCGATTCTTGGTACTGAACAAATTTCCCTTAAATTTAACGGAGCCAATAAGCCTGTTTTATTAACAGGTGTTGGCGACTCCACCTACGCCTACCTCGTGATGCCCATGCATCGGTAAAAGTTTGTGAACAATCTCGAAAAATATTTAGGGAAATTTAAGGTTCTGAAACCGGCGGATCAGGAGGTGAAAGAGGTTGTTATTGAGGTGGTGTTTAAACGAACGGGGATTGAGTTAAAGCCGAAACAATTACGTCTCAGTAATTTTGATCTCTACCTTGATCTGAAGCCGGTGGAGCGCAGTGAAATATATTTGAAAAAAGAAGCAATTCTCGCTGAGTTGCGAGAATTGTTAGATAAGAAAGCGCCCAAGAAAATATTGTAGAAGTTAATTATCGATATTCAGGGTGATAGTTTCTTCGCCGCGATTACGAACATCGTCATAAACCACCACTTTTAATTCATTTCTAGCGCTAATATTGGGGATTTCTTGAGGGGTAAAGACCAGAGAGAAAGGTTCTTTCTGACTAGAGCCGAGATAATTATTGTTTAAGAAGAAGTCTGCCTGAGTTGGTTTATATTTACCTTCTGCTTCCACAGTAACATTTAGTGGTTTATCGGCGTCATATTCATCCTTTTCGTCGATATTAGTGAAGGTTATTTCAGGAGTGAATTCTGGTTTATGAATATCATCTTTATCTTTTGGAATATCGTTTTTGTTTTGATCTACCATTCCGTTGATGGCTGCCCAGAGGCGCACTGGTTGTTCCCAGAGTTCAAATTGGGGATCACTGCGCGGATTTGAGGGTTGAGGACCGTTTGGATTATCTTTGTTTAGCCAATAGAGAATAGAGTGAACATTTGTGAGAACTTTTTCTTCCCGTAATTCTTCGGGAGTATATTCTGTGGCCAGTTTTCTGGAGATTTTATCAATCGCATATGCTTCGCCACCTTGCCATACCCCTCGGAGGACGGGTTTTATCTCGCTACTTAAGGGAGCCGGTCGAGGAAATTTGTCGTCGGTAGGTAAATTTTTAAGAAATTCTTGCATTAGAGCATTCCAGAGGGGAGCGATAATTAGACCAGCTACTTTCTTTTCCATTGGGGTATTGTCGTTGTTGCCGGCCCAGGCACCAAGAGCCACTGAGGGGGTGTAACCCACGATCCAAGCGTCGCGGTAATCGTTGGTGGTACCGGTTTTGGCCGCTACATCGCGACCAGCGAAGTGAAGAAGGTTGTTCTCACCAAAGAGTGGTGTCCGAGCGGTGTTGTCGGAGAGAACACTAGAGATAAGGCGAGCGGTATTTTCTGGGAGCACCCGATTGGTGGTGGGGGTAAATTCTTCGAGCACCTTCCCTTCTGCGTCTTCGACTTTAAGAATACTTGCATAAGGTGCGCGCATACCATCATTGGCGAAGACACCGTAAGCACTAGTGAGATCTAGGAGCGACACTTCACCACCACCAAGGACGAGAGTGAGGCCGTAGCGGTCCGGGTCAGTCAAGCTTTTAATCCCCATATCTTTGGCGGTTTTAATGGAATCTTTTATCCCAGCTAAATATAGGGTTTTAATTGCAGGAATGTTGATTGATTGGGCGAGGGCATTGCGCAGTGTTATGGGGCCGCGGAAAACATTGTCGTAATTTTGTGGTTTATAACAATTACCACCATCGGCGCAGTTGGTGTCGAACTGTGTTTCTAGGTCGAAAACCACGGTTTCCGGAGTATAACCTTCATTAAAAGCGGTGGCGTAGACAAATGGTTTGAATGAAGAACCTGGTTGGCGATGGGTGAGAGTGATATTAAAGTTACCGTCATTCGCGGTTTCGAAGTAATCTCGCGAGCCCACCATCACCAGAAGCTCACCCGTTTTTGGGTCAATGGCGATGAGTCCAGTATTTTTGGCATTAAACTTTTCTTGATTACCTGGAGCGATCTTGGCTACTAGTTCTTCAGCCTTTTTCTGCCAATCCCAGTTGAGAGTGGTGGTGACTTTGAGACCGCCGTGGCGAACAGTATCGGCACCATACTTTTTTTCTAGATAATCACGAACCCAAATCACAAAGTGAGGCGCTTTAATTCCACGATCTTGCGGAGGAAGAAAGACTACAGTTTCTGTTTTTGCCGCCGTTGCTTCTTCGTTTTTAATGTAACCAAGCTCGGTCATGCGGGTTAAAACGAGATTTTTTCTTTCATCAAGGTGAGTGCGATTTTGGCCATAAGGAGAATAGAAGGTCGGAGCTTTAGGAATCGCGGCAATATAAGCGGCTTCAGCAAGGGTGACTTCGTTCGCATGTTTACCATAGAAGGCCTGTGCTGCCTCTTCTACACCGTAGAGATTGCCCCCATAAGGGATTTCATTGAGATAAAGGGTTAGAATTTCTTCTTTTCCCATCATTTTCTCGAGACGTAAAGCAAGCACTGCTTCTTTGATTTTTCGTGAAAATTTCTTTTCTTTAGTGAGAACTGAATTTTTAATTAATTGCTGAGTAATGGTTGAACCACCTTGTTTAAGGGCGCCGGCACCTAGATTAACGAAGACTGAGCGTAAGATTGCCATGGGCTTAACACCATTGTGTTCATAGAACTGATCATCCTCGATTGCTACAGTGGCATTTTTAATAAACCGAGAAATATTTTCTCCTGAAATAATTTGGCGTCGGACATCATCGTGAATGTTATAGAGCAGGACTTTTCCGGTGCGGTCATAGATTTTTGTTGATTGCACAATACGCCGTTCTTCGAACGAGTTGAAGTCGGGGATATCAATCGTGGCGATCCATACTGCCAAAATTCCGCCCCCGAGAAAACCGAGAACCAGAAGTATTAAGACAACCTTTTTTAACATTGGTCTAATCCTAACATTATGTTAAATTTAGTCGAATGACAGACCAAATTCTTACACGTGGGGTTGAGAAGGTGTATCCAGCCACTGAGACTTTAACAGCGAGGCTAGCCGGGGGATCGAAGTTAAAAATTTATTGGGGAATTGACCCGACTGGCCCCAGCCTGCATCTTGGTCACTTAGTGCCGCTTTTAAAGTTGCGGGATTTTTCCGAAGCCGGTCATGAAGTCACAATCTTGATTGGTGATTTCACCGCAATGATTGGTGATCCCACGGATAAAAGCGCGACACGTCGTCAGTTGACTGCCGCGGAGGTGAAAGAGAATTTAAAAGGCTATAAAAAGCAACTCGCGCGCATCATTGATCTCGATAAGGTGAAAATTTCTTTCAATAGTAAGTGGCTTGGTAAGCTTAAGTTTGCCGAGATTCTCGAGCTTGCGAGTGAGTTCACCTTGGCCCAGATGATTGAGCGGGATATGTTCTCGAAGCGCTTCAAGGCTGGTGAGCCGATTCATCTTCATGAATTTATGTACCCCTTGATGCAAGGGTATGATTCTGTGGCCCTCGATGTGGATTTGGAAATTGGAGGAAATGATCAGACCTTCAATATGCTCGCCGGTCGCACTTTACTCAAACGCGCAGGTAAAGAGAAGTTTGTGCTTACCACCAAGCTCTTGACCGACAATACCGGTAAGAAAATGGGTAAGACTGAAGGAAATTTGGCCGCGCTGACTGATGCGCCAGAAGACATGTATGGCAAGGTCATGAGTTGGGGCGATGAACTCGTGCCAGCTGGTTTCGAACTTTTAACTCGATTGTCAGAAAGTGAAATTAAAGAAATTCTGGCCGGTCATCCAAAGGAAGCCAAGATGCGTTTAGCGAGCGAGCTGGTGAAATTAATTTACGGTGAAGCGAAGGAGAAGCGCGCCGCGCGCGACTTCCAAACCAAGTTTAGTGATGGCGCGATGCCTGAAGAATTGGTGGCGACCCGAGTGACAGCCGGTGAATTACTTGTAGACATTTTAATTCGAGAAAAATTAGTAGAATCGAAAAGTGATTTCCGCCGCTTGCTCGACGCTGGTGCAATTAAGACTTTAGACAACAACAAAATCACCGCCCCGGATTACGCCGTAAGCGGTGATCTTGATCTCCAAATTGGTAAGAAGAGATTCGTAAAGTTGCAAGTTTAATTATTCGTCATCTGGCATTTCCTCTTCTTCCTCATCATCACCAGCAACGCCTTTATCGTCAGTGTCTAAATCATCTTCTTCCTCCTCGTCTTTGATATCCTCGACTTCGAGATCGTCCATGTTTTTAACTAAATTTTTGCCAATAAATTGTTTCCGACCTTTTGCCTTCGAAAACACCGCTAAGTTTTATCACCCCGCTTTTATTTTTGCAACCCAATTGCCCGCGACTTGTGGATAAAGAGATCGGTGAGGGCCACAGCGATAGCGTCCAGTTCATCATCCTCCTTAATTTTTTTGTCGATTTTAATCAGTTTCGGAAGTAAGTCAGCCACTTGCTTTTTCTCGGCGCGACCATATCCGGTAATGGTTTGTTTGATCTCAAGTGGCGTATAATCAGCGACGGTGAGGCCGTGGGCTCGGCCGAGATAGGTAATGACTCCTCGTGCTTCAGCCACGCCCATCGCCGTTTTCTGATTGGTGGTAAAAAATAATTTTTCTATTGCCAAGCGCTCGGGAGAAAATTCTTTTATAATTTTTTCAAAGCCGGTACCGATCTCGAAGAGGCGGTCGGGGAGTGATTGCTTGGCGCTCGTAATGAGGCAGGTCGAGAAGAGTAAAACTTCTTTGTTTGCGCCTTGTTTCTCCACAATTGCGACGCCGAGCTTACCGTACCCAGGATCAACGCCGGCAATTATCATAAAGGTGTTCAACATCCTCGTGATTTTCCAAAGCGAGACGCAATAAATTCATAGTGCTTTGCTCGGCCTCAGCGAGGTCGATGAGATTGTTTGGTTGCCAGCCCTCATTTGTTTTAGTAAAAGCCCAAGTTACTGATCCTTGCGGGGCAAGATTGGCACCGTGCTCGGAGAGAATATGTTTAATCTCTTGCGAAGTGCGATTTTTATTATCCGTAATACCAGTAATGAGCAAAGCTACGCCGCCCGGACCATAGGCTTCATACATCACCACGGTTAGTTCGCCACCTTCGCCACCAACGCCGCGGGCAATGGCCCGTTCGATATTATCGCTCGGCACATTGGCGACCCGCGCCTTCTCAATCGCCTTTTTTAAACCTGGGGCATTACGATCGCCCTTCGCGGCCTTAGCTTCAAGAGTTAAGACACGAGCGAGGATTGAGAAAATTTTACTTTTTTTGCCATCCTCAACCGCCTTTTGGCGTTTAATTTGAGTCCATTTATTGTGTCCTGCCATTTCTTTAGCTTAATCAAAACATCTTTTCTTGTCGATCAGCGGGGAAGGGTATGCCAACATGATCGTAAGCTTTTTTTGTGGCCATTCGCCCGCGTGGAGTACGCTCAAGGAAGCCTAGTTGCAAGAGATATGGCTCATGCACATCTTCTATTGTAGCCTCTTCCTCGAAGGTGGCGGCCGCGAGGGTGCTTATTCCTACTGGGCCGCCGTTAAATTTTTCCATGATAATTTGTAAAATTTTTCGATCAGCTTGAGAAAGGCCTTCTTCGTCAATACCCATTAAGCCTAAGGTTTCGGTCACGATATTTTCATCAACTGATTTTTTCTTCATTTGAGCTAAATCTCGGCAGCGCTTTAGAAGATGGTTGGCAATTCGGGGAGTAGCGCGACTTCTTTTGGCAATAATTTCTGCTGCTTGATCATTAATTGTTACACCCAAGATTTTGGCCGAGTGCTTCACAATTTGTTTGATTTCCGGCAAGGTATAGAACTCGAGGCGAAAGGTGCCGCCCGAGAAGCGTGAGCGCAAGGGGGCGGAAAGGAGGGCAATGCGGGTTGTAGCGGCAATAAGGGTAAAGGGCGGTAAGTCGAGCTGGATCACCCTGGCTCCTGGTCCTTTACCAATGATTATATTGAGGGTGCCGGATTCCATGGCTGGGTAGAGCACTTCCTCGATCGTTTTATTGAGACGATGGATCTCATCAATAAACAGCACATCACCAGCCGCCAGGTTGGTTAAAATAGAAGCAAGGTCGCCAACCTTCTCGATTGCTGGGCCGGAAGTAATCTTCATTTGCGCCCCTATTTCCTTAGCAATGAGATGGGCGAGAGTGGTCTTACCGAGTCCGGGTGGGCCATAGAAAATGAGGTGCTCGGGAGGGTGATTTCGTTCTTTGGCGGCTCCGAGGAGGATTTTGAGGTTATCCTTGATGTTCTGTTGGCCAATGTAGTCGTCCCAAATCGCTGGTCGGAGGGCGCTGTCGAGAAATTGGTCAGGTGTATCGGTGGGAGTGGTGTTTCTTGACATTAAATTTAATCTATGATAGCATCTTGGCAGCGTTAATCGAACCTCTAAACCTCTCGGCAACTAAGTCCTTCGGGACTTAAACGGGTTGCTGGCAAGGACGTCCTGGTTTTTCGCCGTAAGGCGAATTGCTGGGGCCATCCTTAGCTAGAAACCTAACTTTCCATAGCACTATTGAAAGGCTTGCCGCGAGGTTTAGGGGTTCGATTTTTTTGTTTTCAGGTTGCCATGATGATTTCTTCTTCCAGGTCGACCACACGCGCCAGTTCTTCAATGGCCGTAACTCCTTGTAAGGCCTTGAGGATCCCATCCTCGCGCATTTCTAAGATATTTTGGCTAAGAGCCGCAATGCGAATCTCGCGTTCATTTGGATTACTGTCTGCTAGAAGTTTAGCCACTTTCTCATCAATTATAATGGCTTCGAAGATGCCGATCCGGCCACGGTAACCGGTATTGTGGCACTTGGGGCAACCAGTGGGACCAAAGAAGGCGAGTGCGGTTGGAGCCTGGAAACCCGAACGCTTTTTGGTAATCGCCAGTAAAATATTTTCAATCATTTTTTGCTGAGCTGGTTCAAGAGTAACCGGTTTTTTGCAATCCGAGCAAAGTTTACGGATCAAGCGCTGAGCAAGAGCGATATTGAGAGCCGAATCAATCACTTTTGGGTTTACCCCGAGATCTACGAGGCGGGGCACTGTACCGGCGGCATTATTGGTGTGGAGGGTAGAAAGGACGAGGTGGCCAGTGAGTGAGGCGTTCACGGCGATCTCGGCCGTTTCCGAGTCTCGGATTTCACCCACCATGATAATGTCGGGGTCTTGGCGCAGGGCTGAACGGAGACCTGAGAGGAAAGTGTATTCCTTCTCGGGATTTACTTGCGTCTGATTTACACCTTTAAGGTGGTATTCAATCGGATCTTCAATGGTGATAATTTTGCTTTCCGGAGAATTAATTTCCTTCAAAAATGCGTAGAGCGTAGTGGTTTTACCCGCGCCAGTGGGGCCAGTGAGAAGAATTAGACCATTTGGTTTTTTAATTTCATGAGACACAATTGCAAAAAGCCGTTCTTCCATCCCCAAGTCTTTGAAGGAGACGGCGATGGCTTCTGGATTAAGAACGCGAAGGACAATAGATTCGCCATAAGCGCCCGGAAGGATAGAGGTGCGAATCTCAATTTCTGCGTCGCCGAGCTTAATACTAAAGCGCCCATCTTGTGCGCTCTGGTTAAGATTAAGTTTTAAACCTGAAACCAGTTTTACCCGCGAGAGAAGCTGGTGGTAGAGCTTAAGATTAGTATCAACGATGTCATTAAGAACACCATCAAGCCGATAACGTAAGCGCACAGTGGCTTCTCCTGGCTCGAAGTGAATATCGGAGGCATTGGCCACCATGGCGCCCGCCAGCACAATCTCGAGGAAAGAAGAGATGCCGCCAGTTTTGAGAGCACCAACGCTTTCTTCTTCAAGCGATTTTTTCACGAGTGGCAAATCGTTTAGCTTCTCCATCAATTGGCTAATGCGTTCAGCGGCAATATCAATTACACCAGCGGTGGTGGTGTTGGATTCAGAAATTTCACTATACCGTTCCCAGGCGCGGTTAAGACTTGCTTCTGAACCAAGGTAAACTTCGAGGTGATAGTTCTTGTTCCGAAGTTCTTCGAGCAATTTTTTGGTCGCTAAGGGTTCTGGCGAGAGAATTAGAAGGTGCAGAGTGCGGCCAACGGTTTTAAAAGCTGCGACCTTAGCCTCGCGTGCCTCCGTTTCGGGGACAATACGCAGGGCGTCGGTGTTGATAGGGGAGGTGGAAAGATCAAGATAAGGGAGATTGTGTTTTTGGGCGAGTAATTGAGCTAAGGATTCAGCCTCCTTGGCATGAAGTTCATTAACTTTGCGATCTTGTTTCTCTTCTTGAAACTTGAGCATGTGCTTTGTCTCTAGTTCTAGCACACAGCTTCCAAATAGCTAGTCCAAACTGTGGGAAAGTGGTCGTCGTGATGATTTTTTGTTACTTTGTAAGGGTGAAAGTGGTGACGAAAAGCAAAGAGGAGACGCAAGAGGCAGCTAGGGAGTGGCTTAAACGTGGTCCGCAGGGGAATGTGGTGGCTCTCATTGGTAATTTGGGTGCGGGTAAGACCACTTTTACCCAAGCGGTGGCGGAAGCGCTTGGAGTGAAGGAGAATATTACGAGCCCGACTTTTGTGCTTGAGAAAATTTACTTGCTCCGAGCGGAGTCGAGGAGTAAATGGAAAAAACTGATTCACATTGATTGTTATCGCCTTGAGAAGCCGGAAGAATTATTGCATTTGGGTTGGGCAGAAATTGCGAGCGAGCCGGAAAATCTGATTTTGGTCGAATGGGCCGACAAGTTCCCAGAACTTTTCGAGAGCGCCCTGCCTACCGGCAGGCAGGTGACAAAAATTTATTTTAATCATGGCGAAGGAGACACTAGAGAAATTAATTTTGCTTGATGTACACGCGATCTTGCATCGCGCCTATCACGCGATGCCGGACTTCACGTCGAAGAGTGGTGAGCCTACCGGCGGTATTTACGGTCTCGCCACCATGCTGATGCGGATTATTAAGGAGCTCAAGCCAGATTACTTGGCCGCTTGTTACGATCTGCCCGAGCCGACCTTCCGCAAAGCAATTTACGATGATTATAAGGCCGGGCGGCCGAAGACGGACGAGTCTTTGGTTAAGCAAATTGTGCGCTCTCGTGATTTGTTTGTCGCGTTTAATATTCCTATTTTCGAAGCCCCGGGTTTCGAAGCCGATGATCTTATCGGCACTCTAGTAGAGAAAACGAAGGGAGAAAAAGCTTTGGAGGTGATCATTGCCTCAGGTGATATGGACACCTTGCAACTCGTGTCTGGTAAAAGAGTGAAAGTTTATACTTTGAAAAAAGGGATTAATGACACGATTCTCTATGACGAAGAAGCGGTGAAAGCGCGTTTTAGTTTCGACCCCGAGAGCTTGCCGGATTATAAAGGTTTGCGTGGCGACCCGAGCGATAATATTATCGGCATCAAAGGGATTGGAGAGAAAACAGCCAGCGTGCTCATTGGTCACTTCGGTACTCTCGAGAAAATGTACAAAGTACTGAAGAAAGATGAAAGCGAATTTAAAAAGTTAAAAATTTCGCCGCGAATTATTGCTTTGCTGAAAGAAGGTGAAGAAGAAGCCGAGTTCTCGAAGACTCTTGCCACCATTCGCCGCGATGCGCCGGTGGACTTTATTTTAGACGATTGTCGTTTCCGCGACGGCTCAACTTTGCCGGCGGTGAAAGAATTTTTCAGTGAGCTCGGCTTTAAGAGTTTGCTCGCGCGGGCAGATCAGATTTTTAATGAAGATAGTGAGGAAAGCGAAAAACCTGTCGAAGAGAAGTCAGAAATAATTCTAGATCAAGAGACCCAAATTGCCGTTTGGCTCTTAGATTCAGAGAATAGTGATCCGAGTTTTGAAGATCTCGCGCGACTTGCCGGCCTGCCTGCGCAGGCAGGGACGGAAAATTTAGATGAGGCAAAAAAGTTTTTGGAGACAGAACTCGAGAAGCGCAGCTTGGAAAAAGTTTATCGTGAGATTGAACTCCCACTAATTCCAATTATCGAAGCGGCGCGCGAGCGGGGGATTGTGGCCGATATCGATTATTTAAAAAATCTTTCGCGAGATTATCACCAGAAGTTGAAAGAGATTGAAGCCAGGATTTATGAGTTGGCTGGCCAAGAATTTAATATCAATTCGCCGAAGCAACTCGGCGACATTATTTTCGATAAGCTCGCGCTCACCGCGAAGGGCCTCAAGAAAACCGCTGGTGGTGCCCGCTCCACCCGCGAGAGTGAACTGGAGAAGCTCAAGGACGCACATCCGATCATTACCGAGATTCTCCTCCAGCGCGAACTCCAGAAATTACTCTCGACGTATATTGATGCGATCCCGAAGCTCGCTGATGAGAACCGTGTGCTCCACAGCAAGTTGCGCCAGACAGGTGCCGCCACCGGCCGCATGTCCTCCGAGAATCCGAATATGCAAAATATCCCGGCCTCCGGTGAGCTTGGGCTTGCTGTGCGGAAAGGCTTCATTGCTCGACCCGGGCACACCTTCCTTGCCGCGGATTACTCACAAATTGAAATGCGCGTGCTCGCCGCGCTCTCTGGTGACGCGGCGCTACTCGAAATTTTTAAGAAAGGTGAAGATGTGCACACCGGGGTAGCCTCACGCGTTTTCAATGTCCCACCCACCGAGGTGACCAAAGAAATGCGTCGCCGCGCCAAGGTGATTAACTTCGGCATCATCTACGGTATGGGTGTCACGCGCCTCCAGGCCACGCTCGGAGTGACGCGTGCGGAAGCCTCGGCTTTCTACGATAATTACTTCACCACCTTTGGCTCGATCCGTGAGTACTTCGAGAAAGTGAAGCGCGATGCGCGGCAAAACGGTTTCACTTCGACCTTCTTTGGCCGCCGGCGCTACTTCCCGGGCATTAATTCGCCCGTGCCACCGATTAAAGCTGGGGCTGAGCGAGCCGCGATGAACGCGCCGCTCCAAGGCACCGCGGCCGACCTTGTAAAGCTCGCGATGATCAAGATTGACGCCAGGCTCCACACTGCTAATCTCCTCAATCACGCTCACTTCCTCCTCCAAGTGCACGATGAACTTATTTACGAAGTGGAAGACGCTAAAGTAGAAGAAACTAGCAAAATTGTTCAAGAGTCTATGGAAAACGCTGGAAATATCGGCGTTCCGCTCGCCGTCCACGTCTCCACCGGCCAAAACCTCGGGGAAGTAAAGTAAGGGTTTGACGCCGGCGTTTGTTTTAGGTAGTTTAAAAAAAGAAATTGGAGCCGATGTTTTCGGCAGAAGGGTAGGGTGCACATGAAAAAGTGCCGGATAGGACTGTTGTTGGTCTTGGTGACTAGCTTCATTCCTGGTTGCGAGAAGAGGGAGGATAGCGGTGAGAGTCTCTACGGGGTGCGCAAGGAAATTGTCACCTGGTTGAAAAAGGATCGGAGTATCAGTGAAGATTTCGTCAAAAACATGCTCACGGAGATGAAAACATCCGATTCCCAGATTTTCGACGATGGTTACGGCCTCTTGGTGCTTACTCTTGAGCAAGGCGAAAAGACTGACACTCAAGAAGAGGCCCGGGCCCGTTTGGACACAGCCCTCGATCGTTGGAAGGGAGAGTTTCCCGATAAAGTGGTCGATGTGACCACTCCAATTCAAGGGTTTGTCTGAGTGAAAACTCCCATCGGCCCGGTCGGGTTGATTGTGACATATCACTGAGATCTTTCGTTTTGAAGCAGTAAAATGAAGCCTCGATCCAGCTCGCGATACGCGAACGGTCGAGGCTTTTTCTTTTATGCTACAATCCGAATAATTATGTCGGAATATTATAAGGGTAAGCGGACGCGGGGGATTTTTGAGCCGGCGAGTGCGGAGCCGTTTAAGTTGAGTCGGTCGAAGATTGAGCTTTTCCTCGAGTGCCCGCTGTGTTTCTACTTAGATCGCCGGCTCGGCGTGGGTCGGCCGCCTGGCTTCCCTTTTAGCCTCAACGCCGCAGTGGACCTGCTGCTCAAGAAAGAATTTGATACTCACCGGGCGAAGCAAGAACCGCATCCCTTGATGAAAGCGTATAAGCTTGATGCTGTGCCGTATGAGCATCGCGATCTCGACAAGTGGCGCGAGAACTTCGTGGGTGTGCAATATCATCACGCGCCAACTAATTTTATTATCACTGGTGCCGTGGACGATGTGTGGGTCAATAAAGCCGGTGAGCTCCACGTGGTGGATTATAAAGCGACGAGTAAGGACACTGAGGTGAACTTAGACGCCGACTGGCAGCAGGGCTATAAGAATCAGATGGAAATGTATCAATGGCTCTTGCGGCAAAATGGCTTTAAAGTTTCTTCCACCGGCTATTTTGTGTATGTGAACGGCAAGCGTGATGCCAAGGCCTTCGACGGCCGGCTCGAGTTCGACGTGAAATTAATTCCTTACACCGGCGATGACAAGTGGATCGAGCCCAAGCTCGGTGAAATTAAAAAATGTTTAATGGGTGATGCGCCGGCGGCGAGCGGGGAATGTGATTATTGTATTTTCCGTGGCGCCGTGGACGAAGTATTGGCAGAAGCTAAGCCTAAGTTGGCGCCCGCTAAAGCAACAAGTAAATTAGCCTCGCAACCAGGCTTGTTTTAATTTTTTAATAACATGAATCCCGTTACAAATTCACCATGCAAAATTTTATTACCAATATTATGTTTATTAAATTTGTAACGGGATGAAAGGCGCGATTATCGTTATCATTTCTCTCGTGATCATTGGCCTTGGTGTTCGCTGGTGGTTCAATCGCGACGAGGCCAATCTCCCTGGGTTGATCAATACCGAAGTGCCGCGATCCTTGAGCATTAATCTCAATAGCGAACGCGACTCTGGCGTCACCGGCCGCGTGGTGCTCAACGAGCTAGGCGGCGAACTCTCTTTAGAGCTCAATCTCAATGCGCCGGTCACCGCGTCTTCTACGCCGGCACATTCTTCTTATGAGGCCACTATTTACCAAGGTTCTTGCGCCTTCATCGGCAAGGTCGCGTATCCTCTCGCCAAAGTTCAGAACAATACTTCGCTCACCAGCCTACCGCTCACTTTTGCTACTCTCGAAGATCGTTTACCCCTCGCGATTAAGCTCGAAGTGCTAGATGAAGCAGAGAAGAAAGTGCCCATCGCTTGCGGGGAGATTGAGTTTTAATTATTTTCCTTTGCTATAATAATTGGCATGGAATTATGGGCTTGGTATGGCGGCATCTTCTTGCGACTACTCGCCGCAATGTTCTTCGGTAGTTTGCTCGGCCTTGAGCGCACGGTGGCGCGCAAGCGAGCTGGTCTCCGCACTTATGCTTTGGTGAGCTTGGGCGCGGCCCTTTTTGTAACCATTGGCGACTTGGTGGCGAGGCTTGCTCCAGCGGCTTCGCAAGTGCAATTTGATCCACTGCGTATTGCGAGTCAGGTGGTGGTGGGGATTGGTTTCCTCGGCGCGGGCTTAATTGTGTTTAAAGACACCAAACTCTCTGGTCTCACCACGGCTGCCGGTCTCTGGGTCGCGGCGGGCATTGGCCTTGCTTGCGGCTTCGAGCTCTATATTCTCGCCCTCATGGCCACGCTTCTCACCCTCTTCGTTTTCGTCATTCTCTGGTTCCTTGAAGCCAAGATTAAGTAGATTGATTTGACTCACGCGGGATAGCAGTGTTAGTTTCTTGTCAGTAGGACAATAAGTTAATTTGGTACTGAAAGGAGAAAGGATGAACTTGTTTTTCGGCAGTTCTTTGTTGGGGCTTTTTGTTGTAGTGATTTTGTCAGAATTTTTTCCCATGTTACTACAATCACGGGCTTATCGTGTTTCTCGGACAATCGCAATTGTGTTAATTCTGGTGGAGATGGCGGGGATGGTCATTGTCTGTATTTTCTTCCCTCATCTCGACCGGTCTTTATTTTCTCAGTAACAGTTTGGATTTTTACTCGTTCGCTCCAGCCCACAAAGCTGGAGCGTTCTCTTTTATGCTAGAATCCGACTGATGAAAACGTTTATCTCTTGGAACGTGAATGGCATCCGGGCGGCGGAGAAGAAAGGTTTTTTAGAGTGGTTGGCGAAGAGTAAAGCCGATGTGGTGGGGATTCAGGAGGTGAAGATTGATGATCACACGCGTTTGAGCCAAGCGCTGACCGAGCCCGAGGGCTACACGGCCTATTGGGATCTTGAGAAAGAGAAGAAGGGTTACAGCGGCGTGGGTGTTTATACTAAAGAGAAGCCGAAGAAATTTACCAAAGATTTTGGCGATAATCCCGTGTCTGGTTACGCGAGCATTCTCACACGCGAGGGGCGGATGATCGAGCTCGACTTCGGCGATTTTATTTATCAAAACATCTATTTTCCCAATGGCGGCTCGGGTGAGGAACGGCTCAATTATAAGCTCAAATTTTATAATGAATTCCTAGAGTACAATAAGGCCTTGCTCAAGAAGGGGAAGAAAATAATTTTTGGCGGCGATGTAAACACGGCGCATTTCCCGATTGACCTCGCGCGGCCGAAGGAGAATGAGAAGAAATCCGGCTTCATGCCGATTGAACGTGCGTGGCTCGACAAGTTTGCGGCGGCCGGTTTCATTGATAGTTTTCGACTTTTGCATCCGGAGAAGGTGCAATATAGTTGGTGGGATCAGAAAACACATGCGCGCGATCGCAATGTGGGCTGGCGGATAGATCAGTTTTGGGTCAGCGAGAATTTGAAGGAGAAGGTGAAAAAGGCTTTCATCTGGGACGAAGTAATGGGCTCGGATCATGCGCCGGTGGGCGTGATACTTGATATTTAAATGTTAGAAATTTACGTTAAGACGAGACCGAAAGCACAGGAATATACTGCGAGATTGAATCGCGAGAACTTCTCACGCGCGCAACTTGAAGAACTAATTGACGGCAATTCACTTTTCGGCGAGAAGCTTGTGGTACAAGGTGAAGATCTAATTGCCAATTTTGAAGTTGAGATTGAAGAACTTTTGACGCGGCTGGTTGAGTCGGATACAAAGTTTGTTTTGACAGAAGAAGAACTCGCCGCAGCTTTAAATAAAAAAGTTATTAAATTTGGCGGCACGGTGAAAGAGGCGAAGCCAGCGGTGAGTAAACCGAGCTTCAATGTGTTTGCTTTAAGTGACGCACTCGGCGCGCGAGATCGGAAAAAGCTTTGGGTGACGTATGAGAAAGCGCTGATGACTGGGCTCCCAGCCGAAGAAATTTTTTGGAAGTTCCAATGGCAAATTAAGAATTTGCTCTTGGTGAAAGCGGGGCCAGAAAATCTGAAAACCTTGAATCCCTTCGTCGCGAGTAAGGCTGAAGCTGCGGCCAAGAATTTCGAAACGGAAGAATTAAAAAGTTTATCCCGCGACCTGGTCGAAATTTTCCACGCCTTCCGCCGTGGCGAAAAAGATTTAGAGATCGGACTCGAAAAATTGATTCTCGCCTTGTAGTGTGTAAACTATTGGTATTATCCGCCCGTAGCTCAGTTGGTAGAGCAGCTGCCTTTTAAGCAGACGGTCGAGGGTTCGATTCCCCCCGGGCGGACTTTGTTGAAAAGAGCCGAACTTAGTTTGATTCTCCATAACTTAAGAAGCGCGCATAATGTGGGCGCGATTTTCCGCACGGCCGAGGGGGCGGTAATTAAAAAGATCTTTTTAACGGGTTATACGCCGGCGCCGGTGGATGAATTTGGTAAGGCGAATAAAGAAATTGCCAAGACGGCGCTCGGGGCAGAACAGCTCGTGAAGTGGCAAAAAGTGAGAAGCTTTTCTAGTTTAGTAAAAAAATTAAAGAGTGAAGGAATAAAAACAGTGGCGTTGGAGCAGGCCAAGAATTCGATAGATTATAAAAAGTTCAAATTAATCGGCTCAACTGCGCTCGTGCTCGGGAATGAAGCTGATGGCTTAGATCAAAAAGTGCTCAAACTCTGCGACGCGATTATCGAAATCCCGCTCCGCGGCCAGAAAGAATCGCTTAATGTGGCCACGGCGGCAGGGATTGCGGTGTTTAGGTTGCTTGGAATTTAATCAGCGTAAACTCGCCATTCGGGCAATAAGAAATCAATGTTGTTCTTATTGGCATCAAAGCAGGCATTGTAATTAAATTCTTCTTTAATAAAATTTTGGCAATTGGCAGATAAATTGGCGGGGAATTGGAGCGGCGTGGAGCAGGTGGGGACTGTCTTAATAAAGTTAAGGCATTCTTGATTGGCCGGTAACTCGGGATTGAGGGCAGTGAGATCGGGTTTGGGGCATCCGCCAGCTGGCGGAGCGAGTGGCGGTTCGAAGGCTAAGAATTGATTGAGATAACCGCTGCACTTATTAACTTGGAAGTTTACGCCGAGCGGGGAAGAGCCGGAAGAGCGGATGATTTTCTCGTTTTTCGCTAAAGTTATTTCTGCGGACTCGTTGATCTCGCCGAGGTGAAAGTGTTTTACTCCCATGAATTTCTCGGGTTGGGCGACTTCGTTGACGGCGTTTTTTATCGCTTGCACTGGGTTGAGAGTCTTCGCCGGTCCTGATGCCAAGCCAATTAAAACGAGGATAAACACCCCGAGAATGAGGAAGCGTGTTTCGTAATTGAGATTTAAATTTGGCATTGATTGCAGAAATGAGTTCCTCGGCCATTAAGTTTTATTTTCACAATAGTATCATCACAACGCAAACATTGCTCGCCACCGCGACCATAGACCCGTAAGTGCTTGAAGAAATTGCCGCGCGAGCCATCCGAGCGGCGATAATTGCGCGCGGATGTGCCGCCATGCTTAATGGAGAGAGCAAGGATGCGAATAATTTCTTGATGTAGTTTTTTAATTTCGCTCGGCTTGAGCGAACCGGCGAGGCGTGTGGGGAGCACCTTGGCGCCGAAGCAACTCTCGTCCACGTAGATATTCCCGAGTCCCGCGATGAGATGTTGATCGAGCAAAAGTTGTTTGAGTTTGCGCTTGGGATATCGTGTAAAAAGTGTTTGAAAATACTCAAGCGTAAAATTTTTCAAGAGTGGCTCGGGGCCAATTTTCTTAGTTAATTCGGCCAAATGGTCGGGGTGAGAGAGTCGGAACCAGCCAAATTTACGCAAGTCATTGAAGAGTAACTTACTCCCGCCTTGGAAATGAAGAATGAGGCGCGTGTGCGTAAAAGGTTCCTTTTGCGGATGACCACCCATGGTTAAATTATTTTTCTCGTCTACGAAGATCAGTTGCCCTGTCATCTTGAGGTGAATGAGAATAATTTTTTTACCAACAAGAGTAATTATCAGAATTTTGGCCCGCCGTTCTATCTTCCCAATTTTTTCGCCCTTTAATTCTCGATTGATTTTGGCGGGGGAAAGGGGGGCAATAATCTTGGGATGCAGCACTTCCACGCGACTAATCTCTTGGCCAATAATCTTCCGCGAAAGTTCCCGCTTCAGCGTCTCCACTTCAGGCAATTCGGGCATGATCGTTTACGTTAGGGTTTAAAGGGCAAAATTGCAAGCCGCCTTGCTAAAAATCACCACCGTTTTATAGTTACCAGTAAAATATGAAAACCAATGAAACAGATGCGGTGATAGCTGCCCCAAATTCTCATAAAGTCTTATTTGAGAACGACAAGGTGCGGGTGCTTGAGGTAATAATTCTGCCCGGTCAGAAGGAGCCGATGCATACGCACGAACGATCAAGTGTGATGATGATCGATTCTTCTACTCGAATTAAATATTACGGTGAGGACGGTGTAGGCGTGGAGTATCCGGAGAGGAAGGAGAGTAAAGAAAAGCCCTTCATCGAGTGGCTAGAACCAGAAGGTTTGCATGCAGTAGAAAACCTTGATTCGACTAAGACTTACCACGCGGTGCGGATAGAAATTAAATAGAACCGAGTTCCTCCCGCACCACTTCCGCATCCGACCAGGGGGTTTTTTTGCCATTTGGGCCCATGATGTAGGGGTCGGTGCCTTTGCCGGTGATGATTACCACTTCGCCAGGCTTCGCTGCTTTAATCGCTTTCCTAATCGCCGTGCGGCGGTCGAGTTCGATTTCCCACGCCACTTGCCCCGACCGGAGTGGAGGGGTCATTTCATCGAGAATAGTTTTTGGATCTTCATCATAGGGATCTTCGTCAGTAAGAATAATTTGCCGGCAATGTTCGGCGGCAATTTGACCCATCAAGGGTCGCTTCCATTTATCGCGCCCGCCGCCGGTATTGCCGAGGACGCAGACCTTGCCGCGACCCGAGAAGGCGCCATAAATCGCGCGGAGCGAGTCCGGTGTGTGAGCGTAATCTACGACGACTTCGAATTCGCCAGCTGGCGAAATTGCCTTGATTCTCTCGACGCGGCCTTTAATTAAATCTAATTTCTCCACGGCCACTTTAATTTTCTCCAGCGAAATATTCTGACTCTCGCCGAAGGCGAGCGCCGCCAGCCAGTTGGCGAGATTAAACTCACCGACGAGTGGGGAATGGAACTTTTGCCCTCGCCAAGTAAATTCAATCCCGTGATCGGTGGCTTGGTACGGCTGCGCATCTTTGAGTCGGTAAGTTAATTTTCTTTTCGCCGGTAAAGCCAAAAACTTCCCCGCTTCGGTGTCATCGCTGTTAATAATCATCACATCCTTCAAACTTTCCGCGATTGAGAGTTTCGCCGCGCGGTACTTCTCATACGAGCCATGAGACTCAATATGCTCGGGCGCGAGATTGGTGAAGATGAAGGCCTCGGGCGCAATAAACTTGTGGCGATATTGCTTGGCGCCTTCGCTCGTCATCTCGATAATTGCCCAGTCGCAGCCGGCATTTACCGCGCGGCGGAGGAAGCGTTGCACGAAGAACCGCCCGCGAATCGTCATCTTAAATTTATTGGGCTCGCTTACCTCGCCAACCTTGAGGCGGAGCGTGGAAGCTAAAGCGGTTTTGTTCCCGCTTGCTTCGAGCACGGCATTAACCATCTCACACACCGATGTTTTGCCCTTCGTCCCGGTTACAAACACGACCTTAATCTTCCGCGCTGGGAAGCCATAAACCACCGCGCCAATGAACGCGAGCTTATAATGATAAATCGGCTGCAGCGCCGCAAACACCGACCGCGGAATAATCTTCCGCCCAAGATCCAAAATTTTCTCCAGCATTAATGCCATCTTACTCTGGAATTAATAGATAATCTAGATGAGCATTGCCCTGGTTTGCAAAAGGTGCTCTAATTAAGTGGAAAGGGGGTGATAGCAAATTAAACGGTATTGTGAATGTGGGCGCGAGATTCGGGTAGAATTTCGTGGACCACGGTCTCGTCCCGGATGGCGCCGGGCCGATAAGGACCACGATCTTTGTCGCCAATGTTTTAGTTCCTTGGTTGATCGTGAAAAGACGAACAGCTAAGGCACGGTGTGGGGGCGGGTGGATTTGCTTCGGCAGATTATCCGCTCTTTTTTGTTTCTACCACCCCGCCTATCGGCACCCCTCCTTGGGGAGGAGGGGGTTGGGGGGTGGTGTGATTTATTTTCCCAACACCTTCAGCGCCGCCTTCACTTTCTCACTCGTGTCGGTGATGTCGGGGGAGACTTTCTTGAGCGCTTCGCGGGCTTCGGGGAGGGAGTAGCCGAGCGATTGCAGGGCTTCGAGGGCGTCGGCTTCGCCTTGGAGATTGTGATCAGCGGCACCGGTCTCGAGGCTCCCGAGCTTATCTTTGAGCTCCAGCACAATTTTCTCCGCGCGCTTCTTGCCAATACCCGAGACGCGGGTGAGGTAATTGGTGTCGCCCGAGCGCACGGCTTTCTCGAGCGTGTCTGGGGGTGCGATCGCTAGTACCGCGATCGCACCTTTTGGCCCAATGCCCGAGATCGAGATGAGTAGTTTAAAAAATTCTAATTCTCTTTTATCGGCGAAGCCATAGAGCTCCAGCGCATCCTCGCGCACGGCGAGATAAGCAAAGAGGCTTAAAGTCTCGCCGAGCTTAGCCGTATTTCTCGTGCCCGGTAACACATTGACCTCGTAACCCAAACCACCCCCCTGTTGGGGCGAGGCTGTATCGAGTAGCAAAGCCCGTTCCGTTTTCTCCACCACTTCACCCTTAATGAGGCCGATCATGAGGCCAGTGTAGCACTTTTCTTGCCTTTTTTAAGCCCCAGTGTTAATCTGGCGCCACTTATGCCAATTACGAAATCAGCCAAGAAGGCTCTCCGCGCTGCCGCCAATAAGCGTGTGTTTAACCTGCGCCGCGATCGAGCAATGAAGGATGCGATCAAAGAGTTCGTGAAGGCGCCATCAGCCAAGCTCTTGCCTGGTGCTTACCAAGCCATCGACAAGGCCGCCAAGCGCGGGGTCATTAAGCCCGGCAACGCCGCCCGCAAGAAGTCCCGCCTTGCCTCACTTATCGCCAAACCTACTTCGAGTAAGTAATTAGAAACTCTCGTACGCTCCCATATCGGCACTACCGCCGAGATGGTGACTCTCGATAATTACCCCAGCGTCTACCGCCGGGGAATTATTTTGTAATTTGAAACCAGGGACGAAGCCGAATTGCGGACTATTCATATTTAAATTGATGCCAAGGGTGGTGGGGTTAATAAAGAGCGGATTTCCGCTGATAGAGCTTGATCCTTCACTGCCGCCCGGCCCGCTTGGCATCGCGCCGTCTGACCAGAGGTTAAAATTGCTATCAAGTTGAACAGTTGAGATGCTATTGGAAATTCTAATATCCGTGTAATTGCCGTTATCTTGATTATTGCCGAAGGCGATATTGTTGCGGAGAACATTGGGTGTGGCTGAAGTACGCTCGAGGAGGAAGCCGTTGCGACCATTGCCGTAACTCACATTGTGATAATAGGTGTTGCCCGGAGCTGCCGCTTCCACATGATCTTGGTCAAAGCCGGCACGTTCATTATTGAAGGCGATGTTGCGAGTAATTAAGTGCCCACCACCACCGCCGGTAGAAACTTTAATTCCATTCCCATCACCGTTTGCCCCCGCTGGTGAGCCGGAGAGAATGTCCCCAGAGTTGAAAACAGTGTTTTGCTCAATAATGGCCGCGTCGGAATCGTAACAATCAATACCGTCATCACCCGAGTGAGTAATTACATTCTGCCGTACAATCATTCCAACGGTGGTATTGCAGACCACACCATCGGCATTTTTATCGTCATAAACATTGCTCGCATTCCACCAATGAGTGTCGTGGATATAATTTTTCTCTACCACCGCTCCCTCAATAGGTACCCCGCCTTCATTGCGGACAATAATACCGCGGCTGGTATCGTAAACCTCGTTTCGCCGGATAATATTGGCCCGAGAAAAATCATTGAGCACCATAATGCCACCGACGACGGTGTTGACGCTCGCGGTGTCGCGGATATCGTGAACCTTATTATCTTCGATCGTCACGAAGTCGCCGCCGGTAATTCTAATTCCGGCGCGCTTAGCCCCGCGGATTTCGAAGCCACTAATAATGAGGTGGGCAGCTTGGTTGATATAAAAGCCGCGTTCTTTCCGGGCGCCGTTTACCATGGTTTCAATTACCGGAGCTTCACCCGGATAATTCTTGAAGGTAATCGGGGCGCTCGCGGTTCCAGAACGAGTAAAGACGGCGACGTCATTGCCATTATTGTAAGGACCGTAAACACCAGCGCGCACATATACCGTGTCGCCAGGGTTAACCACATTGGCCGCTTTTTGAATTGTCCGCCAAGGCGCGGCGAGAGAACCGTTGTTGGCGTCATTACCGGCGGGGCTCACGTAGTAAGTGTGGACTTGAGGAAGAGCTTCGCTGGGCTGAAGAGAAACTTCAGGTGTTATGACTGGAACCACCAACGCCGGTGGCTTACTGCGCGCGGTTTGAGTTCCCGGCACGCTTCCATCCCAATGATTATTGGCGAGCAGTGAGATACCAAAAAGAACAAGCAGAGCAAGCGCCGCGACTTCCACGCGATCGGATCTTGTCTGTTGATTCATCTTATCAGTATAGCAAAAAGACTGGTTTAGATTTTTTGTGCCTGCGCGGCGGATCTTAAAGTAAACAAACTGATTACTACAAGACCCATCATAAAGAGGAGTGCGACTTGATAACCGCGAGCATCCTCACCTTGAGTAATGAGAGCAAAGCTCCACAGGAGTGGTCCCGTGAAGGTGGCAAATCGTTCTGCGACGACGTAATAACTGTAGGAAGAAGCGACAAGGTGTGGTGGTGCTAGGTCGCCAACCAGGGCGCGACTAATGCTCCACACCGGGCCAAACATAATTCCCGCAAAGAGAAAAATTGGGATCAAGATTTTAAACTCAATGATCAATGCCATTGCGAAGAAAAGAATCACCCAGATGCCAAGAATTGCCGTGAGGGTGGGGAGACGACCCTTTTTGTCGGCAATTTTTCCAAAGATCAAAGAGCCAAGAGCGCCAAGAATTAAGATGCTCGCGGTGAGGAGAGACTTTGTTGTGTCGCTGGCGTGGTGCACCGTTTCTAAATAAAGGGGAAAATTATTGGCAAAGGTAAGGAGGGCATCGCTGAACAAAAAATAAGATAATAAAATCAGGGCCAGTGTTTTGTGAGAAAAGACTTCTTTCAGTAGGGTGAAAATATTTAGCTTGGCTTGTGACTGGACGGAAAGGTTTTTCGTTTGAGGTTTATCCCGATACCAAAGTAACATTGGGAGTGCAAGTAGGCCGAAAATAATTGTGGCTGGGAGTAGTGCTTGGGCTCGGCCAGGATCGCCGAAGAGGGTGAGCCCATTTGCAAACGGTAAGGCAATAAGAATTCCAACCACTTGACCAGTCGCATTGGCACCCTGACCGATGCCGGAACGCCACGAACGATTTTCTTGTGTCGAGAGATCGTTGAGCATTGGGGTGAAGTAGAGAAACGATACGAGATAGGCGTAAGTTGCCAAGGTGTATAAAATAGTGGCAAGAAGCTCGAAGCCATCTGTGAGCATGGCAAGTAGTGCCACCGTAACGTAGCCCACCAAAGTGAGAACGGTCCAGAAGCGTAAGCCGCCGATCTTTTTTCCTGTCGCATCAATCTTCTTACTGACAAACGGCGCAGTGAAGACGGTGAGAGCTGAAGAAATGATTAGGGCGGCGTTGTACCACCAGGCGGGTTTCCCTTGATCTACTGCGAGCCATTGGGAAAAGTAGAAAAGGAAAGCCATCAAGACGATCGAGTTGGCAAAGTCGTAGAGGGACCAGAGAAACAATGACTTTTTATTTGGCAAAAGGTGCTCCCGCGAGGAATCGAACCTCGATTACAAGATCCGCAATCTTGCGTTCTATCCGTTGAACTACGGGAGCCTTTGGGCTACGGATACTTACGATACCAGAAACTCGGTGACGGCCTCGACCAGAGATTCATCATGCCTATCTTCCTCGAGAAAGGCAAGCAGTAAATCACGAACTTCTTCTAAGTCATGATCTGGCAGAAGCGGTAAGATGAGATAGGGGACAAAGACCTTGTCAGACTTAATACTGAGTCGTCGACCAAGCTCGGTGTCGTGAATCCAAAATGATTCTAGACTGTCGTAAGGATAGAGCTGTCGACCAATCACCAGGCCGCGGCTACCTATACTATAGGTGGTGTGAGGATTGCGATGACGGCGGGCTACAAGTAAGGTGGCGGTGCCAATAATAATAATTAAGGCAAAAAGAAAATTTTTTAACCCCAAGGCAAGCAAGGTTAACCCCAAGCCCCCAAGACTAATAGCGAGCCGCCAGTCATTCCCGGGTTTTGGTTCCGGGGTAACCACTTGCCAGCTCATTAGAGTTTCATTTTCCATTGGCTCCTTTTGTCTCATAGTATACAATAAAATAGTTATGCCCGAGCCTTTTGATCCGATGAAGCAATTGATGGCGATGCCGCGCCATCATGAAGAAGTGGTGGAGACAAAAAATCGTCCCTGGTGGTTTATTATTCTTGTTCTCTTGCTTCTCCTTGGCGCTGGTGGAACGTACGCCTACTTCACTTACTTCGAAACTATTTTCCATCCACCAGAGAAAGTGTGGGCAAATATGCTCGCGACTCGTGCCGGGATTAAATCGAGTCACACTTCTACTGACTTTAGTTTAAGTTTCAACCGCGAGAGTGAGGGTGGTATGGCTGAGGCGGGGGTGATTAGTCTCCAGGCGAGCGGAGAAGTGGATCGGGCCGATGTAGCTGCTCCAAAGTGGAATCAGAATTTAGAATTGAGTGCTTATGGCCTCCCGGAAACTGGTGTAATTCCCACTCGCCTTAATCTCAAACTCGATTTTCGTCTCGTGAATGATCAGATTTATCTTTACCTCAATGAAGTGCCGGAGATTCCGCTCTTTGATACCCGGGCCTTCCGCGGTCGTTGGTTGAAGATTGATCCAAGTGGCTGGGGAGTGAAGCCGTGGAAATCGTCGGCAGAACTTTTCTCCCTTCTCTCCGTTACCGAAACCTTGCCAATGGAAAAGATCGAGGGTCTCAAAGCTTATCATTATAATGTAGCCGTAGATCGCGACCGCTTGAAAGAAGTGGTGATCGCCGCGATTTCTGGCCTTGATGCCGCTCAGCCTTTGCCGGCGAGTGAAGCCGATCAGGTGCGCGCCATGCTCGATACCATGAGTTTGCCCACTGGAGAAATTTGGATTGGGCAGAAAGATAATCTTCCGTACCGCTTACGCCTTTTGGGGAACTTGAAGAATCAACCGGTGCCCGGCGGTGCCGTGATTGGTGGGAATTATAGAATCAATTGGTCATTCTCTGATTACAATAAACCCGTGGATATTACGCCGCCCACCTCGTTTGTAAACGCCGAACAACTCCTTGAAGAAATTTTTGGCCCCGCTGAGCCAGTGGAATTACCGGCAACGATCGTTGAACCGGCCGGTAGCTAGATGATTAAGCGCCCCATTTCTAAACAACCAATCCCGCCACATGCCAAGAAGGTTTTTACGGGTGTGATGTTTGACGTTTATCAATGGGAGCAAGAACTTTATAATGGGCGGAAAGTAATATTTGAGAAATTAAAACGGCCGGATACAGCAGTTGTTTTTCCGGTTTTACCCGATGGGAAAATTATTTTGGCCGAGCAAGAACAGCCCGGGAAAGAACTATTTATTTCTGCCGTCGGCGGAAGAATTGATGAAGGAGAAGAACCGCTTGCTGCCGCGAAGCGGGAACTTTTCGAAGAAACAGGTTACCAGGCCGAGCACTTCGAACTCTGGGAAGCAACGCATCCGACGAGTAAAATTGATTGGGTAATTTATATCTTTGTCGCCAAGGGTTTAAAGAAGGTGGCCGAGCCGTCGCTCGACGGCGGCGAGAAAATTACTTTAAAACCTGTCACCCTTGATGAGCTCATTGACCTCGCGCTCGATCCGAGATTCTCCGAACGTGAAGTGGTTACCAAACTTCTCGAAGCCAAAATTTTCCCCGAGAAGAAAGAAGTGCTGAGGAAATTGTTTGCCCCGGAATTTTGAAAAAGAGAAAAGCTCGCGAAGTTTCCATTCGCGAGCCTGTGATTTTGTTATTGTTCCGTTTTTCCTTTCAGGTTGGGTTTGGCTTTTGGGCGATCCGGTAGGAGAGATAACCAGCTCCAACGAGCGCAACTACTACTCCGACCCACTGAATGAGAGTAAGGTTTTCACCGAGCAGAAGGTTCGCGCCGATGATCACCGCAGGAGTTTCTCCTTGGGCAAGAACACTCGCTTCTGTTGTGGGGAGATTCTCGAATGCCAGCAGATTAGCAATCCAATAGAGTAACCCTCCAACAAGCGCGAACCCGAGAACAAGGAGAAGTAGTTTCGGTTCGGCGATGGCCGACCAAGATGCGCCAGCGCTTACGCTTAGTACGAAGCCTAGTATTCCCATGCCAGTACAGGCGTAGAAACACTTTTGGAGCGATGTTGCCTTCGCGCGAGCGAACAACTCATAGAGAACGCCATTCATAATTGTGCCAAACAACGTCCACGCGAACCCAACCCATTGAAAGTTTCCGCCCCACCGTGCCACTACCACACCACCGAGCACCAGAACAAGCCCGATGATCGAAGCTCCCGAAACCGGTCGGCCCAAGAAAGTGCCGATGATGAGATTCACTAGCGGGGTCGCGGTAATGATGATAATGGTGGGCCCGGCGCCCCAGTGCCTGATACCCTCGAACAACCCGAGGGTGGCAAATGGCAAAGTCAGTGCGATGAGATACGTGTACTTGTCCACGCGCCCGATGTGTCCACGAAGTCCGATGAGTGCCATGGTGGCAGTCAGCAATCCGCGAAACACCATGAGTTGTGCCGGTGTGAACATGCTGAGTTTGTTCACAAACGGCAACGCGATCCCCGCAGTTATCCAGATGCCCACAACGCCTAAAATACCAACCAAAACATTCTTCCTCTTTTCAACGAGCATCCCTTACCGTCCTTTCTCCGGAAAAGGTTTATGTTTTATACAAAGAACTTAATACACAATACTGTTTATTGTTTTTTTGTCAAGTATAACCTTAGGAATGTGATGAGTGATCACAAAGATAAGTCAAAACTAAAGCCGTCAACATTGTTTTTGGTTTAATTATTTTACTAAAATTTTGATCGAAAACTTGATGGTGTCGTCGGCAAGGATGTGTTCTTTTTTGCGCACCGTGGCCTTGAGGGGGAGGAGATAGGCCTCGGCGCGGCGGTCGGGGAAGATGGAGGTTTGCCACTTGGTCTGGCCGATAGTGGCGATGATGGGGAGCGAACCCCAACCCTTCTTAATTGCCGCAAAATCTTTTTTAATTTTTGCCGATTCTTTTTTTGGTAAGGTCAAAAAGTGCCATCCCGCCATGCCAGGATAAAGCCAAACTTTAGATTTAAATTGGTAATTTGTTTTTATCACGCCGCCTTCGTATCCGCTTGATGAAGCCCAAATGTATTACCTTCAGTGTCGAGGAAGTAGCCTTGCCAGGCCATGCCGGGGATCGCAAATTTGGGCATGGCGACTACGCCACCAGAAGCGAGAATTTTTTCTGCCACCGCGTCATAGTTCTCAACTTGCATGGTGCACACATAGGCATTGGTGCCTTGTTCTGGTTTGGGTGCGGGGCAGGGTCGGCGCAAGAGGCCACCGTTAATGCCGGGTTCTTTGGAATCCTTCGGCGCCGTCATGATCATCCAATAATCCATGCTCCCGCCTTCCCACTTCTTAATTTCCCAGCCAAACACTTCGCGATAAAATTTCGCCGCGCGTTCCAAATCTTCCGCCTGAATTTCAAAATGCACAACTCGATTCATAAATTTATTATTTTATTATTGATAAATACGGGAAAAATGATTTAACCACAAAATGGAAAGCATCACCGAATAGGTTTGGATTATCTTTCAGTTCCTTCTTAATTTCATCCTCGGTAAAGTATTTATAGCTGTCCGATTCATCATTAATTATCGGTTCTTTGTCAGAGTATATCTTATACGCAATAAAAAAGTGGTTCTCGTGCCTCCCTATTACATGACGATCAAAGATCTTTTTGCCAACCAATTCATATTTGAAATCACCAGTGAACCCGACTTCCTCACCCACTTCTCTTTTTAAAGCTTCTTCGTTTGTCTCTCCGCTCGTTATATGACCGCCAACGGGGGAGACATATTGTCCGGCATCTTGTCTGGTACTAGATTGTTTTACTAGCAACCACTCTCCTTTAGAGTTTACGATTTGACCCAGCACTGTTTTATGAAGAAGTCCTTTGGCGTGCGCCTCTGATTTAGAAACGACTTTAATTAAGTTTTCGTTTTCGTCTATCACGTCTACTTTTTCTTCTTGGCTCATAAATTTATTTTTGACTGTTAAATAATAACTCGGCGGAGGGTAGAGGACTCGAACCTCTAAGCCCCTTGCGGGGCCCCAGTTTTCAAGACTGGTGCCTTACCATTCGGCGCAACCCTCCATTATTTTGCCAACTTTTTTCTAAGTAGTGTTCCTCGCAGTGGCAATTGGGACAAATTAATTCAAGATTCCCAAGTTTATTATTATCGGTGTTTCGGTCTTTGTGATGAACTTGCAGAATCTCAGATTTGTCATAACCACAACGTTCGCAATTTTTTCCTCTGGCTTCCAGTAGCCTGATTTTTAACGCCCGGCTATTTTTTACTTTATCCTTCGGACTACCGATTTTGTATTTGATTCCTGCTCGGTGAGTATTGGCACAACTTCTCGAACAAGTTTTCCGGTGCAAGCTCGATAAGATGGGGGCGCCACATACGATACAGGGCTTCTCTTTGCGGCAATAAATACCATAGCAAATTGTGCTACAAAAAGCTCTCCCATCAGTTTCTTTCAGCTGCGAAGGTCTACGGTAAACGGACTTTTGGCAGATGGAACAGATAACGTTCGGTCTCCTTTTATATAGCTCAGGCACCCGACCAGTATACCACAAGCAAATGATTTGTTATGCTTAACGGATGCGAATTCTTGGTCTCGATTATGGGTCAAAGCGAGTGGGGATTGCCTTGTCTGATGAAACGGGGAAGGTGGCTTTTCCGTATGCGGTGTGGGCCAATGATGGACATTTATTAGGGAAAATAAAAGAGTTGGGTGAAAAAGAGAAGGTGGGGAAAATAGTGATGGGTGATACGCGCGGGTATAAGGGCGAGGTGAATGAGATTACGGCAGAAGCCAAGAAATTTAAAAGTAAGTTAGAGCAAGAGCTTGGTTTGCCGGTTGAGTTGGTGAGTGAAATTTTCTCGAGCGCTGAAGCGAATCGGGTGGTAGAGAAGGATGAGGAGACCGATGCGCGGGCCGCGGCTTTAATTCTCCAGAGTTATCTAGACCGCCAAAATTCAAAATAAGTTATAATAAACGCGGCATGAGCCGCTTTTCGCTATTAAAATTTTTCCCACCGCCGGAGTATCTTGCGATGCCGGCGGCTGGTGTGGATGTGTCTGACCAGTCGGTGAAGTTTGTCGAACTCGAGAGTAAGCATGGTCACCTCGGTTTGCGCCGATTTGGCGAGACCGACATTCCGTTTGGCGCGGTGCGCTCTGGCGAGATTGAGAACACCGAGGCGCTTGTTGGGGCGCTTAAGGTGCTCCGTGAGCGCGATGGGGTGAAGAATATTGTAGCCTCGCTTCCAGAAGAAGCGGCCTATATTGTGCCTTTGCGTTTGCCCCTCATGAAGCGCGGGGAGATTCGCAGTAGTATTGAACTTCAGTTGGAGGAACATATTCCTATTCCAGCCACTGACGCCGTTTTTGATTACGAGATTTTAAGTGAGCCCACGGCGCTTGATTCGAGCTTCAGCCTTGTGGTTACCGCACTACCGAAGCGCATCGTCTCCATGTACAGCGAGGCTTTTGCCGCGGCTGGTTTCCGCACCCTTGCCCTCGAGATCGAGGCGCAAGCTATTGCTCGAGCTCTTGTGCCGCATCAGCAGACGGAAGTCTCGCTTATCGTTGACTTTGGGAAAACTCGCATCAGTTTCTTCATCGTTCGCGGCACGCAAGTTATTCTCACCGCGACGATCAATAATATTGGCGGCGAAGATTTAACCAAAGCAATTCAGAAAACGCTGGCGGTGAGTTATGAAGCGGCCGAGAAGCTCAAGATCGAGCGTGGTCTCGCGCCGGGTGGCACGGAGAAAGAAGCCTTTTTTGCCCTCGTGCCGCTCGTGTCGGCCATTCGCGACGAGATTACCAAGCAGCTTGATTATTGGCTCAATCATCAGCAGGGAGTTGGCAAGGTGGAGGTGAAGAAAATTATTCTCTGTGGTGGCCAGGCTACTTTGCCGGGTCTTGTTGATTATCTCAACATTAGTCTCGGGGTGCCGGTGGTGCTTGCTAATACTTGGGTGAATTTATTTTCTTTCGACGACGTAATCCCGCCGATCAACCTTAACCAGTCTTTGCGTTATACTACGGCGATTGGGCTCGCCCTCAGGCGGGTTTTACCATCATGATTAATCTTCTTTCACTCGCAGAGAAAAAGGCGCTTGCCCACGAGTATCATCGGCGGCAGGTGGTGGTGGTTGGTGCGCTCTTGCTCGGCGTTGTTGCTGTTGCTCTCGCGATTAGTGTTTCTTTTTATATTCTCCTTCTCTCGAAGAGTAAGAGTTTGGAAGAGAGTTTGGCCACGGCCTCGGTAGGCGAGGAGACCAAGCGCTTCGACGAGCTCAAACTTATACTTGATGAAGCCAGTCGAGAGGTGAAGATTCTGGTCGAGCCTGGCGAGACCAAGCGTTTCAGCGCCATTCTCGAGCAAGTTGTTACCACCAGGACTGCCGGTGTTCGTTTAGGTCAGATTACCGTGAGACGCACTGAGGCAGGGAAGGGGGCCATGGTTCTTGGTGGCTCGGCTGGGACCCGGGATCAATTTCTTGGTTTTATCCAAGCGCTTGAAGCGTCGCCCGGAATTGAGAAGGTGAGTTACCCAGTATCAACGCTCATTAAAGAACGGTCGATTAATTTCTCGCTCGCGATTGAACTCAACTATGCCGGAAGTTAATAAACAAATGAGATCGGGATCCTTGAGCTTAATTCTCGTGGTGGGGTCAGCCGCGGTGGGGCTAATATTGCTCGCCGGAGCGCTATTTTTCCTCGCTCGCGAAGCCCGGGAGGTTATCGCTCTGTCTACTGAGCTCATCACGATTGAGAAAAAGAAAGAGAATTTCGAACTTTTGAAACGTTCTTCCGAACAAACGGCACCCGGTCGAGCCAAGATGGCCGCCTACTTCATAGACGGTAATAATCCTGTGGCCCTCGCTGACTTCATTAAGCAGCTGGAGGCGGTGGGTCGCGAGGCTAAGGTGGTCTCGGCGATTAATGGAACATCAGCAACAACTATTAATGATCAGCCGGCGCTTCAGCTTTCTCTCGCGGCGAGCGGCACCTTCGTCAATATTTTCCGCTTTCTCCACTTGCTCGAGAATTTACCTTACCGATTTGAGTTTACTGAAGCCTCTTTTGCGCTTGGGGGGAGCGTGAGTGCCGTGGATGACAAGAAGGCGACCGAGACTATTTGGCACACGAACCTCAATTTAATTCTCAAGAGCTTCAAAGAATAATATGAATCTTTTCAAGAAAAAATCTCCCCAGGGGAAAATTAAAATTAAGGGCGAAGATAAATCCAAACGCGAGTTCCACCCGGCGCGTGATTGGCAGGTGATTGTGATTTTCTTTTCCCTCCTGCTTTTTGGAGTTTTTCTCGCTTCATATTTTCTTTTTGCCGAACTCATTAGTTTAGAGGAAATGGCGGCAAGTGAATCTTCGGCGGAGGTGGTGCGGGTGGTTGATCAGAACCTGATTCGTCAGGTAATTGATCAGATTGCCGCTAAGGAAACCGAGCTTGAGGCGGTCCGCCAAACGCCGCCCACCGTCATTGACCCAAGCCGGTAGTTTGCTAGGTTGTAACTGTTCTGATTTAATTTGCCCTCGTAGTTCAATGGATAGAACTCCGGACTTCTAAGCCGGATATGTAGGTTCGATTCCTACCGAGGGCATTAGGTGAGTTTAAAGAAGGACGATTAGCTCAGTTGGTAGAGCAACCCGTTTACACCGGGAAGGTCGCAGGTTCGAGTCCTGCATCGTCCACATATATTTATTGCCACCCTCAAGGACTCGAAGGTCGGACCGAGCGGAGGCGAGGGAGATGGGGTCGCGACCGCCGTGAGCACGCGGCGAGTTGTGACCGAGTCCTGCATCGTCCACCTATTTGACATTTTTCTATAAACCTGCTAGTCTATCGGCAGGCTTTTTAAGGAGTTCTTTCCATGAGTAGATGCTTTGTTTTGTCGGCTTTGCTGACAACGCTGTCACTGCCCCAGCTGTCCTGGGCGGGCCCAATATTCATTTCTCTCGACGGTGATCACAGTGAGTTAGTTGCTCGGATTGTGGGGGAGTTTGATCCTCAAGGTTCAGACACCTTCTTGTCTGTCACGCCAGCCGAGAGTCCAGTTCCTGGTAACGTGGGAGATTTCGAGTTCACCTTTGCTAATCTTGGTGAACTGGGGGGTGATCAGGTTCCTCATGGAGCGGGTGGTGGTCAGACTATTACCGTTCCCGAGATACCTCTTGGTGATGGGACATTTTTGTTCCTCGATCCTCCGCTGCAATTCCAAGCGTCATATTCCGAGTTTGTTGGTGATCCATCGATCACTGAGGTCAAAAACAAAGTCAAAATGATTGCGGGTGGGGAGCTGAATCTGAGCGAAAGTGATTTTACCATTCAGTTTCTTGACGACAATTTGTTTGTTGTCGAGGTGAACTTCGTTGGAACCATCACGTCAGATTTCACGATCGTTCCCGAGCCAGCCACGCTCACCTTGATGTTTGTCGGTGCTGGCTGTCTCATCAGCAGGCGACGACGCTAAACAATCCAAACAAACAAGATAGTTCACTTTTCCCCTAACCGGCGACGGTTGGGGGAGATTTGTTTTATAATAAACCCTATGTCAGAAGACGCACAGAAGAAGATTTTTTTATTAATTCTCGTTATTGTTACGCTACACGCATTTTACTTGGCCATCACTTTGCGTCGCGAGCTTGCCTACCTGGGGGGACTCGAAGAGTATCTGGCCGCTTCCAATCAAGTAATACCCAAGTCGTCCATCAATCAACCTCTTCTCCAAATATTTTCGCGAGATAATGGTTCCAATGATCCTTATAACGACTGGGCGCAACAATCTTTGGGAGTACCCGCGGTTCGTAGTTATTTAGCTGCTCATCCGGAAATTTCTCCGGTTAAGGTGGCGATTATTTCTACTGGTATTAATGCTACACATGAAGAGTTGTCCGGGCTTAATCTTTCTTATAATACCGCAGATAGTTTTTGCGATCTTCAGCCAATGAGTGATGATAATGGCCACGGTACGGCAAGCGCCGGTCTCATTACGGCACTTGCGGGTAATAGTCGTGGCAGTTACGGTTTTCATCAGTTTCCACTTTTTATTTGCCGCCTCACGACCAATAATCCCAGTCAAATTGTCGGACCTGTTAACTATGCGGTAGAGTGGGGGGCGAAAGTAATTCTTATTAATATGGAACACGTGCCGATCTCGCCCGGTAGTCCGCTCTACGTCGCGCTCCAAAATGCGTCGAGCGCTGGTGTTGCGGTGGTGATTCCTACCGGGAATGATTATGACGATAACCTCATTGGCGATATTGCAGGCCACCCCAATGTCTTTGCGGTGGGGGCGCATGATCAGGCTGGAGTGCGCCGACCATTTAGCGATTACGAGTCTAATCCAAATTTTAAACAAGTTGATTTTCTCGCACCGGGTGGTGAAATTGTGGTGCCTTGGTGGAAGCATAATGGGCAAAATAATTTATATCGCTGGTTTGGTGGTACGTCATCCGCTGGGCCGCTCGCCGCTGGTGCTCTTGCCACACTGTTTAGCTTGAAGCCAGATCTTACTCTCGCGGAAGCTAAGACCGTGCTTTGCTCGGGTGCTACTGATCACGATGATCTGGCTGGTGGTGATGAAGATGGTTGCGGCAATCTCAACCTGGCGCGCTCACTTACGCACCCATTGCTCGGTCTCACCAATTTGCCACCTTATTTTACAAATGTGCCACTTGATTGGCGCCCAATTGCTCGTGGCACGGCGTATCAATTTGATTTTCAAACTCTCGGTGAGGGGAGCGGGGTAAACTATAGTTTAGTGAACGCTCCGGCTGGTGCGCAGATTAACTCGAGTTCGGGAGTTTTAACTTTTACTCCGAGCGCTGAAGGTCCAGCGCAAGTGTCGCCGCTTGTTGTTCGTGCAGTGAGTTCGCAGGGGGAAGTGGTGTATCGCGGTAAGTTATTAATTGCTGGGACGGCGCCACTTTCATTTAGCGATAATTTAGAAAACAAAGAAGTGTCGCAATTCCAATCGTGGTGGCAGATGCGAACCAACGATTCCGGTCGGATTAGAATTGACAGCAAAGATAGTTTAGGTGTCGCTGGTGGCCCGTCTTATATCGAACTTTCACGCTGGGGAAATTCCGCCTTTGGTGATGGTATCGCTGCTGCTGATCTGGAGTTTAAGATAGAGCATGTGGGCGATCTCTTGATCAACTTTGATTATCGAACGCCGGAAAGTGATCACGTGGCGAACCCACTTTTACCAAATGGTCCTGGGACACTCGAACTTACGAACCCTGCAAATTGGGGTGACGGTTTAGCTTTTAGTCTCGACGGAATTACTTGGTATCGAGCCACCGACTTGAGTGCTACTAGTCTTGCTTGGTCATCTCGATCTATTAATCTCAATGAACTTCTCACTCAATTTGGCCTGAATCTTGGAGACAAACTTTATTTACGTTTTGCTAATTATGCGGCGGAAAATGGAGGTGGACTAAACAGCGATCGTTTACTTATCGACAATGTGTCTCTAAACTGGCAGTCTTAAAGTTCTAAGATTGTGGCTACACAAGAGATCAAATGCCTCGGCATTATTATGGACGGCAATCGGCGCTATGCGCGGGAGCATAATTTGCCTTTGCTTGAGGGCCATCGAAAAGGTTATGAAAAACTGAAAGAGCTGTGTCGTTGGGCGGAAGAAGCGGGTATTGCGAGTGTGATCGTGTACGCTTTTTCGACTGAGAACTGGCAACGGCCGAAACCGGAAGTGACGTATCTCTTAAAATTGTTTAAATTTGTTTTGACTCACGAGCTTGGAATTTTATTACGCGACGGGGTGCGGGTGCGCTGTATTGGTCAACGAGAAAAATTTAGCCCGTCACTACAGAAACTTATTGTTGAAGCTGAGGAAAAAACTAAGAACAACAAGAGGCTCACTTTAGTTCTCGCTCTTTCCTATGGCGGCCGGGCGGAAATCTTGGCCGCGACAAAAAAGTTGATAAATCAAAAAATAACCAATCCCACCGAAGCAGATTTTTCAAACGCACTCTGGACCGCCGGTGTTCCCGACCCAGATTTAATAATTAGAACCAGCGGTGAGCAACGTTTATCTGGCTTCCTCCCATGGCAAACTGTCTACAGCGAACTCGCTTTTACCCCAACCCTCTGGCCCGCCCTCACCCGCGATGAGTTTTTCCAAATTTTGGAGGATTATAATGGGAGGGAGAGGAGAAAGGGGAAATAAAATTTATGCAGCCCAAAATTATTTATGAAGACGCTGATGTGGTGGTGATTAATAAACCCTCCGGCTTGTTAACACAGCCGACGGGCGAGGCCCGCCAGGTTGCTAAGACAGTACTCGATTATTTTACCGGTTGTCGCTTGGTACATCGGCTTGATCGCGAGACAAGCGGCGTTCTGGTGCTCGCGAAGAGTGAGGCGGCGCATGATTTTATGAAGCAGCAATTCCAAGCGAGAACTTTGGCGAAGAATTATCGCGCCATTGTGTATGGGAATTTGAAAGATAAAACTGGGGAAATTAATTTGCCTATTGGTCGGCACCCCAAGCGCACCTTTTTGCGTTTGGCTGATGAGAAAGCGAAGCCGCCCTTGCGAGAGGCGAGTACGAGTTACGAAGTTTTGGAGACTTTTACCCGCCGCGGTGTCGGGCAAGAAGACTATGATTATCTCGACCTTTGGCCCAAAACGGGGCGGACACATCAGCTACGGGTGCACTTGAAGGCGCTCGGCCACCCGATTATTTGCGATCATTTGTATGCGCCGAAGCGTGAATGTTTACCCTCGATGGGGCGTTTGGCTTTGCATGCGGCAAGTCTTGAGATTTCGTTACCAAGTGGTGGGCGGAATAAGTTTGAGGCTGAATTACCCCCCGATTTCCAAGCCACGCTTGATTATCTTCGGGCCTTGTGATAATTTGCTAGGGCTTATGAATACCCGCCAAGTCATTATTTCCCCCGTGGATATTGAGGCTCGCCGAGGCTTAGACCTTCGCGCGGGTCAGACTGTGCGCGTCTGGCAGAAGATTAAAGAGAAGGATAAGACGCGGCTCCAGGCCTTCGAGGGTCTTCTTATTGCGCGCAAACACGGCGGCGAGGCAGGTGGAACCTTTACGATCCGCAAGGTGGCGAGCGGCGTGGGCGTGGAGAAAATTTTCCCACTCTATTCTCCTAATATTGATAAAATCGAAGTCCTCCGATCTTCTAAGGTTCGTCGGTCCAAGCTATACTACATCCGGACCAAGTCGGCGAAGGAGATTCGCCGCAAGATGGGCGAGCAGGCCGTGAAGATGATTGTGGCCGAAGAGGCGAAGGCGGAAGCCGAGCCAGTAGCAGCAGAAGTCGCGGCCTAAGTCTCAATTAAATACGCGCGGGTGGCGAAATTGGCAGACGCACTACCTTGAGGTGGTAGCGCCCTTTGGGCATGGAGGTTCAAGTCCTCTCCCGCGCACAGGTTTACTTTTAGCTGATTCTTGTTAGGCTCTAGGATGGAAGGAGGTGATGCAAAGTGCCATTACCATACTGGTCTTTGGGATCATCGGCAAGGGAGTTTAATGATCAATGTGGGAGCCATTTTCGGCGGGGTAAGTATTACCACTTTCCCGTTGTCCGTAAGGAGGTGCCTTTGGTGGACTTGTATGTCCAGTCACCTCGCCAGATTGAGTTTCAGAAAGCGCTTTTTCTCCATCGTCGCCCTCGTTTCAATGACTATGTTTTCGAGGTGGATATAGATGGAGGAAGCATATTGGTGGCATTGGTGTTTGGTTCCTAAGACCAATTACCAACGAAGACCAATATCTTGTGGGACACCACGAGGCGCTGGTTGAGATTCGATTTTGGTCGTCACACCAATCAGCTGATTTCTGGGCAATTAGAACATCTTCGGCAATATCGTTTTCCTGCCGACGTGACGGCTCTCCCGATCTCTCGAATGGGTTGTTTGGGTAAGCAAAATCACGAGCCAATTACCTTTAGAGAGGCTTCGTACCTTTTGTTTAACCAAAGCAGCGAGGAGCATGTTTTCATTGTGCAGCAAGGGGGTCAGCTGTACTGTGTGCCCTTGCTCCTTCTCTCCCCGGATCAATTCCCTGAACCGGTAACCAATGGTTCTCCCGTTGAGTAGCCCGCCAATATGGATTGGCGGGCGCTTTTTATATATAATCTCTAGTCTATGATTCCGAGTGATCAGGTAAATGCGATTCTTTCCTCCATGGCTGAGGGGATGGTGGTGGTTGATAATGATCGTAAAATTATTTTGATGAACCAGGCTGCTGGCGTGCTCTTGCGTTTCGCGCCACAAGAAGCGGTGGGGCAAGCACTCGACTCTGTTTTTCAGTTTTTTAAAGGCAAGGAAGCGGTGATACCAGAAGAGGTGCCGGTCGAAAAGGCGATCCGTGATAAGAATATTGTCTCGATTAGTTTTGTCGACAATATTTATCTCAAGAATCGCCAAGGTCAGATGCTCCCAGTCTCAATGATGATTGCGCCGCTCTTGCGGGGTCAAACCGTCAACGGCGCGATTATCCTTTTGCGCGATATTACTAAGGAAAAGGAAGTTGATCAGGCCAAGACGGAATTCGTCTCGCTCGCTTCACATCAGCTTCGCACTCCACTCTCGGCGATTAGTTGGTATGGTGAGATGTTGCTCTCTGGTGAAGTGGGTGAGCTTAATCCGAAGCAGAAAGAATATTTAGAAAGTCTATACGAGGCCAATCGCCGGATGGTTGAGTTGGTGAATGCTCTGCTCAACGTCTCGCGCATTGATCTGGGGAGCTTTGCCATTGAACCGGAACCCACCAATCTTGCCGAGATCGCCGACAGTGTGGTGGCTGAGCTTGTTCCTGGGATTTCCAGCAAGAATATTGAGGTGAAGAAAAATTATGACCCTGACCTCGGGCTCATTAATGCTGATCCGCGTTTGGTGCGCATCATTTTTCAGAATCTGCTCTCGAACGCGGTGAAGTATACCCCGGTTGATGGCACGATTACGCTCTATCTGTTGCGCGAGCCGACGGCGATTGTGCTCCGGGTTACCGACACCGGTTTTGGTATCCCGGCCTCCGATCGCGCCCGTGTCTTTACGAAGCTCTTCCGCTCCGATAATGTTAAAGAGAGAGAAGCGGAAGGGACGGGCTTGGGTTTATATATTGTGAAGTCTATTGTAGACAGCGCCGGTGGTCTCATTAGCTTTGATTCGCTCGAGGGGAAGGGGACCACGTTTACCATCCGGTTGCCACTTACTGGTATGGTGAAGAAAGAGGGGATTAAAGAACTATCTTAAATTATGGAAAACCCTGTAATCAAAAAAACAATTTTGCTTCTCGAGGACGACATGCTTCTTCTGCGCGCGATTAAAGACAAGCTCGAGCGCGAGGGCTACAGCGTGCTTACGGCGCGAACCTTCGATCAAGCGGAAGAGTATCTGATTAAAGAGGAGGAGGTGATTGATCTGGTCTGGCTTGACCACTACCTTCTTGGCGATAAGACCGGTCTCGATTTTCTTAAGCGGGTGCGGAGCGATGAGAAGCGTAAGGCTACGCCGGCCTTCGTGGTCTCAAATAGTACCAATGAAGAAACTATTGCTAAGTATCGAGCGTTAAAGATTGATAAATACTACCTCAAAGCCAATTTTCGCCTCGAGGAAATTGTGGCTGATATTAAGCGTTTTTTCGGTAGTCAGACGGGTTTTTAGGCGTCTTGTGCTTGACATAAATAGCGTTTTCCTGTATGCTGGCGGCGATGAAAAACAAAAGCTTGTTTTTGCTGGTGGCGGTAAGTATTAGTTTTATTATCCCTCATTTTAGTTGGGGGCATGAGGCGGTTGAATCCTTTCGACCTGTTGAAAAAAGAGAGGTTCAATCAGCTACCCCAGCTCCCTCCCGACCAAGTGATGGCGGGGGTAGTTCTCGGGTAAAGATTAAACCCTCAGGTCTCACGGCCTCCCTTGCCCGACCTTTAGGGGTTGACCCGGTGCTTGGGACGCCTGTTACCCTCACGGGTGTTTTAGAAGTTACTCATTTTGATGATTTTGATAATACAGCCGAATCGTATTTCCATTATGAATTGAAACAAGATAATGGCGCTCGCGTTACCTTAGAATTAGCTGGTAATCTTGCCTGGCCTTCTGGCACTAGGGTGCAAGTGAGTGGCTATCGCGCGGCCAATACTTTGTGGGTGAGTCAACCAGAAGATCAGTCGCTTGTTCATCTTGACCCTTTACCTCTTCCTGAGTCGGTGGGCGAGCAGGAGACCTTGGTTTTGCTCGTTAAATTTACTGATTCTGGTCCGGCGGTTTTTGATCTTGCCACAGCTGAGCAATTAGTTTTCGCCAGCACCACCGCTGCTTTCTTCGAAGAACAATCTGCTGGTCGGGTGAGTTTTGACGGTGAGGTGCGAGGTTGGTACACCTTGCCACGCCCGGGTTTAGTTAACGGTAGTTGTGTCCGACCTACTTTGGGTCATGACGGATTGGCGCCGGGAGAGTTGGACAACATCCTTCTTGAGGACGGAATTGATTTTTCCCGCTATGACCGGGTTGTGATTTTGGTACAACACCCTTGCTTTTTAGGTGGTTGGTCTAGTATCGGGAAAAACAATATCCTTATTGGAGAAAACACTTACCGTTTTTCTCTTTCTGCTGTTGGTAATCTTGCGGATTATACAGATCAGTATAGTGAGATGCCCTTTTCTTGGACAAATTTTGACCACATTTTAAGCCATGAGTTGGGTCATGGCTTGGGTTTGGTCCATGCGAGCGGGTGGAATTGTGGTAATCAAACGTTATACGGAAACTGTGAAGTGATTGAATATGGTAATCCTTTCGACACCATGGGTACTGGCGCCTTCGCCACACACTTCAATGCTTTCTCAAAAACGTATCTCAACTGGTTGACTGGAAATGAGGTGCTCAACATTACTCAGTCTGGTCGATATGTGCTTAAGACCTTGGAAGGATCAAGCGGTTCTCGTGCGGCTAAAATCTCATTCCCTAACTCTTCAGGAGTTACGCCGCCGCCATTTTACTTAGAATATCGTCGTGGAGTTGGTTTCGACTCCAAGCTTGATGATTCAGGTTTTGAACCAAATCAGCATGGCTTATTTATTAATCGCGTCATACAGCCATTTTTGAGTATTCCCAATCCACGTCTCTTGGATCTTACGCCAAACACCTCTAACTCATGGAGTTTTGATTCTCGCCAGGTTACTTTAAACGTTGGCGCGACGCCTTTTGTTGACGAGGGTCTTGGTTTAACGATCGGTCCGGTCATTAGCTCAGGAGAGGGGGGGATTATTTTCGACGTTACCCTTAACCCTGGTACTTGCACTAGTGCTTTGCCTACGATGCAAGTTAATAGTTCGTCAGAAGTGGCGGTGACCGGTGTGGGCGCTGTGATTTTAACTGTTACGAATCAGGACTCGGTCAATTGTGCTGATTCAACTTTTACTCTCGACTTTGATTTGCCCGAAAATTGGGAAACGCTCTATAGCCAAGCGGGAACTTTTACCCTTGAGCCCCAGCAAACAGTCACCAAGGTTTTGACCTTCGGTGTTCCGGCCAGCATAATTCCTGGTCCGTATGAACTTGCTGCTCGCGTTACCCATGATCAAACTGGAGCCGTAAATGAGCAAGTTCGTTCAGTCTGGGCTTTGCCGACCCCGGTGATTAATCAGATCTCACCCTCAAGTGCCACTCCTGGTACCACGGTAGAAATTACTGGGCAGTACTTTAATCCAGGGAGCTACAATTCCATCTCTTTATCTCAAGGAACTTATTATGCCAGCAAGGTTGTTTTTGCTGATCCTGAGGGAACCTCCCTTCTCTTTACAATCCCGACGCTTATTAATAATAGTGCCTGTGATTGCCAGGTGCCCACGCCACCAGGAACGTATGATGTGAATGTTTACGTTTACGGCACCGTCACCAATTCCCTCCCTTTCCAAGTTCTGCCATAATAGGCGAATGCCTAATGGGAAAAAGATCCTCATTGCCGAGGATGAGAAGTTTCTTTCTACAGCCCTCGCCGACAAGCTCGAGCGCGAGGGTTTTACCGTGATTAAAGTGACGAATGGCGTTGATGCTATTGCCGTGGCGCGAGCGGAAGCACCCGATCTTCTCCTCCTTGACCTCATCATGCCGCAGAAAAACGGCTTTGAAGTGCTCGAGGAACTCAAGGGTTCCGTGCCTACCGTTGTTCTCTCCAATCTTGGTCAAGAGAGCGATATGGAAAAGGCGAAGTCGCTCGGCGCGCGGGATTATTGGATTAAATCGGAGACGGAACTTAAGGTGATTGCCGCGCGGGTCAAAGAATTTTTGCACGTAAATGCTTAGTACCGAACAACTCAAAGGGTTACTCGTGCCGCCGGGTCATGTGTCGGAGGCGGACTTTGTTGCAGCCGTGGCCGAGAGTGAGGGGGAGAAGAAGCCGCTCGCGGACGTACTCGTGGGTCGTGATTTTATTACTGATGAAAATTTGGGGCACTTGGTGGCCGAGGCGCTTAATGTGAAGTTCTTTGATCTCAAACAAGAGAAGATTGATGAAACAGCGATTCGGCGTTTACCCGAAATTGTGGCGCGGGCGCAAGAGGCGATTGTGTTTGCGGAAGATAAAGATAGTCTCAAACTCGCCCTCACGGATCCAGAAAATTTAGAATTGGCGAGACTGCTTGAGAAGAAAACAGGGAAAGCCGTTCACGTTTTCTACACCACCCCGCGTCTTGCGGCCCAGGCGATGAATTATTATCGTGGGACATTGAAGGAGGAAGTGGAGAAATTGGCGAAGGAATTAATTGACAAAGAAATAGACAAAGAGAAACGCAATGAGGCATCAGTAAAATTGGTTGATAGTGTGCTGGCTTATGGCGAGGAGAATAAAGCCTCGGATATTCACCTCGAGCCGTATCGGGAGAAACTTTTGGTGCGCTTCCGCATTGACGGCGTGATGCACGATATTCTCGATTTGCCCAAGCCCCTCACCGATCTCTTGCTCACGCGGATCAAGATTCTCGCCAAGCTCCGCACCGATGAACACCGCGCGGCGCAAGACGGTAAACTCCAATTTAATTATCAAGATCGGCCGGTCGACGTGCGTGTCTCGATTGTGCCCGTGACGGAAGGGGAAAATGTGGTGATGCGCTTGCTCTCGGAAGAATCGCGGCGCTTTAGTCTCACCGATATTGGTTTGCTTGAGGCAGATCTCGCCAAGGTTAAGCGTGCCATCGAGAATCCGCATGGCATGATCTTAGTGACGGGACCCACAGGTTCAGGCAAGACGACAACCGTTTACGGCATGCTCAAGCTCTTGAATAAGCGCGACGTGCACATCTCAACTATCGAGGATCCGGTGGAATATACGATTGAAGGCGTGAGCCAAATTCAGGTTAATACCAAAACTGGTTTGACCTTCGCCACCGGTCTTCGCTCCATTGTGCGCCAAGATCCCGACATTATTATGGTTGGCGAGATTCGTGATGAAGAAACGGCTGACATTGCCGTGAACTCGGCGCTCACGGGGCACCTAGTTCTCTCTACGCTCCACGCCAATGATGCGCCCACCACTTTGCCGCGCTTGCTCGATATGGGCGTGGAACCATTTCTTGTTGCCTCGACCGTTAATGTGGTCGTTGCGCAAAGGCTCGTGCGACGTATTTGCGAGAAGTGCCGCTTCTCTTACTCCGCCGCGCCGGATGAAATTGCGATGATCGAACATGAGCCGAATGTTCAAAACATTTTGCGGGATAAGGGCCACAAGGAATTGAAGAAGCTAACCATTTTCCGCGGTGCCGGCTGCAAAATTTGTGGTGGCACGGGCTTCTTGGGTCGCGTCGGTATCTTCGAAGTTCTTCTTATGACGGAGCCGGTGAAGAAGCTCATTGTGGCTCGCGCACCGTCGGCCGAGATCCTTGGGGCGGCCAAAACCGGGGGTATGACCACTATGCTCGAAGATGGTGTCGAGAAAGTTCTCGCCGGTATCACCACCCTGCCTGAAATTTTGAGAGTGATTAAGGTATAATAATTGTGTGGCAGAAAAACTTCTGAAGAAAGAAATCACTTTTGGTGGCGTAAACTTAGAGCAAAAGGCTGTGCTGGCGCGGCAGCTGGCGGTGATGTTGCAGTCCGGCCTCACCTTAAGCGAGGCGCTCGGGACAGCGCAGAATTCTTCGCGAGGTAAACTTAAGCAAGTGCTCGGCGAGGTGCGAGAGGCCGTAGAAAGTGGCCGGCCGCTCGCCGCCGCACTTGGTGATTACCCCAAGATTTTTGGCGGTCTTTTCTCGAGTTCCGTGTACGCTGGTGAATCGTCGGGCACACTAGCGGACAATCTGAAGAACGTGGCGGTGGCACTAGAGAAAGAGCGGGCAATTGTGAGCAAGGTCAAAGGCGCGCTTATTTACCCAACTATTGTTTTGGTTGCAACGCTTGTGCTCGGAACAGTTCTCGCTTTTACCGTCTTGCCTAAAATTACGCGACTCTTTGAAGGTTTAAATATCGAGTTGCCGGCTACCACGCGCGCTTTAATTTCTTTCGCCCACTTCGCCGATGCTTGGGGGGTGATTGCTTTCCCGCTGATTCTCACTATTATTTTTCTCCTTGTTTTCGCCTGGCGATTGCGCGCACTTCAGCCAATTACCCATAAAATTCTGCTCGCCATTCCGCTCGCTAAGTCTCTCGTGCGCGAGAGCAATGTCTCGCGCTTCGCCGGCACTCTCGCCATGCTTCTCAAGAGCGGTGTGCCGGTGGACGAGGCGCTCAAGATTGCAAGTGATACTGCCGGTAATTTTTATTTTAAAAATGCATTAGTAGAAGTGGGGGAGAATGTGAAGCGCGGGGCTAAGCTCGCAGCGTCGCTTGCCGCATATCCGAAGCTCTTTCCATCACTCTCCACGGATCTCGTGCGCGTGGGTGAGGAATCAGGAAAATTTGAAGAAACTCTAGCTTATATCGCCGAATTCTACGAAGCGGAAGTTGATAAAACCGCCAAAAACGTCTCCACCACCCTCGAACCAGCCCTCCTCCTCTTCATTGGCCTCATCGTCGCCGTCTTCGCCCTTTCTATTATTACGCCCATCTACGAACTGACGGGGAATATCAAACGCTAGGTCAAAATATGGCTCAACAGGGCCATTTATATTGATTTTCGCTTTAGGTTAGTTTAAAACACTTGACAAGAATAATGATTCATGTATACTAGTGGCAATTCAAGTGGGCAAAGCAAAGCAGGGCAATGGGGCCCGGGTCCATGTTGAAAAGGAGTGAGGTCTGGCGGTCATCATCCAGTAAATGATCCAAAAGACTAAAGCTCCGAATTAGTTCTTCAATTTCGTTTAGTTTTCTGAAGTCTCTGGCGAATCGTTGCCGAAATTTCTTGCAGGGAATTGTGATGAGGTAATATCTGCAAGAATGGTAACGAGGGATGCGTTTGCGAACCTCATGCCTCTTGCGAAGTTTGGTTGATTCTTCGCAACAGCACCAAAAGTTAATTAGGTAGGATTCACTAGTCCAATCATCCTTGGTCTTTCAGGTTTGTCCGGTTAGTTACAAGAGATTGTTACCGGAACGATCTGATCGATGAAACAAATTTGTTAAGCCAATCTCTTGGGATTCGCAAGAACAGGGATCACATATTGCGAATACTGGAAACGTTAGGATGTTGATCCAACAACCCCCCGACCGCAAGGCGACGGGGTTTTCTTTTGTCTAAAAATCAATTGAAACGAGATTTGCTATAATTTCCCTCGTGAGATCACGAGGTTTTTCTTTGATCGAATTGTTGATTACCGTCGCGATTTTTCTCGCGCTGGGCGCGGTGGTATTGCCGGTGGCGGGGAATTTTTATACTTCGTCGAGCTTGGAGCAGGAGAGTAATAATTTACTTACCACCTTGCGCTACGCTCGCACACGATCCTTCGCGCGGGTAAATGCCGCCGCGCATGGTGTGAACTTCGAGCCATCGGCGGCGCCCCCGCGTTACACGCTCTATCAAGGGGCGAGCTATGCCGTGCGCGATACTAGTTATGATTTTGTAACCACACTTCCGGCTGGCTACACGCTTGCAGTAAGCGGTGCGAGCGATTTTAATTTCCCTGCTGGTCAAGCACTACCCGTCACGGCCACCACGATTACCATCACGCAACCCGCGCAAGGCTCGCGGCAAATTACGATTAATAAATTTGGCGGCATTTATGAAAACTAATCGAGGTCAAAGTCTTCTCGAAGCCATTCTCGCCCTCGCGATCTTTGCGCTCATTGCGAGTGCTTTGGCCTCTATGACGATCGGTGGCTATCAAGGTCTTGGTTATGGCGGCGATTATCTTGAAGCTTCGGCCCTCGCCGATGAGGCGATCGAAGCCGCGCGCTCAGTGCGCGATGGGGCTTGGAATGAATTTATTGTGAGTCCGGCGGTAGCCACGAGTACGACTGGTCAATGGACTTTAAATAATGGCGCGAGTGAAATAATTGGCAAATTTACGCGCACCCTCACTTTTGCCAATGTGTGTCGCGATGGATCGCAAAACGTTGCGCCGTGCCCGAGCAGTTCCACCGATCTCCACTCTAAACTCGCGAGCACCACGGTAACTTGGCAATCCGCTTCCGGCGTCACTCAAGAAGTGAAGCGCGAAGCTTATCTCACCAATTGGGATTCACTCGAATGGTCCCACACCGACTGGACGGGACTTACCGGAACGAATGTTGATGTGAGTGTTGCTGGTCAATTGACCCTCGCGGGTGGTGCGGCGGCGTGGGCCACTACCACAAACACCGGTTCTCAGACTTGGAACGATGTGTATATGTTTAGTGCTACTGACGGCTTTGTGGTCGGTTCGGGCGGTAGTATTAGGCGGTGGAATAATCCCAATCCAAATGTATGGAACGTTATTTCCTCTGGCACAGCACAAAATTTAAATACTATTCATTGCTCATCAGCAACGCACTGTTTTGCAGCGGGGGCCTCGGGGGTGATTGTGCGCACAACGAACGGAACAAGTTGGTCTCTCTTTCAAGACACCGGATCTCAAACTTGGAATGATATTCGAGTTTTTTCTCTCGGAGATGCTGTGGTGGTTGGTAGCGGTGGTCAGGTTAGGAGATTTGCTGGCGGTAATTGGAACACCTCAATGACATCTGGCACTACTCAAGCCCTAAACACTGTTTTTTGTTTTGCCGCGGCTAATTGCTGGGCCGCTGGCGGGTCGGGAGTGATTACTCGATGGTCAAGTGGTAGTAGTTGGACCCTTTTTCAAGATACCGGTTCTCAAACTTGGAATGATATTTTTATGCTTAGTGATACCGATGGTGTGGTGGTTGGCAATGGTGGGCTTGCTCGACGATTGGTGAGCGGTAATTGGAACACAGCCGTGACTACCGGGACAGCATCCAACATTAACGGGCTATATCTCACTTCTGGAACCACGGGTTGGGCGGTGGCCAATACCCAGAGTGGGGAAGTAATTTTGTCTTGGAATGGAACGTCACTGCCACGTTTGTCTATTTCTAGTTTGCCCGACGTGGCTCTCAATGGTTTATATTGTGTGGGTTCGAATCCGTGTTTTGCCCCCGGGGCTTCGGGTAATATTTTCCGCTATGCTGGTGGTGGCTTCCAAACCAGTGGTTCGCTCATTTCTCCCGCCTTCGATATGAGCGATAATTCCCCGGTGCAGGTATTAGATTGGGATGAAACTGGTTGTGGGAGTTGCGATATCCAGGTGCGCGTGGGCACCAGTGCTAATTCTGGTGGGCCATGGATTTGGTCTGGGTGGTTTACTGATCCAGTCGTGGCAATGTTGCCGACATTACTCAACGGGCGAAGGTGGGTTCAATATGAGACGTCGCTTACTGGTCCTGGTAACACAACGCCCGTGTTGCAAGAAGTGAGAATTAACTACAAATAATGAAGCTAACCAAGCTAAAAGCTAAAAGCTCCGGATTTACCCTGATTGAACTCTTGATTTACCTCGCGATTACGGCGGGGATTGTGACGAGCTTTGTATATTTCGCCCTCAACACTAGTGGCGGTAGTGAGAAGTCGGTGATTGTTACTCAAGTGAATAATGAAGCGCGCTTTGTCCTCAACTTTATAGCAGCTAAAGTGCGCGAGGCGAATGCGGTAACAACGCCGGTTTCTGGGGCGAGTGGTGCAACTTTGGTTCTCGATATGCCGAGTCCGGCGGTTGATCTCACTTTTAATCTCGACGGCAGCGGCAACCTCCAAGTCACCGAAGCGCCGAGCACGGTGACCCAGCTTACGAGCAGTAATTTGCAAGTGACTAATTTAGTTTTTAATAATTTCGCTCCCTCCGGCGAGCGGTCGAATATTGGGATTAGGTTTACGCTTAGTACCCGTCCGCCAGCTGGCGGACTAAGTTCCCCAGAACTCGCTTATACTACTAGTGTGCGCACGGCAGTGAGCCGCAGAAAATGAACAAAGGCTTTATGGCATTAATGGCGGTATTGGTCCTCGGTGGTGGGGCCTTGTTGCTCGCGCTTGCTTCGTCCTCACTTGGCCTCTCCGAACTCGAGATGAGTACTTTAGATGCTAAAGCTGGTCAAGCATTAGTTGCGGCCGATGGTTGTCTCGACGAGACTTTGCGGCGTTTGAGAATTACTCCGAGTTACACCGTTGTGGGTCAGAACCTGAATTTTGGTGACGCATCTTGTATAATCACGGTGTCGGGCGTTAGTCCTAAGGTGATTACGGCCACTTCTACGGTGGGGAATGTGAGCAAGGTGCTTCGCGCCAGCGTAACCTTAACCGGTAATGTGATCAACCAGCCAATCATTTGGGAAGAACTCAGTAATTAAATGCAAAAACTTAACATTAATTTCTCAAAGATTTTAAGTATTTTTGGTACCAAGTCCTTGGGCCTTGATATCTCCGACCGCAGTGTCGAGCTAGTGGAGGTGCGCAAGCGCGGTAAGTCGCTCACGGTTACGGCTTGCGGCCGCGCGCCTCTAGAGAAGGGTATTGTGGCGCGCGGCCGGATCCAGGACCCTTATAAACTCGCGGCGATTATTAAGAAGCTTGCGGCGGAAGCCAAGCCTGCGCCGATCACTCTCGAGCGTGGTGTACACGTGGCGCTCCCAGAGAGTCAGACGTATCTCCACACCTTCTCTATTCCGAAGAAAGGGGAACATCAAGATCTTCCGGCCGAGATCCGCGCCGAGGTGCAAAAAACATTTCCCTTCCCGCTCGAGGAACTCGTTTGGAATTCTGTTATTCAGTCCGAGTCGCCCGAGATGTATCAAGTGGCGGCCGCGGCAGCCACGCGCGAGGTGGTTACCGAGTGGCGCGAAGCGATGAAGGAAGCAGGGATTGCGGTAAAACATTTTGAACTGGAGACTCTCGCTACCTTCCAAGCGCTTTTCCCGCGCGGAGTTACGCCGCTCACCGCGATGATTGATATTGGTGCCGTAACCACCACCATCTCTCTCTTTAATCATCTCGGGATTTTTTATTCTTATAGTCTCAATGAAGGTGGTGAGGCATTGACCGCGGAAGTTGCCAAAACTTTCGACCTTGGTCTGGCCGCGGCCGAGGATCGGAAAGTCCTTAATGGGCTTTCTGACAAAGATCAGAATCTCGCGCTTCTCCTTACTAAGGCCTTGCGACCCACGCTCGATGAGCTGGGCAAACTCGAGCGTTACTTGCGGAGTCAATTTCATCAAGAATTGGCCGAAGTGGTGTTGGTGGGTGGGGGGAGCTTGCTCCCTGGTCTCACCGACTACTTCGCCCGCAATCTCAAGGTTCCGGTCCGCCACGGCGAACTTACTTCAAGTCTCACCGTTTCTCCGGCGGTTAATGCGACCAATGGTCTTTATCTCGAAGCCGCCGGGCTTGCCCTGACCACTTTTGGCTTATCCACCAGTCATCTCGCCTTACCGGCCCATTTTTAGGTATAATCACTCATTATCACTGACCACTAAATTTTTATGAAAAATAAGGGTTTTACTCTCATCGAATTACTCATCGTGATCGCCGTAATTGCTATCTTGGCCGGCGTGGTGTTTGTTTCTCTTGATCCACTCTCGCGCTTCCGTGACGCGCGTGACGCGGCTCGGATCACTGATGTAACGGCTATCCTCTCGGCAATTAAGGTTGATCAAGTGGATAATCGGGGGTCGTATCTCACTTCTATTACTAGCGCTTTTGCGAGTACGACCTATCAGATCAGTGGAGATACAACTAATACGAATTGTAATACCAATTGTTCCTATGCTACTTCAACTTCTGCCTGCGTTAACCTCAGTGGTTTGATAACCGAAGGGTATCTTGGGAGAGTTCCAGTGAATCCTAATGGTTCTGGCACTTGGACCACCTCTCGCACGGGGTATTACCTTATGAAGAACACCAATGGTTCTGTCACAGTTGGATCTTGTGATGCCGAAAGCGTGACACCAATCGAAGTGACCCGCTAAATGCTCTATACCCGCAAAGGCGACGGGGGAACAACTAAATTATTCGCCTGCGATCAAAGAATCTCTAAAAGTTCCGCCACCGCGGAGGCTCTCGGCTCGCTCGACGAAATCAATTCTTTGCTTGGCTTCGTGAAGTCAAAGTCAGCCCAAGCAGAGAAAGAAATTCTCAATACAGTTCAGCAAAACCTCTTTATTATCCAAGCAGAGCTCGCTGGTGCGCCGAAAACTATTGCCGAAAGCAAGGTGAAAGAAGTTGAGAAAATCGTGGATGACATCGAGAAAGAATTACCGCCGATCAAATCCTTTTTCGTCCCGGGTGGTGATGAACTCTCGGCGATGTTTGATTATGCGCGAACGGTGGCAAGACGAGCCGAGCGGCGAGTAGTAGCTGTGGCGGAAGAAAGCGGTCCGCTCGGCAATCGCCGTATCGGGGAATTTTCTCTCGCGTATCTCAACCGTCTCTCTTCACTTCTCTACGCGCTTGCTAGACTGATGAATCATAAGTCTGGTATAACTGAGGAAGTGCCTAGCTACAACTAGGCCTTGATGGTGTCTATGGTGTAGCAGTAGCACTCGGCTCTGTGGAAGCCGCAGCTCGGGGGCAGAACCCGATAGACACCCCAGTATCAAACGAGTAAAACAAAGATTATGGCAATTCCCTTTTTTGATTATGAAATTCCGGTGTTGAAATCGCTCAAACAATTGGGCGGCTCTGCTCAGGTAAAAGATGTTTATCCTCTCGTTGAGGATCAAATGAAATCTCGTTTCATTAATCATCCTGAGGAGCTTAGCGTGTATAAGAACGCGGAACTTGTTTGGAAAAACAAAACCAGGTGGGCGAGAGAATATCTAAAGCACAAAGAACAGTTGGACGGCTCTGTTAAGGGTGTTTGGAAAATTTTGCCCGCCGGCGAGAAGCGGTTGGAAGAGTATGATCTAACAGGGAAAGATCCGGATGATGGCAAGGCGCCTTTTGAAGGTGTAGATTCGGTTGTTGCCGAAACAGAAAATGATCCAGAAGAGGCTTTCGTTCAATTGAGTCGACCACATGAGACAGGGGAAACGATTAATTTTCGTGGCATCGTTTTTGCCCCCACTAATGAACAAGGTGTCATTACTTTATTTATTGCCATGCTTGTTGACCTCGGTTTCGAATTACTCGGTGTTCGTTCAAAATTTCCTGATGCATTACTACGAAGAAAAAACCACAAAGGGACATTTAGTCAGTGTCTGGGTGAATTTGAGTTTCGGTCTAGTAATTATCTTGCGCACAAGCACCCACTTACTGGTTGTGATGTTATTATTTGTTGGGAACATGATTGGGAAGGTTGTCCAATTGAGGTTATAGAACTCAAGAAGGAAATTGTCAGGCTCCAATAATTGTTATAATACCCGCATGAAAAAAATTATTGTTTTGATTGTGATCGTTGTGGTGGTTGGGTTTTTCTGGCCGAAGCCGTATGTTTCTTCGCCCGGCTTTGTGACCGAGGAAGGGATGGGGCAGTTTAACGAGACAGCCAAGAAGTGCCTTGGCTATGGCCACCTCACCAATGCGATGGAGGTTGCCGCCGACGCACCAGGCAAAAGCCTCTGTTTTGGTTGGTTGATGGGGAATTAGTTTAAGTGGCTGAAGTTAGAGGTTTTGCTATAGTTAACCTATGAAAAAATACATTGTCGAAGCGTTGGGGACGTTTTCGCTGGCTTTAGCTGTGGGACTCGCGGGGGTGAGTTTTCCCGTCATGACGCCGGTTTTGGCGGCCTTAGTAGTAGGACTTTTTGTCTACACCACGGCCCATGTGTCGGGAGCGCACTTTAACCCGGCGGTAACGATTGGGGCTTGGTCTATTAAGAAGATCTCGCCAACGGAGGCGGTGAGTTACATCGTCTCGCAATTTATCGGCGCCTCAATTGCCTTGCTTCTCGTCTCCCAATTAGTAGAAGTTCCCGCCATGAGTATTGGTGAATCAACGCTTATCGGCCTTGCCGAACTTCTCGGAACCTTCTTTCTCACCTTCGGTATCGCTTCCGTGATCTATGGCAAAACCCAGCACGCCGCTTCTGGCCTCGTGGTTGGAGGTTCTTTACTTCTCGGAGTTACTTTCTCCACCTTGCTTGGTGCGAGCGGAATCTTGAATCCGGCCGTGGCCTTCTCGCTCCACTCCTTCGGTCTCATGTATGTGCTTGGCCCGGTGATCGGCGGCATTCTCGGCATGCAAGCCTACAAACATTTGGGGAATTAGTTGTGAGTTACTCTTTCGACTTAAAGAAGATAGAAGAAGTTTGGGATCTGGGAAATGTAACCCAAGAAAAGGTGTTGCAAGAAAACACCGATCGCTTGGTGGTTCTTCTCAATTCCGATAGGGGAAAATTGGTGGCCAAGGTGGCGAGCCCGTGGAAAAACGCGGAAGCGCTGGAGAAAGACACCGTGGTTTTTGACTTTCTGAATGAGCAAAATTTTTCACACATTCCCAAACTTTTGCCGACCAAAGAGGGGAAAAAGTTTGCAGAAATAGATGGTCGGTTTGTCTATCTCATGGAATACGTTGAGGGGAAGAATCCAGAAGCGACCGTCGAAACCTATCAGAAGCTCGGTGCGATTGTGGCTGAGTTACATTCAGTAAAAAATTATCCATACAAAACTGACTTTGATCCTAAAGTAATTATTGCTACCAATTTTCCCGAGAATGCCAAAAAATTAGCTTTTGGTGAAGAATATTTGAAAATCGCTGCGACTTTGCCTGACTTTAGTGTTTCTCCCCAAGCCCTTATTCACACCGAGATTGCTCCGAGAAATACGGTGGAGAGAACTGACGGTTCTTTGGTTCTTATTGATTGGGATGATGTGGGTGTTGGACCGACGGTGCTTGATTTGGGTTACCCCTTGCTTTCGCAGTTCACGACGGAAGATTTAGAATTGAAACCAGAGTTGTCTCGGGCTTTCTATGAAAGTTACTTGATGAGGCGGGGAATAAGCAAAGAAGAAAAACAAACCCTGTTTTCTGCGAGTCTCTTTTTTGCCCTGATGTATATTATTTACGGCGATACAGCCAAGCGTTGGGAGAGAGTGAAGTGGGTGCTCAAAAACCGAGAACAAATTGAGGCGATGATTCCCTAGACAGTAAAAGTTTTTGCGGTAATATTCAAATCTGAAATTGTTCCGATGGCCTTTGTTTACGGAGGAAGAAACACATGAACCTGTTCATCGACATGGCAAATGAAGAAGCGAGGAGGCTGTTTAGACAGTGTCTGAGTCAAACAGAAATACTTACTGACCCCGGGTCTTCCTGGCATATCAGTAATGCCAAAGAGGCCGACCTTGTTGTTTTCGACAGGTCAAATTACTTTGCGAGTTGTCAGTGTCGCTATGATAGGCATTATCTGTTCATTCGACCAATAGGAGACCAAGGAGAAGTTTTGGTGGTCGGACAAGAAAACATTTTCGAGGTTCCCATGAGCTTCGACAGTGTGATGTTCAACGCCGCGGTCTTTGCCTTTTTCCGTAAAGTCGAAACAGTGGCCGAACCAGCCTAAGCTTCTCGGTCAAGTCAACGAAGTCCTCATAAGCCCCGCATTTGGGGCTTTTTCTTTGAAAATTTTTGTAATCAAGAGTAAGCTGGACTTATGAAACCAACCTATTTTCAAGGGAATTATTTACACCCGCAGCATGTGTCGGTGGGGGCGGTGTTGGTGAACAAGAATGGGGAAGTGTGCGCGCATCATTTTCTTACCAAGGATCTTAAGGGTTATTGGTCCGAGGAGGGAATTGATGATTTTTTTATCTTGATGCGCGAGACGGTAGAGCCGGGAGAGAGTTTGGAGGCCACGCTTCATCGAGGTTTGCAAGAAGAGTTTGGGGCGACGGGAGAAATTGTTGATTATCTTGGCTCAATTCAAAGTCACTTCAAACATCGCAATGTGGAGATAGAGAAGACCACGCTCTACTTTCTCGTGCGCTTACTTGATCAAGATCTTGCGAGAAGGGGAAATGAAGATATTGAAAACAAAAGTACGATTGAGTGGCAAACGCCGGAATTTCTGATCCCGCGGATGAAAGAACAGGCTAAAAAGTTTGGTCGTACGGATATTGACGAGTCGAGTATTTTAGAACGGTGGCAACAACAACCGAAAAAATCATGAAGCAGTATCAAGAAGAAATGGCGCGGTGGTTTAAGGAGAAAGGTTGGGCTTATTGGACGCCGCATGAAATTTTGGTTCGCCTGATGGAAGAAGCGGGGGAACTGGCGCGGCTGGTGAATCATCAATTTGGCCCGAAGAAGAAAAAGAGTACCGAGGTCGAGCAAGATCTGGAGGACGAGGTGGGAGACATTCTCTATACGCTCATTTCTCTCGCGAATTCTCAGAACCTCGACCTCGATCGTGCTATTCGCAAAAGTTTAGACAAAGTCTCTTCCCGCGACAAAGATCGGTATTAAGACCATGGTTCAAGAAATAAAAATTAGTTTTGCTGAGCCCCAAGACGCTTTGGGATTAATGGAAATGATTAAATTGTCGTGGCTCGACACATATCCGAATGAGGAGTATGGCATTACTCGAGAAAATATTGAAGAGCGTTTTAAGACTGTTTTAACTGAAGAAAAGTTAGCCAAGTATATTAAAAGCATTACCAATATCGAAGCCAGAACTGGTCACCTGATTGCCAAGGATGGGGAAAAAATTGTCGGCGCTTGCAGGGTAAAAAAGTATGATGGCTACAATCAACTGCGGGCAATTTATCTTTTGCCTGAATATCAGAGACAGGGTCTAGGGACTCGGTTGTGGTTGGAGGCGCAGAAATTAATTGATACGACCAAGAAAACAATTGTGCATGTGGCAACCTACAACTCTAAGGCGATTAATTTCTATCAGAAACTTGGATTTGTCGATAATGGTAAAAGGTTTACTGAAGAGCGCCACAGAATGAAAAGTGGGGCATATATTCCAGAGATGGAAATGGAGCTGTCGGCGTTTGAGTCATAAAATTTTCTGGGGAAAACTTTTGCGGGAATTGTTGCTACACTAGTGAGTACGAATTATGGTTGATACTGGTTATCTTGCTAACTTTTTTCGCTCCAATGCTTTAACGCTTGAGACTAGCGACGATGAATTGCGTCAGGCTCTGCTCTCGGCTGGGATCGCTGAAATTGATTTACCCCTTGCGACGGCTTTTTTCCGCGCCGGTTCTTGGCGCGAGGCTCCCTCGAGTCCCTTTACCCCTAGTCCCGCTGCCGCGCCTTCTGTGGCTCCGGCTGAAGTCAAGCCAAGTCCCAACTTTTCTACTCCGCCCGTTATCTCACTCCGTCCTCACCGAGGTGGCTTGATTTTCGGACTTATTTTGCTTGTTATTGTTTTGCTCGGTGGTGGGTATTTAGCCTATGCCTATTTCCAGGGGATGCCGCCTTTTGGCCAGGCACCCTATACGGAAGAAAATATTGTCCCCAAGATTGCCGCTGGTTTTAAGTCTATTCAGACGGCCAAGCAAGTTGTGAATGTTAATCTCAACTTGGTCCCTCGCGACCCTGGAGCCAAGCCTTTTGTTCCCAAGGTTACCAGCGCTCCCGGTCGGCGACCGCTTCTCGTTGAGTTGGGGCAACTCTTGCGGCTCGCGCCACAGAATCTAAACTTCGGCACTTCTTTCACCTCATCCTTTAAGCGAGGCGACGGTTTGCTCTCTAGTGATTGGCAAACGGGAGTAACTTTCAACGGCACCTTCGATGACTTCAACTTTGAGGCGGAGCTTGAGGCTCGGCATGTGGCAGACGATTATTACTTTATCGTAAATAAATTCCCGAGCTTTTTCTTCCTTTCACTGTTTTCGCCAATTAAAGGTAAATGGGTGCACGTTACACCAGAAGATCTTACCGCGACCACTAGTCGTTCGAGCATTTCTTTCTTCGGCGGGGGAGAGAAGCTGTCTCAGCTAGAAGCAGAATATGCCAAACGTCGAGAGGAGGGGGTGAAAGATTTTGAACTGATGACCCAACTTGCCTTAGAAGAAAAATTTTTCCAGATTCTTGGGCGACCTACCATGGAGAAGGTGGCTGGTGAGCGTTTGTATCGCTACCAGCTAGTGATTGATCGAGAGGCAGGCGTGCGTTACTTGAAGAAGCTGGCAGAAGAATTTAATAAGCAACCGAGCGAAACTCAAGCCAAGTATAGCGCGGGGTTAATGAAGACCGTGCAATATCTTGAGAGTGAAGACTTTATTGAGGCCTATAAGTACTTCATGGATAATACCGGACTTTTTGTTTGGGCTGACGAGGCGGGGCTTGCGCGTCAGGTGGAATATCGCTTGCGCTTGGTGCCGCCCGATACGGCAACGCAACTTAGCGATAAGCAGTTACTCATCACTCTTACTTCAAGATTCGAAAATATTAATGAACCACTAGTCGTGCCTATCCCTGAGGCGGCGATGCCATTCCAAGAAGCGCTTAAGCTCTTTAACCCCTTTGGTTTATTTGGTGAAGCAGAAGAAGGTTAAAGTTATCCACCTTTACATTAGAGAGCCGCAGGAGGAAAATGAGTATCCAGGTTGGATCTTGCCCCGAAAATAGGGGCGCCAAAAAGGTAAGGTTCTTGGTTAAGAACAGGGAGGAAATCATGGAAGGATCGGCGGAGGTTGTGAGAACAGCAGAGGTCAGAAGTATTGGAGTTGAGGATCGAGTTATTTGTGCTAACCGCGAATGTCAGACCGTGGTTACAGAAGTTGATCCGCAGATAACAATTGGCAGTAACACATACCACTTGTTCTGCGCTCCTACTGCTGATAAGAAGCGTTTTCACGATTAGTTCTCGTTGGTTTTAACCCAATCAGGAATTGCATGCTCGGCCCAGCGCGGCCGAGCTACTTTTCCCTAGTTATCCACTCAGATAGTTTACTTTCCAGATTATTAGGAGCAGAATTGAATTCCAGATACATTGATCATCAAGATATTATACGGAGGAAATTCCAGAAGTTTCTGGCTTCTTTCCCCTCCGGAAAGCACGAGCGGTGTTTCACCTCCCGTGCTTTCTTTTTGTCTTCTATCTCTAGTATAATTTCCCTATGCTCCAGCGTCTGACTTTTGGCCAGAGACTGATTGCCTCCTTCAACTTTTTATATATCGCGGTTTTCGCGCTCTATTATCTCTCGATCAAGAATTATGAATTCTTGTGGTATGTTGGGATTCTGCTCTTTTTCTTTGTACTCCTTTTACTCACTTTACCTAGAACGCGCTTCGATAATGTGATTCTTGGCGGACTCTCGCTTTGGGGTCTTGCTCATATGGCGGGTGGTGGTCTTCGGGTTGGTGAATCAGTGCTCTATAAATTGTCCCTCATTCATCTCTGGGGTAGTGGCGATTCTCTGGTTTTCAAGTTTGACCAACTCGTTCACTTCTTTGGCTTCGGTGTGGCCACGCTCGTGTTCTTTCATCTTTTGCGGCCGTACTTGAGCGAGAAGGTGAATTGGTCCGTGGTATATTTCCTTATCGTCCTTGGTGGTACGGGCTTCGGCGCGCTCAATGAGGTTTTAGAATTTATGGCGGTAGCCTTCTTTAGTCAGACGGGTGTGGGTGGTTATTTCAACACCGCTCTCGACCTAGTCTTTAACCTTCTCGGAGCTATTGTGGCCACCATTTTTATCCATTGCTATTATCGACCAAGAATTAAAGTATGAACCGTGGTTTTGGCCTCATTGCCTTGCTTATCGCTGTAGCTCTAATCGCTTTCATTATTAGTGGTGCGAAATGGTTTACCGGTTCTGGTAAAGAAGGCCAAACTTCTATTGAAGCGGGCTTTGAAGCCAAAGATCAGGCCGAAGCCGTTAAACAATTGATTGAAGGTCGGAACAAAGAGCTTTTTCAGAATGAGTAAGGCCGAAGAATTAAAAAAACTCGAACAAGAAATGGCGGCGGATGAGAACTTGCCTTTGTGTGAGGCAAACTTGGTGTTTGGGGAGGGGAATATTGATACGCCCGTGCTCTTCATTGGCGAGGCGCCGGGTCAGAGAGAAGATGAGCTCAAGCGGCCTTTCGTGGGTCGTTCGGGTCAACTGCTCGATAAATTAATTGGGGAAGTGGGTTGGAAGCGCGCCGATGTGTATATTACAAACATTGTAAAGCGTCGCCCGCCAGATAACCGCGATCCACTGCCCTCAGAAATTGAGGCGTATAAGCCTTATCTCGCGAGGCAAATTGATCTGATCGATCCCAAAGTAATTGCCCCTCTCGGCCGCTTCTCGATGAATTACTTTTTGCCCCTAGCCAAGATTAGTCGCGATCAAGGAAAATTATTTCGCACTGGCAAATACTTTATTTACCCCCTCTTTCACCCTGCGGCCGCTTTGCGCTCCACTGGTACACTCGAAGAATTACGCGAAGCCTTTAAAAATTTACCTAAGGCGCTGGTGAAGGCTGGAGAAATTACCGTGACAAAGCCTTTTTTGAAAAATTAATCGGTTTTTGCTAAGATTCCCTTTTAGAGTAGTAACCGGATCGTCCGGTTAGGTGTCAGGGTTTGTGTCATACATTCAGGAGGATGTCATATGTCGCAACTAGGTAGAAACGGAAGGAAAAAGGGTCATGGTCACCTTGTGGTAGCCTGTCCCAGGTGCCACAGAGACGTTGCGATTCAGCCCGGGCAAAACAAAAGCAAAGTTCCTCATTGTGGGGGTAGCGTGTGTCTGAAAGATCAGCCACCGGCTCCTCCTCCGAAGAATTGGTGGTGAGCGACGTTGAGGTGATTCGCCGCGAGCTTGAGCTCGCGGCACCTTTTTATAACTTTCATTATGTGTGTACTATAAGGTAATGAAGAAATTAATTTTATTGTTCATTGTTTTGGTTGTTGCGGGGGTATATTGGTTCTCAACCCAATCGGTAGTGAGTCCGACCCACCCTTTGATTAGGGTAATCAGTCCAGTGGCGGGGGAGAAGATCACTAGCCCCTTAACGGTTACCGGTGAAGCCAGAGGGACTTGGTATTTCGAAGCTTCTTTTCCGGTAAAGTTAACCGACGAGGCGGGGAATGTTCTCGCTATTGCTCCAGCGCAAGCGCAAGGCGAGTGGATGACGGAAGAATTTGTCCCTTTCAGCGTCCAGCTTACCTTTACTCCACCGGCGAGTGAGAAAGGTTTTCTGGTTCTAGAAAAAGACAATCCATCTGGTCTTCCCGAAAACGACGATTCCTTCTCTTTGCCAATTCGTTTCGCAAACTGATTGACAAAAGAAGGGCGGCGCTTAGTATTGGTTCTAGGACAAGCTTGTGTCCGATCCTGTCTTTATCGGACAAATTGTCGTAAAGGACTTACAAAGGACACAGTTTGAACCTAGAAATTCGGGTAGGGACGTTGTTCGGAATTTTGTCCTTTAACAAGACAAAATCTTTCCCCCGACCAGCGTCCCTACCCGGATTTTTGTTATCCACAGGTAATGCCCAAAACTCTTTTGACACCATTTTTCTCACCCCTATAATCTGGGGTAACAACCGCGGGGAATCGGTTGTTGGCCAAGCAATGATTACAACGATTACTCCGCCAGCAACTTTGGTAGTTCAACAAAAAAGCCCAAGGTCTTAATTGACTTTGGGCTTTTTTGTTCGGCTGTTTAAAGAAGAGCCGGTAAAAGGTCGAGTGATTAAAATTTAAAATATTAATAATTAAAAAATATGAAGAAAATTTTTGCTGGTTTGCTTGGGGTGGCTGCTTTGGTCTTTTTTGCACCAATGTTTGCCGCCTTCGAGGCCCATGTGATTAATGTCACAGCCAAAATTGAGAACGCCCTCTCGGTGAGCACCGATCTTCTCGATTTCGGCACGGTCTTTCCCCAGGAGCATCTGAATTTGCCGGTACGTGTGGCTCTTTCTGACTCCTTCATGGCGGAAGACCGCGTAGACGATGTGGAGTACTTCATTCGGCAGAAGCCAAAGTGTGGAGTAACCACAGATAATGGCGAGACCTTGGTGGGCGAGACTTGGACTGGGCATGTGGTCGTTGATGAGAGTGAGCAAGGTTACCACATCGATTGTGATGCTGACCGGCCCGACGGTGTACAGGAAGGTCCCGATTACCTTCTCCCTTCACTTTGTGAATATATCTCTAAAGAAGATGATCAAACTCCAGACAATGATGGCTCACTCGCTTCCTTCCACAAGCCTTGGACGATTGGCGAGAATGGGTTGATCGATTGGAACGATACCCCTGGTTACTTGGCTAAATCAGCCAATGACACCGAGGATAATTGGACCATTGATCTTGCGGTGCCTTGCTTCGGCAATCACTGCGCGCAGGATTGGCACGATTTCGTAACAGGCATCAATCCTACTGTTACTGATCCTGATGAATACACTCAACCGATTGAGAATGAACACAAGATTTTTGGTTGTAACTTGTGGTTCGAGGTGGGTGGCATTAGTTTGCCTGGTGGCGGCGTGGGCTGTGCCGGTAAAGCCGATGTGATGCTTGTTCTCGATCGCTCGGGGAGTATTGGCGGCGATCTCCAAACGCTTAAGGATGCGGCTCTAGGATTCGTGACAGCGCTTAATCCGGAAATGGATGGTGTGCACATTGGTCAGAGTAGTTTCTCGACTAGTGGCAGTTTGGACACTCACTTGACCAGTGATGAAACGATGATCAATGCCGCTATTAACGCTTTGGATAGCGATGGTAGCACCAATCTGGCTGAGGGAATTACTCTCGCAACCGGAGAACTCGCTAATCCTGGTGATATGCATGACCGACCAGACGGTGAGTCACCAGACTTCATGGTGATTATTACTGATGGTCAACCGAATACTCCTGGTGGCGAGGCGGCAGCTCAAGCGGCTGGTATTGCCGCCGCAACGGCTGCTAAGGCCGCAGGGATAGAAATCTTCGTGGTCGGTGTAGGCGATGGTATTAATGACACCACCGCCGCTTATCTCCGCGATAATATTGCGAGCGGAGCGGATCATTATTACTCAGCGGCCGACTTCGACGACTTGGAAACTGTGCTCGATGCGATTGCTAATTGTGAGAATGGTGACGGCATGGGTGGTGAGGGCGACCCGCCACCACAAGACCCAGTAGAAGAGACTTTACTCGATGAGAGCTTTGGCACTGACGGTGATCCGGCAACCGTTCCTGGGTGGAATAAGCATGAAATCGGGACCACTCGGGTAAACCCAACGATGAGTGGCGAAGATACAGTGAGTCCTGACGGTGGTCGCTTCGTTAAGATTGCTGAAGATCAAAATCCAAATGATGGGGTTGATGGTTGGATTTGCCGTCAGGTAGACACAACGGGTTATGAAAACCTCGAACTCTCTTACTACTGGCGGGGAGATGCTGATGCTGGTGGGCCAGAACGAGGAAGAGTGCAGTATTTTACTGGAGGAACATGTGCAGCACCAACGGGTGGTCCAATGGAACTCGAGGCGCACGACCTAACCGATGACACTGCCTGGAGTTCTCATACTGAGACTTTGCCTGATGCACTTGAAAACACCACGTTCCTTTTGCGGTTCTATAACGATTCCAACGCTAATTCAGAGTACTTCCGCGTAGACGGTATTGAGTTAACTGGTTTCGCAATTTAGTTCCTTATTAGTTAGTTAAAAATAATTACAAATGAAAAAGATTTTAGTCGGCTTTCTCACTCTTGCGGCGGTATTTACCGTTCTGCCGATGTTTGCCGCCTTCGAGGCGCACGTGATCAACGTGACCGCCAAGATTGAGAACGCCATGAGCGTGCCAGTTGATCCTTTAGACTTCGGAACAGTTTTCCCTCAAGAACACTTGGATAAGAAGTTAGACATTACTTTATCAGATTCTTTTTTGGCTGAGGATCGGGTCGAGAGTGTGGAATACATGATCCGCCAGAAGCCTAAGTGTGCTTGGACTTGGGATGGTGGTGAGAGCTTTGATCAAAGCTCGACCGTTACCGGTCACGTAGTTGTAAACACCAGCACTCCGGAAGGTGATTACACCATTGATTGTGGTGAAGAGCCGGAGACTCGCCCCGAGGGTGTGCCAGAGAATGCTAATTGGGGAGTTCTTCCTTCTTTGTGTGAATACATCTCTAAGCATTCAGAAGCAACTGACTGGGATGAAGAAACCGATGAGCCGATTGCTTGGGAAGATGGTGCACTTGCCTCATTCCACCAACCGTTTGAGATTGATCAAGATGGGAACATTGTTTGGACGGAGGTGAACGGAATGATGAGCAAGCCGAGCGACCAAACTGATAGCTGGACCATTGATCTTGCTGTGCCTTGCTTTGGTGGCTACTGCGCTCAAGATTGGGCTGATTTCGTCCACGGAATTAACCCACAAGCCAATCCAGATGATTATGTTCAGGACAAAAACAATGAACACAAAGTGTTTGGTTGTGACTTGTGGTTTGAAGTCACTGGCGTGAATGAGGTTGAAGAAGAAGTTAATCCAACACCCGCCCCGTAACTCTTGGTTGATTCAATTACCTTAAATTCCGTAATAACCGAATAACATGAAAGGCAAAATATTTCTGGGATTCTTGAGCTTAGCCATTGCGGTGGTCTTCTTGCCGGCCTTCGCCGCCTTCGAGGCCCATGTCATTAATGTGACAGCCAAGATTGAGAATGCCCTTTCGGTAAACACTAATTCCCTTGATTTTGGGACAGTGTTTCCGCAGGAGCATCTCGATAAACCAATGGCCGTTAGCTTGTCTGAATCATTCTTAGACGCCGGTCAGACTCGAGTAGACAATGTAGAATACTTCATTCGTCAGAAGCCGAAGTGCGCCATTACTTCAGAAGAGGGTACCCAGTTTGATTCGCAGAACACCGCGACTGGCCACATTATTCTGGGTGATGATCCTGGCACGCCGGAGATCGAAGACGAGACGCATTATCGTATCGATTGCGGCGAGGCGCCGCGAGAACTCGGTGAGAACGAGACTTGGGGAGTATTGCCATCACTTTGTGAATATATTTCCAAAGAGGATGACAATACGCCAAACAATGACGAGACCTTGCCTTCCTTCCATCATCCTTGGAAGATCTTCGGTGGCGACAACCCAAACACTCCAGGGATCACGGAAGAAGCTTGGATTCGCTGGAAGGATGCCGACGGTATTCTTTCCAAGAACAGTCCGCAGGATACGGTAGACAATTGGACCATTGACCTCGCCGTACCATGCTTCGGCGGTCAGTGCGCCCAAGATTGGGAAGAGTTTGTGCTCGGTATTAACCCGCAAGCAATTCCGGCCGAGTTTGTGCAGCCGCAAGAGAATCGCGGCAAGATTATGGGCTGTGACTTGTGGGTAGAAGTAAGTGGAGTTACGACTGATGCGGTGTAGTGAGTAACTTAAATTAATGAAAACAAAATTATTAGTTGGTTTCTTGAGTCTAGCCCTGGTGGTTATTACCGCGCCACTCTTCGCCGCCTTCGAGGCACATGTCATTAATGTGACCGCGAAGATTGAGAATGCGCTCTATGTGCACCCACAATCTTTGCAGTTTGGCACGGTTTTCCCTCAGGAACATCTTTTCACGTCCTTCTTCATCGCTTTCAGCGAATCTTTCTCGGCGACTAACCAGACGCGAGTGGGGACGGTGGAATATGTGATTAAGCAGAAGCCGCGCCCGAGGGAAAACATGATTGCGACCCTTGGTGGACCAGAAGCGGCGCGCGATTGGTGTCACTTGAATAGTCCAGCTGATGCCAATGACCCAAGCGATCCGTACTACGACAATTGTTATCCCACGATGTGTTCGGCGCTCTCGAAGCATCCGGATAATCATCCGAGCACCGGAGCGAACAGGAACAATGATGTGGGTTTACCACCCTTCCATGATCCGGAAACTGAATTTGCGACCGGGAAGATGGTGAAGTTCAGCTCGAGTGGCAGTACGATTGGTAATGATCCATCTGATACTTGGGATGTGGATCTTGCGGTGCCGTGCTTCACGGGTGAGTGTGCTCAAGATTGGGCAGACTTCGTTCATGGCCTCAATCCTGACGCTGGTGATCCGGTGCAGTATCAACTGCCGCCGGCGCTTGAGGGGGAGACCTTCGCTTGCGACTTGTGGGTTGAAGTGACGGGGATTCATTAATTGTTCTTTCTCCGGCTTACCAAGCGTGGTAGGCTGGAGGTTAGAGCAATTAATTAAATTATGGAAACAGAAAATATCATCAATAATAAGTGGAAGATTACCAAGTGGCTCGAGCGGCAAGCTGGCCGACCCTTATCTCTTCTCGATAAGGTTATTCTTTGGGTCTTGGTGATCGTCCTCATTTTTCTCGCTTATGTGAGCTTGGATGCCAATAAATACCGAGCCTTGGTGAAGGTGATTGATGGCGAGGGGAAGGTGGGGGTTAATCCGACCGACGAGGCGCTCGACTTCGGCGATCTCTCACGGGGGACAGCGGCCGTGCGGCGAGTAACGATAGATAATGACACACCAATTCCGATGTTTATCATCACCTTCAAGACGGGCGGTATCCGCACCTTAATGAAAACGGATAAAAATTATTTCCGCCTTGCTCCGCGTGAAGAAGCTCAGATCAACTTTACCACCTATATGCCTGCCTCCGCCGTGGTGGGCGATACCTACGACGGTCGAGTCTTTCTCTTCAAGATTCCCACCTTGTGATGAAAAAATTTCTTTTCAATTTAATCATTTACATCGTCATTGTGGGCGGCCTTGTTTGGGGCTTGCCTAAATTTCTTTCTTGGAGCTTAAACACGCCTTACCCCATGGCGGCGATTACTTCGGGCTCCATGTGGCCGGTGTTGAACGAAGGCGACTTGGTGTTTATTAAGGGTGTGCCGCGAGAAGTGCTAAAGGTTGGTGATGTAATTGTGTTTCGCAATGAGGGCGGACCCGGCTTTACCATTCACCGTATTGTGGAGCTTGATGAGAAAATGTTGACCACCAAGGGTGATGCCAACTTCGACAACGATGCGCCGGTGAAGTATGAGAGCGTGGTGGGTCGCGCCGTTACTTGGGGGAAGAACCCGGTTCACATTCCTTACTTGGGGTCGATTACGGTGGCGGCCAACAACCTCCGCGAGGAAAAGTAAAAATAAATTATGACCAGGCGACACGTTGATGCTCTAAGGAAAAAGGAAACAGAAATTGTTTCTGTTCCGACCGTTTTGCCTCACGTGGCGCCAGCTCCGAACCCGATTTTAAAAATAATCTTAGGGCGCTTCACCTTACCTTCTCTGGTGGTGGCGTTTGGTATTGTGTTTGCCGCTTCCATCCAACTTTCCGCTTTTGAGGCTCATGTGCTCAATGTGACCGCGGTGATTGATCGGGAGGCGAGCGCTTGCGTCAGCAGTTCGTCCAAAATTTGGCAAGATCACGATGGTTGTGACGGTGGGAAAGGAGAAAATATTTGGGCGAGTCAGGTAAATATCTTAAGCAATAATTTTTCCGGTGCCTTCGGCGCTATTTCGGGTAATGAAATTTGTGTTTTGTTTGACGATCACGCCTCTTTCCCATGCCCGAGTGTCGACACGGTGGAGGGCGCGCGTTGTTATGCTAAGGCTCATGGTCTCGCGCTGGAGTTAAATTTGGTTTCTGGTCGGCTCGACCCAGATGCTTTGCTCGCGGGAGCCGATATGGGTAGCGACGCCTTCGACCATCTTGGTCTTGGTGTTTACTCCACTATTCAAGAAGCGGCAGAAGAAATTGAAGAAATTTTAACTTTATCTGACCCGACGCCGAGCGAGCTTGTAGCCGCGGCGATTGTGGGGAAATCGATCAATCAATTTTATGAAGAGCGTAATCCTCAGGCGCCGGAATGTATTTTTGAGCGATCTGATTGGGAGGGGGTTGAGATTCTTGATACTCCAGCCGATGTCTCGTACCTAGTGGATGAAGTGAAAGAAGAAGAGCCAGAGATTACTGAGGAGAAAAAAGAGGAACCGGAAGAAAAACTTGAGCCGGAAGGGGTGGAAGAAGTTAAGCCAAAAGAAATTGATTCAAGCGCTGGTAATACGGAGAATGAGCTTGAAACAACACCAGAAGAAAAAATGGAAGAGATTCAGCCTGAACTTGAGGAAGAAGTTGTTGAACCAGAAACTGAAGAGGTGGAGGTTGTAGCAGAGGAAGAAACAGAAGAAGAAGAAGAGGTTGAAGAACCTTCTGAAGAACCGCAGGAGGAAGTAGTTGAAGCATCGGAAGAGGAAGAAGAGGAAACGGAGGTTGAAGAAGAGCCTGAAGAAGAGGAGGTAGAGGAAGAACCATCCGAAGAATCAGTTGACGAACCGGCCCCTGAACCTACAGAATAGAAGAATGAATAAAATTGTTAGTATTGTTCTAATTTTGGTTATCATTGTCGGTTTAGGTTGGCTTCTGGTTCGGGGAGTGCAGAATCGTTTGCCGGACTCTCCTGACTTGAGCGTTTCTTATGATCAAGTGAGCCAGGAACATATTGGCTTCGGTGATGAGCACGGACCATATAATTCCAACCCGCCATCTTCCGGGCCACATATTGGAGAAACGACGGCTGGCCTCGGCTTCTATGATGCTACCGACACCACTCCTACCGATGAATTAATTATTCACAACCTCGAGCACGGTGAAATTTGGCTCGCGTATCGGCCCACCTTGTCTGAGTCTGTGATTAGCCAGCTGAAATCACTTAGCGCTGAAGAACCTTGGCTAATAGTGACCCCTCGAGCGGCGAACGATAAAGATATTGCCATTGTGGCCTGGACCCGAGTGGATAAGTTTGACCTAACCGACGGAGCTCTGGGGCAGGATGGTCTAGACCGCTTGCGTGGCTTCATTACGCGGTATAAGGATCGTGGGCCGGAGAAGGTGTCGCCAGAATCACACCGCCAGAAGTAGTGGCCTCGCCGCGCTTGACGCTGGTTTGACAATGGGTAAAAAGGAGAGTAAGCTGGTGGCACAACTTCCTGCCCGGAGTTGTTTTTAATGACATGGGACTAACAAATTATTTAAAAGAAACTAAAGGTGAATTAAAGCAGGTTAACTGGCCGACCCGGAGTCAGACGGTTAATTATACCCTCATTGTGATTGGGATTTCCCTTCTTGTGACGGTGGTCTTGAGCGTGTCTGACCTTGCTTTTAGCTCACTCTTAAAATTGGTAGTTTAAACTATTTATGGCTCGGCAAGAATTACCCCAAGAACGTAATTGGTACGCAGTTCACACCTATTCTGGCTACGAGAACACCGTAGCGCGGAATCTTAAACAGCGCATCGAGTCGCTTGGGATGGAAGGCAAGATATTTAATGTTCTCGTGCCGGTAGAGAAGAAGGTCAAGATTAAGGGTGGAAAAAGGGTGACCGTGGAGGAGAAAATTTACCAGGGTTATGTGCTGGTAGATATGATTGTGGACGATAGCTCTTGGTATGTGGTGCGCAATACACCCAGAGTCACGGGTTTCGTGGGCTCGGGAACCACACCGGTGCCGCTAGATAAGTCGGAAGTGGAGGCGCTCTTTAAGGCGATGGGCGGCGATACGGTGAAGCATAAGATTGATCTCGTCACCGGCGAAGCGATTCAGATTACTGACGGTCCGTTCAAAGAATTTGAGGGTCGGGTGAGTGAGGTGGATACCGAGCGGGGGAAGGTCAAGGTCTTCGTCTCGATGTTCGGTCGTGAGACTCCTGTTGAACTCGACTTCTTGCAAGTTAAGAAAATCTAAGTAAGCTAGCATCATATTATGGCAAAAAAGGTAGAAAAGAAGCTAAAACTCCAAGTTCCTGGCGGTAAAGCCGTGCCGGGTCAACAACTCGGTCCGGCTCTTGGTCAAGCGGGGATCAATATTGGTGACTTCGTAAAGAAGTTCAATGATGCCACCAAAGATATGGTGGGCGACATTGTGCCAGTAGAAATTTCGGTTTATGGCGATCGTTCTTGGGATTTCGTTCTCAAAACACCTCCGGCTTCAAGTCTTCTCTTAAAAGCCGCTAAAGTTGAGAAAGGTTCGGGGAAAAACGCGACCCAGAAAGTAGGTAAAGTCACTAAAGCGCAAGTGAAGGAAATTGCGGAGCGTAAACTCCCAGATTTGAATGCAACTAAACTCGAATCAGCGGTGAAAATTATTGCTGGTACCGCTCGTTCAATGGGTATTGAAGTTACTGGCTAAGCCTGGTACTATCTAAGCTCGGAATGGCTCTTTACATTTGTTGGGACCGCTCGGTCTCGGGAGCCACTACGCATCCACACTTTTTAGGAAACACGGAGGTTATGACCATGGTCAAGGTCATGCAGATTGGTCCCTTGAGTACGCAGGAAATCAAGGGAGGCACTCTCAAGGATGGTGACGGATTGGACAGGGAAGTGAGGGCAAAAGCGATAAATGTTGCCTCAACTCTCAAGGCGAGGCTGGAAGGCTCGGAACAGGTCTTTTTTCCGACCGTTCGTGTGTCGGACATCAGAACTGAGATGTTCGCTTCGCGCCTAGATGAGGTCGGGGCAGTGATAGGCTATTTACCACCAGACCCAGCCGACGCTAAGGCTTACTTGACGTGGTTGGCAGAGCAAACGCGGGGACGCAATTTTCCTGTGTTACTGATGTGGGTGCACGATTCGATTTCACCGCCCGCAGAAGTGATCGACCGCTTGCCCTCAAAGTTCACCGCGATGACTTGGGGGTCGGCCGGCAACGAGCTTGCTGAACTTGCTAGGGCAATGAGTTTGCAGCTACCTGTTCCTGCCGCACCGTCGCCGCAGAAGGGACGAAGAACAAGAGCTGTAGCGGCTGCGTAGGCCACCACAGTTCCACCCAACAGGTTTGTAATAATTACATTTTAGAGCCCAGCGACAAGTCGCTGGGCTCTCATCATCTTTAAGTCAAGACTTTACGAAAATTGTGATTCTGTATAATGAGGTAAATGACTGCTGACCTCAATTACAAACGCGGCGCTTTGCCTACTCAAGTTATTACTGAGTTAGTGCAGTCTGGTTGTGTGATGGGCGCCAAGGAAGAGAATATTCGCCCGGCTTCGCTCGATCTCTCGGTCTCAGAAGAAATTTATGAGATTGAGGGTATTTTTTTACCCAAACATGGGGAGAATGTTCGAAGCGTTATTTCTAAGCTCAAAACTAAGCCATATAGTCTTGATCGGGTTCTTAAGAAAGACCAGATGTACTTGGTCCGTCTCAATGAATCTTTAGATTTACCCGGGTCGGTGTATGGTTTCTGTAATCCCAAGTCAACCAGCGGGCGCCTTGATGTTCATGTGCGTCTCTTGGCCGATGGGGTGTCGCGCTACGACTCGGTGCACGCGGGTGGGAAAGGGGAACTCTGGGTTTCTCTCATGCCAAAGACTTTTCCGGTCAAACTTTATCCCGGGGTTTGCTTAAACCAATTGCGTTTCTTTAACCTCGACACTCGCCTAAGTGACTTGGAGCTTGAACTCGCGATGAAGCGCTATAAATTGCTTTGGCGCGCCGATGGTAGCTCGCCCTATACTTTTAGTGATATCAAAATTCGAGACAATGATTCATCGATTATTTTAACCTTGAATGTGGTTGGAAACCTGCTTGGTTATGAAGGTGTGAGTAATCACGAGCCAGTAGACTTGGCGAAGGTGAAGCATTATAACTCTTCGAAATTTTTCAAACCCATTAAGAAAAAAGGCGATTATTTGTATTTGAAACGCGGGGCCTTCTATATTCTCTCTACCGCCGAGGCGGTGCGGGTACCGCCGGATCTCGCTTGTGAAATGGTGCCGATGGATGAACGGAGCGGCGATTTCCGTTCTCACTACGCTGGTTTCATTGACCCAGGTTGGGGTTGGGGGGCGAGAGGTGAGACGAAGGGCCGGCCATTTACGCTTGAGATGAGACCGTTTGAAGACTTAATAGTTCGTCACCATCAGCCAATTGCTAAAATTCGTTTTGATCGAATGGCTGGGACACCAAGTATGGTGTATGACAATCTTGATTCTAATTACACGGTGCAATCAGGGCCGCGTTTGGCCAAACAATTTAAATTCAAAGCATGAAAATAAGTTACAAAAAGTTGCGCGCCGACGCCATTGTGCCAAAGCATGCCCTCGCTGGCGATGCTGGGGTTGATCTGTATACGCCGGATGCGTGCGCCATTGAAACCGGCGAACAGAAATCAATTCCGCTCGGCTTCGCTATTGAAATCCCGCGTGGTTATGTTGGCCTTATTTGGGATAAAGGCGGACTCTCGCACAAGCACGGACTCAAAACTTTTGGCGGAGTTGTTGACTCAAACTTCCGCGGCGAAATGCAGGTGAGTTTAATGAATTTTTCTGAAAAAGTTTTTAACTTTGAAAAAGGACATAAGGTGGCTCAGCTTTTGATTCAGAAAGTTGAGGAAGTGGAATTTGAAGAAGTGAAAGACTTGAGTGACTCAGTGCGCGGCGAGAGGGCTTTTGGGAGTACGGGGAAATAATTTAATTCACTTTCACAATATCTTGGGCGCCGCGCTTAATATTCCAAGAGCCTGGGGTGGTGTCATGATGCATCGTAATGCCGGGGACGCTTGCTTTGATTGCATCACCCATGCGTTGTGCTTCAATGCGGAGCGTAGGATGAACGGTGTCGGCGCTACGGAGCTCGGCGATATAAACGGCAGAAGGTAGAGGGCAACTCATTTGCACGGTCACGAGGTAACCCATCGCGGTATAGTACTGTTTAATTTCTGGCGAAGTTTTGAGTTTCTCTAGTTTGGCTTCTTGATTTTTTAATACCGCTAAAGCCTCAGTTTTTAAATCAGCCGGGAGTTGCTCTAAGTACCAAGAGTGAAAGCCGTGCGCGGTGGTGAGTAGCGGCATCTCTTGCACGGCGCTGCGCTGTCGTTGGAGATCGCGATAGGAGCCAAAGTCGAGCGGGAAGCGGAAGAGAATATCGCCAAACTCGCGGAAGCGCGAGTGAAGTTCGGTCTTGGCTGGGCGAGTTTCTAAAAGCTTTTGGTGTTTCTTCAAGCCTTCTAAGTCGAGTCGCACTTGGTAAGAAAAGTTTTTGATACTTGGATCGTTGAAGTAGGCAAATTCCTTCAAACTTTGTTCTAGATAATTTTCTTCCGTTTCATATTCTTTATGGAGAAAGCTCGAAGCGTATTTAGTTCGCAGGGCCCCGGCAATTTCTTTGGCCACTTCGCGGATCTCGGGGAGAGGGTGATGACGGAGTTCTTTGAGATGATCGCTCGCTTGGCGGAGATTGGTGTGCCAGCTCACATAGGTGGTCACGCCAGCGGGTAAGAAGCCACGGGCAATGTCGAAGGCGCGCGCTTTGATCGCCTTCAGATACACCCTCTCATCTTGATCATCGGCGCGAGGGAAGCGCACCTGCAATGCGGGTGCGAGAGTTTCTAGAGCGTGAGCATAAAATTTCATCCATTCATCTTGAATCGCCTTTGATTCCGGTGTACCCAGCGGATCAAGTACCACTTGCGCGGCCATGTCGAGGTAGCGGGTGCTCGCTTCTTGGCCGCTATAAAGTGGCCAATCTTGCACGGCTTTGGCCGCGAGCATGCTCACATTTTCGATAAACAGACTTGTTGTACCGCAGTCGCCAATCGACTTGTGGCCATAGCCCACATAATACGAGGCCATGAATTTCTCGGCGCCCACTTTCTTCACCTGCTCGAGGTGCTCGACCACACTTTTTGGACTCCGGGAATACAGCGCCTGCAACATCGCATTCGCCTCCGGCGCCACATCATCCACAACAATGATTTTCATTTCGGCTTGCATTATACCCGCCCCGGCGTTAGGGTGGAAGCTGGTGTAATTGGACAAAACGAACAGATTGTTCTTTGAGGAGATAAAGCGTGACAACAATAGCGTCGGACATAACTCTCTCTGGTTGGATAGAGCGATTTCGTCTTAAATACGGGATCGCTAATCGGTTTTGTATTCCTTCAGTGTCTGATCTTTGCCTGCATCTTATTGATGCAACGGCGAATCAACTTTTTGAGTCAGTGGTCAGACAGAGAGGTGAGAGAACTCCAGAAATGGCGTTGGCAAACGTATTCGGTTGGACAGTCGCTTTTGTAGAGTATCAAGGCGATTTACCACTCGAATATGCTTTGTGGAGGAAGTGGGGAGCTAATCACTGTTTCGGTTGCGGTCAAAGGGTGTGCACTTGTAAACTTCAGAGGAGTTCTTCTGAATCACCCGCTTACCTTACGGATTGGCAAGACACAAGTTCTTACCCATTTGGTAGTCAGACGATTTTGCAGTGGCAAGAACTTCTCGATCGCATGTTCGGTGAAAGCAACCGGCAGCAGGGGATCCAGTTTTGTCTCTTGCGCCTGAGTTCCGAAGTTGGGGAAGCGGCCAAGATCATTCGGGCGGCTATGGCTGATAGCAGTATCACTGTCGGAGAAAGACGAAAGCAGTGTGCCCTTGAATTGTCTGACGTGCTTGCTTGGACCTTCAGTGTCGCAAATGTGCTCGGTATTAATCTGGGCGAGGCGTTGCTCGAGATTTACGGCGGTGATTGCGAGCGGTGCAGTAAGTTCTTGTGTGACTGTGGCTTTTTCCGAGAACAACAGTATACTCGCCGTCCGTATAGTCCATTAACGCTTGATGTGGAAACTCGATAAAAGTCAAGCTTTCAGATTCCGGGCCGGCTGTCCTTCGTGGACCGCCGGCCTTTCCTTTTGTCGCGGAAACTTGGTAATCTGTGGCTCGTGAAAGATAAGCAAATCGAGCAACTCATCAAGGCTGAGAAGGGGCGGCAGAAGCGGGTGATTAATCTGATTCCCTCGGAAAACTATATTTCTCAAGATGTTTTGGCGGCACTTGGTTCGGAACTGAATAATAAATATGCTGAAGGTTATCCGGGCAAGCGTTATTATGGTGGCAATGCGGTGGTGGATGAAGTGGAACGTTTGTGTCAAAAACGGGCACTGAAACTTTTTAAATTAAATTCTGACGAATGGGCGGTTAATGTGCAGGCGCTCTCGGGTTCGCCGGCGAATTTGGCAGTATATTACGCGATGGTGCCACCGCACGGCAAGATTATGGGTATGTCGCTCGATCATGGCGGTCATCTCACACACGGTCACAAAGTGTCGATGACGGGAAAGATTTTTCAACAAATTCCGTATGGGGTGAGTAAGGAGACCGAGACACTTGATTATGAGGAATTGAAAAAGATTGCGCGAGAAAATAAGCCCGATGTGATTGTGGCTGGCTTCACGGCTTATCCGAGAATTATTGATTGGGAAAAGTTTCGAGACATTGCTGATTCGGTGGACGCGTTGCTGATGGTTGATATGTCGCACTTTGCCGGACTCGTTGCTGGTGGGGTGTACCCGAGCCCTTTCAAGTACGCTGATGTGGTAACGACAACCACGCACAAAACTCTTCGTGGACCAAGAAGCGCGCTGATTTTTTCTCGGCACGATAAACGAGAATTAGACAAAAAAATTGATAAAGCTGTGTTTCCAGGTTTGCAGGGGGGTCCACATTTGAATCAAATTGCCGGGGTCGCTGTTGCTCTTGCAGAAGCGGCGCGGCCAGAATTTAAAAAATACGCCAAGCAGATTGTGAAGAACGCAAAGGCGCTCGGGAATGAGCTACAAAAACTTGGTTGGCGCTTGGTGAGTGGGGGAACCGATTCGCATTTGCTTCTTGTTGACACTTGGCTAGAAGGCAAAGGGGTTGGCGGTGCCGAGGCGAGTAATCGGCTAGAGAAAGCCGGGATTATTGTGAATAAAAACATGATCCCGTTTGATACTCGCAGTGCTGTGGATCCATCAGGAATTCGGCTTGGTACACCGGCTGAAACGACACGTGGAAAGGTGAAAAAGGACATGGTGGCAATCGCCCGGAAAATTGATAAAATTCTCCGGTCATGAGCCGCGGAAAATTTATCGTTATTGACGGTGCTGATGGGTGTGGTAAGACGACGATTATAGAATATTTGCGCTCGGTGTATACCGAGAATTTTTTGTTTACCCGCGAGCCTGGCGGCTCGCCCTTTGCTGAGAAGATTCGCGAAATAATTCTTAGTCCTGACGCTAAGGACGCCTCCGGCCTCACTCAGTTTGGTCTCTTTTGGGCCGCGCGAGCTGATCATATTGAGCATAAAATTCGTCCAGCGCTGGAAGCAGGAAAGCATGTGATTTCTGACCGCCTCGACTCTTCTTCTTATGCCTTCCAAATTTATGGCCAAGAAAGACTTTCTCTTGAGCCGCTATTTATGCAAATGCGAGAGGTGTGTTTAGGTTCTGCGGCGCCCGATCTTTACATTATTCTTGACGTTAATCCGCATATTGCCGTGGCACGAACCAATGAAAGGGGAAAGAAAGGAAAAAATCACTTTGACGAGCGAGATGTGGACTTCCATCGCCGAGTGCGCAATGCCTATCGCAACTTGCCTCCAGAATTTTCTAAAGTAATTATTTCAAGCCATGATCCAGTCGAGACAGTGAAAACGAATGTGAAAAACGTGATTGACTCCGTGCTTAAGAACGAGCAATTAAAACTCTTTGATTACTTGTAAGTTGACAGGTTGTTGTTAATAGTTTATTGTGGTGACAGTCGAGCGTAAGAGGAAAGGATTCCTTGCTCGGGGTAGTACCTAGGTATCGCCGTAAAAGGGGTATCAATGTCATCATCACCGAAGATTCTGACCGGATCACTTGGTCGTTTGGCTAATGGTTGGTTAGACATTTCTGGGCGGGTTCTCGAACGACCCATCAGTCCCAGAAGGATTCGACAGATTTATGAACAAGACCATCGTCCAGGTTTAGTTCAGACAATCAGTCGAGATGGTTCCGTGGTGGTGGTGAAAGAAGCAGAATTCTACAGGTGGCTTGCTTCTCTTGAGTTTGAGTCGGTAATGTTCACTTCTAGTGAACAGGAATCGCTTATCAAAGCCATTCCCATTGCCGCAGAGGTGTGCTACCAAGATTTTCGTGAGGCCGAGATGAAAGCAATTGCTTAGTTTCGGTCTTGCCATGGCGAGGGCCTGTTGCGAAAGCGACGGGCCCTGTTTTTATGTTAGGATAATTCTCGTGATTGAAGAAAAGTTGAAGGCTTGGCTCGGGGAGGGGGTGATACTTAGTGTGCCGGAGAGCGCGGCGCATGGTGATTATTCTACGAATCTTGCGATGAAGTCAGGCCGACCGGCGGCCGAGCTTGTGGCCGAACTCGAGCAGAGTAAACCCGAGTTTATTGAGAAAATCACGGTGGCTGGGCCGGGGTTTATTAACTTCTTTTTAAAACCGGAATTTGTTGCTGCTGAAGTAAAGCGGTTGACCGAGAACCCGCTTTCGTCCATCGCGAAGAGCTCCAGCGCGGCGAAGCAGAAAACAATTTTTGAGTATACAGACCCGAATCCGTTTAAAGAATTTCATATTGGTCACTTGATGTCGAATACGATTGGGGAAGCGCTCGCTGGGTTAACGGAAGCAGTGGGCGCAGAAGTGAAGCGCGCTTGTTATCAGGGCGATGTGGGTTTGCATGTGGCGAAGGCGCTCTATGGTAAGCAGCAGGGCGAAAATGACTGGGGCAAAGCTTATGTGGCCGGCAGTAAGGCGTATGAAGAAAGCGGGACAGCGAAGCAAGAAATTATTGCTCTGAATAAGAAAGTTTATGAGCGATCTGATGCGGCGCTTAATGAATTGTACGATCAAGGCAAGCAAGAAACCCTCGCTGAGTTTGAGAAAATTTACGCCAAGCTCGGGACGAAGTTTGATTTTAACTTTTTTGAGAGCGAGACCGGTGAGTTTGGAAAAAAGTTGGTGGAAGAAAGTATCGGTAAAGTTTTTGAAAAGAGTGATGGCGCAGTAGTTTTCCGTGGCGAACAATACGGTTTACATACCCGAGTTTTCTTAAATTCTGAAGGTTTGCCGACGTACGAGGCGAAGGAATTAGGTTTAGCTAACATTAAATATGATCGTTATCCGTACGAGCGGTCAGTAATTATCACGGGTAATGAAGTGAATGATTATTTCCGTGTCTTACACAAAGCACTAGAACTTATTTTCCCCGACCTCGCGGCCAAAACACATCACATTGGTCACGGCATGTTGCGCTTACCGACTGGCAAGATGTCATCGCGGACGGGGAAGGTGATTACGGCTGAAGCATTGATTGAAGAAGCGAAAGAGAAGCTAAGAGAAAAATCAGATAATCCAGAAGTTCAGGAAAAAGTGGCGATTGCGGCGATTAAATATTCCATTCTCCGACAAGCAATCGGTCGCGATATCATCTTCGACTTCGACAAATCCCTGTCGTTTGAGGGTGACTCCGGACCCTATCTGCAATACACGCGCGCTCGGGCGCATTCGGTTTTAGAAAAAGCAGGTAATGTTGAAACAAAAGCGGATATTACCGTGGAGGAAATTGGCGATCTCGAACGAAAACTGATTCGCTTTCCTGAGGTAGTTTCTCGCGCCGCGCGAGAGCTTGCGCCGCAACATCTCGTAACTTATCTCACCGAGGTGGCGAGCGCTTTCAACGCCTTCTATGCCCAGAATCAAATTGTTGGCAGTGCTGAAGAAGCTTATCGACTCACTATTACTCGGGCGGTGGACAGGGTGTTATCCACTGGTCTCGCTCTTCTTGCTATTCCCGTTCTTGATAGAATGTAGGGAATGTCTGATAAAAGCCGCTTCTCCGCTATTCTTCTTCTCGTCATTCTTCTCCTAGCTGTGGGTTATGTTCAGTCTTCAAGAACTTCACCAACCGGTCTTTTTGGTAAGTCGTATCCTGGCCCCGACACTAAGCCTGGCGGCACACAGCAAGTGCCACTAGAAGTTATTCCCTTCGATGAACAACCTTCTTTAGTCCCTCATTACAATACTTGTAATGTAAATCAACCTCCTGTTGCTCGGGTGAACCCTGTTCCTTCTGGCGATCAGGGCACGCCAATTGTTTTTAATGGTTCACTTTCTTTTGATCCAGATTCCGATGGTTCGGTAACGGCTTACTCTTGGATCTTCGGCGATGGCGCTTCGAGTGATTGGCAAACGGCACACACGGTTACCCATAGCTACTCTTCACCCGGCAATTTCCAAGCCACACTTCTCGTGCGAGATGAGTGTGGTGCCGTGTCAGCTCCACTCAATTTCACCGTAAATGTGGCCACAATTAATCCCTGCGATAATAATGTGCCGCCAGTTGCTGATCCGGGTGATGATTGGTTTGACTCACAGCCGGGAGAAATAGTTCCTTTTGATGGTTCTGGATCGAGCGATGCTAATGGCACAATCGTTTCCTATCTCTGGCAGTTTGGAGATGGTACGTCCACCACTTCACCGGTGGTAAACCATATTTACACCGAAGCGGGGATATATAACGCGACGCTTAGAGTTACCGACAACTGTGGTGCTGTGGATACTGAACCCCGACAGATCGAAGTAGAAATTCCTACAGGAGAAGAAGAACATGTTCAGCAATTATCTAGCGAAGGCGGCCAAATTGATCCAGATATTTCGGGTAATTTTGTAGCTTGGCACGATATTTCCAATGGTTTACACGCTATTTATGTGCGGGACTTGCAAACCGGATCAACCACGCCGCTGAGTGAAGGGCCTGAATTGCGCGCCAGACCACAGATATCAAGTTTCGATTATCCTGGACCAGAGCTGGGAATGGGTTGGGTAGTTGTTTGGGAGGAGATAAGTGAGGGGCAGACTGATGTTTATGTTTATTTCTCCTGGTTTGCGGATCTCGGTAAAATTAATGTTACGAATAATTCTTTTGAGCAACAGTATCCAACAATTTCGAACGAATGGATTGCTTGGCAAGACAACCGGAACGGTAATTGGAATATCCATTTTCTAAACCTGGTTTCTGGTAGTGCTATTGTGGCCACGGCTGGTCCGGGGGACAAAATAAATCCAAAAATTTCTGACTCTTGGCTAGTGTGGTCTAATCAGAATGTGGAAAATGCTGCACCGATGACGGCGCGACAATTAACCTCCGGAATCACTTTACCTCTTGGTGGTGGAACCATGGTGGGCGAGCCAGCTCTAGATGGCAACAAGTTGGTTTGGAAGAGGGCCGATAATAATGGTTTTAATCTCTATTTAATTACTCTTAGCACCTCCACGCCGCCAGGCACCTTAGGGCAAGCAATTACTAGTGATAGCTTGGTTGAGTCACACGCACAAATCTCGGGCAATCAGGTGGTTTGGTCAGGCATTGCAGGTGGTTCAGACAATGAAGATGTTTTCCGACTCAATTTAGATTCTGATGTGGTTACCCAGATTACAATTAATTCGGCTGGTCAAACGAAGCCATCGGTGAGCGGCGAGCGTATTGTGTGGCAAGATTTCCGCCACGGCTTGAGTGATCCCGATATTTATCTTTACGATCCAAATTTGCCCTAAGAGCTTTTTACGCCTAAGATTGAGGGTGAATGACTGAGAAGGACATAAATAAGTCTCAAGTTGCCAAGCGAGAGGAAGAAATTCTGAAGTTTTGGCAAGACAAGAAAATTTTTGAGAAATCGCTTGAAGGAAAAAGCGGCGATTTCGTGTTTTACGACGGCCCACCGTACGCTACCGGCACGCCTCACTATGGTCACCTGCTCGCAAGTACGCTCAAGGATGTGATCCCGCGTTATCAGACCATGCGGGGTAAACGCGTGCTTCGGCGCTGGGGTTGGGACTGCCACGGTTTGCCGATTGAGAATTTGATCGAGAAGGAACTCGGCCTTAAGACGAAAAAAGATATTGAGAACCTAGGTATTGTGACCTTCAACGAGAAGGCGCGCGAGAGTGTGCTCCGTTATGCTGATGAGTGGAAGAGGGTGATTCCGCGGCTCGGTCGCTTCGTCGACATGGAGCGGGATTACAAAACGATGGACCCGAGCTTCATGGAAAGCGGTTGGTGGGTTTTCAAAACTCTTTGGGACAAAGGTTTGGTTTATGAAGGCTATAAATCGATGCACTTGTGTCCACGTTGTGGGACGACGCTCGCGAACTTCGAGGTGAATCAGGGTTACAAAGATATCACTGACATATCTGTATATGTAAAATTCGAAATTCTAAATTCGAAATCCGAAACAAAGGAATATTTGCTTGCTTGGACCACCACACCTTGGACTTTGCCCGGCAATGCGGCCCTCGCGGTAAATACTGGTACGAATTATGTGCGAATAAAAATAGGCGAAGAAAATTATATTTTAGCCAAAGAGCGCCTTACTGACGTTTTGAAAGAAAAAGAATTTGAGATTGTTGAAGAATTTTCTGGTGAAAAACTAATCGGTAAGAAATACAAAACCCTTTTTGATTATTACATCACTGAAGGGGAAGTTTTTGGGGCTGATTTTGTGACCACAGAAGATGGGACGGGGATTGTGCATATTGCCCCTGCTTTTGGTGAAGATGATATGAAGTTGGGCGAGGCGAATAAATTGCCGTTTATTCAACATGTGGACATGGAAGGCAAGATGAAACCGGAAGCGAAGGATTTTGCGGGGCTTGACGTGAAGCCGAAGGATGATCATCAATCAACCGACATTTTGATTATCAAATATTTGGCGGCCAAGAATTTATTGTTTGATAAGAAAAAGATTGTTCACTCCTACCCGCATTGTTGGCGTTGTGAGACACCGCTTCTCAATTACGCGGCGAGTTCTTGGTTTATTAAAGTTACCGAGCTTAAGGAGAAAATGCTCAAGCATAATGCGAGTGTTAAGTGGGTCCCTGAACATATTAAAGATGGTCGCTTCGGCAAATGGCTTGAGGGTGCCCGCGATTGGGCCGTCTCGCGCTCGCGATTCTGGGGTACGCCGCTACCGGTCTGGCGCAAAGCAAGCGGTGAAGTGGTGGTCATTGGCTCGGTTGAAGATTTGCGAAAGCATGTGAAGAAATCCGGCAATCGCTACCTCGTGATGCGTCATGGTCATGGGGAAAACAATGCGACGGGGATTATAAGTAGTAAGCAAAACAGTGGTGCCAAACTGACCGAACGTGGGGTGAAGGAAACCCAAGAGGCAGCTAAGAAACTCGCGGGAGAAAAAATCGATCTAATCTTTTCTTCGCCCTTTACTCGCGGTAAAGAGACAAGCGAGATTGTGGCAAAGGAAATTGGTTACCCGCTCGATAAAATTATCTTTGATGAGCGGATTGAAGAAATTCATACTGGCGAATTTGATGGTAAAACGGTGGGAGAGTATCACGACTTTTTCTCGACCTATATCGAAATGATGTGGAAGCGGCCGGAAGGTGGGGAAAATTTGGCCGACTTGCGCCGTCGCGCGATGGCCTTTATGTATGAGCTCGAGACGAAGTATCAAAACAAAACGATTCTCATATCGACGCATGAATATGTAACCTGGATGTTGTGGTCCGGAGCTTTTGGCTGGACTAATGAGCAGACGATTGCCAACAAGCCAGAAGATTTTATTAAGAATTCGGAAGTGCGGGAGCTGTCTTTTGTTTCATTGCCACACAATGAGCAGTTCGAGCTCGATCTTCATCGACCATATATTGACGACTTAGAACTGGTGGATGAGAGCGGCGAGAAGATGATCCGGGTGCCGGAAGTCTTCGACGTTTGGTACGACTCTGGCTCGATGCCTTATGGCCAAGCGCATTATCCGTTTGAGAATAAAGAATGGTTTGATCACAATTTTCCGGCAAATTTCATTGGCGAAGGGTTGGACCAAACACGCGGTTGGTTCTATGTGCTCACCGTGCTCTCGGTGGCGCTCTTCGACAAACCGGCGTTTCAGAATGTGATCGTGAACGGTTTGATCTTGGCTGAAGATGGTCAGAAAATGTCGAAGCGACTCAAGAATTATCCGGAAATTGAGCCGACTCTCGATAAATATGGCGCTGATGCCTTGCGACTTTACCTGCTTGCTTCCCCGGCGATGCGCGGCGATGATCTCAACTTTTCCGAAAAAGGTTTAGGAGAAGTCTTGCGTCGGGTCATTATGCGCCTCGAGAACGTCCTTGCTTTTTATGAATTGTATAAAGGCGAGGCGAGCGGGGACGAGAAAGATCTTGGCGAGTGTAAACATGTGCTCGATCGTTGGATCTTGAATCGCTTGGCGCAACTGGGGCAAGAGGTCACAGCTGGTCTCGATAATTACACCCTTGATCTTGCCGCTCGACCCTTCGATCTCTTTGTCGACGATCTTTCAGTCTGGTACTTGCGTCGCTCGCGCGAGCGCTTTAAGGGTGATGATGTGCAAGACAAGGCTGATGCGATTCGGGTTTTGGGCCATGTCTTGCATAAACTTTCAAAAGTTTTGGCACCTTTCACGCCTTTCCTCGCCGAGACCATTTGGCAGAAAGTAAAAATTTTGAGCGATGAAGAAAGCGTGCATTTGTCTAACTGGCCTACTGCAAGAGAATTTGATCAAACGATCCTCGCGATGATGATTGAAACGCGCCGCTTAGTGTCACTCGCGCTTGAAGCCAGAACGAAAGCAGGGATCAAAGTTCGTCAGCCGCTTGCTTCGCTCAAGATTAAACAATCTTTGGCCGAAGAATTTCTCGCCCTCATTCGCGATGAAGTAAATGTAAAAGAAATAATTTTCGTAGATAATTTACCAACAGAAGTTGAGCTCGATCTCACGATTACTCCAGAACTCAAACAAGAGGGGGAGTTGCGCGAGCTGATTCGGGAAATTCAAGATTTACGGAAAGAAAAGGGTCTTAAGCCGGGAGACGTGGTGCAGACCACTCTCCCGAGCGTTTACCAGAATTTTCCTACTGTTTTACTTGAAGACTTAAAAAAGGCCACTAAGTCAAGCGCTATCCACTTTGCTGAAGTAAATGCGCCCGAGATTGTGGTATAGTACAGCATTACTAGTTTGCGATTAAAAACTTAATAATGTTTAAAAAACTTTTAGCCGGTTTACTGGTCGCTTTTCTTCTTTTGCCTCTTGGAGTTTCGGCCGAGACTTTGGCTGAACAAATTGCGAATATTCAGGCGCAAATTACGTCTTTGCAAAGTCAGTTACAGAATTTGCAAAATCAGCAAGCCAACTCAGGTTCAGGAAATTCTGGGTCGGGTAGCGCTAATTCTGGTGGCTGGTGCTACACCTTCAACAATAATTTGAGTTTAAGTGATTTTGGGACGGAGGTGGCCAGGCTTCATCAAGCGCTAAAATTTGAGGGCTACAATGGTGTTGCTACTTTAAATCCTCAATTACGTTTTTCATATGATGTGGCTACTACTTTCGCGATAAACTGGTTCCAAAACAAATACCGAAGTGAAATATTAACCCCCAATGGCTTAACCAACCCTACGGGTAATTTCGGTAATTCAACCCGCGCCAAGATGAATCAGCTGTATGGGTGTAATAACGCTCCCGCTGTAACTACGCCAAATAATACTACTGGTTTTAGGGCGGTAGATGTTTGGGTTGTGCGTGCTGGCGGTAATAATTCACCAATTCCTGGTGCTTTAGTGAAGATTCAGCGTGGTAATACGATAATTGGTACATATGGCACTGACTTTAACGGCTATGTTAGGGCTGTGATGCTCAAGACTGGCGAGCTCCACAGCTTTACTACCACTCGACAAGGTTCCCAAGATAATCAACTTTCTGTGGCGATCCCTCAGGGAAACGACACGCATTTGTTGAAAATAGTGCTTAATCCAGAAGCCGGATCTTCTAGTAACAATCAATCTTCAACCCCCACCGTTTTTGTGACCAGTCCGACGGGGGGAAGTTATGAGCCAGGAGATTATGTTCCTGTTTCTTGGCAGATTAGTAATTCGCCGGTCAGCAACCCGTCTATTTCTATCCAACTACTCAACAACTCTGGATCGGCGGTAGATTCGGAGAGTGATAGTGGCACTAATGACTCTAAGAGTTTCCATCTTTCTAATTCACTCAATGATGGACAATACCGATTTAGAGTTTCCGCCGTTCTTGGTGGGCAAACTCGCGAAGCCTGGAGTTCTTGGTTTAGTGTGAACGAAGAAGCTTCCGATGATGATTCTGGTGACGACAACTCTTCCTCGAATAGTGGCTCAAACAACTTTACTCCTTCAATCACCATCACCTCGCCAACATACAATGCCAATTGGTCTAATCAAACCGGCCACACCGTAACCTGGACTACCACTGGCGTAGGTATGAGTCAAAACTTAACCATGGAGCTGTTTACTGCCGCCAATCAACCCGCCACCAACTTCAACGCCTTTACCACCAGCAATGACTTCAGCGAATCCATGAGTCTGGCCACAGTGCCACCCGGTTTTTATTACTTCCGCCTTAAGGCCGTGGTAAATGGCCAAACGATATATGGTGGTAGTGGGGTGTTTCAGTTGACGGGTGACACTGGTGGTAATAATCCACCTCCGCCGCCCCCACCTCCTCCACCAAACAATCCCACAGCTTCACTCTTCGTTACCAACCCGAGTGGTGGTTCCTATCAGCCTGGTTCGAGTGTGGTTTACAGTTGGGTGTCGAGTGGTCTCGCGGGAGCGCAAACACTTAATGTAAAGGTTTTGGATCAATCGGGTACGGTGATGTATAGCACAACGGCAACGAACAGTGCCGGTAGCGGGACACTTACGCTTCCTAACAGCCTCACTTCTGGCCAATATCGTTTGCGGATCTTTGCCTCTATTGGTGGAGTAGAGACTGGAGGTTGGAGCTCGTGGTTCACGGTTACAGCGACATCAGGAGGAAATTCGGGTGGTGGGAGCGGAGGTTCAACCCCAGTTATCACCATCACCTCGCCAACATACAATGCCAATTGGTCTAATCAAACCGGCCACACCGTAACCTGGACTACCACTGGCGTAGGTATGAGTCAAAACTTAACCATGGAGCTGTTTACTGCCGCCAATCAACCCGCCACCAACTTCAACGCCTTTACCACCAGCAATGACTTCAGCGAATCCATGAGTCTGGCCACAGTGCCACCCGGTTTTTATTACTTCCGCCTTAAGGCCGTGGTAAATGGCCAAACGATATATGGTGGTAGTGGGGTGTTTCAGTTGACGAATTAATTGGCTTACCGACTCTATCAGACTGAAGGAATAGTTTTAGGCACGCGTCTGCGCGGGGAAGCGAGCCTTTTGGTTGATGTTCTGACGCCCGACTTGGGTCTCGTGACGGCGATTGCTCAAGGGGTGCGGAAGGTGACGTCGAAGTTGCGTGGACATATTGGTTATGGGTCCGTGGTGAGGGTGAGTCTGGTGCGCGGTAAAGAATATTGGCGACTCGTTTCAGCTGAGCGTTTATTGGTGGCTGAACGCGCCGAATTACTTACGAAATTGCGGGCTTTTGGCCGAGTGTTGTCTCTCGCCCAACGTTTGGTCCACGGCGAGGCCCCACTTGAAGCCGCTTACTATGACTTGAAAGATGGTTGGAACTTGGTTCTCACCTCACCGCTTTCTTCTGAAGAATTAAATAATTATTCACTTCTCGCGGGCGCGCGCCTCCTCGCGGCGCTAGGTTACTTGAAGCGCCCAGAGCTCGAGCTTCCGTGGACTCGCGAGAGTCTTGCGCTTCCATCTCCTGTGCGCGCCGATCTGGTAACGGAGGTCACCAATGCTCTGGCCGCGAGCCACCTTTGATGGTACGATACGAGGAATGAAAGGTGATAATCTGAGCGGCGTTGAGCGGCTTCGTTCGCGCCTCTATCAACCGGGAGCAGTGGCCGAGCCTCGACGGACGCCACTGGCGCTCGAGTCAGATTCCGTTTCTACCGCCTGGTCACCAGAACCAAAAACATTAATGGCAAAGAAAAAGTCATCTTGGCTTATCTGGGCGTTTGTTGGCGCGTTGCTTTTCTTTATCCTCGCTATCGGCTTTGCCTTTTTTCGTCTCTACAGCGGAGGCAGTTTCATTGAGGCGCAAAATGTGACGGTGGAAGTGGCGGGACCAACAACCCTCGCCTCTGGTGGTGAGCTTGATCTCCAAGTGGTGGTGACAAATAAAAACAATGTCCCACTTGAAGGCGCGCAGTTGGTGGTGGAATATCCACCAGGGACTAGGGTCATTACGGGCGAGCGGGAGCTTTTGCGAGAGACTCTTAAGTTAGAATCGCTCAAACCACGAGAATCAGTTTCGCAATCGGTGAAAGCTCGAATCTTTGGTGAGAAGGATTCGACTCAGGATATTAAGTTTACTGTAGAGTATCGTTTGCCCGGCTCGGGAGCGATCTTTGATCGGAAACAATCCTATCCGGTGACAATTAATTCTTCGCCACTACTTCTGTCCTTCGATTTACCGGAATCGGTTATTAGTGGGCAAGAAATTGAATTTACGGTTGGTCTTGAATCAGCAGCCATTGCGCCACTGCACGACCTTTTGCTTCTCATGACCTACCCACCCGGTTTTACCTTCAAGCGAGCTACGCCAGCGCCGGTGTCTGGTGAGACTTTGTGGCGACTTGGGGACTTTGCTCCGGGAGCAAAGCGGGAAATAAAAATTCGCGGTGTGGTGGAAGGGGAAAATGAGGAAACCCGATCCTTCCGGGCACTGGTTGGTACGGAAGATCCGGAAGAAGAAGGTACGATCGCGCTCAATTATGGTTCACTCTTTGCCCTTTCCACAATAGAGAAGCCGGAGATTGCCCTGGAATTTTCTCTGGATGGTAACCGTGGCGCGGAGCAGGTGGCCGCTAGTGATCAGGTGGTGCGGGCGGATCTCACTTACTTCAACAATCTACCGGTTGAAATTCGTGATGCCACCCTTGAGATTAAACTTTCTGGTCGAGCGTTGAAGCCGACCTCGGTTGTTGCCTCACCAGGATTTTATAATTCTTTGACCAATAGCGTTCTCTGGACCAAGATAGAAAATCGCGATCTTGCGGTAATTCCACCAGGTGGGACTGGTCGCTTGAGCTTTAGCTTTGCGGGGACATCGCTCTACGGTGTGGATGGCCAAACGATTAATCTGGTAGCCACCTTCCGCGCGCGGAAAACGGAATCTGGTTCGGGAAGCGCAACGGTGCAAACCGTGGTGAGTAAGAAGGTGAAATTAAGTTCAGTGGTGCAACTCTCGACCAAGGCCCTTCACGGTAGTGGTCCTTTCGAGGAAAGGGGTCCAATTCCGCCTCGTGTTGGTCGCGACACCACGTACACCGTTGTGTGGTCAGTGGCCAATACGGCGAGTGATGTTGATCAAGCTTTCGTCCGAGCCACTTTGCCTTCGTATATCAAATGGGCGGGAGTAAGCGCTCCGGCGGAAGAAAAAATTACCTTCAATCCAAATGGTGGTGAAGTGGTTTGGGACCTGGGCTTGGTAAAAGCGGGTCGTGGTTACTCGAGCCCGCCGCGGCAAGTTTCTTTCCAGGTTACATTACTTCCGAGTTTGAGCCAGGTTGGTACGGCGCCAAATGTAGTTTCCGCCGCCAAGCTAACAGGAACCGATATCTTTACTAATGCGCGCTTAGAGTCGAGTCGTCCGGCGTTGAATACGGAACTTCGCAGTGAGCCCGACTTTGAACTCGGTGATGAGAAAGTTAATCCTTAATTCAAAAAAATGCCTACCCTCGATCAATTAACCAGTTTTGCTAAACGTCGCGGATTTATTTATCCCGGCTCTGAGATTTATGGTGGTCTCGCGGGGACCTTCGACTGGGGTCCGCATGGTCTCGCGCTGAAAAACAATGTGAAGAATTTATGGTGGAAGCGATTTGTAAACAGCCGCGAAGATATGTACGGGGTAGATGCGGCTATTCTTATGAATAAAAAGGTGTGGGAAGCAAGCGGTCATGTGGCTGGCTTTGCTGATCCGCTGGTGGAGTGTGAGAAATGTCACCACCAATTTCGCGCTGATCATGAGTCTGGCGCTTGTCCAGATTGTGGTGGGAAGCTCGGCGCGAGTCGCCAGTTTAATATGATGTTTGATACTGGTCTTGCTTATCTCCGTCCAGAAACAGCACAGGGGATGTTTGTTAATTTTAAAAACATTGTTGATTCTTTCCACCCCAAACTACCTTTTGGTTTAGCTCAAATTGGGAAGGCTTTTCGTAATGAAATTGCGCCGCGCGACTTCATTTTCCGCTTGCGCGAGCTGGAGCAAATGGAAATAGAGTATTTTGTTCGTCCAGAAGATTGGGAGAAATCCTTCGAAGAATTTCGTCGGGAGATGCACGAGTGGATGAAGGACATCGGTCTCCAGCCTGACCATGTGCATGAGTTAGAAGTTTCTGATGAGGATCGAGCTCATTACTCTAAACGCACGATCGACTTCGAATTCGATTTTCCTTTTGGTCGCAAAGAACTTTATGGCTTGGCTTATCGTACCGACTACGATCTCTTGGCCCACAAGCTGGATTATCAAGACGAAGAAACCAAAACTAAGTTAATTCCCCACGTCATCGAACCGTCTTTTGGAGTTGATCGGACAGTTTTAGCCATTCTGTCTGATGCTTATACCGAAGACGAGCTCGGTGGTGAACCGAGAACATATCTCAAGCTAAATTCAGCTGTGGCTCCCATTAAAGCCGCGATCTTTCCTCTTTTGAAAAACAAACCCGATTTGGTCGCCAAAGCGCGCGAGGTGTATCAAAATTTAAAACAGCAAATTCCCGAAATTATGTTTGACGATAATGGCAATATCGGTAAGCGCTACCGCCGCCAAGACGAGATCGGCACGCCGTATTGCGTCACCATCGACTTCCAGACTCTTGAAGACAATACTGTTACTATCCGCGATCGGGATACGGGCGAGCAGGAAAGAATTGCGGTGAGCGAGATTCTTAACCGAGTTTCAGTAAAGTAAAAATAATTGATGACCCCGGAGAAGCATGTTTTGGCAAACGGGTTGCGATTGATTACGATTCCGCAACCGGAGGCGTTGAGTGTGACCACCTTGGTGCTGGTGGCCGCGGGTTCTAAGTATGAGACCGCACCCATTGCCGGCATCTCTCACTTTCTCGAACACATGTGTTTTAAGGGTACCGATCAAAGGAAGAAGCCAATTGATTTGTCGTCCGAGCTTGATTCACTTGGAGCAGCGTACAATGCTTTTACGGCTCAAGAATATACTGGTTATTATGCCACGGTGGCGCCGCCACACTTCGCTCGAGCTCTTGATTTGGTGGCCGATATTTATCTTCACTCTACCTTGCCTGAGCCAGAGATTGAACGTGAGAAAGGTGTGATCATTGAGGAAATAAATATGTATGAAGACATGCCACATCACCAGGTGCACGATCTTTTTATGGAGCTACTTTATGGCGATCAACCCGCGGGCTGGGGTATTGCGGGGACCAAAGAAACGGTGCGAAGTTTTTCCCAAACGGATCTTTTGAAATATCGCGCGGCTCACTACTTGCCTCAAGCCACGCTCGTGGTAGTGTCGGGGCGTTTTGCTCCTGATCAAGCCCTGGCGAGTGTAAATAATTTATTTGCCACGATGTCTAAAGGAGAGAAGGCCGACAAACTGGGCGTGAGAGAAAACCAAAGTGACCCAGCCTTCAGGGTAAAAACAAAAAAGTCTGACCAAAGTCATGTGGTGCTCGGGGTGCGTTCGGCGGGGATAATGAGCGCGGATGAAATGACGCTCGAAGTCCTTGCTACTCTTCTGGGTGGGGGAATGAGTTCTCGTTTGTTTGTTCGCATTCGCGAGGAAATGGGAGCCGCTTACTATGTGCGGGCGAGTCAAGATTCATACACCGATCACGGGTATCTTGCGATTTCGGCAGGAGTCAACAACACCCTTCTTGAGCCGGCTGTTGTGGCCATGATTGAAGAATGCAAAAAGTTGACCACCGAGACCGTGCCTGAAGCCGAGCTCCGTCGGGTGAAGGACTCAATGATTGGCCACCTTTACTTGGGCCTTGAGACTTCTAGTTCTCAAGCCACTTTCAGTGGTTTGCAAGAACTACTCAAGCATAAATTTGAGACGGCGCCAGCCCTTGCAGCCAAGATTGAAGCCGTAAACGCCCAAGATCTCCGGCGAATCGCCGAAGAAATTTTCCAAAACGCTAAACTTAATCTTGCCGTGGTGGGGCCAACGAGCGAAGGGGAAGCCACCGAGAAGTTTGGCAAAATCCTCCATTTTTAGTATTGTAAAAGGGTGACGACGCAACTCCAAATTACTACCGGCACGATTTGGCGGCTGGTATTCTCTTTTCTGGTCTTGGCGGCTCTCTACTATTTGCGAGACCTAGTTCTCTTGGTCTTGGTAGCGGTGGTGATTGCCGCCGCGACGGAGCCGATTACGCGCTTCCTTGGGCGCGCGCGTATTCCTCGAGTCGCGGCGGTGATTATGGTTTATCTCGGAACCATTGCCGCTTTCTTAAGTCTTTTCCCGCTATTTCTTTTTCAAGTTTTCGAGGACCTAGTTCGGGCTTCTGTTACTTTGCCGGCCAAGCTCGCGGCCTTGCCGTGGTTTACCACCGCGCGCGACTACTTCGCCATCATTTTAGGCAATCTCAGTCCGCAGGAATTTATTCTGACTTTGCAACAAGCCTTTTTCTCTTTTATCGGGAGTCTTGTCCACAGTGGCAATGTGGTAATAACCATTTTTGGCAGTGTTACTAGTTTGCTTATTGTGATCGTCATTTCCTTTTATCTTGCGGTGCAACAAGATGGAGTAGAGAACTTTATTCGTCTGGTCGCACCCTTGCGTTATGAGAAATATATTCTTGATCTCTGGCGGCGTTCCCAGCGCAAAATTGGTTTCTGGATGCAGGGTCAGCTCTTGCTTGGATTGATTGTGGGACTGTTTGTTTATCTTGGACTTTGGCTTCTTGGAGTTGAGTATGCGCTGGTGCTGGCAATTCTTGCGGCTGTTTTCGAGCTCATTCCCGTTATTGGGCCAATTCTCTCGGCTGTGCCCGGTGTTCTTCTTGCTTTTGCCAGCGGCCCAACAACTGGAGTCTTGGCGCTACTTCTCTATGTGGTTATTCAACAACTTGAGAATCACTTGCTCTACCCGATGGTAGTCCGGAAAATTGTGGGCGTGCCATCACTGGTGGTCATTCTCTCGCTTCTTGCCGGAGCCAAGCTTGTTGGTTTCATTGGAATAATTTTGGCGGTGCCGGCGGCCACTGTTCTTATGGAACTCGTAAATGATATTGAGTCGCGACGGAAAAGTCTGACCGAGATCGAAGGCTAATGTCTAAACCTTTTTACCTCACCACCACTTTGCCGTATGTGAACGCCGATCCGCATCTCGGCTTCGCTTTAGAAATGGTGCAGGCAGACATTATGGCGCGGTATCATGCGCTCAAGGGCGATGAGGTGTTTTTTAATACCGGCACGGATGAGCATGGGATAAAAATTTATCGTAAAGCGCAGGAAGAGAAGAAAGAAGTTCAGGCTTATGTCGACGAATACGCGGCCAAGTTTCGGAATTTAAAAGAGAAACTAAATCTCTATCCAGAACTTCATTTCATTCGTACCACCGACCCGCACCATATTGTCGCGGCCCAAGAATTCTGGCGGCGATGCGATCAGGCGGGAGATATTTATAAAAAGAAGTATAAAGGTCTTTATTGTGTGAACGATGAGATGTTTTTGAAAGAAGCTGATTTGGTGAACGGCAAGTGCCCAAACCATCTTACTGTGGAGCCGGTGGTCATTGAAGAAGAGAATTATTTTTTCAAATTAAGTAATTACCAAAAAAAGTTGGAGGAGTATCTTAGCCGCGAAGGGGTAATTCTTCCCGATTGGCGGCGACAAGAAGCGATTAACTTTGTAAAAAACGGTCTCGATGACTTCAGTATCTCGCGCGAGAAGGCGCGGATGAGTTGGGGTGTGCCGGTGCCGGGCGATGAGAGTCAGGTGATGTATGTGTGGTTCGACGCGCTCACTAGTTATATTTCTACTTTAAATTGGCTCGACGAGTCAGGTAACTTTGAGAAATTTTGGAACAGTGGTTACCCGGTTCAAGTGGCGGGCAAAGATCAAGTGCGCTTCCAATCCATTATGTGGCAAGCGATGCTCATGTCGGCCAAGTTAAAGTCAACAGATCGGGTAATCTATCACGGCTTTATTAATTCTGGCGGTCAGAAGATGAGTAAATCAATAGGAAACGTCATTAATCCTTTCGATCTCGTCAGTGAATACGGCACCGATGCTGTCCGCTACTTCCTCGCACGTCATATTAACCCGTTTGAGGATTCTGATGTTACTCCCGACCTTTTCCGCGAGGCGTATAATGCCAATTTGGCTAATGGATTGGGGAATCTTGTCTCACGGATCTTAAAAATGGCTGAAATCGGCGGTATTTCTGCTCCGGTTGTTACGGCCAAAGAATTTCCCACCGAATTTTCCCAAGCGCTTGATCGCTACGAATTTAATAAAGCCGCCGACTTCATTTGGCAGAAAGTTGGTGAGCTAGATAGGCGCATTCAAGTCAATGAACCGTATAAATTAATTAAATCCGATCCCGAGAAAGCCAAAACCGAAATCACTTATCTCGTCAGTGAACTTTCTCACATCGCTTTTCTTCTTCAACCAATTTTACCCGAGACGAGCGAAAAAATTACCGCTGCCCTCAAAGTCGGTAAAGCAATTGAGCCGTTATTTGGGAGGAAGTAGTTAGAATTGCCTTATCTTTAGTTTTGTGTATTATTGTTTTGAGTTCGGGGGTGGGATATCATCGGACGTCGCGGGGCTTCTTTCCTTAAATGTGAGAGTGTAACCGCAATCAGGCGTCACTTGCATGGTGATTTCCCCACCCTCGGACCGGGTTTCGTGAAATATCACGAGGCCTTTTCTTTTACACAAAAACTTGCGACACTGGGGTGATGGAACAACGTAAACCTGATATTTATAAAGCGGGAGGGGTTTTGCTTAAAGATAGGAAGTTTTTAGTTGCGAAGTCGAAAAAGCATCCGATTTTTATGATGCCGGGTGGGAAGATTGAAGCGGGTGAAACTCCGGTTCAAGCCTTGTGCCGAGAGTTACAGGAAGAATTGAATGTGATTGTGAAGTCAGAAGATGCCACGCTTGTTGATTCCTTCGAAGAACCGGCTTCGATGAATCCTAGCCTGCTTTTGAAAATGGATGTGTTCTTAGTGAAGAATTGGGAAGGGGAACCAGTGGCCAGTAGCGAGATTGGTGATTTACGCTGGATTGATTCTCATCCGCCAGAAGCCGAAGTGGGCTCAGTGATTTTTAAGAAAGTAATCCCGTTTCTTCTAGAGAAGGGGTTGATTGATTAGTTTATGAACCTAATCGACATTCACGCCCATATTAATTTCCCGCAGTTTGAGGGGGATCGGGAGGAGGTAGTTAAGCGTGCCAAGGAGGCTGGGGTGAAAATGATTAATGTGGGGACGGACTTGGCTACCTCGCGGGAGGTGGTGGCACTGGTGGAAAAGTATCCCAATGAGATGTGGGCCACGGTGGGGATTCATCCCACTGATTTACCAACGGGGGATTTTTTACCAGAACTCGAAGAATTGGCGAAGCATAAACAAGTTGTGGCAATCGGCGAGTGCGGCCTCGATTATTTTCATGTCAAAGACCTGGCGGAAAGGAAGAAACAAGCTAAACTTTTTGAACAACAGATTGATTTGGCGCAAAAGGTGGGGAAGCTGTTGATGATTCATTGTCGAGACGCCTACGATGATTTGCTTGCTGTGTTGAAGAACTTCCCAGGGGTGACGGGTAATGTGCATTTTTTTGCTGGTGATTGGGCCACGGCGAAAAAGTTTTTTGATCTAGGCTTCACCCTCTCGTTTACGGGCGCGATTACGTTTGCGAGTAATTATGACGAGGTGATTAAGCAAATGCCACTTGAGTCGTTGATGATTGAGACTGATTGCCCCTTCGTGGCCCCAGCGGTCTACCGTGGCAAGCGCAATGAACCGAGTTATGTTGTCGAGGTGGCGAAGCGAGTAGCTTCGCTCAAGGGTATATCGCTTGAGGAGGTGGCTCGGGTCACCACGGCCACTGCCCGCTTGCGTTTTGGGCTCGATTTGGTATGATCTCGGCCGTGGAAACAAAAGCCCAAATTTACGAAATTGGTTACCTACTGACCCCGTTTTTGCCGGAGGAAAAAATTCCGGAGACCGTGGACCAGCTCATTAAGGCCGCCATCACTAAAGCTGGTGGTGAGGTGGTGTCAGAGACGATGCCAAAGATGATTGCTCTCGCATATCCCATTGCGAAGGTTTTAGACAATAAAAAGAATGTTTTTCAAGATGCCCACTTCGGTGCCGTCAAGTTTGAAGCCGCTTCTGAAGTTGTTCCAGCTCTTTTGAAGATTTGGCAGGGGACAGCGGAAATAGTTCGTTTTTTGGTAATTAAGAGTTATAAAGAAGTGCCAGAAGCTCAGTTTATCAAGCGCGGTGAGGCAAGCGGCGAGTCACCTGTGCCTACTGAGCCCGCTAGTGACCCAGTGGTAGCGACCGTAAACCCCGATGAGAATAAAAAGGCCATTGATGCTGTCATTGACCGCGAGATCGCTGATTTATTAACTCCTGCTGAGTCTCATGTATCTTAACAAGGCGATTATCATTGGGAACCTTACGCGTGATCCTGAGGCGAAGAGTTTGCCTTCTGGGACCAAGGTAACCAGCTTTAGTCTCGCTACTAACTCGGTGTGGAAGGATAAGACCGGTGCCAAGCAAGAAGATACTCAGTATCACAATATTGTAGTCTTTGGCAGCCAGGCCGAGACCGTAGCCCAATATCTTAAGAAAGGTCAGTCGGCGATGGTGGAGGGTCGCATTCAGACTCGGAGCTGGGATTCCCAAGATGGTTCCAAGAAGTATCGCACCGAGATTGTGGCCGACCGCGTGCAGTTTGGACCTAAGGCTGGTGCTGGTGGTAGTGGTACAGTGGGTGGTGGTGAGACGCGGCCAGCCAAGGAAGAGGTGGGGACGATTAATTATCCAGAAGAAGAGGTTAACCCAGAAGACATTCCATTTTAAATTATGAACTCAAACATGAAACAGTGTCATTTTTGCACCAATAATATTAAGCAACCAGATTACAAGAATGTGGAGGTTCTGACGCGCTTCACCGATACTTATGGTCGGATTGTCGCCAATCGCCGTTCAGGGGTGTGTGGTTCTCATCAACGCAAACTCACCGAGGCTATTAAGCACGCTCGTTTCTTGGCCTTGATGCCTTTTATCGCTAAATAATTAGGCTCGCTCAACGTATTCGCCGCTATCCGTATTGATTCTAAGAGTGTCGCCCTCGTTAATAAACATTGGGACATTTATCGTTAGTCCCGTCTCTAATTTTACTTGTTTCAAGCCGCCCTGGACTGTGTTGCCCTTCACGGCTGGCGCCGCTTCCACTACTTTAAGTTCAACTTTGATTGGAATTTTGACTCCTAGTAAGCGCTCCTCGAAGGTTAGTAACTTAACATTGGTATTTGGCTTGATATAAACAATTTGCTCCGCCACCTTCTCAGGTTCAAGTTTGAAGCGTTTTGATTTGTCTTTAGCGTCGCAGAACCAGTATTCACCTTTATTGTTATAGAGATAAGTGGCCTCCTTTTCTTCAAGCTCAGCCTCGTCAACCTTGTCGCTCACGGCGAAAGAGTGTTCTCGAACCGAACCGGTAATGAGATTCCTTAACTTGGTGGCATTTACGGGCTTGCGCTGTTGTTTGCGGAAGACATGGTATTCCAAGACTTCGTACGGTTCATCGTCAAGAACGATGAATTTTCGGGGCTTTATTTCATTATAGTCTAGCATTTGAGCCATTTTAGGGGAAAAGAGACAATTGTGCAACCCAAGCGGGTGTTGGTCGGTTGTAATAGGCAGGAGGTCGAGCTATTATAAAACCAAATGACATTGTTTTTAGAAGAAAAACCGGAAACAACGCTTGCCGATGAAGAGGTTTTAGTCTTGAGCTACAAGACACCCTCCATGTTCAAAATCATCGTCGACCGTTATGAACCGGCTTTTCTTCGTAAGGTAAAGGGAATTCTCGGTAATCGCGAGGAAGTGGTGGACGTGGTGATAGAGACCTTCACGAAGATTTATCTCCATGGCCGCAATTTCCAAGCTCAACCCGGGGCATCATTTAAGTCTTGGGCCTACCGAATTCTTCTCAATACCACCTTTTCGTATTATCAGAAGCTGAAGCGTCGAGAGGCGAATGAGCTCTCGAGCGAGGCTTTGGATGTCGAAAAATTGCCCAGTTCCCAAGTAAATTTGGAAGATCGAATTGGTTGGGTGGATTTAGTGACCAGAACTTTACGAAGGATGCCTGAGGTTCTGGCCCGACCACTTAAACTGTTTTTCCTGGAGGATCGTTCACAAGAGGAAATTGCGGCAATAGAAGGTATTTCTTTGGCGGCGGTTAAAACGAGGATTCATCGCGCCAAAGCCTTGTTTAAAAAAAATTATGAACCAGTCTATTCTGCTTAGTCGCATCAATTCGCGAGTGATGCGACGCGTCTACTTGATTTGGTTTTTTCGTCGTCTGTGGAAGCCAGCCCTATGGCGCCTCGGTCTCTCGGCCGGCGCCTTTTGTTTTCTGCTAACCTTGGTTTCGGTTCAGGCTATTTGGGTTAATATCCCGAATGATTTTGTTCCCGCTTCAGCCTACGCCTTAAGGGCTTTTTGGGACACAGAACTTATTGTTCAAGGTCTTGTTCTCGCTTTGGCCATAGCTGGTGTGTGGCTTGGCCGAGACGGAATTCGCAGCTTTCTCTCAATTTATCGCCGAGTGCTTGGGTAAACTATTCTTCCACCCCGCTTTCCTCAGCGGCGGTTTTTTCTTTAATTTTCTCTAAGAGGTCTTCTTTGAGCTCGGGTTTTTCCTTAAGGAGTTGGCGGGTGGCGTCGTAACCACGGCCGAGTTTTTCTGAACCGTAACTGTAAGCTGAACCAGACTTAGTGATAATTTTGTATTTTTCGGCGAGGGCAATAATTTCCCCCTCAGGAGAAATTCCTTCATTGTAGAGAACGTCAAATTCGGCCACCTTAAATGGTGCGGCCACTTTGTTTTTTACCACTTTCACGCGGACGCGACTGCCCACCACGTCCTCACCTTTTTTAATTTGGGCAATGCGGCGAATGTCGAGCCGGACAGATGAATAAAATTTGAGTGCCTTGCCTCCTGGTGTGGTTTCCGGGTTACCGAACATCACGCCAATTTGCATCCTAATTTGGTTAATAAAGATCACCACGGTTTTTGATTTGGCGACAATTGCAGTCATTTTTCGCAGAGCTTGGCTCATGAGGCGCGCTTGTTTGCCCACATGATAAGCTCCCACGTCACCCTCAATTTCATCTTTTGGGGTAAGAGCCGCAACCGAGTCGACAACTATTACGTCGATTTTTCCTGAGCGGATAAGACTTTCAGCGATTTCGAGCGCCTGTTCGCCATAATCTGGTTGGGAAATGAGCAATTCTTCAGTTTTTACCCCAATTTTACGCGAATAATCAGGGTCTAGAGCGTGTTCTGCGTCAATGAAGGCGCAAATACCCCCAGCCGCTTGAGCCCCAGCTACCACATGGAGGGCAAGCGTGGTCTTGCCAGAAGATTCCGGACCGTAAATTTCGATAATTCTGCCTCGAGGCATACCGCCAATACCGAGAGCTAGATCAAGACCAACGGAGCCGGTGGGGATAGCGCCCACGCCAACCTTCGGCTTCTCGCCGAGTTTCATAATTGAGCCTTCGCCAAACTTACTTTCAATCGACTTAATCGTGTCTTCGATCCCGCTACCAGAAATTTTTTCTTCCTTTACTTTTTTGACCATAGATTAAAAATATTATTTTAATATTAGACTAATCGACTTTTGTGTCTCTCGACCAAACTGATCTTCAGCTCGGACTTCCAACACATTGTAACCGTAGGCGAGGAGCACTTCTTCGTCAAATCGACCCATGTTGTCTGAGAAAATTTGTCGTCCGTTGAGGTAAAGACGGCTAATATTGGCGGCGTTTCCGCGCACGTGAATTAAATCATCTTCAGCTACAAGACCATTTTCTGGTTCATTAATTTGAAGCTGAGGTCCTCGGGCCACATTGCGAGCTTGGTAAGCGCCATAGCCCAAAAGGCCGACAAAGAAGAGAATGGTTAGCCAAAAGCGGGGTGGTTTAACTCGCGTCATTGTTATTATTTTCTGGTGTTGTGGGAGATTCAGCTAAATAAATTTCTCGTGCCTTGGCTCCTTCGCCACGGCCCACAACCCCACGTTCTTCGAGGAGATCCATCAGGCGTGCCGCGCGAGCATAACCGACACCCAGCTTTCTTTGAAGATAGGTGGTCGAGGCTTTGCCGCTTTGACGAATAGTTTCCACGGCTTGAGCATATAGAGGATCGCTTTCCTCATCCTCGCCGGCGGTAAGATCAATAGCAACGCCGCCATTTTGGTTTTCTTTTTCTGCGTCAGCTAGAAGAAGGTCTTCCCCAAGTTCTTCCTCGTATTTTTTAGCGAGATAACTAACCACCTTTTTTACCTCGGATTCGGAGATAAAGGCGGATTGAAGACGAAGGGGTTTAGACATTTCGCCCCCTAAGTACAATAAGTCACCAGCTCCAAGTAGTTTTTCTGCCCCAGCCATATCAATAATAGTTCGAGAGTCAATTTGTGAGGCAACTTGTAGGGCTAAGCGAGAAGGGACATTTGCTTTAATAATACCTGTAATGACCTCCACTGATGGCCGTTGGGTGGAGAGTACCAGGTGAATACCCACGGCGCGGGACATTTGGGCGAGGCGGACAATGGCTGCCTCCAGTTCGCGAGGGAAGCTCGACATAATGTCGGCCAATTCGTCGATAATAATGACAATGTAGGGCATCTTTTCTGCCTCTGAACCCTCGGCGGGTTTAATTTCTCCTTCAGCGAGACCGCGATGGTAGGAGCCAATATCGCGCACTTGTGATTTCTCTAGCACTTGGTACCGCCGTTCCATTTCTTTAATCGCCCAGCGAAGAACCATAATGGCTTTTTTGGCTTCGGTGACCACGGGAGTAAGAAGATGGGGAATTTGATTATAAACCGTGAGCTCAACCCGTTTTGGGTCAATCATGAGAAAACGAAGAAGGTCTGGCGGATTGCGATACAGAAGTGAGGTGATGAAAGTGTGGATGACCACTGATTTTCCAGACCCAGTAGCTCCCGCAATCAGAATGTGAGGGGACTTGGCCAGGTTGGCAAATTGGCCAGCTCCAGTGATGCCTCGACCCAGAGAAACAAGGAGAGGGTGAGGGGATTCAATAAATTCTTGACTACCGACAAGAGAAGCAAGACCGACTGTTGCCTTACTACTATTTGGTATCTCAATGCCCACCAAAGATTTTCCAGGGATTGGGGCTTCAATACGGATAGGGTGAGCCGCAAGGGCCAAAGACAAATCATTTTGCAGAGCTAGAATGCGAGAAAGCTTAACCCCTTCAGCTGGCTTGAGAGCATAGCGGGTAATTGAGGGGCCAATAGTAACTTCGTCCATTTCCACCACAATGCCAAAGTTGGCCAAGGTGCGTTTGATGATATTGGCATTGGCCTTAATGTCACCGCCAGCAGGTTTACCGCGGTCGTTCTCTAGGAGAGATAGGGGTGGCGGAGAGAAGGCTTGTTGTTTGCGCGCCCTACCCCAATTAATTTCTTTACTGAGGCCAGCTTGTTTTTCTTCCACGTTCCCGTTTGTTCGCTCGTTTTTCTCTGCGGGGGCTGGTTCGGGGACTTTTGTTTCTACCACCTCGGGTAAGGGAAGGGGCGTGGTTAATCCTTGAGGTATCTCACCTGGAGCCATTTCACTTTTTTTCCTAAACGGATTCCAACCAAAGAAACTACGCTCAAGAGAGAAGCGAGTATCAAACATTACTAGAAAACCCGCTAAACCAATGGCCGCCAGGAAAATGAGGCTAATGTAGAAGTCAAAAATTTTAAGAAAAACCACAGAAATTGCCTTTCCTGCCCAACCTCCTCCGCCGTTATCTGTGGTTACAACCCCAATAATACCGAGTAGGGCCAAGAAGAAGACTAGGCCGCCTACGAGGCGGCTTTTCACAAAATTAGGCCGAATTGACTTTAGAAACGAGACCCCGAACAAAACGGTGATTAAAGGAAAGAGAAAGAAACCAATTCCTACTACTCGGCTTAGGGCTTGATGTATCATTCGTCCGGCTAAACCAGCATAGTTAAGCCACGCTAAGATAAAAAACAGAGCGAGAGCAAAAAAGATAATTGCTAAAACGCCGTGCTTAGTCTCTTCTTTAATATTGGCCACAAAGCTCACAGACTCTTTTTCTGGTTGTTTCTCCGTTTTTCTTGCCACGAGCGGATTATACCACACGATTATGGCGCAGATATCTAGACATATGCTTTGTCCCATATATAATCAGACTCATGTCCGATAGGTCCATTAAGGACAAGTATTTTCAGGGTCAGGGACAGGTGATTAAAGACAAGAATGACCTAGTAAAATTTGTCTCTTTGAAGACCGATAAGCTTACTTCAGCCCTCTATTTAATAACAAATTCACTCAACGATAATGAACCGCTGAAGTGGAGACTTCGTAAATTGTCTCTTAAACTCCTTTCTGTGATTAGTGCTTGGTCCAATCAGTCTGGTGTTCAGGTGCCAGTAGTGTCCGAGATGTTTTTCAGAATTTTGGAAGAACTAACCACTCTTCTAAACCTTGGTCGATCACAGGCAGCAGTTTCTTCCATGAATTTGGAGGTTTTAAAAAACGAGTATTTGAATTTGGCCCAACAATTGAGGGGGCAAACTCCCTTTTTAGCTTTACCAGAAGCACCTTTGGATCCCGGACTTCTTCCTCGAGAAGAGAGTAAAAAGGGTGATTTTGTTGAGCTCAAAAGAGAGGTTCTTATGTTTTCTCAGTCACCCAAGAAAGAGCAGGGTCAGAATCAAAAAAATGATGATCGGCAAAGCGCTATTGTTCAAGCCATGACCGGTAAAGATTGGCTTTCTATTAAGGAAATTGCCCAGGCTTTACCCACCGTGAGTACTAAAACAGTACAAAGAGAACTCAATGCTCTTTTGGCCAAAGGGAGGGTAAAACGTGAAGGGGATCGGCGGTGGAGCCGCTATATTTTAGATGAGGCGTCAAGTTGACTTCGGGGTCTCTATACGCTATATAAGTAGACTCGCAACAAGTGGAATTTACTTATCCACATTGGTGTTTTTGCAGCTACGACCGCTAAATAATATACTTGTTGCGACGCAGTAATTCTTTACTGGTGGAATGAACGAACTTTGACAAGTAAATAGATATACAGAGGCATTAACTTGCTAAAGGCCTTCCGCTCCTTGACTTGGAGTGGAAGGAATTTAGAAAACGGTAAGTCATTTTGCAATCGCCGGCGCTTTGTCGAGGTTCCGGCAATCAATAATTGCAGAATAAATTACTAGATTAGATATTAGTTAGGTTTAGTAATAATTAAAATTAAGATGATAAAATTCTTTAACCAAACAGCTGCGAAAGTGGCTCTTGGTCTGATGCTTGCTCTGGTCATCGGCTTCACCCTTCCGGGTGCTGTCAGTGCTCAGGTTCCGGATGCAACTGCTTTGCTCAATCTTCTGTCCAACAATCCAGCATTGATGCAACAGTTACTCCAGATGGTTGGTGGTACCGGTACCACTGGTGGCATGCCGGCAATGACTGGCGGCTGCTCCTTTACTCGTGATCTCACCATCGGTTCAACCGGTGAGGATGTGAAATGTCTTCAGGTTTGGCTCAATAGCCATGGCTTCCCAGTAGCCGCAACCGGCCCTGGTTCCATGGGTATGGAGACTATGACCTTCGGTCCTTTGACCGAAACGGCTCTGAAGATGTACCAGGCGAGCGCGGGGATTAGCCCGGCTTCTGGTTACTTCGGTCCTCTGACCCGCGCTAATTTGAGCGCGATGGCTGGCGGAACAACTGGCGGTGGCACAACGATGCCTCCTTCAACAGGTACTGGAACGCTTTGCCCGAACGGCAATCCGCTCTCCAATAACTGTATGCCAGTTTCCTCTTCTGGTCCTACTTGCCCGAACGGCAATTTGCTCTCAAATAACTGCATGCCTTCTGGTACGACTGGTGGTAACACCACCCCTGGTACTTTGACAGGCGGCGCTGGTTCGATTGACGATGCTGACTTCGTTTCAGGCCTGAACAGCGAAGAAGTTGGTGAGGGGTCTGAAGACGTAGAAGTCTTTGGTCTGGACCTCGATGCTGACGAAGGGTCAGATCTTGAAATTACCGCAGTTCGTCTTGATTTCGATCCAAGCACTGGTGTTGGTTCTTCTGACCTAGAGGATTACATCACCGAGGTTTCGATTTGGTTTAACGGTGAAGAGGTTGCCCGCATTGATGCTGATCAGTTCAATGATGACAACAACTATGACCGAACCATTTCCCTCGATTCTGGTGCCATAATCCAGGCTGGTGAGGAGAATGCTGAGCTCGTTGTGGCTGTTACAGCTGTTAACAACATTAGCTCGGATGAAGACAATGATATCTGGTTGGTTCAAGCCGAAAGTGTTCGCTTTAAGGATGCTCAAGGCGCTTCTGTAACTGACACCTCAACCGGCGACATTGGTTCTGGTGATACACGATCGTTTAATTTCGGCACCTTTGCTTCTGCTGCTAACGCAGAGCTGAAGATTGATGAGGGTGACGATGAGATTAATGATCCTCATGTTATTGACATCCATGCCTCTGATGATACTGATGATGTTTCAGTTCTTTCCTTCACTCTTGAGGCGGAAGGTGATTCAGATCTTGTGATCGAGCGGATGTCTGCTAGCTCCACGGTTGCTGCTAACGGAACAGCCGTTGATGATGTGGATGATCTGATAAAAGATATAACTTTGTGGATTGATGGTACAGAAGTGGCTACTGGTGAAACTATTACCTCCGCTGACGATACCACCACTAAGGGTTGGCTCTTCGATGATATCGATTACGACTTGGCTGCTGGTGAAGAAGTGGACGCTGAGATTAAGGTCAGCTTCAACTCTGTGGCCGACGGTGCTCTCGAAGGCGCTACCCTCGCAGTGTTTATCAGTGAAGATTCGACCGATGACACTGCTGGTTGGAGCGTAGAAGATGAGTCTGGTGAAGTGTTGTCTGATACCCGTGTTACAGGTAGTGCCAACACTTCTAGTGATGCTCATGCTGTGTATGATATTGGTATTAACGTTGAATTCGTTTCGTCTGATGCCGACACTGATGGTCAGGCCGCTGGGTTCTCTGGTGGTGATGACACTGGTATTTACCAGATCGTCTTTGACGTTACTTCATTCGGTGATGATGTCTTCATCGACGGTGCTGTGGTGGCTTCTACTACCGCTAGCGCTCTCTCTTCGGGACCAACAGCTGAAACCGCAAACTCGGGTGTTTTGTGGGGTACTACAACCGATTCAACCGCCACCACAACCACTGGTAGTTTGCCATTGACGGTTCTAGAGTGTGCTGGTGTTGAGGCTAACGACGTAACGACAAGTTCTACGAACAAGTCGTTTGAGATCCCAGAGAATGACACTCGTCGTTGTACTCTGAAGATCAACATTGGTCCTGCTGGCGCAGACATCCAAATGGGTGTTCGCTTGCGTGGTATTAGCTGGGATACTGATAGTGGAGATGTCCACGATACGGTTTACCGTTTCGATATGGGCGACTTCAAGACCAGTACCATTAGCTTGATCCAGAACTAAATTTAGCTAACTTGTGTTCGCCACCGGCGAATAGCTAACAAAAACTCCCCCAATTGGGGGAGTTTTTGTGTGTCTAAAAAATTGTTAGAATATTGTGATGTCTTGGGAAAGTACGGGCAAAGGGGACTTCTTGTGGCTGGTGGCCATTGTGGTTGTGTTGGGTGTCTTGTGGTTTGCGACCGGCGGTTTGCAAGATGGGGGAAATCGAAGCCTTTTTCTCAATCGCCCATATGAACCAGCTTCTCGCGAGACTGAGCGTGCCTCCTTTCGAGATCGCACCTATTTGAATCGCTCTACTAATGCGGACCCGGAATTGAATCCTGAGTTTTATTCGCCCTGGTCTGAAAAAGTGGAACTCGGTCGAGGGAATGCGGCGTCGGAGTATCGGCCTGGTTTTGAATACATTACCATTACCTCTCGCGCCAATGAGCCGGTGACGATTACCAATTGGCAATTGGCGAGCAGTCGCTCCGCTTCTTGGATCTCTGGCTCAGCTTATATTCCTTATGGGAAAAAGCTTTTCATTGGTGGAGAAGATAATTGGCCTGTAGAACCCATTGTGCTCGACTCGCGGGGTAAAGCGATTGTGGTAACCGGCCGCTTGCCGGAGCGGAATCCGTACCCTATCTCTACCAGCTTCCAGGTTAATCGTTGTAGTGGTTATTTGGGCGAGCTAAAACATTATCAAGATAAATTTAAACCGGCACTCAGAGGATCTTGCCCCAACCCTGAAACGGAGGTTGATCTCAATTTGCTCGACGATAAGTGTTATGATTTTGTTCGTCGGCTTGGTCGGTGTGAATTGCCAGAAGAGAAAGAAGTCGATGATGAGCTCTACTTTGGCGGATTAAAAGATGTGCCGCGAGCTTGTCGCGAATTTGTGACCGAGGTTTTTAACTACAATGCCTGTGTCTTGCGTCACCACGCTGATCCTGATTTCTATACCGATGAGTGGCGGGTTTACTTGGGTCAAAGTTGGGAATTGTGGGACGATAGTCGAGAGACTATCACCCTTTATGATCAAAATGGTAAAATTGTTGATCAGTTAAGTTATTAAGCGATGATTAAAAAGTTTCTATTCACCAGCCTTTTTCTCCTCGCTAGCCTTGCTTACGCCGAAACGGCAAATATTGATGACTTGGTGTTTGTGACCCCAGAAAGAACGGTGGAAGCGGGGCAACTCTCGGAGATTATGAGTGTGCAGACCCAGAATTCTGCGGGTACGGGGGAGAATATTGGCAGCACGGCGGATGTGGAATTTTCTTCTGATTCTGACACAGGGGAGTTTCTAAACGATCAGGGGAACCCAGTGTCACTTGTAATGGCAAAGAACTCGGCTAAACGTAATTTCTATTACCGAGACAGTGATGAAGGGGAACATGAAATTACGGTGACGGTGACGATTCGCGATACAGGTGAATCTTGGTCAGCTTCACAGGACATTACTGTGGGTGAAGAAGATGAAGCAGAGGAGGAGATAGAAGATGATGACGAAGAGGAAGGTGATGATGAGAATGAGGAAGAAGAGGAGGTAGACGACGACCAAGATGAGGACGAGGAAGGGGCTGATGAGGAGGAAAATGACGAGGATGAAGACGAAAAGGAGGTAAAGAAAAAGGAAAAACAAAAAGAAACACCGAAGACCACGACAAAAACTCCTGTACTTAACACCATTGCTGCAGTAACACCACCCCCGGTGCCTGCCCAACCTCTTGTTCCGGTTCCGACCATTACACCAGAGGTGTTGAAAGAGTTGAACCGCCTCCGGGCAGAAGTGGCAGAGAAAGATAGGCTCCTTGTGGCCAAAGCTAAAGAAAAAGAGAAGGAAGTAGAAGAATTGACGGTTGAGGCAACCACTCAGGCGGCGGTAGTGGTGGAAACAGTTCCTGCCTTGCCACAGGTCGAACCAGAGCCGCTCGTGTTACCAAAGAAGCTGGGTTGGTGGCAAAGATTTTTGGGCTGGCTATTTGGCCGATAATTTTTATGAACAATATTTCTAACCCCAACAACGATTTTTGGAGGATGACGGCAGGATTTATTCTGATCGTGATTCTGGGTATCGTGGGGATTTACTTAATTAGCTTGTACGACGCTCTCTAGGCGAGAGGTTGACTTCTGGCACAAGTTTTATATACTCTCTGACCATAAGCCGAAGACAGCAGGTCCGCCCATTGGATTGGTGGATAAATCCTGCCGAGGTGGTCGAACCGGCTTTTAGCCGTTTTTATTTTGTTTTTATGGCAATTAGTAAACAAAAAAAGGTTGTAATCTTAGAGAAAGTGAATGAACGCTTGGCGGCCGCAGAGACCGTGGTTTTTGTGAACTTCCACGGCCTTTCGGTGAATGCGGTAAACGAATTACGCCGCTCGCTTGAGGCGATGAAGGTGGGCTATCTTGTGGCAAAGAAGACCTTGATTCGCCGAGCTTTGGGTGGTCTTTCAAGTAAACTGAAAGGAGAAATTCCAAGTCTCGACGGTGAGGTGGCGCTCGCGACAGGTGCTGATCTTATTGCTCCAGCAAAAGGGGTGCACGAATTCCAAAAGAAGGTCAAAGAGGGGATCAAAATCCTCGGCGGTATCTTCCAAGGTGAATACGTGAATGCTGAGAAAATCGCCCAAATTGCGGCGGTGCCCCCTCGCGAAGTGTTGTATGGTCAGTTTGTGAATCTTATCAATTCTCCTATTGCTGGTTTGGCGGTCGCTTTGAGCGAAATCGCCAAAAAGCGGGAGGTAACTAATTAAATTATGGAAGAACAAGTAACTGTTCCTGAGAAGTTCAAGTCAGTCGTGGAAACGATTGAGAAGATGTCGGTACTCGATCTCCATGAGCTTGTGAAGTTCTTGGAAACTCGGTTTGGTGTCTCGGCCCAGGCAGTCGCCATGGCGGCTCCAGGTGCGGGTGCGGCTCCGGCGGCTGAGGAGAAGGACAGCTTCAATGTGGAGCTTAAGGCCTCTGGTGATCAGAAGATCGCGGTTATTAAAGTGGTGAAGGAGCTTCTCGGTCTTGGTCTCAAGGAGGCTAAGGATTTGGTAGATGCGGCCCCAGCTATGCTTAAAGAAGGCGTAAAGAAGGAGGACGCCGAGAAGATCAAGAAAGAGATCGAGGCGGCGGGCGGTAAGGTGGAGTTGAAATAAAGGCGAAAATAGGGGAAGATAGGGGCGATGGAAATCCTGGGTAAGCTGTTTGGGAGTTCCGACCGGGTGAAGCTCATGCGGCTTTTTGTGCTTAATCCAACGGTGGTTTTGCCGGGGGATGAAGTAGGAGCAAGAGCCAAAGTTACCAGTAAAGGGCTCCGCAAAGAGCTTGAACTCCTAAAAAGAGTTGGTTTCGCCCAGGTAAAAACGATTACCCTAACTCCGGCTCCTGCGCCGAAGATTGTTACTGGCCGTAAGGCTAAAAAACTGAAAATTAAGAAGGTAAAAGGCTGGCAACTCAACCAGTCTTTTCCTTTTCTTAATCCGCTTCGTAACCTCTTGCGTAATGATGTGGTGGGTCGACGGCGAGAAATTGCTTCACGCTTTGCTCATACCGGGAATATCAAGTTTTTGGTTATTTCGGGCATTTTTATTGATCAACCCGAGAGTCGAGCTGATCTTCTTTTGGTCGGAGATCACTTAAAGCGAGCCAAAATAGAGCGGGCAATCAATATGGTGGAGGCGGAGGTGGGGCGGGAGCTCAACTATTCTGTTATGGAAACCGCCGATTTTAACTACCGTTTTCATGCTTGTGATAAGTTCATTCGTGACATTCTCGATTATCCCCACGAGCGCTTGATTGATAAACTCGGAGTTTAGTATTATTAAGCTATTAGCTAATTTTATTATCTATGAATTTAGACACTTTGAGTGGTGAGCTAACGATGAGGTTTCAGGAGGTGTGGCAAGTGATCTTTGTGACCATCTTGCCTAAGGTGATTATTGCCGTCCTGATCTTCATTCTTGGTTGGTTGGTGGCAGTGATTTTGGGGAAATGGGTGGCGCAAATTATCAGCGCTCTCCAAGTCGATAAGGCTTTGAAGAGTGTTGGGACTGAGGAAGTGCTTTCGCGGGCTGGTTTCAAGCTCGATGCTGGCGCCTTCATTGGTGGTTTGGTGCGTTGGTTTATTATCGTTGTTTTCTTGATCGCTTCGCTCAATTTGCTTGGGCTCACGCAAGTCAATGAATTCTTGCGCCAGGTAGTGCTCTCGTACTTGCCTCGGGTAATTGCAGCTTCGCTCATTTTGCTCCTTGCTGCGGTGGTAGCCGATGCGGCCCACAAGATTATTGCTGGCTCAGCCAAGGCGGTGGGGTCACACTCGGCCCAACTCTTCGGTGGTGTGGCCAAGTGGGCAATCTGGGTTTCTGCAATTCTTGTAGCCCTTAACCAGCTCGGTATTGGTGGTCAGCTCCTGAACAATCTCTTTACTGGTGTGGTGGCCATGCTCGCAATTGCTGGTGGTCTAGCCTTCGGCCTTGGTGGTCGGGATGCGGCCGCTCGTTATATCGAGAAGCTTCGCCAAGATATCAATAACCATCATTAGACTTTTCAGTTTCTGAAGTAAAAATCGTTCGCCACGGCGAACGATTTTTGCGTTACAATATAGTCATGGTGATGACCTTCAAACAGGCTTTTCTCTTTGCTCTATCTTTAGTTTTCTCCGTTACCGAGATTCGTTGGCTTATCCAATCGATTCCAGAGATTCTCACTAGTCCGGATGCGGTGGTCTTTTTCACCATTCGCCTGGTATTACTGATGATTGTTTTACTCTATCTCTTTGGTCAGATTCTTCATTATTTAGGTTGGGTAGATTTTGAGCTGGTATCTCACGATATTATTTTCAATTTACCTCGCCAGATTCTGACCGTGGTTTTGACCTTAATTGCCCTTTTTAAGCTTTTGTCTTGAGTCGGAATCTTGGCTTTCCCCACCCTGCTTGACGGCTTTTTTGGTTCCTATATACTGTTGCCCATCGGATATGAATACCAAAAACCAACTAAAAGAGCGGCCTAGATAGCCATTTTTTTGGGTATCTAAGCCGCCCCGAAGGGCGGTTTTTCTTTCAGAGAGGATCGAAATTTGAAAACTAAAAGCTGTCCCAACTTCCACTTTATTGTGGGTCTTTCAAGAGTTGGAGACAGGTAGGTAAAGCAATCAAACAAAGTGGTTTTTAGATTTCCTAATGGGAAATTAAGAGCATATGGTGGATACCTTGACTTAAAGAGGCGATGAAGGACGCGGCGTGGCGGCGATACGCTCCGGGGAGGTGCCTAGCAACCTTCGATCCGGAGATGTCCGAATGGGGAAACCTTATTCGCTAAAAGCGGATAATTCTGACGCAAGTTGGAATGCGCACCCAGGGAAGTGAAACATCTCAGTACCTGGAGGAAAAGAAAACAAGATCGTAGCTTCGTTAGCTGGTGAGCGATAGTGCTCAATAGCTAAGGAAGCTATGTTATTCCCTTAGTAGCGGCGAGCGAAACGGGAGGAGCCCAAACCATCGCAGCAATGTGGTGGGGTTGTAAGGTAGCGACGTAGATTTCTAGAAGAGTAAAAAAATATTTCCTTAGTTGAATTGGCTGGAACGCCAAGCCCTAGAGGGTAACAGTCCCGTAAATAAAAACGAAATATCTCTTTTGTCGTTATTCTTGAGTACTTCGAGACATGAATAGCTCGGAGGAATCCGGCCGAACTAACGGCCAAGGCTAAATACTCTTTAAGATCGATAGTGAACAAGTACCGCGAGGGAAAGGTGAAAAGCAGCCCTATAAGGGCGTTGAAATAGAACTTGAAACCATATGCTTACAAGGAGTCAGAGCCCCGCCGCAAGGCGTGGGTGATGGCGTGCCTATTGAAGAATGAGCCAACGAGTTTATTCAGACTGCTGACTAAGGCCAATTAGGCTGGAGTCGCAGGGAAACCAAGTGTGAATAGCGCGAAATATAAGTAGTCTGAATAAGACCCGAAGCCGGGTGAGCTTGCCATGAGCAGGGTGAAGTTTGTCGAAAGACAGATGGAGGCCCGAACCGTTTAGCCGTGCAATACTATCGGATGACTTGTGGCAAGGAGTGAAAAGCTAATCGAACTCGGTAATAGCTGGTTCTCTCCGAAATAGCTTTAGGGTTAGCGTCTTGTGTATCTCTTGGGGGTAGAGCACTGGAAGGTTTCGACAGGGCGAAAGCTCGCGAAACTTATCAAACTCCGAATACCAAGAGTCATTACAAGGCAGTTAGACGGTGGGGGCTAAGCTCCACTCGTCGAAAGGGAAACAGCCCAGATCTCAATTTAAGGTCCCTAAATCTATGCTAAGTGCAAGTAAGGAGGTGAAATTTCTTAGACAATGAGGAGGTTGGCTTAGAAGCAGCCACCCTTAAAAGAAAGCGTAATAGCTCACTCATCGAGAGATTTTGCGCCGCAGATAATCGGGGCTAAGCATAGTACCGAAAGTGAGGGATTCGTTGTTCTTCGGAATGATGGATCGGTAGGAGAGTATTCCAAGCAGCGATGAAGCTGAACCGCGAGGTTTGGTGAAGCGTTTGGAAGTAAGAATGTTGGCACAAGTAACCACAATCCGCCTTAGATCGGCGGACGCCGTAAGACCGAGGTTTCCTTGGCAATGGTGAACAACCAAGGGTTAGTCGGGCCTAAGCCAATGGCGAAAGCCGCAGGCGATGGACACACGGTTAATATTCCGTGACCGACTCGTTTCTGATGGAGTGACGGAGGAAATAAGCGAGAGCAGATTATTGGATTTCATGTTGCTCACAAAAGAGTGTCCGCTAGGAAAATCCGGCGGGCTGATTTAATTCAAACTCTGAGGAAGGCAAAATTTTCCCCTTCGGGGGAGGAGATTCTCGCGAAGCGCTTCCCAAGAAAAACTTCTAAGTTAAAAACGAGTTGACCGTACCGCAAACCGACACAGGTGGTCGAGTCGAGTAGACTCATGGCGAACGAGTGATTGCTCCTCAAGGAACTCGGCAAAAAAGCGGCCGTAAGTTAGCAATAAGGCCTGCCCCGCCTCTGGCGGGGCCGCAGCTAAAGTTTCTCTGGCGACTGTTTATCAAAAACACAGCTCCCTGCGAACTCGTAAGAGGAAGTATAGGGGGTGACGCCTGACCAATGCCAGAAGGTTAAATAAGGACTGTCTGTTGTCGCAAGATGACAGGCCGATCTTTACAAGCCCTGGTGAATGTCGGCGATAACTATAATCGTCCTAAGGTAGCGAAGTACCTTGTCGGGTAAGTTCCGACGCGCACGAATGGCGTAACGACTGGAGAACTGTCTCGAGGAGCAGCTCGGTGAAAATACAATACCGGTGAAGATGCCGGTTACCTGCAGATAGACGAAAAGACCCCAGAAGCTTTACTATAACTTGGTATTGAGCGTATTTTTTGCCTGCGTAGCATAGGTGGGAGACTTTGATCCAGTGCTTTCGGGTGTTGGGGAGTCGTCAGTGAAATACCACTCTGGTTGAGGATGCGTTCTAACCTGAACGGTCAAAACGTTCGGAGACAGTACCTGGCGGGTAGTTTGTTTGGGGCGAATCCCTCCTAAAAAGTAACGGAGGGGCCTATTAAGGTTGGCTAGGCGCGAATGGAAACCGTGCCGATAGTGTAATGGCACAAGCCAGCTTAACTGCGAGAGGGACATCTCGAGCAGGGGCGAAAGCCGAGCATAGTGATCCGACGATCCGCATTAGAGGCGGTCGGAGCTCAACGGATAAAAGCTACTCTGGGGATAACAGGCTAGTTCCGCCCGAGCGTCCATAGCGACGGCGGAGTTCGGCACCTCGATGTCGGCTCAACATATCCTGGGGCTGGAGAAGGTCCCAAGGGTTTGGCTGTTCGCCAATTAAAATGTTACGTGAGCTGGGTTCAAACCGTCGTGAGACAGGTTGGTCTCCTATCTACTGCAGGCGTTGATATTTGAGGGGAGTTATTTCTAGTACGAGAGGACCGAAATGAACCGATCTCTGGTCTACTGGCTGTCGCGCCCGCGGCACCGCCAGGTAGCTAAGTCGGGACGGGATAAGCGCTGAAAGCATCTAAGCGCGAAGCCCACCCCAAGATTAAATATCGTTATGAGGCCCGTGAGAGATGATCACGTTGATAGGCGCTAGGTGTAAGGCCCGTAAGGGTTTAAGCCGAGGCGTACTAATCCGCCCATTCCCATTAGGAAATCTGAAAAGCACTTTTTGATTGTTTGTTAGTGTTCGTTTCTATTCGTGAGAATTAGTATTTGAATCTTGTGTTTCGGTGGTTCGACGCGGTGGTCACACCTCTTACCATTCCGAACAGAGCCGTTAAGCACCGTCGTGGCGATGGTACTCCATCAGGGGGAGAGTAGCTAGCCGCCGGAACAGAGGATTTAAATTTTTCTCATGATATAATTTGCGCTATGTCAGTGTGGAGCGTACAGCGGCAAATTAGTTATTTTCTTCTCGTGCTTATTTTTTTCGCCGGTGTTGGCGCAGCGCTTTTTGTGCTCACGCGCCCGGATCCATCATGCTCTGATGGTAAGCGTAATCAAGATGAAATAGGGATTGACTGCGGTGGTGCTTGCGAAGCCGTGTGTCGGAACGAGATTCTGCCGCTTCGCGTTCTGTGGAGCCGGGTGATGAAGGTGGGAGCTGATTCATACGACTCGATCACTCTCGTTGAGAACCCCAACCTCAATTTGAGTGTTGATAAGTTGCCTTATTCCATTGATTTTGTCGATAAAGACAATCTTCTCATTACCACCAAGCGTGGGGACACCTTCGCCAACCCGCGAGAGAGTTTTATAGTTTTTGAACGATTGTTTAAAGCTGATGTGGGTGAGCAGGTGCCGGTGCGGGCCACTTTTAAGTTCCTTGGGGAGACCTTGCCCTGGCGGCGCTTAGCGGTAGAGAAGCCCGACCTCGACTTCGCGAGTGAGGTGTTTACCAATTTACCCAAACCAATTTTCCGCGCCACGGTGATTAACCGTTCACTGAAAGATCTTTCAAATATTGAAATAAAAGCCGTCCTTTTTGATGAAAATGAGAATACGCTTGCCGGAAGTGCCACGGTGGTAGATACTCTGAGTCGCGGCGCCTCGCGCGACATCGTCTTTACTTGGCCGGAGCCGTTTATTAAGGAGCCAACGCTCAAAATTCTTTACCCCCATTTTGATTTATCAAAAATTGAGTGACACCATTTCCCGCCTCACCGCGGGGGTTGATTGGTTGCTTGTTGTTGCCACTTTACTCCTTTTGACGGCCGGACTCGTGACTATGAACTCTTTTACCGCTGAGAGTTATTTCTTCGGTCGCCAGGTTTTATGGATATTGCTCTCGTTTGCTGTGTTTTTTGGTCTCAGCTTTTTTGATTTCCGCTTCCTTCGCCGATCCGGAGCCGTGGCGGCCATTTACTTTACCCTCATTGTTTTGCTCATCATTTTGCCGCTTGTGGCGCCGGAGACTAAGGGCGCGCGCAGTTGGTTTGACCTTGGGCCCTTCGCCTTCCAGCCCGCTGACTTTATGAAGCTTGGTTTGATTCTTATTTTGGCCAAATATTTTTCTCGGCGCCACACTGAGATTGCCAACTTCCGCCACATTTTTATTTCCGGTCTCTACGCTCTCGTACCGTTTGGACTCATTCTTTGGCAACCTGACTTTGGTTCGGCGGTGATTCTTTTTCTCATTTGGCTTGGGATGATTCTTGTCTCGGGGGTGTCGAAGAAGCATCTTTTAGGCGTGTTTGGCGTAGCTCTAGTTTCTTTCGTCGTGGCTTGGTTTTTTCTCTTCGCGCCATATCAGAAGGCGCGGATTATGACTTTTATTCATCCCTTGGCTGATATTCGCGGCACCGGTTACAATGCCTTCCAATCAATGATCGCGGTTGGCTCGGGTCAAGTTTTTGGCAAGGGGATTGGCTACGGTACGCAATCGCGCTTGCGCTTTCTCCCGGAGTACGAAACTGATTTTATCTTCGCCGCCTTCGCTGAAGAGTGGGGTTTTGTTGGGGTGGTGGGTCTATTTATTCTCTACAATATTGTCATCTGGCGGATTTTGAAAACGGCGCTCTTGGGTGAAACTAATTTTGAAACTTTGTTTGGCGTAGGGATTGCGATCATGCTTCTTAGCCACTTCACCATCAATGTGGGAATGAATATTGGCTTATTGCCGGTCACTGGTCTCACGCTGCCATTTGTGAGTTATGGTGGATCGCATCTTCTCGCGACCTTCACTAGCCTCGGTATTCTAATGTCGATGCGCCGCTCTTCCCGCGCTTTCCATCGCGAAGACTTAAAAAACGAATTTCTGGGGATTTAACAAGCGGGTCCCATGGGTGGGGTAGTGTTTTGCCAATCCCAACATCGAGCACCGGCAGAGTACACGGAAAGAGAGGCTAAATCAGCGGCTGTTGGCCAGAAGTTTGGGTCGCGCATGGGAACGGGAATCCCAGCCGGGTAAGAGTAATTTCCTGTTGCTATACTCCCACTTCCGCCCTCAACCGTTCCGGCTAAAAGGAGTTTGTAATCATTGCCTGCCGGGTCAACTTGATACCAGTACCCCTTCAAAGAAATTACAGCATCCGGGTTAAGTCGAGGGTCTTCTGGGCGACTAGGCATATACGGTGCAATTTCTGAGAGGTGTTCGGGGTCAAAAAGAGAAGCATTCGGAATAGAGTAAATATCTCCAATGCAGTTCCAGCAACTTGCGCCGTGGTTATTGAGATTTGGTGGGGGATTATCCGACGGAACAGGGTAGCGTCCATTGTTCAACCGATAAAGCTCTATGGCATTCCGAAGTTGGACAAGACTTTGCACGCGCTGACTATTTCTAGATTTTGCCCTTGCTTCCTGCAGTGAGCCAAAGATAATACTTGATAGTAAACTCATAATCGCAATCACGACCAATAGTTCGATGATGGTAAAACCTTTTTTCATCAACTTAAGGTAAATTAGTGTTGGGGCCACCCGCTAGTGACTCAGTCCAGTTCCTTGATATCTCAGATGAATAAATTGTGGCTGTGGCGCCAGGAGAGCTACACAATGAGGCTCTCCAAATTGGAGTATTTATACCATCCGCTCTCATCGGCGGAGGAATAACGTTTATATCTTCAATTGTTCCAAAAATCACCACTTTGTAATCAGATCCGTTTGCATTTGCTTTATACCAATAACCCCGTCGGTCGGTATTGACTCCGGCACAGGTGTCATTGAACCAGCCGGTTGACGGAACACTTGGGTCAGATGGTAGAGGGTTAATATAGGGAAGCAAATCTGTGGCTAGCTTTCTTCCTGAGTACAGTGGGTGTAACGTGGTACAGCCGTTGTCGAAGGAGTCACAGGTGTCTCCGGAATTGATATCACACTCCCAACAATCAATACCCGCAGGCTGGTCACCTATTACTGGGAGAGCATCTTTATCATCCGGATATCGGCCGTGTTCCGCTTTGTAAAGCTCTAGGGCGTTACGCAGCTGGACAAGATCTTGAACCCGCTTGCTGTCGCGTGACTTGCCGCGAGCTTGATTTAGCGATCCGAAAACAATGCTTGCCAGGACGCTGAAAATGGCGATGACCACGAGAAGTTCGATGAGGGTAAAACCAAATTTTTTAGACATTATTTAACAAGAACTTGATCCAGCAAAAGTGGTACCGCTCCTTGACCAGGTTCTCGAGACTTCCGAGGAAAAAATTACAGCAGTATTCGGAGCAGCCGCATTCCAATTTGTGCTATCCCTCATTATTGTTGGTATATTATTTATATCCTCAACCGTGTTTTCAATGGCGACTTTATAATCTTCACAAGAATTGTTTACTTTATACCAGTATCCATTGTTTGTTGCTCCCGAGAAAGGCTCAGACGGATCACTGGGTCGGGTGTTAAGAAAAGGGGTTAATGCAGTCAAACGAGTGTTGTCTAAATAACCCGGCGTGCCACAAGTCCAACAACTGATTGCGCGGGTGTCTGGTGATCCTAAAAATGTTAAGTTTGGGTCACTAGGATATTTTCCGTTGGCCTCGCGATATAACTCCAAAGCATTCCTAAGTTGCACCAGGTCTTGGATCCGTTTTTTGTCTCGGGCTTTTGCCCGGGCTTGTTGAAGTGAGCCAAAGATAATACTCGAGAGCAGGCTGATAATGGCAATGACGACCAAAAGCTCAATGAGGGTGAAACCCTTTTTCATAAGTTACTTATTATAGAGCAAAAGGGTTTGATTGAGCATCGCGGCTGGGGAAAATCTTTTTTGGATGGTGGTGCGGAGATTCTGACCGAGCGTTGCTCGTTTTTCTGGGTCATTTTTTAAATCTTGAATGGCCGTGGTGAGAGCAGGGGAGTTTTTTGGTTCCACGAGAATTCCCGTTTTTTCGTGATCAATGATTTCCGGAATACCGCCAACTTTGGTGGCGATCACAGGTAAACAGGCGAGGCCGGCTTCTAGGATCACGTATGGCAGACCTTCTTTAATTGAAGGGAGAATAAACACATCAAACGCTTTGAGATACTGCGCGGCATTCTCGCGCCGGCCGAGCAAGATAAGCGCTCCACCCTCAAGACTCTTCCTTTCTTCTCCCTCGCCAATCACCACCACCTTCTCAGTTAAGTAATTTAAACCTTTATTCTTGTGAAGCTCGGCGATGGTGCCCACGATGAATTCATTTTGGTCCAAGCCAAGCGCGGCGCGCGCCTCGCCGCGGGGGAGGAAAGTTGGTTCACTCGCGCCATTATAAATTAAGTGAAGTTTAGATCGCGCAAAAGGCCAATTTTCTACTTTTTTATATTCGCTTTGAGAAATCACGATTACCTGATGGCAAAAGAGAATTGTGAGCCAAGAGAAAAATTTGATCGCGAGCCGTTGCCAAGCGGGGCGATCTTCGGCAAAGGACCAACCGTGCGCGGTGTAAATAATATTTGGTATCCCTGCTAGGCGGGCAGTTAAGGCGCCCAAGCCACCAGCTTTGGGGCTATTTAAGTGAACAATATCGGGATTTTCTCGCCGAATAATTTTAAAAATTTCCCAAAACACGAGAATTTCATCCCAAATTTTAATATCCCGTCCAAGGCGGGGAATAGAAATTGTTTTAACGCCAGCTTGATCGAGCTTCTGTTTCAGTTCACCTTCACCACCGAGCGCCACTGCTGCGTCAAAAGGCATCTGAGTCGCCAAGTCAAAGACATACCGTTGCGCGCCGCCCCAGTTAGACTTGGTTATGAGATACAAGACTTTTTGCTTTTTGGCCATAGACACAATAACGAATTTGTTGTATCCTAACAAAAATCTATGAAATTACAAGGCCGCAAGGAGATCCTTGCCTTACTGGTGGGCGACCTCGTTTTTTTTCTCATTTCACTTTGGCTTACGCTTTTGGTGCGTTATTTGGCTTGGCCGGAGGCAATGCTTCTCCAGTCGCACCTTCGCGATTTTGCTTGGATTATCCCACTTTGGCTTCTCGTTTTCTTTATTTCCGATCTCTACACCCGGCCGCGTGCCGTGGTCCGTCGGCGCCTGCCGCAAATTATTATCCGCGCCCAAATTATAAATGGCCTCATTGCTACCGCCCTTTTTTATTTCCTTCCATACTTCGCGCTTTCGCCGAAGGCAAATTTGTTTATCTATGTTGGCATTGCCACCGTTTTTCTTTTGGTCTGGCGACTCGGTATCTGGCCGCTCGTCTATCGCGGTCGGCGCGAGCGACTCGTTTTCCTTGGTGAAGAAGCAGAAGCTGATGAGTTAATTCCTGAGCTTGAAGGCAATCCGCACTACAATCTTGAGGTGAAGCAGGCGAGTAATCTAATTGAAGCAAAGAAGCTTAAGCCCGGGGCGATCGTGGTGAATATTTATGATCGCAATTTCCACCTTTTGTTACCAGACTTTTATCGTTCCTTGTTTGCTGGTGTGCGCTTCTTGCCCCTGCATCGCTTGTCGGAAGAGATGTTTGGTCGGATTCCAGTTTCAATTATCAATGAGCGTTGGTTCCTCGAAAATATTTCCAACCGTCGCCAGATTACCTACGACATTTTGAAGCGCCTGATGGACATTGTTGTGGCGACAATTATTGTCATTGTTACTTTGCCTGCTTACCCAATCGTTTGGCTCTTTATGCAGCTCGAGGGGGGTGGGCCTCTTTTCTACTTCGATGAGCGGGTTGGTCGTGGCGGAAAGATTATTCGTCTTGCTAAGTTCCGCAGCATGTCGCTCGAACCAGACTTGTCAGATCGTACCGTAACGCGGTTGGGTAAATGGTTGCGTCGGACCCGTCTCGATGAGGTCCCTCAGCTTATTGGCGTGATTCGTGGTGATCAATCGCTCGTTGGCCCGCGGCCGGAGAAGTTGGAATACGTGGCGATTTATCGTGAGAAGATTCCGTATTACGATTCCCGTCACCTTATTTCACCCGGTCTCTCTGGTTGGGCGCAGATTTATCATGAAGCGCATCCACACTTCCGACCGAGAGTTGACGACACTAAAGACAAGCTCGCTTATGATCTTTATTACATCAAGAACCGTAGCATCTGGCTTGACCTCGAAATCGCGCTCAAAACAATTCGTGCTTTACTCTCGCGAACTGGGATATAATTGAGGAATGGAAAAAACAAAAGTGGTAGTGACGGGCGGGTCGGGGTTCATTGGTTCGAACTTGGTGGATGAACTAATTTCACGGGATTACGAAGTTCAAAATATTGATCTTTTGGTGGGGAGTGATATCCGGAAATTAGATCAGATTAAACCATTATTTGCTGGAGCGAAATATGTTTTTCATTTGGCGGCTTTGCCGCGCGTGCAGTACTCGATTGAGTATCCGGTTGAGACTAATGAAACCAATGTCATCGGTACTTTGAATGTTTTTCTTGCCGCCAAAGAGGCAGGTGTGGAGAAAGTGGTTTACTCGGCTTCAAGCTCAGCTTATGGTGATTCTGACGTGATGCCGCTCGTTGAAACTTTGTCAGCGAAGCCCAAGAGCCCGTATGGCTTACAAAAATATATTGGCGAATTGTATGCGCGTGTATTTAGCGAAGTTTATGATTTACCCACCGTCTCACTGCGATACTTCAATGTTTACGGCCCGCGACAGAATCCGGACGGTGCCTATGCTTTGGTGATTGGGAAATTTATAAAATTAAAGAAAGAGGGGAAGCCGCTCACGATTACGGGGGACGGCGAGCAAACACGGGATTTTACCCATGTGCGCGATGTGGTGCGGGCCAATATTCTTGCGGCGGAGAGTAGCAAAGTGGGGAAGGGTGAGGTGTTAAATATCGGTGCGGGGAGGAATTTCTCGGTCAATAAAATTGCCGAGTTGATTGGTGGAGAGAAAGAATATTTACCGGCGCGGCTCGAGCCCAAACATACTTTGGCTGATAACTCGCTTGCCCGAGAATTGCTTGGTTGGGAGCCACAAGTTAAATTAGAAGAGGGGATAAAAGAATTACTCGCCGATGTGGGGCTTTGATTATCTTATCGCAGCGCTGTTTCTTGTTTTTCTCATTTATCGCCGCGCGCCGGTGTTGGCTTACTTGGTGCCAATTGGTGTCTCGATTATTAACTTGGCGCTCAAGGGATTATTTCATTTACCGCGACCTTCGGGCCTGACCTTCGACGCCTTTCCATCCGGTCACGCCACCTTTTTTCTCACGCTGGCTTTCCTTGCCTATTACTTGCCCCGAGCAAAGTCGAGGGGTTTACTTATTTCAATTTTCTTTTTTCTCACCGCACTCATCATCGGCCTCTGGCGCGTGTACCTTGGTCTCCATTACACCACTGATATTTTCGCTGGTTTCGCTCTTGCATATCTTCTTTCTTTCTCGTATCGAAATTATTTAAAATGAAAAACCGGAGCGGCGACGTTTGTCGCGCTCCGGTTGTCTGGGCGGTCATTTAACTTTTATGTGGCTGTACACCCGCCTAATGAGGGCTTCCAGCTCTACGCTTTGTTGCTGGCGACCGCCTTTTACCCAGGCGTTATAAAACGTGAGAAAAGATGGGTGGATTGGGCGATTGTATTTTTCCACCAATGGGGCTAGGGCAAATTCGCAGGTTTTTCCCCAAGCTTCCAGCTCGCCACGCAATGAATTCTCGGGTGACCGGTCAAGCATGCTCGTTTCGCCGCTAAAATGCTCGATTTCATGGAGCAGGCAAGCGACGAAATAATCGTTGAAGATCTGTTGAGCGTCGGGTCTTCTATATGTGTTTGTTGTCTTGAACTCCTCCCACGTGTTCCAAAGAGCCTTTACGAATATTTGCAGATTGGGCACACCGTCTACAATTGCGGGTGCGGCGATGGTTGTAGCTAATTCATTCTTGATTAGCTCGTCACCGACCACGTACACCGTTACTATTTTTTGGTACCTTTCTACTATCACCTTCTCCCTATCTTTGTAGCGGTTTTGCAATTCTGGGGTGGGGTAGCTTCCGTTGCGAAGCTGTTTAATTAACGGTGTGATGGTTGATTCTAGAAACTCCTCCCCTTGTTTTTGGGTATAGGTTGGCCGATGAACAGCTTGGGTTACTGGTTGCTTGTGGATGACCACAGCTACAATGAGGATTGTTAGTACGACGACTAATGCCGCAGCAAGAATAATTCTTACTTTCTTCACGATAGATTCCTTTCAAAGACCGGGGTTTATACACAAAACGACTGCCCAGTATTATACACACCAATTTTATTTTGTCAAGTTGTGTTATTAGATACAAAAAAACCGGAGCGTGCGACGTTGTATTGTCGCACCCCGGTTTCTGTCTTTGTTGTCACTACCAAAACCACTCATCATTGGAAACCAGGTTCCTTTTATGCCTTTTGCATCTATGGCAATAAATTGCTCCAAGGCTTCCAACCCTGCCCTTGATTTCTCTTGTTCTAGACCGGCAGTGTGTGCAGTAAGGAGTGAGGTGAAAGTACGTGCAGACCAAGACAATAACAATCACTACCGCTAATGCGCCAAGGTTTTCCAAGACAGCCTTCCTTTCCGGACCAACAGATCCGCCTTTGATCCTACAAAATAAATTAGTTCTGTCAATGGCTTGACTCTCTTCCATATATCTCTATAATCCGTGGCACTATGAGTAAAATAAACATCAAACCATTGGGTGATCGGGTGCTGGTGGAACCGAGCGATGAGAAAAACGCCGGTACCAAGACCAAGAGCGGGATTATTATTCCCGACACCGTCGATCGCGAGCGGAGTGAGCAGGGGACGATTGTGGCGGTGGGCGACGGCAAGCGCAATGATGATGGCAAACTCATTCCGCTCTCGGTGAAGAAAGGGCAGAAAGTGATTTTTTCAAAATACAGTAAGGATGAGGTGAAAATTGGCGATAAAGAATATTTTATCGTCGGTGAGAGTAATATTTTGGCAATAATTGATTAAGCAACTATGAGTAAACAAATTATTTTTGGTGGAGAAGCGCGGGCGAAGTTGAAGGCCGGTATCGATCACGCGGCCAATGCCGTGAAGATTACCATTGGTCCGAAGGGGCGCAATGTGGTGATTGATAAGGGTTACGGCGCGCCGACGATTACCAATGACGGTGTGACGATTGCGAAGGAAATTAGTCTTAAGGATAAAATTGAGAACATGGGCGCCGAGATGATTAAGGATGTGGCGTCGAAGACGAATGATATCGCGGGCGATGGCACGACCACCGCCGTGGTGCTCACGCAAGCCTTGATGGAAGAAGGGCTTAAGAAGACCGCGCTCGGGGTGAACGCCATGGGTGTGCGACTCGGCATTGAGGCCGCGGCGGCCGAGGTGGTGCGCGAACTTAAGGCGATGGCCAAGCCCGTGAAGAATAAACAAGAGACCAAGCAGGTGGCTACAATCTCAGCGGAGAGTGAAGAATTTGGTGAGATTATTGCGGATGCAATTGATAAAGTGGGTAAAGACGGCGTGGTGACGGTGGAGGAGTCGCAGTCATTTACAGTCGAGAGTGAACTGGTAGAAGGAATGCAATTTGATAAGGGTTATGTGTCGCCCTATATGATTACGGATGCTGATCGGATGGAAGCCGAATATTCTGATCCATTTATTTTACTTACTGATAAAAAGATTTCGTCGATCAAAGATATTTTACCGGTGCTTGAGAAGCTGGCGCAGAGCGGGAAGAAGGAACTGGTGATTATTGCTGAAGATGTGGACGGCGAGGCGATGGCGACTTTAGTCGTGAATAAGCTCCGCGGAATTTTCCACACGCTCGCGATTAAAGCGCCGGGTTATGGCGACCGGAAGAAAGAGATGCTCGAGGATATTGCGATTCTCACGGGCGGGAAAGTGATTTCAGAAGAAGTGGGTCTTAAGTTGGATGGCGTGGATATCCCGATGCTTGGTCGCGCCCGGAAGATTGTGGCCACCAAAGAAGCAACGACCATTGTGGGCGGGAAGGGGAAGAAAGCGGATCTCGACGCTCGCGTCGCGCAGATTAAGAAGCAGATTGAACTTGCTGATTTTTCTTATGACAAAGAGAAGTTGCGCGAGCGCTTGGGTAAACTCTCGGGCGGCGTAGCGGTGATTAAAGTGGGTGCCGCGACCGAGAGCGAGATGAAGTATAAAAAGTTAAAGATTGAAGACGCGGTGGAGGCGACCAAGGCCGCGATCGAGGAGGGAATTGTGATTGGTGGCGGCGCGGCGCTCGTGCGCGCGGGTGCTAAGGTGGCCAATAAGAAGATCACGCCCGACTCGGAAGATATTAAAGATGAATTTGAAACCGGGGTGAAAATTCTCCTCAAGGCGCTTGAGGCGCCGCTTGGTCAGATTGCCAAGAATGCTGGTAAGGACGACGGCGCGGTGATTGTGGATCAAGTGAAGCGAGGCAAGGGCAATATGGGTTACGATGCCAATGCTGATAAACTCATGGATGACATGTTCGCCGCCGGAATTATTGATCCTGTCAAGGTGACTCGCACCGGCCTCGAGCGCGCTGCTTCTGCTGCTGCGATTCTTCTCACGACCGAAGTGGCAATTGCGGAAGAGCCAAAAGAAGACAAACCGATGCCTGGTGGGATGCCCGGAGGAATGGGCGGGGGAATGGACTACTAAGACTCAAGAAAAACCATCCCGCCGCGGCGGGATGGTTTTTTGGTGTCACAAGCTTTATACTTGGAGCAAATGATGTTGCCGGTGTTTATGGTTTTTCCGCTTCTCGCGATTTGGGTTTATCGCGATTCGAGGCGATTGCGAGACCGTGGGGTCAAGGTTTACCCTGGTTTAGTGGCCACGGCCTATCTTGTTTTTCTTGTGGTGATATTATTTTTCAATATCCAGACCCGGGTTATCAACGGCTACAACCTATTCATTCCTTTGGCTGTTTATCTCTTGTTTAGAATTTTTTCTCGATGGTTTATTAAAGCATCGGGGATGTCACCCTCGCTGTCCCCGCGGTGGTCATTTTGGCTCTTCGCTATTGCTTTGCCGGTTTTGAGTATCGCTTTTTATGTCTACACTTTTGGTTGGATGTTTAGCAATCTGGGCGGCCACTAAGGTTTCAAGTGGTTTTTTGGTGGGGTGGGTGGTATAGTGAAAGTGCTAGGACCATATTGTTAATTAACTTTTAACTATGTCTAATTTTTGGAATTTGATTCTTGGGGCCGTTATTGTCTTGCTTCTGGTTAGTGGTCTTTTCGATTGGATCAATTGGAGTTTAAACATTCCAATTCTGATTGTTGTTCTGGTGGTTTGGTTTGTCTCGATGTACAACAGTTTTGTCCAGCTCGCCAATCGTGCCAAGGAGGCGTGGGCGGATATTGAGGTCCAGCTCAAGCGCCGATACGACTTAATTCCCAATTTGATTAATACCGTGAAGGGTTACGCCGCTCACGAGAGTGGTGCCTTCGAGAAGGTCACGCAAGCGAGAAGTGCCGCCATGGGTGCGACGACTCCGGCCGCGCATGCTCAAGCGGAGAATATGCTTACCGGTGCGCTTAAGTCGCTCTTTGCGGTTTCGGAAGCGTATCCAGATCTCAAGGCCAATACGAACTTCCTCGAACTCCAACGTGAACTCGCGGACACGGAGAACAAAATTCAGGCCGCGCGGCGTTTCTACAATGGTAATGTCCGCGATCTCACCATCTCGCTCGAATCTTTTCCATCTAATATCGTCGGCCGGACCTTCGGCTTCAAACCCATGGAATACTTTGATCTCGACGACAATTCTCCCGCCCAGAATCCGGTAGAAGTGAAGTTCTGATTGTAAAACATGAAAAATAAAAAATCTGGTTTTTCTCGACCGGTAGTTTTATTGATCATCGTTGTCCTTGTTGTGTTGGGGTACTACTTTTGGTCTAAACAATCTCGTTTACCAGATATTTCTCCAAACACAAACAATGTCTCTGAAGTAACTAACTCAGCAGTTGGAACTGTTTCTCCTGCCGATTCTCATCCAGAGTCTTTGAAGATCATATCTCCTAATGGCGGAGAAAAATGGAGGATTGGAGAAACCCACGAAATTAAATGGAATGTGGGAAATTGGCCTACTTGGGATGTTGATATTTTTGTTGTTGCTCTTTCGGGTCGGGTAGTTAATTTTTCTCGAAGTATTGTTACAAAAGAGGATAAGGTTCCTCCAAGTCAGGGAACATTCACATGGGAGATACCAGAAGATTTTCCTGTTGGAGAAAACTATCAAATTAGGATTTCGTCTGAGTATCCTGGTCCGGGAGCTGGCGGATATGATTTCGATGATAGTGATTCAAGTTTTAGTATTGTGAAGTAGCATACTATATATGGCAACTCTATACACTCAAGCGGCGAGTAATGTGAGGAAAACATGGCTTCTCATGGTCGTGTTTTTTGCGCTTATCGCGGGGATTGGGTGGTTCTTGAGTTACTACTATCAGAGCGCGGATATCCTTATTGTTGCGGTGATCATTAGCTTAGTGATGAATGTGGTCGGTTATTGGTTCTCCGACAAAGTGGCCCTCGCGATGTCGGGAGCCAAGCCGGCGCCGGATGAACTCTATCCTGATCTTCATAATCTCGTGGAGAACTTGGCGATTACAGCGGGCTTACCCAAGCCGCGGATTTACGTTATCAATGACGCCGCGCCGAATGCTTTCGCCACGGGGCGCAACAAGGATCATGCGGCCGTGGCCGTGACCACCGGCCTACTTGAGCAGCTCAATCGCACGGAGCTCGAGGGTGTGCTCGCGCATGAACTGGCGCATATCGGCAATCGCGACATTTTGATTTCAACCGTGGCGGTAATTCTCGCGGGCTTCGTGGCCATTCTTTCCGACATTTTCTTACGTTCACACCTTTTCGGCGGTCGTGGCCGGAGTGATAATAATCGCAGTGGTGGGCCTGCCTCGCCGAGTCAAGGCGGGGGAATCCTGGCGATTATTGGCCTCGCGCTCATTATCCTCGCGCCAATTTTCTCTACCTTAATTCGCCTCGCGATCTCGCGTCGGCGGGAGTACCTCGCCGACGCTTCTGGCGCGCTTCTTACGCGTTACCCAGAGGGCCTCGCTTCCGCCCTCGAGAAAATTGGCGCGCACTCCGCCCCGCTCGCTCGCGCCTCTGATGCCACCGCCCATCTCTATATCTCGAACCCCTTCGGCTCCCGCGCCGCGCGTGGTCTCCATCACCTCTTCCTTACCCATCCACCCATCGAAGAACGGATTAAACTTTTGCGCCAATTGCGATAGAATAAAAAGATGCGCGCCGTTGACTGGCTGCTCGATAAAAGTTTGTTGCGCCTTTTTCCTCGTTTCATTACGCCTAATCTCGTAACCGCTTTTCGCTTTCTCATGATCCCGGTGGTGTTTTATTTTCTTTGGAAAGGAGAATATTCCTGGGGGCTTGTTGTTTTTTCCATAGCAGCATTTTCTGATGTTCTTGATGGTGCCTTGGCGAGAACGAGACGGCAGATCACCACTTGGGGAAAACTTTTTGATCCACTCGCCGATAAATTACTCATTGGTTCAACGGTGCTTGTTCTTGCTTCGCGTCTTCTCTCTTGGTGGTTGGCCGCCGCGATGGTAGCAATTGAACTTCTGCTTATCTTCGTGGCTTACTTTCGGTTAAACAAAAAAGGGGTGGAGATCAAAGCCAATTGGTCTGGGAAAATAAAAATGCTTTTCCAGTGCGTGGGAGTCATTTTGCTTATTGCCTATTTGCTTCAACCCTTGGCCTTGATTTTGGTCTTGGCTCAGTGGGTTCTTTACTTAGCGCTTGCCTTCGGTATCATTAGCCTGGTCGTTTACCGTTCAATTTAGATTCACTTGGAGAGGTGCCAGAGCGGTCGAATGGGCAGACCTGGAAAGTCTGTGTATCGGCAACGGTACCGAGGGTTCGAATCCCTCCCTCTCCGTAATGACAAATTTTACTGTGTTCAGTTGCAGTGAAATTTGGCATTGTGAGTGGCGGATTCGAAAGCCGCAGCGCGACGGCGCGAGGCGGGGTCGAGCGAATTTTCAGCAGAAAATTACGCGTGACCGAATCCCTCCCTCTCCGTCTTCGGTCCGCGAAGGCGGGGTTCAGGTTTATATATTGTGTTTGTGGTTTTATGAAATTAAAAAATGACAAGTTTAGGAAAGATCGAGGTGTCTATTCACGTTTACTGAAAATAAATTGTGAGAAGTGTAGCTCTCTGATCTGTCTGTATCAGAAAGACGGTCCCGGCAACCTCCGCCGGATGTATATTGATCGTATCATTGAACCTAAAGTTTCAGTTTCCAGTAAAGAGCTTATTTGTCCCAGGGGGCATCTTTTAGGAATTAAAATTGTTTATAAAAAGGAGAAAAGACTGGCTTTTAGGATTTTTGTAGATTCGGTAGTAAAGAAAATTGTCAAAACTCAATAATAATGTGTCATGGCAAAAACATCACACTGTTCAAGATAAATATCTGGAACAATGGCACATACCTGGAACTAAAAACCATCTAAATGTTTTTATAATCCCTCAAGGTAAGTGCGATACTGCGAACACAAAGTCGCCCTTATTTTGGTGCAAAGATTTCAATGTGCTTGAGGACGAGAATGAAAAGTCCTATCTACCGGAAGAGGTAACAGCTACTATTGATAAAAAGGGCATTGAAGCCATTAGAAAAGTTGACTTTACTAAACAAGAACAACTATCTGGAATGGACCGTAGTTGCATCGCTTTTTATGTAGCTTTGCAATACATAAGAACGCCTAAACATCGAGAGGAGATGAATAAGCTGATTGATTCCAAAACGAAGTATTCCATGAGAAAAGACCTGTCGTCTCCGGATAAGGTAAAGATGTCTAAAGAGGATATTCTCAAACACGCACCAAATAATAAATATGAAAAGGAGGCATTGGAAAAGATTAGTACCATGTCACAGGAAGAAATAAACGCACAGCTTTTTGAAGCCATACACGGTGATGATGTAAAAGTGGGCCTCACAAAAACCGGTCACTCGAAAGGTGTTTTCAAGGTACCACGCCAGGCAAAGAAGATCTTCGAAATGCAATGGCTATTTCTCGTAGCTCCAAAAGACACTTCTTTCGCGACATCCGATAATCCATGCTTTACCGTATCACATTCGAAGATAATGAATGGGCTGTTATCACCACACTCAACAGTATTTTTCCCTCTAAGACCTGATATTTGCATTTGTATAAAACCGAGTATGAAATCCCAGACGGAACATTTTATGAAGCTAGATAAAAAACAAGTACGGGATATAAACTCATTGATACTTATCCATAGCTATGAGTGTTTTGTGGCGAAAGACAAACCTCAACTAGATAAGCTCATAAAGGGATTTGATTATAAAAATCACAGAAAATCTCGAGACATCACTATTAGCGAGTTTGGAGATTATACATTGTTCAATGCGGAATAATAGGATCAGACTGAGTAATCAACTACCACTTTACCACTAATCGGTTTGGATTTTGACACCTCAAACCACCTTATCTACCCAGACAAGGAACTTTGTTAGAAGTTTGAAGATTAAAAAGAAGGCTAGACTAAAAACAAAGATTACCATCAGATAAAGCGGTCTCATTAGTAATCCGGCAAGAAAATGGCGCCCGTATCCTTTAGGATACTTTCGATCAAAGGGATGTTTAAAGTTGTATTGTTCCACTTCCCAATATCGGGCAAGCCAGTGTGAGAATCGCTTTTTCATTAATCTTGGTTTATTTCTCGGATCAGTTTACCATAACCGCATGACTCAACTCGAGGCGCTTAATATTCTCAAAACGGGAGCGAATGTTTTTTTGACCGGAGAGCCGGGGAGTGGGAAAACGCATACAATTAATCAGTATCTCAATTACCTTCGCGAGCGCGGGGTAGAAGTGGCGGTGACGGCCTCGACGGGGATTGCCGCGACCCATTTAGGCGGGATGACGATTCACTCTTGGAGCGGCCTCGGGGTAAAGCAAGAATTGAGCGATTATGATCTAGATCGCTTGGCGCAAGATGAGCGCTTGGTGAAGAGGGTGAGGAAAACCAAGGTCTTGGTGATCGACGAAGTCTCGATGCTCTCGGCGCGGATGCTCGACTTAGTAGACCGCTTGTGTAAAGAATTGCGCGGCTCGACGGAACCCTTTGGTGACTTGCAAGTTATTCTCGTTGGCGATTTCTTCCAACTCCCGCCGGTGGTTAAGGGTGGCGAGCGGGCGCAATTTGCTTATGAGGCGAGGGTGTGGCCGGTGGCGAAGTTTATGGTGTGTTATCTCTCCGAGCAACATCGGCAGGAAGATCCGGCTTTCCTCGCGGTGCTCACCGGTCTCCGCGCTGGTCGCTTGGCGGTGGCGCATCGCGTGGCGCTGACCACGCGCGTGGTGGCGGCCGAGAGTGCGGATCATCAGAATCTCACAAAATTATTTCCCCACAATGCCGACGTTGATCGGATTAATGAAGCCGAGCTCGAGAAGATTAGCGCCTCGCCGCGTCACTTCCAGATGAAGGGTAGTGGTGCGCCCGGGATGGTGGAGAGCCTGAAGCGCAACTGTCTCTCGCCAGAAACCTTGTCGCTTAAGGTTGGCGCCAAGGTGATGTTTACGAAAAATAGCATGGAGCGGAAGTTTGTGAACGGGACAACGGGCGAAGTGACTGGCTTCGAACAGATGAGTAATTATCCGGTTGTGAAGACGCGGCAAGGGAAAACGATTGTCGCCGAGCCTCTTGAGTGGAGCGTGCAAGTGGGTGAGAAGGTCTTGGCGCGCGTGACCCAAGTACCATTGCGGCTCGCTTGGGCGATTACGGTCCACAAGAGCCAGGGGATGTCGCTCGACGGGGCGCTAGTTGATCTTAAGCAAGCCTTCGAATACGGTCAGGGTTACGTGGCGCTCTCGCGTTTGCGTAGCCTCTCGGGGTTGCACTTGCTCGGCTTCAATGAGCGAGCGCTGGAGGTCCATCCGGAGGTGCTCGGGCGCGATGGTGAATTCCGCGCGCAGTCGGGCGAGGTGAGGGCGGCATTTGATGCTCTAGATAGTGAGCGGCTGAAAAGCTTGCATCAGAATTTTATTATCGCTTCAGGTGGGAGTATTACCGCCGAGAAGAAAAAGAAAGAAACCAAGAAAGGTGGGATTGAAGAAACTTTGCGCTTGGCGAAAGAGGGGAAGCAAATTGCCGAAATTGCCAAAGCGAGTAAGCTCACGAGGGGGACGATCATCAAACACTTAGAAGATTTGCGGATGCAAAAGAAGTTGAAGGCGAGCGATTTAGCCCACCTCGCGCTCGGTCAAGAAGACTTAATCGCCGAGATCCACCGCGCCTTCCGCAAACTTGGCAAACAGGCCCTCAAACCCATTTTCGAGCACTTCAAAGGTGAATATCCCTACGACCTCATCCGTCTGGCGCGGATATTGGATTAATTGCCAAAATCTTGCTTTTAGCCTATAGTCTAGGGGTGCAAAGAGCACAGAAGCCGAGTCGAGTTTCTAGGGTATAGCAATTAAAAAACAAACAAATTACATGACAGGAACAATCAAAACTCTGACCCCGAAAGGATTCGGCTTCATTGCTCGTGAGGGCGAGGCCAAGGACCTCTTCTTCCACTCCAAGGAGTTGAAGGGTGTGACCTACGAGGAGCTCAAGGAGGGTGATACTTTGTCCTTCGACGTCGTTGACGGCGAGAAGGGACCAGCTGCCACCAACGTTACTCGCGTCTAAATAACGCCGAAAAAGAATCGCTCTCGAGTTTGCCGACAGGTAAACTTGAGGCGGTTCTTTTTTGTGCTACAATTTTAGGATTAGCAGTTAAATTTAATTTTATGGCCAAAGGTAATGCGTCTCAACGCAAAGAGAAAAAGAAACCCAAGAAGAAATAGTTTGTGATCACCATCGACGACTTCAAGAAACTCGAGATTAAAATTGGTAAAGTGGTCTCGGCTGAGAAAGTGCCCGAGGCCGATAAACTTTTGCGTCTGATGATCGACTTTGGTGGCGAACAGCGGCAAATTATTTCCGGTATTGCCATGTCATATCCCGACCCCACGGTTTTGGTTGGCAAACTTTTGCCCGTGCTCACCAATCTCGAGCCGCGCACGATCCGCGGCCTCGAAAGCCAAGGCATGGTTCTCGCCGCGAGTGGCGAAACTGGACCAATTGTCCTTCACCCCGAGCGCGAAGTTGCTCCAGGGAGCGAGGTGAAGTAATTAATTATCTAAGCGATAGATATGAACGGCGTAGGGGTCGAAGTTGACATACGGTCCAGAATACCCGGGCACAAGTTCTGTTACAATTTTATTATTATTTAGCGTACCCGAGGTGCAAGTGTCAGGATCAAGCGTATTCGCGGAAATATTAGAACAATAAGTGTTGAAATTGCCGCCGCTCACGGTAATTTGTGCGCCAAAAACAGGGTTGTCGGAAAAAAGTGGTCCAAAATTCTCGTTAAGGGGTACATCCCCCCACCTTGGCTGATAGTCTGGCGCTGGATTATTGTCTTTTACTCGTGCTCCGCCACGCACATCTTGCCGGCGAACGTAGATGGAGCCATTTGAGCCGGGGGCAGGCTTAATAGCGAGGAAATGGTGTTTGATTGGCTCGACGGTGATATTGGGTAGTGGGAATTCATAATAACCAGCAGTGGTGGGAACGGGAACGGGGTCAGACAGCCACAGTCTAGCGTCTGGCACCTCATCCCTCGTGTCATCTTTATAAATCGCGTATTGGAATTGGGTTCCGGGGGTCGAACCGTTGTCGAAGAAAATCTTTACTTTGTCTAAGGTGCGCGGGGTGTTGGTGATGCCAGTGTAAATATTTTGGAACAAGATCTTTCCCGGAGCCTGACTGACACTGTCTATGGTTAAATCTACCGTTTCGAAAGGAAAATAAGTGGAGAATTGAGCGGGATAGAATTCACCGGTGGTGGCTTCAGCTTGGGCAAAGAGGCGGTGCACAGTTGCCCCACCGCCATAATCGAGATAATTGTTCACCATTTGTGATACGTTTACGCAGACAATGTAAGGTTTAGTTGCCCCGGCATGATTTTTCTCAAAGACGGCACATTCCACCCCGGGATTGCTACTTTGCGCCGTGATATTGGGGGAATTTTTTAGAAAGAGGTTAGTTCGTGTTTTCAATTCCCGTCCCAGATCGAAAACTGCTTGGTTGTAATCCGGAGAATCATGAAGAGCAAACTCGGAAATTTCTTGTTCCTCGAAGCCGTAATCACCCGTATCTTCCATGCCGTGGCGGTAACTCCAGAAGAAAACACCCCTCGCGCCGTTTACAATCTCGCTATAAGACACGGCGCGTAATTCGCCGAAATTGAGCGGTCGGCGCACGAGACGGTAACGATCTGGTTGATAACTACTAATTTCATTGACCGCAATGACAGGTTTGCCGGCCATGTTTTGAACTACGTCTTTGATAATAGGGCCGACGGTTTTGATTGGTAGCACTTGCAGTCCATAACCCGCCTGTACAAAAGTCATGTCTAGCCCACCGCTTAAACCTGCCAAACGATCACTTTGGCCCAGAGAAAGGGAGAGAAAAACGGGGCGATGGCAATTGTCCGCTTGGCGAAAGTCATTGGCGAGAGCGATTAACTCCTCGTCACTGTAACCGTAACCTTCGTGATAACCTTCATGGGGTAATTCCCAACCGATAATGTTTTGATAATCTTCTTGTTGATTGATGGCGGCCACCGAGTTTTGGACTTGCGAAAACAATTTGGTCCCGTGTTCGCCAAGCAAGGTGTCGGGTAGAGCTGGCCAGGGCGCGTCAACAATGGCATTGAAACTGTCGTCAAACTGCGACCACGGCACTAATCCACCCATGCCCCAGAGGCCGATGGGGAAATAAGGTTGGCCTTCTACGGTCAGAAGACCATTTGTTGAGCCGTAGTCTATGCAGGTGGCATTGTCTGGTGGTGGCGCTGGTTCTCGTGGCGGTTCTGTCTCGTCATCCTCATCTTGCGAATCATCGGAATTGGTGTCGACTTCAGAAAGAAGATCGGTGCCGGAGCCACCGGGTTCACTCTCTTGATTGACTGGTGTTAACTCGGTTAATTCGTTGATCACCGCTTTCTCCAACAAGCCGCCGGGTGTTTTGGAGGTTTGTTGGGGCGCGAAGGTAAAAATAGTCGGTAAACGGTCTTGATAATAGATGGTTATTAGAATGAGAAATGTTCCGACGAGAAGCAGGGTTAATAGGTGGGGATGATTCTTGAATTGTCCCATAATTACAACTCAAGTATATCATGTGACCAGAATGGTCAGTGATAAAGAAATGTGTTAGTTTGTGGTCGATGAATTGGAGGAGTGCCGGAGCGGTTAACGGAACGGTTTGCTAAACCGTGGCCCTAGAAATGGGGCCCGTGGGTTCGAATCCCACCTCCTCCGTTTTTCTTTTTACCCATGCGCTACTGCAAGTGTGAGAACTTTTTTGGCGTTGGATTGGAGAAGGACGCGGCGGGCTTCGCGGACGGTGGTGCCGGTGGTGATAACGTCATCGAGAATGAGAATGGTTTGATTTTTCACTTTATCTGGATCGGTGACGGCGAAGGCGCCCGCGAGATTCTTTAGCCTCTCGGCGCGGTTTTTGATCGAGACTTGAGTTGGAGTATCTTTAGTTTTTTGCAAAATATTGGGTGCGTAAATGAGTGATTCAGGATTTTTCCTGGCTAGATGCTTGGCAAGTACTGCGGCTTGGTTAAAACCCCGCTCTTTTTGGCGTTTTGAGGTAATCGGAATGGGGACGAGGAGTACTTTTCCCGCTTCAAACAAAGAAATTTCGGCGAGATCAGGGAGAATTAAGTCATGAAGAAGGCTTGCGATGCGCGGAGCGACGGCAGTGAGACCGTGATACTTGAGTTTCCAAATAAGCTTTTTTACCCGAGGATCATGATAGGTGAAAAGCGCGTAACTATGCTCGAGATCAATGGTGTCGGCGCGCGGAATCTCTCTGATGCAAGTGGTGCATAAGTATTGGGCTGGCCGTTTGCAACCCAAACAACGAGGCGGGAGGACGAAATCAAGGATTGTGTGGATAAAGTTTTCAAACATTGATGATATAATGCGACAGCTTGCCGTGAGCGCAAATTTTTATGTCCAACCCTTTTTCGAAGTTTCTTTCTTTCGGCAAGAATGGTCTTTGGCACAAGCAGGGGAATCAGGTTGTTGGTGTTGATATTGGCACTTCGTCGGTGAAGGCAGTGCAATTGCGGAAGGAGAAAGGTCGCGTCATTCTCGAGACATATGGTGAGATTGCCCTTGGTCCGTATGGCAATCTTGCAGTGGGGCAAGTCACTAATTTGTCGCCCGAGAAGATGGCACCGCTTTTGAAAGATTTGTTTACCGAGGCCAATATTACCACGCAGGCTGTGGCGATGGCGATCCCGCTCCGGTCGAGTTTGCTTACCATGGTGGCTTTGCCCGATCTCGGCGAGAGTAAGCTGACGAAGATGGTTCCGATTGAAGCGCGAAAGTATATCCCGGTTCCAATTTCTGAAGTGGAGCTCGATTGGTGGATTATCCCGAAAAGAATTTTGAAAACGGCTGGCGATGAAGCAGGGAAAACAATCGAGGTCTTGATTGTAGCGATTCATAAAGACACCATTAAGCAATACCAAGAGATTGGGCGAATCGCGGAACTTCCGCCAGCTTTTCTCGAGATCGAGACCTTCAGCGCTATCCGAGCGGTGTTTGCTGGCGAGATGAACGCGGTGGCGATTCTCGACATCGGTGCCGCCACAGCCAAGATGGCAATCGTTGATTACGGCATTGTGAGACTCTCGCATACGATCGGGAAGGGCTCGCAAGACATTACTGTTGCCATCTCGCGTTCCTTGGGAGTCGATTTCGCCAAGGCTGAGGAGATTAAGCGCCGTGTTGGTCTGGTGGAACAGCCTGGCGCCGAGAATGTTTCGGGTACGGTGAGCACTATTGTCGAGTACATTTTTACTGAGGTAAACAAGGTCATTACCTCGTATCAGGAGCGGGAAAAGCGCGCGGTGACCAAGATTGTGCTCATTGGTGGCGGTAGTTTGCTCCACGGTCTCCTTGATGTGGCCAAGACTAGTTTCGAGATTCCGGTCGAGATTGGCCAAGCTTTTGATAAGGTTGAGTACCCTGCTTTTCTCGACAAAGTGCTGAAGGAAACCGGTCCCGGCTTCTCGGTGGCCGTGGGGCTCGCTCTGCGCCACCTAGAAGAAATTGGTTAAATTTATGGAATCAAATATCCCTCAATCATTTATTCCTAAAGAGTCGCTTGCTAAGAGCACTCGCCGTGAAGTGCCGATGATCGGCCTGTTCATGCTCGTTTCTGTTCTTGTTTTACTCATTGCGATTGTCTTTCTGGGTGGTAGTTATGCCTATGCGAAGTTTTTGCGTAATCAAATTGAGGCGGATTGCCAAGATAATGTGATTACTTCTACTGATGGCTGTGGTCTCCGGGCGCGTCTTGAACGGATTCGAGCCGGTTTCCAGCGAGAACTTATTGAAGATTTCCGCCGTAAGGATGCTAAAATTAAGGCCGCTGAGAGTGTTTTAGACAATCACAACACCATTGTTCCCGTCTTTAAGTTGTTAGAAGATTTAACTTTACCCTCAGTTCAATATTCGGGTGCCAGTTATAGTGATAATCAAATTACTCTTTCTGGTCGAGCTAAGGGTTATGAGAGTATTGCTCTCCAGTCTGATGTGTTTGCGGCGAGTAAGGACGTAGAGACTTTTCTTTTTTCTGGTCTTTCCCCGGATGCCTTTGGGTCAGTAAGTTTTAGTCTTTCCCTCACCATCAAGCCCGGGATTACCTCTTATAAAGCTTATATTGAGAGTTTAAGTTCATAATATGCGCGCATTTCTCCCAATCATTTTCCTTGCTCTCGCGGCCGTCATCTTTTTCTACTTCACTGATCCGGTCTTGAGTCAGATCGAGGAGCTCAAGGCCACAAAACAAGAATTAAATCTTGGTCTTGAAAACGCTGGCAAGCTTGCTAATCGCCAGGAGGAATTAAGGCATAAGAAAAATGCCATTACCGAAGAACAGCTCGACCGACTCAATAAGCTTATCCCTGATCATGTGGATAATGTGCGATTGATTATTGAAATGTTGCGGGTTGGTGTTCGCGCTGGCATGCCGCTTTCTGGTCTGGTGGTAGATGTGGGTGGTGATAGCGAAGAAAGAAGCAATCCCGAAGCGACGGCGGAGGAAAACAGTTTGAATCAGGTCGACATTAGTTTTAACGTTTCTGGCTCTTACCAATTGTTTAAGTCTTTTATGGCAAACCTTTCAGACAATTTACGAATCCTTGATGTGACCGGATTTTCTCTTTCGGCCACGGCTCAAGATTTCTACAGCTATACGGTCCAATTACGAACCTATTGGTTAAATAAATAATATGACTGGTTCTAAAACTCGCTTTGGTCTCATCACCTTCGTTCTCGTTGCGGTTTTGGCTTTTGGTGTTTATTACTTCTTTCTCCGTCCGGAACCAGAAGTAGATCCAGGGCTCACACCATCCGGGTTTTCTTCTGCGAGCGATAAGAGTGGAGAACTAGAAGCCCTTGCCCAGTCAAATGATGAATTTTTGCAACAATTGAAGAGTCTTGAAGGAATTGAACTCAAGAGTGACATTTTTTCCAATGATGTTTTCAACAAACGTTTAACCGATTCCAGTTTTGAACTCGAACCAGAAGATCCCGGCCGACCGAATCCCTTTGCGCCGCTCTAAGCCTCATGGATAAGGACCTCGTTATTCCGGTTAAAACATTCGCCGAAGGCGAGAAGGTCTCACCGGAGATTCTTAAGCAAATACCGCTCAACTCGGCCAATTACTACAACTTTGTCCCAGTTGGTTTAACCGATGGGGTGCTTGAGGTGGGGATGATTGATCCCACTAATCTTGAGGCGCGCGACGCCTTGCAGTTTATTACCTCGCGCCTCGGGATGCCGTTTAAGATTTTCCAGATTTCTCAGGCTGACTTTGATAATTTGGTAAAAGGGTATGAAGGTCTCTCGACTCAAGTTTCTAAAGCATTAGGCGATCTTGATGCCGAGATTAAGTCTGAACAAGCGGAGATAAAAGAGGAGCGTGGTGCCGCTTCAATTAAGGAAGAAGGGGCAAAGATGATCGAAGATGCTCCGGTGACTAAGATCGTGGCGGTGATCATTCAACACGCTACAGGTGGTGGAGCTTCCGATATTCACATTGAGCCGTCAGACACCAATGTGAAAGTGCGCTTCCGTGTCGACGGCGTGCTTTACACTAGTCTTTTTCTTCCGGTTACGGTTCATGATGCGGTGGTGGCTCGGATTAAAATCCTGACCAATATGAAGCTTGATGAGAAGCGTAAACCGCAAGACGGACGCTTTTCTGCGCGCGTTGATAGTCGCAAGATCGACTTCCGTGTTTCCACCTTGCCCACTTACTTTGGTGAGAAGGTGGTAATTCGTATTCTTGATCCCGAGCGGACTATTCTTAATTTACCGGCGCTTGGCTTGGACGGTGACAAGCTCGTTGTGGTAGAGAAAGCGCTGAAGCGTCCTTACGGCCTTATTTTGGTTACTGGTCCGACCGGTTCGGGTAAAACAACCACTTTGTACTCCATGCTTCGCGAGCTTGATCGCGAGAAGAATAATGCTGTCAGTCTTGAGGACCCAATTGAATACAATATTGCTGGAGTGAATCAATCCCAAGTGAAGCCGGAAATTGATTACACCTTCGCCAATGGTTTGCGCAGTATTTTGCGCCAGGACCCGGACATTATCATGGTTGGAGAAATTCGCGACGAAGAAACGGCTCGTCTTGCAGTGCAAGCCTCGCTCACCGGTCACTTGGTGCTCGCCACGCTCCATACCAACAATGCGGCTGGTGTCATTCCGCGTCTTGTAGATATGGGTCTTGAGCCGTATCTTATCGCCGCCACTTTGATTCTTGCTATTGGCCAAAGATTGGCACCCCTTCTTTGTGAGGATTCGCGAGAAGAAATTCTTGTCGACGGTGCCATTAAGGTGATGGTGGATACTTTCCTTGAGGATGTTGATCCGGTTACCAGAAAGAAGATTGTTGTTCCAGATAAGGTCTACCGTGCCTCACGCTCAGCGGCTTGCCCTTCAGGGACACGCGGTCGAGTAGCGGCCTTTGAGGTGCTTGAGATTAATCGTGAAGTGGAAGCGATTATGCTTAAGAGTCCGACCGAAGAGGAGATTTATAAGGTAGCACGGAAGAACGGCTTTCTCACCATGCGCGAAGATGCGTTGTTGAAAGCCTTTGAGGGGAAGATTCCCTTTGAGGAAGTGGGCAAGCTTTAGTATACTTAAACCATGGCTGATTCTAATAAAACAAAAATTCTCCTGGTTGATGATGACAAGTTTATTATCGACATGTATCTCATCAAGTTTGGCGAATCTGGTTTTCAGATTGAGCCGGCTTTTTCCGCTACGGAAGCGATTGAAAAATTAAAGGGTGGTTTTGTTCCAGATATTTATCTTGTCGATATTATCATGCCGGGTATGGATGGTTTTCAATTGATTCGAGAAATTGTTGATAAGGGATGGAAGCGTGAGGCGGTAATGGTGGTACTTTCCAATCTTGGCCAGAAAGATGATATCGAACGCGCTCTTTCTCTCGGGGTAGATGGTTATATTGTGAAGGCAAGCGCAACACCATCGGAAGTGGTGGCCCGGGTGCAGGAAATTACTAAGAATCGTAAAAAACCAGTCGCAACACCATGACCGACTATAAAAAAGAGCTCGAAGATTTAATTGTGATCGTGACTCGCGAAGGGGCGAGTGATCTTCACTTAACCGCGGGGCGGCACCCGTCCATCCGTGTTTCGGGGGATCTCATTCCGATTGTTAAAAAACCAGAACTCACGCCAGACGATACGCTTGGGATGGTGATGGAGGCTTTGAGTGAGAAAAATCGCGCTCTGTTCCTCGAGAGTAAAGAAATAGACTTTTCTTACAGTGTCCCGGGCGGGATTCGGTTCCGCGGTAACGCTTTTTATCAGAAGGGGGTGGTGGGCGCCGCTTTTCGCTTAATTCCTAATAAAATCAAGCCGCTTTCCGAGCTCAATTTACCCGATCGCTTGGCCGATTTTGCTCGGCGGGAGCAGGGCTTTTTTCTCATTGTTGGACCGGTTGGGCAGGGGAAATCGACGACCCTAGCTGCTCTTATTCAGCTCATAAATCAAGAGCGGTCTGAGCATATTATTACCATCGAAGATCCGATTGAGTACATTTTCCAGAATGATCGTTCCATTATTGATCAGCGCGAAGTGCGCTTTGATACCCATTCTTTTAGGACCGCTTTGCGTTCGATGTTCCGTCAGGATGTAAACGTGGCGATGGTGGGAGAAATGCGCGAACCAGAAACTATTGCCACGGCGGTAACAGCGGCAGAGACGGGTCATCTCATTTTCTCAACCCTTCATACCAACAGTGCTTCCCAAACGGTGGATCGTATCCTCGATTCTTTTCCACCCAATCAACAGCGGCAGATTCGGGTCCAGCTTGCCAGTTCTCTTCTCGGGATTTTTTCTCAGCGCCTGGTTCCGCGTTCGGCGGGAGGTCTGGTGCCAGCCTATGAACTCTTAATTAATAATAATGCTGTGGCAAACCTGATTCGTGAGGGTCGCACTGCCGAGATTGATGTGGTCATCGAGACGGGGTCTGATCAGGGGATGATCGACCTCAACCATTCTTTGGCTGAACTGGTGCGCCAGGGCGAAATTTCGGCCGAGAATGCTTATCGTTACTCAATTAATCCTAAGGCGCTCGATCGCTTGATCTAAGGCATTATGATTTTTAATTACCAAGCCACAACGAAGGACGGTCAAGTCGAAGATGGAACCATCGACGCGCCCAATGTTAATCTCGCCATTAGCGGTCTTCAGCGCCGAGGATTAATCATTGTTGATATTAAGCAGGTGGGTGAGGGCCGCGGTCTCGGTAGTTACATCGTTCTTGGTCATAAGGTTAAGACTAAAGATGTTGTTATTATCTCGCGGCAAATTGCGACCTTGTTTGAAGCTAAGGTCTCGGCTTTATCCGCTTTCCGTTTGTTGGCTAGTGAGACCGATAATCCCTTTTTGCGCGAAACATTGACTCAAGTTACCGACGACATCAAGTCAGGAGTCTCTATTTCCGGCGCTTTGGAGAAGCATCCCAAGGTTTTTCCTGATTTTTACGTCAACATGGTTAAGGCGGGTGAAGAGTCGGGAAAAATGTCGGACAACTTCAACTATTTGGCAGATTACCTTGAACGTTCCTATGAACTCACCTCAAAGGCAAAAAACGCCCTTATTTACCCAGCTTTTATCGTCCTTTCTTTCATTGTGGTAATGATTTTGATGATTACTTTAGTTATCCCCAAGTTGAGCGATATTCTTAAAGAGACAGGCCAAGAACTGCCGATTTATACCAAGATTGTGATTGGTGTTAGTGAATTTTTTGTCAGTTATGGTGCTTATTTGTTCATTCTTTTGGTTTTGCTCATTCTCTTTTTGCGACATTATCTAAAAACCTTGCAAGGGCAAATTAGTCTATCTCACTTTAAGCTTTCTGTGCCCTATGTTGGGCGTTTATACCGCAAAATTTATCTTTCTCGTATGGCAGATAATCTGGCCACCATGTTGGCCTCGGGAATCTCGATGGTACGGGCTCTCGAGATTACCGCCGAAGTGGTGGACAATAGGGTTTTTCGCGAGATTCTCACCGAGGCTAGCGTGGGTATTAAGGCGGGTGAACAGGTTTCTGCCGTTTTCTTCAAGTACCCTGAGATTCCTAATATCATGATCCAAATGGTAAAAGTGGGTGAGGAGTCGGGGAAATTGAGCTTTATTCTCCAAACTTTGGCCCGATTTTATCGCCGAGAAGTGGATAATGAGGTGCGAACTCTCGTCGATCTCATTGAGCCCGCAATGATCGTAGTTTTGGGTTTGATGGTGGGCGTTCTTTTGGTCTCAGTGTTAATGCCTATCTACAATTTGGCTTCCGGAATCTAGTTTATCCACACTTTTCGCTCGTTGGCGGATTGCGCTTTGCCAGCTTAGCTTTATACTGTTAGCCATCATTAGTAATTATCAGAAGTCGAAAAAGTTTATTATTTAAGTTAATTTTATGAATAGTTTGAAACGAGGTTTTACGCTCATTGAACTCTTGGTGGTTATTGCCATCATCGGTATTCTTTCGGGTATTGTGTTGGCGTCGCTTAATAGCGCTCGACAGAAAGGTCAAGATGCTTCCACTAAAGCAACTTTGAGTAATATTCGCTCTCAGGCTGCAATTGTTTACGATGGACTTAATAACTATGGTATTGGTATTGCTGCGACTGCCGGTGCTCTAACCGCCTGTGCTTCCTCTGCTGCTAATAGTTTATTTGCTACCTCTACCATTTCTAATATGGTTACTAGCGTTAATGCTACTGCTTATTCTGCTTCCCAGTGCCGAACTGACGGTGAAAGCGATGGTGCTCCTGTAACCCAGAATTGGATTATGAAAGCAGAACTTCGAGGAAGCGGGAGTGGAGGTACTTACTGGTGTGTTGATTCTAACGGAGCTTCGAAGGCGACCTCAACCAACCTGACTGCTAATGATGGTTACAACTGTTAAATAAAGCCCTCCGGCAAGGTTTAACCTCCCTAAATAAAGAAATTCCCCGGCAAAACCGGGGTTTTTCTTTGTTCACACCGCCTAGTTGACAAATAGAGGGAAGAGGTATATATTGACCGGCATAGTTTTTCGTCGTGTTTGTAAAGAGCGCGGGCGAAAGCGGTCGTTTATTAGGTTTAAAGCAAATCAATTAGGAAGAATGGCAAAGAGAATTTATGTCGGTGGCATCTCCTATGGGACGAACGATGCTGGACTCCGGGAGTTTTTCTCCCAGGCGGGTACCGTGGCATCAGCTTCGATCATCATGGACAAGATGACTGGCCGATCCAAAGGCTTTGGTTTCGTTGAAATGGGTACAGATGAAGAGGCCGACAAGGCAATCAGCACCTTAAACGGTGTTGAACTTGATGGTCGCAAGCTTACCGTCAACGAGGCTCGACCAATGGAACCGCGCGCACCGCGCACGGGTGGTGGTGGGAACTTCGGTTCTGACCGTCCTCGTCGCAATACTTGGTAATTAATTTTACCGTAACAAAAACCCCGTCCGCCAATTGGCGGACGGGGTTTTTGTGTGAGTGGTGGTTATTCCGGAGCCTGTTCAAGCTTTACCGCCACTGTTTTCGTCGTTCCTTTGTGCCAAACTTTCAAATTTATTGTTTGGCCAACCGTTTTTCCCCGAATTACCGAGGCCAAACCACGCTCACCATCAAGTTTTAACCCATCAATTTCTAAGATAATGTCATTTTCTACAATCCCAGCTTTGTCGGCAGGGGAGCCAGGAATGACGGCGAGATCCTCTCTTGTCTCGCCACGGACCACTAAGACGCCATAATCAACGGTCAGTTTGTTTTTCTCTTTCAATGTTGGTGTGACCTCAGTGTAGCGAACACCGAGATATGGCCGGACAATTTTATTATGAGTTTTTACTGATTCCACCACCCCTTTCACTAGGTTGGCGGGGAGAGCGAAGCCAATATTTTCTGAACCGCGAGCCACCGCTACATTTACCCCGATCACTTTTCCTCGCAGATCTAAGAGCGGTCCACCTGAATTGCCGGGATTGATAGCGGCATCGGTTTGAATTACCTCGTCTAGGGTTTCTGCTTGGCCTAGGCCGTCGGAGGCGGTGATGGAGCGATAAAGACCCGACACAATGCCCACCGAGACCGTGTTGTCAAATTCACCCAAAGCATTTCCAATTGCAATGGCGGTTTGACCCACCTTAACGGAGTCGGAATCATCAAAGGTGAGGTAGGGGAGATCTTTAGCGTCTTTAAGTTTGAGGATGGCAATATCAAGAACGGGGTCTTTCGCGAGGACAGTAACTCCATACTTTTTCCCATCAGCAGTAATGGCGGTATATTCCGCCTTTGAATCGTCAACCACATGACGATTACTCACGGCGAAGCCATCAGCGGAGACAATAAAGCCTGAACCACCGCCCACTTCACGCCGCTCGGTGCCATTTTGGCGAGTTCCCGGGAAAAAGAGGTTGAACGGGCCATTTCCACCAAAGAAATCTTCAAAAGGATTGATGTTCTCAAAAATCGGCACATCTTTGGTGATAACGATCGAGATGACCGCAGGGCTCGCTTTGTCCACAGCGGCAATAACTTGAGCTTCTTGAGTAAAGAGCGGGCCAGCACTCGTCGAAGTTTCACCCTTTGAACCATCGAGAACTCGTCCCAATTCTTGAGTTAGGTAATGTGAAGCAAAATAATGGAAAATTTGGTCCCGGTAAATTGCGACAAGTCCCAAGCTTACTAAAACGAGGACGACGAAAGAAACAGCGCTAGAGACCAAGATTAAACTTAACTCTTTTTTATTCATAGGCTCTAAATTTTAGAACTTAATTGGAGCCGGTCAAGTTAGCTAAGAAATTTGTTGAGGTAGGTAGTTCGCTGGGGCGTTTTTTAAATATTCTTCGAGCTTGGCGCGAGTGAGGAGGCCGCGCTGAGCGCCAATTTCTTGCACCACGCTCATCGAGTTTATTGGCCCCCAACGGAGCGCGGTTTCTAAGCTTTCGCCAAGAGCCAGGGCCGCGGTGACGGTGGAAGAGAAGGCGTCGCCGGCGCCAGTGCGCTCTAAGGGCGGCTTGGGGTCAGGGTAGGGTGGCACAAAGTGGATGATATCGTCAGCTAGGGCATGGGCACCTTTTGGTCCATCAGTAATGACGACGATTTTGGGGCCTAAATTCTGAATAGCTGCGAGCAAATTTTTAATTTCTGACTCTTCAGTTTTTAAAATCCGCTTCGCTTCCTCGGTATTACAGAAAAAGATTTCTGTCCGAGCATAGATACCGGCGAGCTTCTCGGTTCCGGCTTTCATCTGGAAGGTGCCAGGCTGGAAGGCGAGTTTGACCTCGGGATTCGCTTTCAAGTATTCTTCAATTTCTCGATGATAACTTTCAGCATTTTCACCAATTGAGCTCAAATAAATCCATTTAGGCGAGCCAAGGTCGGGGAGTTTGTAATCGTAAGTCTCGTGTTTGATCAAAATAGTACGGTCATCTTCATACCAGAGCACGTAGTGATAATTGGTTTTCACGTCAGAATGGGTTCGGACAAAATCAGTTGAGACATTTTCAGCCGCGAGCGCTGTTTTCACGTCTTCACCCTCCCGATCCGCGCCAACATCACAAACGAGAGCACTTGCGAGACCAAGCCGGGCAGCGGCGACTGCAGCATTGGGGCTATTGCCCACGGCTGGCACCACGGTTACTGATTCATAGGGGATTTTATCCGCAAAGTTCATGGAAATTTTGCAATTCTCGCGATCAATATCGCAATTCACACTGGCTTCTTTAAGCCGAATAAACGCATCAATCGTCGTATCGCCAATTGCCACAAAGTCGAAATTTTTAGCCATGGGGGAAGTATAGCAAAAGCGGTGTGCTATAATCCAACGATGAAAACCCTGCGTGAATGCTTGGCCGAGGCGAAGGAGAAGAAAGTGGCAATTGGACATTTTAATATTTCTAATGTTGAGACCTTGTGGGCGATTTTTAATGCGGCGAGGAAGCTCGGGGTGCCGGTAATTATCGGCGTTTCGGAAGGCGAGCGGGATTTTATTGGCGTGCGACAGGTCGCGGCTCTGGTGCGGAGCTTGCGAGAGGAATTCGATTACCCCATTTTTCTCAATGCCGACCACACCTACTCGGCCGAGCGGGTGAAGGAAGCAATTGATGCTCACTTCGACGCCGTTATTTTCGACGGCGCGCAACTCTCGTATGAAGAAAATGTGGCGATTGCTAAAGATTGCGTGGCCTATGCGAGGGCCAAGAATCCAGAAATTATTGTGGAAGGCGAGCTCGGCTATATTGGCACGTCGTCTAAGCTTCTCGACGAACTCCCAGAAGGCGTGGCGACGGGGGATAATCTTACCAAGCCAGAAATGGCAGCCAAGTTTGTGGCAGAAACCGGAGTTGATCTCCTTGCTCCAGCCGTGGGTAATATCCACGGCATGTTGAAGGGTCAACATGATCCGGCACTCAATATTGAGCGTGTAAAAGAGATTTCTGAAGCCACCGGCGTGTCCCTCGTGCTCCACGGCGCTTCGGGCAATCAAGATGAAGAAATTAAAGCGGCAATTGCGGCGGGAGTCAGCATTGTCCATGTGAACACCGAGCTCCGGGTAGCCTATCGCGATGCACTTAAACTCACTTTGCAAAATGAGCCAGACGAGGTTACACCCTATAAGATTATGAAGAACGTAGTGGGTGCCGTGGAGGAGGTGGTGACGAAAAAGTTGAAAGTTTTCAATTCTTCCGTATAATAGCCCCCAATGGTGAAATTGGCGGCTGAACCGCGAAATATATTTGGTAAGAAGCTTAAAACCGCTCGCGAGGGGGGTAAGTTACCCGTGGTCGCCTATGGACACAAGGATGTGGCCACGCCGCTCTTTGTAAACAGTGTTGATTTCCAAAAAGTCTTCAAGAAGGCTGGTGAATCGACCGTGATTACTCTCGAGGTGGCGGGAGGCGATAAGGATGTACTTATTCACGAGGTGGTAGTACACCCGGTGAGTGGCGAGCCGGTTCACGCCGATTTCTATGTGATCGAGAAGGGTAAGGTGCTCCAAGTGAAGGTGCCGCTTGAGTTTGCCGGTGTTTCGGAAGCCGTGAAGTCGCTTGGTGGAATTCTGGTGAAGGTGGTCCACGAGCTCGAAATTGAGGCTTTGCCCAAGGATTTGCCTCATGGAATTACGGTTGATATCTCGGCTCTCGCCACACTTGAGAGTCAGGTGTTGGTCCAGGATCTCAAGTTGCCCGCTGGAGTGAAGGCTCTCGCTAAGCCAGAAGACGTGGTGGCTTCTATTACCGTGGCGCAAGAGGAGAAAGAAGAGACGCCAGTTGATCTCTCGGCAATTGAAGTTGAGAAGAAGGGAAAGAAGGATGAAGAAGGTGCTGAGGGAGCAGAAGCAGCTGCTGCAGAAGAGAAGAAATAGCCCAAACTCATGTTATAATCGGCAGGATGAAGAAAATCCTGGCGATTTTTTTGGTTTTTGGCCTCTTGCCCTGGTGGGCGCTCGCCCAGACCAATGGAGATGTGGAGGCTCGGCGTAAAGCGCTTGAGGCTGAACTGGCTAAGGTAGAGGCTGAGATTCTAGTTCAATCAGCTTTATTGCGCTCGGCTCAGAGCCAGGGGAATTCTTTGCAAAAAGATATTGATGTTCTCCAACATCAGCTTGATCAGTCAAAGCTTAAAATTAAAGCCAAGAAACTAGAAATTGAGCAGCTAGGGGGGGATATTGTAAAGAAAAAGGATAGAATTGTGACTCTTTCGACCAAGATTACCAAGCAGCAGGAATCACTTGCTGAGCTGTTGCGCCAGGTCCGCGATATGGAAAACTCTTCCTTGGTTGAGATCGTGCTCGATGACTCCACCGTCTCGGGAGTGTTTGCCAATGTGGATTCTTTTACCTCAGTTCAAGATTCTTTGCATCGAGCATTTAATGCGCTTCGAGAAGACAAATCAGAGACGGAGAGTGAGAAGCTTTCTCTAGAGAAGAAGCAGGCGGCCGAGATTGATGCACAGCAGGTGATTGAAACGGAGAAGCGCCGGGTTGAGCGTAATGAGGCCGAGAAAAAGGGCCTTTTGGGCGTTAATAAGAATCAACAGGCGGCTTATAAACAAGTTTTGGCTCAACGGGAGCGGCGGAAGATTGAGATTAAAAGCGCCTTGTTCCGTTTGCGTGGTTCAACCGCCATTTCTTTCGGGGAAGCGCTTGAGCACGCCACTCTCGTCTCAAAGAAAACTGGCGTGCGGCCGGCTTTCATCATGGCGATTCTGACCCAAGAATCTAATTTGGGTCAAAATGTGGGGACTTGTAATCGCCCGGGCGATCCACTAGGAAAGCAGTGGAAAGCAATTATGAAACCCGAGCGTGATCAAGCGCCATTTCTGGAGATTACCAAAGAGCTTGGTTTGGCTCCGGAAGGTTTACCACTCTCTTGCCCAATGGCGGGCGGCTGGGGAGGAGCAATGGGGCCATCGCAATTCATTCCTTCGACGTGGAAAATGTACAAAGAACGGATTGGTGCCGCGACAGGTAATCGGCCACCAAATCCTTGGGTGGCTCAAGATGCTTTTGCGGCCACGGGTATTTATGTGGCTGATCTTGGTGCGGGGGCAGGTGGTTTTACCGCTGAGCGGACCGCGGCCCTTAGATATTATGCTGGAGGTAACTGGGCCAAGCCGGCTAATGCCTTCTATGGTGATTCAGTCATGAAAATCGCCGCGAACTATCAAGACTTGATCGATACTCTAGAAGGGAAATAAACCCATCGCCCTCTTAGGGGCTTGCCAAAATAATAGTTTACGTTTATGATACCCCGCATGAAAGACGGCATTCACCCCACATTTTACGATAAAGCAACGGTCACCTGCTCTTGCGGCAGCCACTTTACCGTGGGTTCAACCAAGGAAAAAATTAATGTTGAAATTTGCAGCCAATGCCACCCCTTCTTCTCGGGCAATGAAAAGATTATCGACACCGCCGGTCGCGTAGAACGCTTTAAGAAACGCAAAGAAGCTTCCGCCGCCAAGGCGAAAAAGTAAATGAACCGCGAGGATCTCACACAGGATCCTCGGGTCGCTTTTCTCCTACCTCAATACGACGAGCTGACCACGAAGATCAAAGAAGCCGAAGATTTAGCCGCCACTGACCCTGCGATGGCGGACTTGGCTCGTGCTGATATTGAGAGTTTGCAAATCGAGCAACAGGCTCTTCTCGAGCAGGCCACCCAAATTTTAGGGAAAAACAAAACAACGGGTGGTTCCGGTGATAGTCCGAGCGGTTTGATTATGGAAATTCGCGCCGGAGCTGGCGGTGATGAAGCGCTTCTCTTTGCCCGGACGCTCGCTGAGATGTACGAGAAGTATGCCCGGATTTGTGGTTGGAACTTTACTGAAGTAGATGATCTGGTTTTCGAAATTGAAGGTGAGGGTGCTTATGACAATTTGCGCCATGAAACCGGTGTTCACCGTGTGCAGCGCGTGCCCGAGACCGAGAAGCAGGGGAGGATTCATACTTCCACGGTAACCGTGGCGATTATCCCCATTCGGGAAGCTAAAGCTTTTGCGGTGAATCCGAATGATCTCGAAATAACCTTTTCGCGCTCGGGTGGTGCTGGGGGACAAAACGTAAATAAAGTAGAAACGGCAGTACGCATTCTCCATAAGCCTTCGGGTCTCGTGGTTCGCTCGCAAAATGAGCGTAGTCAGGCGCGGAACAAAGAGAAAGCCCTCTCACTTCTCGTTAGTAAGCTTGCTAACGCTGATGCCGAGAAGAATCAAGCCGCGGCTTCAGCTGAGCGCAAAGGCCAAATTGGCACTGGTGATCGCTCCGAGAAAATCCGCACCTACAACTATGTTCAGGACCGGTTGACTGATCATCGAATTAAAGAATCCTGGCATAATTTACCAAAAATTTTTGCTGGTGAACTAAAGCCAATCATTGAACGACTCCAGGCCGAAGTTATCAACAGTCAAACTTCGGTTTAAATTGCTATAATTTCTGAGTGATTAAAAAGCACCACCTTCATTGGTCGTCGCTTGTCTTATTTTTCTTAGTCCTCGCTGCAGGACTATTTTACTCGGCCAGTACGCCTAAACCAACTCAAGCTTCTCATGGTGGAGCCCATAATTTATCCGGTTTCGCCTGGAGTTCAAATATCGGTTGGGTAGGCTTCGATGCCGACGATGTCTCCATTTTTCCTGATGGATTCTTCGATGGCTATGCCTGGAGTTCAAATATTGGTTGGATTGATCTTCATCCCACCGTTTCCGCTTCGTGCCCGGGGATAAATTGCCCACCAGAGGCACCCTTTGAAGCGGCCAAGGCTCCTGCAGATGGTGCCGACGGACCGGTTACTGGTTGGGCTCGAGCTTGCTCGGTATTTAATGGTGATTGCAGTAGCCAGTCTGGTCTTAAACCCAATTCTTCTCGCGGTGGTTGGGATGGGTGGATCAAAATGTCAGGTTCTTGGACAAACGATGTCAGCGTAGAGGGAGGTCACCTAAAGGGCTTTGCGTGGGGGTCTAATGTTGTGGGGTGGTTAAGTTTTTGCCAAACAGACCCACCGGCAAGTAGTAACAGTAATTGTGTTGCTATCGATCAATTAAGTGTAGATTGTACTTATACTCCACCTAATCCAATCACGGGACAAAACGTTCATTTCACTGCCACTGTTTCTGGTGGTACCCCTAATTACACTTATTGTTGGGGTGGTAATGGGGTGGGGCCTGGTTGTACCCCCGGTTTAGGTGGTGATGTAAACTATGGACCCACTTCTCCTGTCAGCAGCACCACGCAGAGTCCGCCAGATGCCCAGTATCCGGCAGGTAGTGTTGAGGCTTATGTAAAAGTGATTGACGCTAACGGCAATGAAGGCCAGGATTTCTGTGCTCTCAACGTGAATGATGAAGGTGATAATACGGTTACCCTCCACCTTTCTGGACCAGGAGTGGGAATTGTCACCGGGCTTGATGAGGATTGTGTCCACTCTGCTAATGGTTCTGAAGAGTGCGAAGAAGAAATTAGTGTTTCTAGTCTTGATCTAACAGCTTCTTTCGATGATTTCTTGTATGGGGTAAGTTGGGGTAATTGTGACAATGTGGTGGGTAATACCTGCGAACTCGATAATATCACTGGGGACCGAGATGTGTTTGCGACCTTTACTCTTGATACTGGCGGTACTCCGTTGAATATTGAAACCGATCAAACGGTTATCAGAATTAACCAACAAAGTAATGGTATCCCAGCTATTTCTACTCCACGGGCGAATATTCGAAATGAATCAACAGGAGTAGGTGTCCAGGTTTACCTTATTTCAGTTAAGTCTTTGGCCACCAGTGCTACAGGTGTGGACATAAATACCATTTCCGGATTTCCTATTAATCAGTTCCATTGCAACTTTGGTGATGAGGGGCCTGGCTTTAATGTGCCTTGTAGTCCCGGGGACTTCCACGCCCCGCTCGCTGCTCCTAATGGAGGTGAGTTCTATAGTTTCCCGTTCTCGATCACTATCGATGACCTCCTGTGGCCGGTATTACAATATTCACCGTATGAGGTCAAGCTCGGGGTAGTGGGTGGAGCAGATGAAGTTACCCTCCAGTTCCGGTATCAACCACCAGACGTTCAGCCAGAATAAGCTTATTTGCCAAATTCTACTTGATTTGCTAGTCTTCTCCCGTGTCTTCTGAAACAAAAACAGTGAAATCACGACCAGCGGTAGACTCTCTCTTTAAAACGGGGGCGCATTTTGGCTACTCACGTTCTCGACTCCACCCGTCGGTGCAACCATTTATCTTTGGTTTTAAAAATCGTGGGGCAATTATTGATCTTGAGAAAAGCGCAGACCTTTTCGAACAAGCAAAAACTTTCATTGCGAGTGTGGCGGCGAGTGGCAAGAAAATTCTTTTGGTGGGAACCAAGCCCGAAGCGCGCGGTGCCGTGGAAGCTACTGCCCTTGAACTCAATCTTCCCTATGTGAGCGGTCGCTGGCTTGGTGGCACTCTCACTAACTTTCCAGAAATTAAGAAGCGGATGCAACGCTTAACCGACTTGAAGGAAGACAAGGCGAAGGGTGGCTTTGCTCGATTTACCAAGCGCGAGCAGTCTCGTCTCGATAAAGAGCTCTCTGACCTCGAACGACATTTTGGTACCATTACTGAACTCAAAGAATTTCCTGGGGCGATTGTGGTGATTGATTCTCGAGAAGAAGAAATTGCCGCGATTGAAGGCAGAAAGGTTGGCGTTCCGATTGTGAGCCTCTCGGGCACTGATTGTGACTTAAGTCAGGTGGATTACCCGGTGGTAGGAAATGACGCCACTATCGCAACGATCAAGCACTTTTTGACTGGTGTGAAGGAGGCCTATCGCGCCGGTTTGTCACCCAAGGCAGCTTTGGTATAATTGGTAACGTTCCCCGAATGGTTAGCATTAATCAAATTAAAGCTCTTCGCGAAGAGACCGGCGTCTCGATTGGTCAATGTCGAGAAGCTCTTGAGCGTGCTGGCGGTGATGAAGCCAAGGCGCGAGAATTTCTTCGTGGCGAAACCGAGAAGATTGCAGCCAAGAAAGCGGGGCGGCAACTTGGTGCCGGTTGCATTGGCTCCTATGTTCATCAAGGGGTGATTGGGGCCATGGTGGAATTGCGGTCTGAAACCGATTTTGTGGCTAAGAACCCAGCCTTTAAGGCGCTGGCTGATGATATGGCGATGCAATTATCTGCAATCCCGGCTGAAGGCACGGAGGATTTTTTGGCTCAACCATTTATTAAAAACCCCGACCAAACTATTGCTGATCTCATTAAGGCAAGTATTCAAAAATTTGGTGAACGAATTGAACTCTCGACGTTTTCACGGTTGGCAGTTAACTAAACAACCCTAATGTTATTTTTTATTATCCTGGCCGTCATTTCCTTGCTCGCTATCATGGGCTTGGTCCTCTCGCAGTGGTGGCGTTTGCGCCGAGGTCTCGTAACTTCTGCTGGTGAATTATCCACCGGCCAAGTTTTGTGGCTTACGGTTGATTACTTCAGCGTTTATTTTCCCCGGTGGATGAAGCAGTTGGGACGCCTCGGTTTCTTCCATGTATTGGTTTACGGCCGGAGTTTTTTGGCCATTTGTCGGTATCTTTTGTTTCGAACAGAAAAGAAGTTTTCCTCGCTTATCGAGCTGGTGAAAGGTCGAGGTAATGGCCGCGATAATTCCGAATTTTTGCACGGTAAACGTGGTGCCGCCTCCTTCTTTCTCGAGGAGATTAAGCAGCACGTTCATAATTCTAAGTCGCAGTAACTTGCCAGTGTAGCTCAGTTGGTAGAGCAGCTGTTTTGTAAACAGCAGGTCGTCGGTTCAAGCCCGACCACTGGCTCCTTTTTCTTTAACCGTCTTTTTGCTACAGTTGGTGCGATGGAAAAACCGTCAGGCCATTTGCACCCTATTACTCAGGTTATTTACCGCGCGGTAAAAATTTTCCGAGAACTTGGCTTTACCGTGGCTGAAGGCCCAGAAGTTGAAACGGAATGGTACAACTTTGACGCCCTTAATATTCCTGCTGATCATCCGGCGCGCGATATGTGGGATACCTTCTGGCTCCAAGATGGGGGAGAACGCAAGGTCTTGCGTACTCACACTTCGCCGGTGCAAGTGCGATATTTGGAGGCCAATCCACCGCCAGTGCGGATTATTGCTCCAGGGCGCGTTTTCCGTTTCGAGGCTACTGACGCCACTCATGAAGCGCAGTTTTATCAATTGGAAATGCTTTTGGTTGATAAAGAAGTGACAATCGCGGAACTGAAAGGACTCATCGAAGAATTTTTCAAACGGTTTTTTGGTCACCAAACGCGGGTGCGTTTCCGACCAAGCTTTTTCCCGTTCGTCGAACCTGGTTTGGAAGTGGATGTCTCATGTAGTAATTGTAAGGGGGAAGACCCGGCTTGTTTGGTGTGTAAGGGTACTGGCTGGCTCGAGATGGGTGGGGCTGGCTTAGTGCATCCTTCAGTGCTGGTGAATTCTCGCTTAGACCCGAGCGTGTGGTCGGGGTTTGCTTTCGGAATGGGAGTGGATCGCTTGGCGATGATTCATTATGGGATACCAGATGTTCGCCTTTTTTATTCTGGTGACGAACGCTTTTTGAAGCAATTTTAATTTATGAAATTTTCGTATCGTTGGTTGCAATCATATTTCAACAAACCTTTGCCGCCGCCCGCGGAAGTGGCGCGGCTTCTAACCTTCCATCTCGCTGAGGTGGAAGCTGTTGAACCGGTGGGAAAGGATATTGTCCTTGACGTAAAAGTGCTGCCGGATCGTGCTCATGATTGCTCAGGTCATCGTGGCCTCGCTCGTGAACTCGGTGCATTAGTTAATGAATCACTGCTTCTTCCCGAGAAGTCACACCTGCAAACAAATTCCGATATTATTCCTGTGCCCCTAAACATTGTGGACACAAAGCGTTGTCTTCGGGCAATTTCTCAAGTGATAACAAATGTGCGGGTGGCTCCGTCTCCCGGTTGGCTGGTGGAGCGACTTGCCGTACTTGGTCAGCGCTCGATCAATAATATTGTGGATGCGACGAATTTCTTGATGTTTGATCTCGGTCAACCCGTTCACGCCTTTGATCTCAGTAAAATTAAAGGAGAAGTGAAAATTCGTCGGGCAATTCCCGGAGAAACACTTATCATGCTGGATGGGCGCGAGGTTGTGCTTGAAGATTCAATGCTCGTGATTGCCGATGATGAAGGACCTCTTGACCTCGCGGGAATTAAGGGTGGGAAGCGCGCAGGAATTACCGAGTACACTCAGCGAATTCTCTTAACCGCTTGCAACTTTGATGGTGCGCCCATTCGCGCTACGGCCAAGCGGGTGAATCTGGCGACCGATGCGGCCAAGCGTTTTGCTCAAGGCCTCTCACCGGCTCTAGCTGAAACAGCGATGGACGAACTTGTGCTTCTCATTTTTTCTTTTGGGAATGAAGATGTAATTGGTTTGAGCTCGCGCGCGGATCAATACCCAGAGCCGTGGCGCGTGCCGGTGATTCCCTTGGTGCCGCGCGATGTGAATGGTCGCTTAGGTACCAACCTCTCGGCAGGGGAGATTAAGAAAATTTTTGAACGGCTCAACTTTAAGGTTGAAGGCGGAGAGGGTAGTTTTCTCGTTACACCACCACCAGAACGTCTCGACCTTCATTTGAAAGAAGATTTGATCGAAGAAGTGGTGAGAATTTATGGTTACCAAAGATTGCCGAGCAAGCTGCTGCCACTTGGTGTGGCTAAGATCGAGAATAAGGCTTTTGCGACCACTCTTGCTGTTAAGTCTTTTTTTGCCGCGCACGGCTTCACCGAGAATTATGGTTATGCCTTCGCGTCGCAGGGAGATGTTTTGCTCGATAATCCTTCTGCGGCGGATCGGCCCTATTTGCGCACAGACCTCAGTCGTAGCCTTGAAGAACGCTTGCGTTTCAATCGAGAGCATACGATGTTTGAAACCGATGTAGTGCGGATGTTTGAGATTGGAGCGGTGTTTACTCATGCTGGCGAGACGACGCATTTGGCGCTTGGTCTCGCGTATCACAAGGCGAAGCAGAAGACGAAAGAGTGGGAAGAAGTTTTGACTGCCTTGTGGCAAGCGCTTGGTATTTCGCCTCAGCATTATGATCTCACTGAGAAAGAAACCTCAATCGTCGTTGAACTTAATTGGTCGGCGATTGCCCCCTTAACAAAAGAATCTTCACTGACTTTCGACGAAAGTTTTATCAAACCCAAAGTTCAGTTCAAGTCATATTCAATTTACCCTCGCATTGTTCGCGATGTGGCACTCTTTGTGCCGCTCGATACCTCCGCTGAAAAGGTGGAGAAAAAGATTTTTGATCTCGCGCAAGACGCCGCTGGTGATCTACTCGCGGCTGGACCAATTCTTTTTGATACTTTTGAAAAAGGCGACAAAAAGTCGCTCGCTTTCCGCCTCGTCTTCCAAGCCTTTGATCGCACCCTCACCGACGATGAAGTGAATGAAATAATGACCAAGGTTACAACCGCTCTCGCCAAAAACAAAGACTGGCAACTTCGTTCTTGACGAGATTTGTCTATTGTGCTATTTATATAGCGGGGTAAGAACGCGATTGGGGTATGGGAACCTTCTGTTTTTTAGAGGAGAGTGATCATGAAATCGCGTTTTAATGTTATTGAGCTGCTCGTTTTTTGTTCGTTGATGTGCATGTTGCTTATGATGCTTGCGTCTGGGGTTGAGTTGCCAGACCCTGGCCTGTAGAATGGGTAACAAGAACATGGTCCAAACCCCCGCCGGCGTACTCGCCAGCGGGGGTTTTTTCTGCTAAACTGGGCGTATAAATTATGGCAAAAGAGGCTGAAAAGAAGCCCAAATATGGGGCTGATGAGATTCTTGTTCTCGAGGGTCTAGAGCCGGTGCGCAAGCGCCCGGGCATGTATATTGGTTCAACCGGCCCCGATGGTCTCCACCACTTGCTCGTAGAAATCTTCGATAACTCCCGCGACGAGGCGATGAACGGTCGGGCAGATGAAATTGAGGTCGTTTTGCTCCCAGACTCCACCGTGCGCGTGGCCGATAACGGCGCTGGTATTCCGGTAGACATGCACAAGAAGACGGGTGTCTCGGCGCTTGAGACCGTCATGACTGTTCTTCACGCTGGCGGTAAATTCGAAGGTGAGGGTTACAAAATCTCGGGTGGTCTCCATGGTGTCGGTGCTTCCGTTGTGAACGCTCTCTCCAATTGGACCAAGGTGATGGTGCGGCGCGATGGTGGGCAATTTTTCCAAGAATATAAGCGTGGTAAGCCGCAAGCCAAGGTGAAGAAGGTTGATAGCTCGAAGGAGCACGGTACGGTGGTGACCTTTCGCCCTGACGACACAATTTTTTCTGATCTCAATTATGACTTCCAGCGCATTGTGAATTACTTGCGCGGTCAGGCCTACCTCGTGAAGAAGTTGCGCATCCGGCTTATCGACGCACGTGATTACGTGGGCAAGATTAGGGATGACGATGTTTTATATATTAAAGAACTTGGTCATGAGTTGCCGTCGCAGAGTTTCTACTTCGAAGGCGGCTTGCTCTCGATGGTGCGCTTTTTCAATCAAAACGAGAAGCCGATTCACCGCAATGTTTTTTACGTCGACAAGGAGGCCGACGGTATGCAGGTGGAAGTGTCGTTCCAATATATCGACGACATGGCGGCGCGCGAGACGAGCTTCGCCAACAATATCAATACTGGCGAGGGTGGTATGCACCTCACCGGTTTCCGCACGGCGCTGACGCGGACGCTCAATGACTACGCCAAGAAAAATAATTTTCTTAAAGAATCCGACGGTAGCTTCACCGGAGACGACGTGCGCGAGGGGATGACGGCCGTTCTTTCTGTTAAGCTCCGAAATCCGCAGTTTGAAGGTCAGACTAAGGCCAAGCTCGGCAATGTGGAAGCGCGCGGGGCCGTGGAAGGCGTGTTTGGTGAAGCGCTTGCGGCGTACTTAGAAGAAAATCCCGATGATGCCAAGGCGATTATTGGTAAGGTGAACTTGGCGCTTGAGGCGCGTAAGGCGGCAAAGGCGGCAAAGGATAGCGTGCTAAGAAAAGGCGCGCTCGAAGGCATGACGCTCCCGGGTAAGCTCGCCGATTGCCAAACGCGCGATCCCGCTGAGGCAGAACTCTTTATCGTAGAGGGAGATTCGGCCGGTGGCTCGGGCAAACAAGGTCGCGACAGGCGAACGCAAGCGATCTTGCCTTTGCGCGGGAAGGTGCTCAATGTGGAACGCGCGCGACTCGACAAGATGCTCGCTTTTAAAGAAATTAAAGCGCTGATTATTGCGCTCGGCACCTCGATTGGCGAGGGTTTCGACCTCGGACGTTTGCGGTATCACAAAATTATTATTGCTACCGATGCCGACGTGGACGGCGCGCACATTCGCACGCTCCTCCTCACGCTCTTTTATCGTCATTTCCGCTCGCTCATCGACGCGGCGCATCTCTATATTGCCCAACCGCCTTTGTATAAACTTAAGAAAGGGAAAGATGTGGCGTACGCGTATTCTGACGATGAGAAAAATAAAGTGGTAAAGAATTGGGGTGGCGAAATTTCACAAGAAGGGGAAGATGAAGAGGTAGAAGAAGGTGAAGAAGAGGTGAAAGCGAAGAAAGTAAGCAAAGTGCATATCCAGCGCTATAAGGGTCTCGGTGAAATGAATCCAGAGCAGCTCTGGGAGACCACCATGGACCCGGAGAAGCGTACCTTAAAGCGCGTCACCGTCGACGAAGCCGAAGCCGCCGACCGCATCTTCACCATCCTCATGGGTGACGAAGTCGAGCCCCGCAAACTTTTTATCCAAACCCACGCCAAGTCGGCCAATCTTGACATTTAGTCTAATCGGCCCACACTAATTAGTAGATTGTTCGCCCCTTGAGTTCGGTTCTTGGAGGTGCTTCATGGAAAAGGTCCCAAAATCTTGGATTCTGGACGGGTTTGTTCTGTATTTGGCGGTAATGGTGTTGTTTCCGGGACTCTGTTTTTCCATAGTTTTCCCGGAGAAGGAGGATGTTGAGCAGTTTTAATTGGGAGCAGTGACCATGTTGGAGAAGATAAAGTATTGGACGGTGGTTATCGTTGGTTTTCCTATTGTTGCACTCGTCGGTTTTATCAAGGAGGTGATGGGAGAAGAGGAAGATGAAGGCTGGGATTAGAGTAATTCCAACCTTGGCGAGAACAGAGGCCCGATTAAGTTCGGGTCTTGTTTATTTCCGATTCTTAATTTCTTCCGAAATTTTGGTGAGGAAATCAGCTAGGGTGGTGCTGATGCCCTTGTTGCCACTACGATCCTCGACGGTGACGGTATTACTTTCCACTTCTTTGTCACCAATGATGAGGAGATAGGGGATTTTTTGGCCTTTGGCTTCGCGGATCTTTTTGCCGAGAGTTTCATTCGAGAGATCAATCTCGGCCCGGATATTCTCAGCTTTTAATTTTTCAAAAACCGTTTGCGCATATTCCAAATGCTTCTCGCTGATCGGAATCACCCGAGTTTGCATGGGCGCGAGCCAGACGGGGAAAGCGCCAGTGTATTTTTCAATGAGGAAAGCCATGGTGCGTTCGAAGGTGCCAATCGAAGAACGATGAATCACGAAGGCGCGATGTTTCTGCCCATCTTCGCCAGTGTAATTGAGATCAAATCGCTCGGGCATGCGGAAGTCGTATTGGACGGTGAAGGCAGTGTCTTCTTTGCCATTCACGTTTTTCATCTGAATATCAATCTTGGGGCCGTAGAAACTTGCTTCACCTTTGGCTTCTTCAAATTCATTACCCCTCTCTTTCATTAGTTTGCGCAATAGATCTTCCGCCTTATCCCAAGCGGGTTCATTGCCCGGATATTTCTCTTGATCACTCCGGTCGCCGAGCGAGAGGCGATAGCGATAATCTTCACCAAGTTTGAGGCCGAAGATGCCGGCAAAATATTCGATCAAGTCGAGTGCCTTGCCCGCTTCTGCCACGGCTTGCTCTTCGCTCGCGCAGATAATGTGAGCATCAGAGAGGCACATCGCACGCACGCGTTGGAGGCCCATCAGTTCGCCACTTTGTTCGTAGCGATAGAGCTTAGAGAGCTCGGCAATACGCATCGGGAGCTCGCGGTAACTGCGCGGAGAAGATAGATACATTTGGAAGTGATGGGGGCAAGTCATTGGCCGGAGCATGAATTTCTCATCATCCACTTCGATCGGCGCGTACATCGAGTCTTTGTAATGCGGATAGTGTCCCGACTTCTCATAGAGCTCGAGCTTGGCGAGATCGGGCGTCATGACGTGCTGGTAGCCGCGCTTGGTTTCTTCTTCAATAATAAATTGCTCGAGGAGCCGGCGCACGGTGGCGCCTTTGGGTAAGAACATTGGTAGGCCCTTACCCACCGTTTGGTCAATATAAAACAGCCCCAATTCCGGCCCCAATTTCTTGTGATCTCGTTCTTCCATTTGGGGTTATGATAGCAAAATTTAGTTTTTTGGCTATTTAGCTCGTCAACTCCTTCATTCCTTCCACGACCAAGCTTGGTTCGCCGTTCCTTAGGGAGAGTTTGCCTTTGATGGCGACGCATTTTTCGGCTTCGAGAAGCTCGCGACATTCGCCGAAGGTGCGCGAGAAGATCACGAGCTCAATGGAGTCGCTGAAGTCGGTGAGTTTGGCGAAGCACATCCGGTCACCCTTCTTGGTATTAATTAATTTAATTTCTTCTAAGACGCCCGCCACAACGGTTGCCGTGCCATCTTTGAACGTTTTTGTTTTAGTAATCGAGCGGCCGGTCGCTTCAATTTTCTCGCGGAACTCATCAAGCGGATGGCCAGACACGTAGAGGCCGAGCAAATCTTTTTCCCACACCAACTTTTCTTTGGCCGAAACGTCGGGTGCCGGTTTAAGTTTAAAGTCGGGGACGCTCGTTTGATCACTCATGGTTGAGAAAAGTGAGTCTTGACTCTGGCCCAGTTTGCCGCGCTCACGATTATATTCGAGTGCGGCGTCTAAGTTCGCGAGCAGGGTCCCGCGCTCGCCGAAGCGATCCATCGCCCCCGTTTTTATCAAAGCCTCAAGCGACTTTTTATTTAAATTCCGATGAGTGACACGCTCGAGCAAATTACTAAAGCTTTTGAAGGGTCCTCGCGCTTTCCGCTCTTGCACCAACACCTCAGCAATCTCGGCGCCCAAGTTTTTAATGGTCACCAAGCCGAAACGAATGCGATCAATGTCACCGTCTTTTCCCTTGATGACCGTGAAGTCGCTGAAGCTCTCATTAATATCGGGTGGCAAAACGGGAATCCCGAGCACTTTGCACTCGCCAATAATTTCGGCAATCGTTTCAATATTTCCACTTTCCGCCGAGAGCGCCGCGGTCATATATTCTCCCGGATAATTGGCTTTGAGATACGCCGTTTGATAGGCCACGCGACCATAACTGGCCGCATGCGCCTTGTTGAAGCCGTAGCCTTGGAAGGGTTCAAAGAGATTCCAAATTTCTTCCGCTTTTTCTTTGGTCAAGCCAGTGTGCTTGATGCAACCCTCCACGAACATCACGTGTTGTTTCTTCATTTCTTCCGGAATTTTTTTACCCACGGCCTTACGGAATTTATCCACCTCGCCCCAGGTATAACCGGCCACCTCGATGGCAGTCATCAGGAGATCGTCTTGATAAACCAGCACGCCGAAGGTTGGCGCGAGGTAACTTTTCATCTTCGGATGGAGAAATTTGGTCGGCTTCTTGCCGTGCTTGCGTGCAATGTACTCATAAATGTTATCCATCGGCCCCGGGCGATAGAGGGCCACCATCACGTTAATATCTTCCACGCGCGTGGGTTTGAGTTCTTTCAGGGCCCGTGTCATACCCGTGCCATTGAGTTGGAAGAGGGCGATGGTGTGGCCAGCGGTGAGCATGGCAAAAGTTTTTTTGTCATCAAGGGGAATGTTCTCAATATCAATTTTCTCGCCGCGGGTTTTCTCAATAATTCTAATCGCGCCTTCAATAATCGAGAGGTTGCGAATACCGAGAAAGTCGAATTTGAGAAGCCCGGCTTCCTCGACCACGTACATATCGTACTGGGTAATAATCTTGCCGCCCTTCGGGTCAAATTGAAGGGGAACGAAATCGGTGAGTGGTGTGGGAGAAATAACGACACCCGCCGCGTGAACGGAAATGTGCCGGGCATTGCCTTCAATTTTTTTAGCCAGATCAATAATTTCTTTCGTCGTAGTGTCGGTATCGTAAAGCGTTTTAAGTTCCGGCGTAATTTCGAGCGCATGATCAATCGTCATCGGGAAGCCCTGCGAACCCATCGGGATTAAGTTTGAAATTTTATCTCCAACGGCATAAGGATGACCGAGCGCTCGCGCCACATCACGCACCGCGCCTTTCGCCATCATCGAGCCGAAGGTACCAATCTGCGCCACATGATCCTCGCCATATTTACGCTTCACATAATCAATGACTTCGTCGCGACGACGATCGGCAAAGTCCATATCGATATCGGGCGGGCTCGGGCGATCGGGGTTCAAGAAGCGCTCGAAGGGGAGATTATAATAGAGCGGATCAACCGCCGAGATGCCAATAATATGAGAGGTGAAGCAACCCGCCGCCGAGCCTCGAGTGTTGGTAAAGATGCCGTTCGCTCGAGTGAAGTTGAAGATATCGGCCACCACCAGAAAATAGGGCGCATAACCCTTATTAATAATAACTTCGAGTTCATAATCTAAACGTTTTTTGGCCTCGTCGGTGCGCTCGGGATTGCGCTCGAGATACTCGGGCAAGCGATTGTAGGCAAACTTTCGCAATTCCTCTTCTGGCGTCTCGGCAAGCGTGAGCTGAAATTTCGGGAACACCCATTTGCCGAGCTCGAGTTTGAGATCACAAGCCTCGGCAATTTTTAAGGTATTATCCACGGCTTCCGGCGCGTCTTGGAAGTGTTCGCGCATTGTCGCTTCATCAACCAGCGAGAAGTCATCACCAGCTTTGGTGTAACGCTTATTATCATCGGCATCGGTGTTGGTACCAATCGCCACAAGCGTGTCGTGAGCTTTCGTATCATCTGGTGCTAAATAATGGGCATCTTGAGTAGCAACGAGGGGAATTCCTAATTCGTGAGCCAACTTTATTGCTTGTTCTTTAAGTTCGGGATAGCGTTCAATTTTGGGGTGATGAAAAATTTCAATAAAATAATTTTCTGGGCCAAAAATTTCGCGATACTCACTAGCAATCTTTTTCGCTTCCTCATAATTCCTAGCGAGAATAGCGCGAGACAGTTCACTGGCCATGCAACCCGAAAGGCAAATAACCCCCTCGTGGTGTGCTCGCATTAACTCTTTATCAATGCGCGGTTTGTAGTAATAACCCTCGAGGTTGGCCTTCGTGATGAGTTTAACTAAATTTTTATAACCCTCGGCATTCTTGGCGAGCAAAGTAAGGTGAAAGCGTTTGCTGTCGATATTAGGTTCTTTGTCGAAGCGCGAGCGGGTCGCGACATAGGCTTCTACACCGACAATGGGTTTAATACCAGCGCTTAAACACTTTTTATAAAACTCAATCGCGCCGTACAAATTGCCGTGATCGGTGAGAGCTAGGGCAGGCAACCCCAACTCTTTAGCCCGATCAACCAAATCATCAATCTTGGCCAAGCCGTCAAGGAGGCTATAATGGCTGTGATTATGCAGATGAACAAACATCGATCGGATTATAGCAAAGGAAAGAAATTTAGGTATTTAATTGGTATTGATGAAGCTGGGCGGGGACCCTTGGCTGGACCGGTGGCGGTGGGGGTGGTTGTCACCAGGATCTCTAAAAAACGGGCCAAGATGAAAGATTCTAAGCAATTGACTGAAACTCAAAGGGAAGCTTGGTTTACTAAAATTAAAGAGGCAAAAAAGACCGGAGAGCTCGATTTTGCGGTAAGTCTAGTGAGCCATCAGGTGATTGATAAAAAGGGGATTAGTGTGGCGATTAAAATTGGGATCGAGCGATGCTTAATTAAATTAAAAGTCCAACCCAGTGAATGCAAGGTGCTACTTGATGGGAGTTTAAAAGCGCCAGAAGAATTTCTTAATCAAAAAACGATTATTCGCGGTGACGAAAGCGAGCCGATTATTGCGCTGGCATCGATTGTGGCTAAGGTTACGCGCGATCGCCACATGGTTCGAATTGCTAAAAAATATCCCAATTATGGTTTTGAAATTCACAAAGGTTACGGTACCATCGCGCATCGCCGGGCGATTGTGACCCACGGCCTTTCCCTTATCCACCGGCGGACTTTTTGTCGCTCATTTATTGGGCTACAATAAAGAAAAAGCGTGGACAAGATTCATCATCTGAAGTTAATTGCTGTTGTCACTTTTCTCTTTCTCATTATTGGGCTGTGGTCTGGTTTTTCTGAGATTAGCCAGTTGAGTCAGCAGGGCGGCCAGCTCGCCGCGCCGGCTGATCTCGGTGTGGACACTTTCTTCGACGATTTTGATGACCTCGATTACGTTGATCAGGCGAGTTTTAGCAATGTGGCTTGGGATAGCTCAAGCGCAATTGAAGCAAGTGGCGGCTCGGGTGGACCAGTGATGCTGTGGCACATGGATGGCAATGCTAATGATAGTGCGGGAAGCGCTAATGGTACGCTGAATGGAGATGCTTCTTGTTCTTCGGGCGGCCAATTTAGCCAAGCTTGCACCCTCGACGGTACTGGGGACTCTATTACGCTGCCGACCCTTAGCGTGAGCAGTGTTTCTACGCTTACGGTTTCGGCTTGGATTAATCGCGCTGGTACGCCAGCGGCAGCCAGTCGCTACAGCATTATTCACGGCTCTATCACGAGTGGTGGGACCGACGAGATTCTCCGTTTGCAGATCAATGACACCGGCCAGTTCAGGGTAGAAAATGATTATGGCGTACTCATCACCTGTTCAACCGCGGTGCCGCTCAACACTTGGACTCAGGTCGGATATACCATTAGTGGTACCACGGCGCGCGCTTTCATTAATGGATCAGAGTGTGGCACGGATGCGGCCACTTCAGCTCCGACTGGTTCTTCTCTCGCGGCGCAGACTTTCATTGGCGCCAGAAGTAATGCGAGTGAGCACAATTTTAATGGTTTGATTGACGAGGTGGCGATTTGGGATCGAATTCTTTCTGATGGAGAAATTACGGCGCTCGCCAGTGCGGTGGTTGACGGTAGTGGCGCGGCGAGCGGGACTTTTGAGTCCGCTGATATTTCAACAGGGGCTTTCACTGATATTACGACGAGTTGGGATGATACGCCCGGCGGTTCCGTGGATCTAGAATATAGTACCGATGATGGTTCTACCTGGTGTGACCTTAGCGATGGCGGTACTGATAGTTCTTCAAGCTGCTTGGGTGGTAGCACAATGATTTATCGCGCGACGATTGACGCCGGTGGCGCGCTCGAGGGTGTGGACTTCTCTTGGACACCGGATGCCGGCGGCGCGGTTGAAGTAGAACCGGTGAGTGGAGTGGTAACACCTTCTCTTGTGCCTACTCGCACCTCTTGCGTAGCGCCGTGCGCCATCTGGTTCGATGCTTCGGGTACGACTGATAGTAATTTGGGCACCACTGATGAGCGACTCTTTCTCGATTACAACTACGATTACGGCGATACCGGCGCTGGTACTTGGTCGCGCGGTGCTTTGTATCGCAATGGCGACGCACCGTCTAAGAATAGCGACACGGATACTGGCGTCGTTGGCTTCCACGTTTACGAGACGCCGGGAGTTTATACTGCCACTCTCGATGTGAACGGCTCCACGGCGACGGCGCAAATTACCGTCACGAGCGCCGATAGTAATTGGTCGGGCACAAATACGGTTTGTGTTTACACTACAACTGTTCCGGTTGCTGGCGTGACCACTGGTTGCCCGGCAGGAGCAACTGTAGTTCAGGCCACCGGCGCCAGCCCGCTCTCGCAAGCGATTATTACGCATTGCACGGGTGCCAAGCGTTGTCTTTTCCAACGTGGTGAGAGTTATGCTTCAGCGAGTGCAATCACGATCCCGAGCGGTTCTAAATATTTTGGCGCTTACGGTTCGGGTGCTAAACCAATTTGGCTCGACACATCTGCTTCGCCAAACAACAATTTCATTAATTTCACCGATAACACTTCCGATTTCCAGTTTGTCGACCTGACGGTTCAAGGGAAAACGGATGTGGCAAATAATGGTTCGGGGGTGGCCTTCAATTCGAGTAATACCACCGTCATCAACCGCGCTTTGTGGCTTCGCGTCGATATTAACCGCTTCGACGTGGCGCTCTATATGCACTGCAACAATTTCCCGTCCTGCGATCTCGACGCCGGTGATGTCCATAATCAAATTGCCTTCATTGATAGTGCGGCGCAATACGGCCCGGGTGCTCAACCCAATCTCTCTGGTCTCGCCAATATTTACACTACGGTGAAGTACTTTGCCATGGCTGGCTCAATGAGCGGCGATGACTTAGCTGGGACCGTACAAACAAATGGTAATTACGGTAGCAGTTTCAATGGCCGGTTCAAATATACCGACAAGGGTTACATGGCCCACAATGATTGGGGACTCTTGAATCCTGGTGCCGATCCGCTTGGTGTGGCGGCTGAAGTTATCGGTTGTGGTCATGAATATGAATCGGGTACCGCTTCTATTGGTTCGCGCGGTGGGGGAATTCTCTCAATGAGAAATGGTTTGAACATTGATGCGGCTGGCGATTTCCCGAGCCAAGATGAGATGTTTGTCGATAACTATGTTTCAGCTTGTAAATACACTCAGACCGCCATGGTTGGCTTCACCGCCACCGACTGTGGTGTTGATAAGGTTAAAGAGTGGCATCGCTATGATCGCATGACAGGCAATGTGTTTTCTTCAGACACTTCGGCCCGGGCCAATTCTACTGTTCGCATGACGCTTCACACCAAAGTCCAGGGTTTATTAATTTCTAACAATGTTTTTGACGGCACGCGTTACGGCCAGAACTCGAGTAGTGCCACGGCAATTGGAATAGAGGAATGTAGTACGGAGCAGAGCGGTAATGCGAGTTACCACGAGCCCGATCATTGGCGGGTTTACAACAATAGCTTTGTGGTTGGTGCAAACACCGGTTCTAGTCACGGTTTCTGGGGCACACAAGGAGCCGTTACCGAGGCTACTGATATTAGAGTTGATAATAATCTTTACTATGACGCCGATGGTTCAGGCGTATTCCCTACCACTTTTCCGGGTATGACATTCTGTGGCTCCTCGACCGGTCCGGGTTCGTGTAATTTAAAAACATCGACTAATCCTTGGACGGGATCTTGGCCCTACACCAATCTCGATGAATTTGCTCTTTCAAGTGGCTCGGCTCCCGGTACCGATATTGGTGTCTGTCATGACTCCGTGCCGCGCGACATGTTCGGCAATCTTCGGCCAAGTACCGATTGCGATGCCGGGGCAATGGAATTTGCCTATGTGGAAGCTGATCCTGATCCGGTTAACCAAGCGCCGAGTGTGAATGCTGGCAGTGATCAGGCCATTACTCTCCCGAGCACGGCGAGCTTAAGCGGTAGCGCCACTGACGATGATCTTCCAAGCGACACTCTCACCTATACCTGGAGTACGGTAAGTGGTCCCGCGTCTGTAACTTTTAGCAATGCGAGCGCTTTGAGTACCACCGTCACTTTCTCAACGGCCGGTACTTATGTTTTAAATCTTTTGGTGAGCGATGGAGCTCTTTCCGCGAGTGACACTTTAACTATTACAGTAAGTGCCGCGCCAGTAGTTGATCCCGATCCGGTACCCACTGGCGGTCCCATTGGTATTAATCTCGATGCCATTCGTAGTTCCAATACCCAAATTGTTTTCGTCGATGTGTTCAAACAAGCTGGTTCAAGTGGGAGTAATCCTTGGGTGGCAAGTAATGTTGGAAGCTTTAGTTCGAGTGGGGTGACAGTTCCGACCGACAGTCTCGGCTATCCGCTTGAGATTCCTTACGACAACGGAGTTGCTCAACCGCAAATTGTGTCGGCGGTAATGCTCGATGTGAGTTCTGGCACGTATCCGAGCGGCACTTATACTCTTATGTTTGAAGGTGATGGTGAAATTACAATGGGCCGCGATGCTTCTGGCACCTTCGATCAAGCTGGCGGTACCGGGACGCATCAATTCACTGTTTCTAGTCCTTCGAGTAATGGCATTCGTTTGTCGATCACGCGTTCTGATGTGGCGGATCCAGTAAGTAATATTCGAGTCATTATGCCAGGTTATGAGAGTACTTATGCCACTGAGCCATTTTATCCACCTTTCTTAACTAAGCTCGAAGGTTTTTCCGCTTTGCGTTTGATGAACTGGATCCGTACTAATGGTCAACTTATGTCTACCTGGGATGAGCGAACCACTCTTAATCATGTCACTCAAGCGCGGAGTCAGGGTCCCGCTCCCGAATACAGCATTATGCTCGCCAATGAACTTAACATCGATCCTTGGTTTACCATTCCTCACTTGGCAGATGATGATTACGTTCAGGAGTTAGCGAGCCTGATTAAAGATAATCTTGACCCACAGCTTGAAGTTTATGTGGAGTACTCCAATGAAGTGTGGAATCCGCAATTTACCCAATACGACTATGCCGAGACCGAAGGTTTGGCTCAAGGGCTTTCCGGTAGCGCCACTGCCGCTCGCAGAAGGTTTTATGCCAAGCGATCAGCCGAAATTTTTGAAATTTTTGAAACTGAGTTTGGCAATGAGAGCAATCGGGTGATTAATGTTCTTGCTGGTCAAGCGGGGAGTTCTCAGGTTTTGAGCGATATTTTATCGGCCTTTAGTGAGTCGGGAATTAATTCGGCTGAAGTTGAGGCTGATGCGGTGGCGATCGCGCCTTACTTTGGCAATGGTCTTGCCGATGACTTGGTAACCAACAATCAAGTGAATTCTGCCACAACGGACACCATTCTCGATGAATTAGAAGACACTTATTTACCCCAAGCGGTGGCGCGAATGGAGGCCAATAAAACTGTTGCTGATGCTTACAATTTACCACTTATTTCTTACGAAGGAGGTCAATCTCTGGTGGCCACAGGTAGCAATACCAATAACTCAACTTTAACTGCTAAATTGCTAGCCGCCAATCGTGACGATCGAATGTACGATATTTATGTTGATTATCTTAATTCTTGGTTCGAGATAACCGGTGGCGTTTTCTCTCATTATCTTTATGTTAGAACGCCAAATGAATTTGGTTCTTGGGGAGCTCTCGAGCACCTTGGCCAAACAGAAGCCGACGCGCCCAGATACCGAGCGCTTATAGACTTCTTTGAAGCCGACTCTTCAGACGATGATCCAACTGACGATACTCCCGCAGATGAGGATGATGGCGGTGGTTCTTCTGGTGGAGGCGGCGGCGGAGGGGGTGGTGGGGGAGGAAGTCGCGGTGGTATTGGTGGCGATCTTGAGGGTACCCCAGGGTACGATATTTATGGCCGACCGACGGTGGCGCTTGATACTGGTGCGGCCACCATGCCGGCTGGACAGAGCTATGTTTTGCCTGCGGTCACTGGTCCGTTCGCCATCGGTATTAGCGAGGGAGATCAGGTAGAAATTCTGCAATACATGCTCTCGGTGAATGGATATTATCTCGGTGCTTTCACTCGTCGGTATGATGTGGCTACGGCTGAGGCGGTGAAGCGATTCCAACTGGAAAATTCTATTACTGGTCCTGGCGGCGAGGGTTTTGGCCTCGCTGGTCCAAGCACCCGCGCCAAATTGAATCAGCTCTATCAAGGGAAAACCGTCATCATTCCCTTCGAGCTCATTCCTCAAACCGGTATTTTAGCCACGATGCGTCAAAGGTTGCTTGTTATTGTGCACCTCCTGATCCTCTTGATTCAGCGCCTCACCAGCTTGCCGAATTTTAATTAATTTTAATAAAATGGCCCAACCAGAATTTCCCCCTCGGTTATTGAAACTTATTTTGTTTTTTATCGTGATTTTCTATGTCAGTTATCTTCTTTCTTCTTCGATTTTACCAGACGGTTTTCTAGCCCTGGTGTCACCTGGTAAAGGAACACCAGTGGCGGTGCCAAGAAACACCGAACCATTGCTTGAGTGGACCACCAACCCTGCACCCTGTGCAAACAACACCCCTCCAGTGCCACTGGCTTTCTCTGAGCCAGCGGGACAGGTGACTGTTAATACCCCCGTTCTCTTCAACGCCCTTGGTTCTTCCGATCAGGGTGGTTCTATCACCACCTATTCTTGGAATTTTGGAGATGGTAGTAACGGTTCTGGCTCCACAGCCGTGCACAGCTATACCACCACCGGAAACAAGACAATCACCCTTACTGTGACCGACAATTGTGGAGCAGCCGCTAATTTCCAGATTCATCTTAATGTGGTTGCGCTTGATCCCTGTTCAAACAATGTTTTGCCAACCACTGATTTCTTTGGACCAACGGCTGGTAGTGTAAATTATCCTCAACGTTTCGACGCCTCAGAATCAGATGATACTGACGGCAATATTACTAATTACGCTTGGAATTTTGGTGACGGTACCACGGGCACTGGTGCTACCGCCACTCATACCTATGCTTCTCTAGGCAATTATGATGTGACTCTCACAGTTACCGACAATTGTGGTGGTGTTGATGTGGAAACAACCTCGATTAACATTACTCCTACCAATGTTTCAATTTCCGAAGATTTTGTTCGACAATTCCCTGGAGTCCGTATTTGGGGCCCAACGGTGGCTGATGTAGATGGTAATGGTCACTCAGAGATCTTTGCCTTAGGTATTAACGGTCGTCTTTATGGTCTTGATTCCAGTGGTAATGATTTACCTAATTTCCCGGTAGATTTAGTAGCACGAAGTGGAGTTTCTGGGGGGAGTAGTGGGATTGTTTCGTCAACCAGAGTTACTCCTATGAGTATCGCTGATCTTAATAATGATGGATTATTAGAACTTCTGCCCATTATTCAAATTACGAGTGGAAGCGATTTCAGTAATCGGTTATTGGTTTTAAATTATGATGGTACTCTGGCCAGTTTTTGGCCGAATGGTGGGCGAGACTTGGGTAGTCAACCAGGGACAATCCCTGCGGTTCTGGCTTATGATCTTGATCATGATGGAACGAAAGAATTAATTACTAAAGGGTTTGGGAGAAATGCCAATCAGGTGGACGAAGCGAAGCTGTTCGTTTTCCGACTTAATGGTGAGTTGTTTAATTCCCACTATCCTATTATAAAATCAGCTGCAATCGACGGGTCCGACGGTGTTTTGTCTCATAATTTAGCTGGCAGTCCAGCGATCGGTGACCTAGATGGTGATGGTGAGGTAGAAATTGTGTTTAATTTGGGCGAAGCGTTTTTTGCTCCCCCAGAAACATCAGAGCTTCCCACCACCAGACTCCACGCGGTTCATTATCAGGATGCTTCAGAGTTGCCCGGGTGGCCCAAAGCATATGCTTCACCAGAATTAAGTCGCCAATCACCGGTTCTTGGTGATTTCGATAATAACGGCTCTCTCAATGTAATGTTTATTGGCCATGAAAACTATGATCCACCCTTCGGCCTCAATTTTCACCGTGCTGTTATTAATGTGTTAGAGCCAGATAGTGCCGATCTTGCGGGTTGGCCACAGAGACCCTATGTTCACACTAACTATGATGAGTATTGCATTGGCGATAATTGGATTCATAGCCCATCGGCAGCAGACTTGGATCATAACGGCACCACAGAAATTATTTTCATTTGTTCTTTTAATGCTGGTACCGGTCTCACTTTTATCTATGAGTCCTCTGGAGTAGCTCATCCTCCAGTTATTATGGAACACCTTCACTCTCATGAACCATGGAACTGGCTCATCGATGATATAGAACCCGGAGGTGATTTGGAGTTAGTTTATGCAGTGGAAGGAGAGAATGATGGGACGATTCCAACGGGTGACGATATATATATTTATAGAAGCGACTTAAGTCTTCTGCCGGGGATGCCAATAGGGCTCCATCCAGAATGGAATCGTCAAGGAATTAAGTCCATGCCTGCGACCATCGCTGATCTTCAGCGCGACGGCCAGTCTGATTTGCTACACATTAAGTCTTATGATGGCAGTGTTCAAGGGTCTGAATTGAGGGTGTTTGATTTTGGCGGTAACTTTAATAGTCCTGGCTCCTGGCCGACCTTCCATCATGATAACTCTCGGACGGGGCTTGCCGAATAAGCTCGAGTTCGATATACTCTTTGGCCTATGGTAATTCGGATGCGACATACTCGGGCGCACACCGGCAATCGCCGGTCGCACCACGCGCTCACTGGGCCGCGCCTTTCGAAATGCGCTAATTGTGGCGCGGCTCACTTGCGCCACCGGGCCTGCTTAACCTGCGGCTTCTATCGTGGCCGGCAGGTCTTCGACATGGTGGCTAAGGCCAAGAAGGCTGAAGACAAGCGCAAGAAAAGCGCCGCTAGTCAGCCAGCCGCTCGCTAACGCAAGAGTTTTTCCCCAACGTTCCCTTTCTTTTTCTGCTACAATTGAATCAGCACCTCGATGGCTAATCGACATTTATCACGCAGCATTGCAATGCAGTCCTTGTTTGAATGGGACGTAACTGATGCAAGTAATCGGCAGAAATTGCCGGAGATTATTCAAGCAAATATTGAAGAATTTGCTCCCGGCCTCGAGGATTCATCTTTTATTGAACGTCTCGTAGACGGGGTGATTGATCACAAGCCCCAGCTCGACGAAATTATTGAGAAGGCCGCTCCGGACTGGCCGATTGATCTTATTGCGGCTGTGGACCGCAATGTGCTCCGGATTGGTCTCTATGAACTCTTGTTTGCCGATCGTGGCGAGGTGCCGGCCAAGGTGGCTATTAATGAAGCCATTGAAGTGGCGAAGACTTTCGGCGGCGAGAATAGCGGCAAGTTTGTGAATGGTGTGCTTGGCACTGTTTACCGCGAAATTGGTGAACCAGGTAAGGACGATGTGCCCGCCAAGAAGCGTCGACCGAAAGATGTGCCCTATGATGAGATGCCCATTGAGACCCTTTGTGGCGCGGTGGTGTATGCCAAGTTTGGTAAGGATATTAAATTGGCGCTGGTGCACGATATCTTCGGTTACTGGACGCTCTCGAAGGGTCACGTAGACGCAAGCGAGAAGGCAGAAGAGGGTGCTTGTCGGGAGATTAAAGAAGAAATGTCGCTCGAGATTAAGGTTATTGCACCGCTTGGCTCAAACGAGTATATTGCTTCTGACCCCGAGAAGGGGAAAATTCGGAAACAGGTGAAGTACTTTTTGGCTGAGGTGGTTGGATCTACCGACATTGATCTGACTAAGAAAAAGAGTGAGGGTCTTGACGATGCGCGCTGGTTTAATCTTCGCGAGATTCCGGATTTAAAAATGTACGATGATATTTTACCTATTGTCACCAAGGCAATTAAAACACTTTCTCAATAACTTTTTATGAAGCGCGATTTGAAACAGTGTGAAGCCAAGCTCGGAGTAAATTTCAAAAATCAGGCACTCTTGGCCGAGGCCCTAGTTCACCGTTCGTATTTGAATGAGCACCGAGATTTTTCTGTTCCGCACAATGAGCGTCTTGAGTTCCTTGGCGATGCCGTGCTTGAGCTCGTGATTACCGACCACCTTTTCCAAACTTATCCTAAAGAAAATGAAGGAGCGCTTACGGCCTATCGAGCGGCTCTGGTGAACGCCAATATCTTGGGCGAAATCGCGGCAGGGCTTGGAGTGAATGATCATCTACTCCTCTCGAAAGGCGAGTCGAAGGACAACGGTCGCGCGCGGCAAGTAATTCTTGCTAATGCCATTGAGGCGATTATCGGTGCGATTTATCTCGACCAGGGTTACGACGCCGCGGCCGCCTTCATTGGTCGCAACTTTTTTGATCAAGTATCTACCATTGTGACCGGCGAACGCTTCCGCGATGCCAAGAGCTTCTTCCAAGAGAAGGCTCAAGAAGTAAGCGGTTTTACTCCGGCTTATCGCGTGCTCGGCGAAGCGGGTCCCGATCATGACAAAACCTTTACCGTCGGGCTCTACCTTGGCGAAGAAAAAGTGGCCGAAGGCGCGGGCCACAGCAAGCAAGAAGCCGAGCAAGCCGCCGCCGCCGCGGGTTTATTGGTTAAAGGTTGGAAATGAGACTTACTTCGCTCGAACTCACTGGCTTCAAGTCGTTTAGTAAAAAGACGGCTTTAGTTTTCGAAGCGCCCGTAACAGCGATTGTGGGACCGAATGGTTCGGGGAAAAGTAATGTGGCCGAAGCTTTCCGTTGGGTGCTTGGCGAGCAGTCGCTTAAATCACTGCGCGGTAAGCGTGGTGAAGATTTGATCTGGAACGGCTCGGCTAATGCGCCACGAGCGGCACGGGCATCAGTTGCCATTACTTTCGACAACAAAGATAAGAAATTTAATGTCGCTTACGATGAGGTAAAAATTGAGCGCGTGGTGCACCGCGACGGTTTAAACGACTATTTACTCAATGGCACAGCGGTGAGGCTCAAAGATATTCTTGAATTACTGGCCGGTGCTTCGCTCGGTTCTTCTGGCCATCATATTATCCGCCAAGGTGAGGCAGACCGTGTGCTTGAGGCCAGTGCGGCCGAGCGTCGGGAATTGCTCGAAGATGCGTTCGGCTTGCGTCTCTATCAATGGAAAATTGCCGAGAGTGAGAAGAAGCTTGAGAAGACGGAAGATAATCTCAAACAAGTAGCCTCGCTACGCCGCGAGCTCGCGCCGCACTTGAAGTATCTCGAGCGCGAGATGGAGAAAATCAAGAAGGCAGAAAATTTACGGGTGGAGCTGAAAGAACTGTATGAAATTTATTTGGCAACAGAGAGGGCTTACTTGGATCAAGGCGCCTCCGCGCTTGAAGAAGCGCTTCGACGTCCCAAGGGTGAACTGCACGAATTAGAAATCAAACTTAATCGCTTGAGTCGCGAGGAGGTGAAGGTGGATGAACGCGCGCTTGATGAGAAAAGGCGCGCCAGAGAAGTAATTGTGCGAGATTTGGGCAGGATTGAGGGGTTGATTGAGGCAAAGCGAATGCCTGTAGCTTTGCCCAGTACCACGGTGGCGATTACGAAGGGACGGGTAGAAGAATTATTTGCCCGGTTAGAGACTTGGCTCACTGAAGCGGAAGCGAGCAGGGTCGTAGATGTTTGGCAAGAAATTGGTCAGAGAATTCGCGGGGCTCTGAAAAGCTTTTGGAGTCCGTCAGGTGGTGAACAGGTCGAACAGGAAGATAATTCGCGTGAAGAAATTGCAGCGCTCGAAACCAAGAGAACTGAACTTGAGAGTGAACGTAGTAAATTGGAACAAGAAATTACAGCTTTGCTCGAACGAGCTAAAACGGTAAATGAAGCCGAGAAGGAAGTGTTTGCTTTGCGTTTGCGGAAAAATGAATTGATGAGCGAGCTCTCGACCTTAAGAATGAAAGAGGAGAAATTGATGCTTGAGAAGAATCACTTCACGACTATGCTCGCGGAGGCGAAGAACCTTCTCGGTGGTGTGTTGGGCGAAGGGAAGTCAGGCGATATTACCAACCGTGCCGAGCAAGAAACAAAAAGACGAGAAATAGAAAAGAGAAAGCTAAGACTCGAAGATCTGGGTGTGGAGAGTGGTGACACTGTGAAGGAATATAAGGAAACCATGGCGCGCGATGAGCACTTGGCCAAGGAAATTACGGATCTCGAAGCGAGCGGGGCGAGCTTGAAGCAGATTATTGAAGAGCTCAAAATTCGCATTGATCGCGAATTCCGCGAAGGGCTCCACAAGGCGAATCATGAATTCCAAAAGTTCTTCGCCCTCATGTTTGGCGGCGGCACGGCGGAACTTATTCTTACTAAGCCACCCAAAGCTAAGCGTGACGATGATCTCAAACTCGCGACGGAAATGCCAGAAGAAGTGAAGCCAACCGAGGAAGGGATTGATATTAATTTAAATCTCCCGCGCAAGAAAATCCGCGGGCTCGAAATGCTCTCCGGTGGCGAGCGCTCGCTCACGGCGATTTCGCTTCTCTTTGCTCTCTCGCAGGTCAACCCGCCGCCCTTCATGATCCTCGACGAAACCGATGCCGCTCTCGACGAGGCCAACTCGCGCAAGTATGGCGACCTCATTGAGCAGCTGGCCCAGCACTCGCAACTCATTCTCATTACCCACAATCGCGAAACGATGTCTCGTGCTTCCGTACTCTATGGCGTAACCATGGGCTCCGACGGCGCCTCGCGTCTTCTCTCCATCAAACTCGATGATGCCGTAGGGTATGCGAAGTGATTGGAAATGATGCAACTCCTATTGATTCGTGATAGGGTTATATCCTTTGATAAACTAGTGTTATATAATTGAAACATGCCGCCAGAATCTACAAATTATCTTGCCCAGTACTCCAATGTCTTTATTCCACTCGGGGTTTCAATTGTTACCGGGATAATTTCCTTTTTTGTCTACAAATCTAAGGTTGACCGTTTGGAACAAGATGTTAAAGAAATACGCCTTGATTGTCGGGAGGTCAGGGATAAAGTTATAAAATGTGAAACGGCTTTGGATTACAAAGAGCCTCTAACAAAAAGAAAAAGCCCAGTTACCTTAACTGACCGGGGTAATCGTATTTTGATTGAAAGTGGTGGGCAAAGCTTTGTTGATAAAAACTATGAAGAACTTAAACAAAAAATTGAAAAGGAAAAGCCTGCCACATCGTATGATATTCAAGAGACCGCCAAGCAAGTTATCGATGAAATAAAGGATGACACAAGGATAAACCCAATTAAGGAATATTTATTCAAAGAGGGAATGGAAATTGGAGATATTATAGTGGTTCTCGGTATCTATCTACGAGATAAAATCTTAAAGGAACGAGGTGTAACTGTGGACGATATTGATAAGTACGATCCAGAGAAAAAAACAGAGACATCAAGACCCAGTAGATAGGGTTATTAAATTTGTTTTTTACTAATTTGAAAACAAAAAGCTTTAAAGAAAAGGTGTTTGCGGTGGTGCGGAAGATTAAGAAGGGGAAGGTGATGACGTATGCGGAAGTGGCGGCGAAGGTTGGATCGCCGCGGGCGGCGAGAGCCGTGGGGAGTATTCTTAAAACCAATTTTGACCCCACGATTCCGTGTCATCGCGTCATCCGCTCGGATGGCAAGATGGGTGGCTACAATCGCGGCGGCAATAGCAAAAAGCTCGCGATTTTGAAAAAGGAAGGGGCGATAAAAGGTTAAGCGAAGGCGAAATCTAGGGAGCGAGTTTTTGGTTCAGCTTTCAGAAGTTTTACTTTAATTGAATCGCCGAGGCGGAAGCGTTTGCCGGAATTTTGGCCGAGGAGGCAATAATTTTTCTCATCGAAGACATAGAAGTCATCCTTCATCTCGAAGAGGCGCACCATGCCTTCAGCCTTACTTTCCTTTTCTTCCACATACACGCCCCACTTGGAGACACCAGAAATGAGGGCATCGAAGGTCTCGCCAATCTTCGGCGCCAAGTATTCCACTTGTTTATATTTAATCGAGTCGCGCTCGGCATCTTGGGCTTCGAGTTCTTTCTGCGAGGTATAGAAGCACAGCTCATAATAATCTTTAATTATTTTCTGATCCGGTTCTTGGCCGTCTAAGTAAATTTGGAGCAAGCGATGAACCATCACGTCGGGGTAGCGGCGGATCGGCGAGGTAAAGTGGGTGTAATGCGCGAAGGCGAGACCATAGTGGCCAATATTTTTCATAGCGTAAATCGCTTTCGACATCGAGCGCATCACTGAAGTTTGGATCATGTTTTGCTCCGGTTTGCCTTCCACTGACTTGAGGAATTTGTTGAGATCGCTTGAGCGAATGCCGTCACCGCGCAAGGGGAGTTCGTAACCCATTGGCCGCAAGAAGGCCGCGAGTTGACCGAGCTTATCTGGGTCGGGGAGATCATGGATGCGATAGACGAATTTATTCTCCGCATCTTTCACCAGGCCCGACACATACTCAGCCACACCGCGATTGGCGAGAAGCATGAAGTCCTCGACGAGGAGATGAGCGTCATTGCGCGTCTTTTTATACACCTCAATTGGTTTGCCAGCCGCGTCGAGCTTAAATTTAATTTCATCAGTTTCGAAGGCAATGGCTCCGGCCTCAAACTTTTTCTCCCGCAATTTGTAGGCGAGTTTGTTGAGCGTCGTTAATTCTGCAAAATACGGCCCGTCAGTCTTTTTTTGCAAAACATCCCAGACTTCTTCGTAGGTAAACCGTTTATCGGAATGAATAACGGTGCGGCCGAACCAGCGATCAGAAATCTCGCCATTTTCATTCATCGTAAACACCGCCGAGAAGGTGAGCTTGTCTTCATTTGGGTTCAAGCTACACAAGTCATTTGAGAGAATTTCCGGCAACATCGGAATGGTGCGATCGACGAGATAAATTGAGGTCGCCCGCTTTCGTGCTTCTTTATCGAGCTCGGTGCCGGGTTGGAGATAGTGGGACACGTCAGCAATGTGAACGCCCACTTCCCATTTATTATCACCAAGTTTCTTCAGCGAAATCGCATCATCGAAGTCTTTCGCATCAATTGGGTCAATGGTAAACGTAAGCGTCTCACGGAAATCCCGGCGCTTTGCAATTTCTTTTTTTAAATCTTCCGCGGCACCAGCTTTAATTCGCTCCGCGTCTTTCTCTACCGCCGCTTCGAAGCCGAGCTTAAAGCCGCGTCCGAGCACAATTGCCCGCATCTCGGTATCATGCGCGCCCGCCTCGCCAATTACTTCCAGCACTTCACCAATCGGATCTTTCTTAGAGTCTTCCCACTTAGTAATTTTTACCAACACTTTATCGCCAGCTTTAGCGCCATGAGTCTGCTTTTGGTCCACTAGAATATCCGTGTACATTTTCTTATCATCCGGGACGAGATAGAAGAAGCCATTCTCGGCCTCCAGCACGCCCACGAACTCGCGCTTGCCCGGGGTAATTATTTCCGTCACTTCGCCCGAGAGCCGTAAGTCACCCTTTTTGGGATGAATCAGCACTTTCACCACGTCGCCGTTGAGAGCCATATTGAGATTCGTCGGTGCAATCTCGACGGCCTGGCGCTCCTCGCGCTTTTTGATCTTTTCTTGACCAGGCAGATCCACATAACCGAAGCCCTTCATCGAGAGCTTAATGGTCCCTTCGAGAATATTATTTTCCACGAGGGGAGTATAACGGGAGTTTGCCATTGACACAATACTTCCCGACAGGTAATTTTAAGAGCGGAGCGGGAATCGTTCTCGCAACCTCAGCCGCGGAGTTCGCGCGGCAGGTAAAGAAACGGAGTTCTTTGAGGTTCCGTGTGATGAGCCAAAACCATTACTGGAGTCGTCGACGCCGAGCTGTTGGTGGTGTCCACTTTGAAAGCTCGCGATTGATCTCAACAATCGAAATAGAGAGGAGGGGTCCAAGTCAGCAAGATTCTGAACTGGAAAATTTGTTTGATGAACAGGTTCGCTGGTTTCGGCGGCGCTTTACTACTCTCCCGTCGGCGCTGGAAATCCTCGAAAGCAAAAAAGGTGAAGTGCTAACGTGTTTTTCTCGGTTTGATTTTCGGCCGAGTGAAGGCGTTTGCTTCTTACCCGTGGTTCCGGCCAGAATAAGGTCTCTGGATCAGCAACTCAAGACTTTAGTTCTGGTGAAAGACGGGCGTACGGGAAGGTCTCTCGTTAACCTAGAACATCTCGTCGATTTGGTGGCGACCCCGGAGCATCCTTACTGGCTTGTGGGGGTTAAACTGGGAAAGGAGTGTGCCTCTGAGGCATCCCTTAAGATCAGAAGAAACATGAACAAGCGAAGAGAGAGTTCTCTAACGGTGATTGAGGCAATAACCCTTTGCGCCAATCTCAGGTGTGATTTTTTCCTGAAAGAGAACAATCCAGTGCTTAGAATCCTAGGTTCCCGGGAAGACCAGTCTGCCAAGGACTTGGGGCTCTTTTGTTCGAGCAGTGCAGTGACTCTGGGTTTTGTTCCCGATGCAATAACCAACAGATGGCATCCGCGGTGTTGGGCTCGGGTGTAATAAGTTTTTTCCTGGCGTTGGGCGGGTCACTTGTGACCCGCCCTTATCATTTGACTTTTTGACCTCCTTTGCTAGTATTTCGAGCACAAATGTTAAAGATTAGATTACAACGGGTGGGGCGCAAACATGATCCGAGCTTTCGGGTTGTTATTACTGATTCTGAGAACAGCACCAAAAGTGGTAAATTCTTAGAAGTTGTTGGTCACTACGATGCGCGCAAGGCCCCGGTGCAATTGAATGCTGACCGGATTAAGTATTGGATTTCGGTTGGAGCGCAACCCACCGGCACAGTCCGCAACTTACTTGTGGATAAAAAGATTGTTGAAGGCAAGAAGGTGAATGTGTTGCCGAAGCGTAAGCCGACGGCCGAGGCTCCTAAGGCTGCTGAGTCAGCTCCTGCTGAAGCTCCAGCTGCCGAACCTACTCCCGCCGCAGAAGAAAAAGTTGCTGAACCTGCGGTTGCTTGAAGAATATTTTTTCGTTACAATTATTTTGTCTGGTCGAATTACCAGCTAGATCAGGAAGATAAACACGATAATGGCAGAAAAGAATTTAGATCAAGAATTTCTAGAGGTCGTAGTGCGATCGCTTGTCGATAATCCGAACGACATTAAAGTTGATCGGAAAGTAGATGAGATGGGAGTTCTGCTCACGCTCGATGTGAATCCTGCCGATATGGGCAAGATCATTGGTCGCCAAGGCAACACCGCCAAGGCAATCAGAACCTTACTTCGAGTGGTGGGGATGAAGAACAATGCCCGGGTTAACCTTAAGATTAATGAACCCGCCGGTAGCACTCGGATGAATCAGGTCGCCGCGGATGCCTCGGTAGAGGATGTAATGCGTGACCTCAAAGGCTAAGCATTTCCATTTAGTTTCGATTTTCCCAGAAGCTTTTACGGGCTATCTCGGAGAATCAGTAATTGCCCGCGCTCTGGAGCGCGGGTTAATTACGGTTAAATTTTGGAATCCTCGAGACTTAGTGAAGCCGGAACCAAGCGGGCGGCGCACCGTGGACGGCAAGCCTTACGGTGGTGGTCCGGGGATGGTGCTTGAGGCCGAGCCGATTTTAAAAACAATAGAGAAGATTAACGGGAAGCCGAAGATTTACGTTCTCTCTCCAGCAGGGAAGCAGTTTGATAATAAATTGGCGCAGAAATTAGCGAAGAGTAAACAAGACATTGTGTTGATCGCCGGACGCTATGAGGGGATTGATGCGCGGGTGAAAAAAGTTTTGAAGGCCGAAGAAATTTCGATTGGTCCCTATGTGCTCTCGGGTGGGGAGTTGCCGGCGTTGGTAATTCTTGAAGCGGTGGCGCGCCAAATCCCCGGTGTTCTCGGCAAGTTTGAATCAGTAGAAGAAAATCGCATCGCTTCAAGCGAAGTTTATACCCGCCCAGAAGTGTTGAAACATAAGGGTAAAAATTACCGCGTACCCAAAGTGCTCCTTTCCGGCCATCATGGCAAAATTGATGAGTGGCGCGCTGGTCGGGCAAATCGGCCGCTTGGGGATAACTAAAGTTTGACAAGAATTTGCGGCTGGGTATAATCACCCTTACTTGACTACGTGATTGAGTTATGGTTGACGGCGTCAACGGGGAGAGCGCTACGACCTTGTTTCATTATTATTAAGTTTAAAAATTAATAACCAGACCCCTTAGCCGGGGGCGGTTAATTTTTTCTTTTTCAACACTATGGTTAATCCTCCCAAGAAGTATTTTTCGAAGTATCGTGAGCCATTGGTTGAGATGCCCGATATCATCGCGACGCAGAAGGAGTCCTATGCCTGGCTGGTGAAGGATGGTTTGGCAGAAGTGTTTAAAGAATTTAGTCCGATCAAGGACTATTCGGAAAAAAAGTTTGATCTTGAATTCTTGAAGTTCCAGATTGAGGAACCGAAGTTCAATGAGTATCATGCGGCGTCGAACCAACTCTCTTACGACGCTCCGCTGAAAGTGGTGGTTCGTTTAACGAACAAGGTTCTCAAGGAAAGTAAGGAGCAAGAAATTTTCCTCGCTGATTTTCCGCTTATGACGGCGCACGGTACCTTCGTGGTCAATGGTAATGAGCGCGTGGTGGTGCCGCAACTCGCGCGGAGCTTTGGCGTCTTCTTTGCCGAGACGGAAGTGCGGAGCAAGCGCTACTTTGGTGCCAAGATTATTCCGGCGATTGGTGCTTGGGTGGAACTCGAGATGGATTCTGACGAAGTGATTAATGTGCGCATTGATCGCAAGCGCAAGTTCCCGATCTCTTCTCTCTTGCGGGTGTTTGCTGACCTCGCCGGAACGCCGCTCTCTGATGAAGAGTTGTTGAAGCTTTTTGAAGAGAATCCGGCTGCTCTCGCGTATATGAAAAACAGTTTTGCCAAGGATCACGCCAAGTCGGTGGACGATTCTTATTTAGAAATTTATAAGCGTTTGCGTGACTCGGACCTTGCCAACGCCGCTCTAGCTCGCGAGTATGTGGTCAATCTTTTCTCCCGCGCGCGCTACGACCTCTCGACCGTTGGCCGCTTGCGACTTGATCGTCGCTCTACGGTAGAAGGTTCTGGTGAAGAGGGTCGGACGCTTGCGCTCAATGACTTGGTCTCTATTGTCTCCCAAATTGCGGTGCTCAATAACACCAAGGATGCCGTGGCTGACGATATTGATCACCTCGGTTTGCGCCGCGTACGCTCGGTGGGAGAAATGCTTCAGCAGCGTTTGCGCCTCGGTCTCGTGCAGATGAAGCGTAATATTCAAGATCGGATGTCGACGGTAGACACTAATACGACTTTGCCAATTCAACTCATTTCACCTCGACCACTCCAAGCGCGATTGAAAGAGTTCTTTACCACCAACCAGCTGTCGCAATTTATGAGTCAGAAAAATATTCTGGCGGAGGTGGAACACTTGCGCCGTCTCTCGGCGCTCGGACCAGGTGGTCTTACTCGTAAACGTTCTGGTCTTGAGGTCCGCGACGTGCACCCCTCGCACTATGGTCGCATTTGCCCCATTCATACCCCAGAAGGTCCAAACATCGGTCTCATTTTGCAATCGGCCAATTATGTTCGCGTGAATCAATTTGGCTTGATGGAAACGCCGTATCGAAAAGTGGAAAAGGGAACGATCACCAATGAACTCGTTTACTTAAATGCTCTTGATGAAGAGAAATATAATATTGCTCACGGTAGTGTGCGCTACGATGAGAATAATCGCTTGGTTGATGCTGAGGTGGAAGTGCGCTCGGCGGGTAAGCCTACGGTGGTGGCGCGCGAGAAGGTGGACTTTATCGACGTTGCGCCATATCAGGCCTATTCCATTGCGACTTCACTCATTCCTTTCCTTGAGCACGATGATGCCAACCGCGCTTTGATGGGTTCAAACATGCAGAAGCAGGCGATTCCATGCATTAAGCCGGAAGCGCCACTTGTAGCGACCGGTGTTGAGTCTCAAGTGGTTCACGACTCGGGTCGCGTAATTTTGGCCAAGAGCGCCGGAACCGTGTCTTATGTTGACGGTCAGGTGATTAAGATCAAAAACGATCGAGATAATGAAGAAGAAACCTATGAAATGGTGAACTTCATGAAGACCAATGACAACACGATTCTTCATCAGCGGCCGATTGTGAGTTTGAATGATAAGGTCAAGAAAGGGCAATTGCTCGCGGATACTACGTCGAGTGTGGAGGGGGAATTGGCGCTGGGGCAAAACGCTTTGGTGGCCTTCATGCCTTGGGGTGGGGCCAACTACGAAGACGCGATTATTATTTCTGAGCGTCTTGTTCGGAACCACATTTTCTCTAGTGTTCATATTGAAGAATTTAAGGCCAATGTTCGTGACACCAAGCTAGGGCCGGAGGTCACAACGCCTGATATTCCAAATGTCGGTGAGGCCAAGCTCAAGAATTTGGATGAAGAAGGCGTGGTGCGGATTGGTGCTGAAGTAAACCCAAATGACATTCTAGTCGGTAAGATTACGCCGAAGGGTGAGACCGAGCTTACACCAGAAGAGCGACTCTTGCGCTCGATCTTCGGTGAGAAATCTCGCGACGTGAAAGACAGCTCGAAGCGCGTCCCGAACGGTAAGAAAGGGAAGGTGGTGCGGGTGAAAGTCTTTTCTCGTGAGCGCGGAGACAAGCTCGAAAGTGGGATTAATAAGCGTATTCACGTGGAAGTGGCGGAGCTCCGCAATATCTCGGTGGGCGACAAACTCTGTGGTCGCCACGGAAACAAAGGTGTTATTGCGCGGATTCTTCCTGAAGAAGATATGCCGTATGCGGCCGATGGAACACCGATCGATATTATTCTCACCCCACTTGGTGTGCCAAGTCGTATGAACTTGGGTCAGATTTTTGAAATGCACCTTGGTCTCGCGGCTCACACTCTTGGTTACCAAGCCATTACGCCTCCTTTCGTGGGTGTAACCAATCAAGAGATTGGTGAAGAGTTGGTGAAATCTGGTTTTCCTGAGTCCGGTAAAGTCGATCTTTATGATGGTAAAACGGGTGAGATCTTCGGTCAGCCGATCGCCATTGGTTACATGTATATGATCAAGCTCGACCACATGGTGGAAGACAAGATCCACATGCGCTCGATTGGTCCGTACTCACTCATTACCCAGCAGCCACTCGGTGGTAAGGCTCAACGTGGTGGCCAGCGCTTTGGAGAAATGGAAGTGTGGGCGCTGGAGGGTTATGGCGCGGCTTACACCTTGCGCGAAATGTTGACTATTAAGTCTGATGATATTACCGGCCGGTCGCAAGCCTTCGATTCAATTATTAAAGGTGAGCCGATTAAACCGCCCAATTTGCCGGCGTCATTTAAAGTGATGTTGAACGAACTTCGCGGTCTCGCTCTCGATGTCGAACTCAAGAAAATTAATTAATCATCATGAATCAAGAAAAACAATTTTCCGAGCAAGTCGACTTCAATGCTATTACGCTCAAGCTTGCAAGCCCAGAGCGGATTCGAGAATGGTCTTATGGCGAGGTAACGAAGGCGGAAACAATTAATTATCGCACCGGGCGCTCGGAGCGCGGCGGTCTCTTCGACGAGCGAATTTTCGGCCCCGAGAAGGATTATGAGTGTTACTGTGGGAAATATCGTCGGATCCGCTACAAGGATATTATCTGTGAGCGTTGTGGTGTGGAGGTGACGCGCTCGATTGTTCGTCGTGAGCGCATGGGTCATATTGATCTTGCTAGCCCGGTGGCGCATATCTGGTTCCTCCGCGGCGTGCCGAGCCGGATTGGTCTCATGCTTAATCTCTCGATTCCTGATCTCGAGAAAGTAATTTACTTCGCCGGTTACATCATCACTAAGGTAAATGAAGTCGAGAAGGCGAAGATGCTTAAGGAGATTGATAATGAATACAAGTCGCGAGTGAAGTCGCTTCAAGATGAGCGGAGTAAGGAGAAGTTGAAAGAGTTGGCCCTCGCTTCGAAGAAAGCTCTCTCGTCACTTTCGGCTTGGCAAGTACTTGATGAATTAAATTATCATCGCTTGTCGATGAAATATGGTTCAGTCTTCGAGGCGGAGATTGGAGCGGAGGCGATTTATAATATTTTCAAAAATCTTGATCTTGCTCAACTCTTGAAGCAGGTGGAAACTGATTTGGAGACCGCGCGACCGGTGGAACGCGTTAAAATTCAGAAGCGCGCCAATGTACTTCGCGCCATGATTAAGTCGGGGATTCGGCCTGAATGGATGTTCCTCGACGCGATTCCCGTGATTCCGCCTGATCTCCGCCCAATGGTCTCGCTTGAAGGTGGTCGCCACGCCACTTCAGACGCTAATGACTTGTATCGCCGGGTAATTAACCGTAATAATCGTCTCAAGAAACTCAAAGAACTCAATGCGCCGGAAGTTATTTTGCGCAATGAGAAGCGTATTCTCCAAGAAGCCGTGGATGCCCTTATCGATAATTCAATCCGCCGTTCCACGAGCTCGGGCGTAGTGGGTCAAGCGCAACGCCGACCGCTTAAGTCCTTGTCTGATAACTTGAAAGGTAAGCAAGGTCGTTTCCGTCAGAACCTTCTTGGTAAGCGCGTGGACTACTCGGGCCGCTCGGTAATCGTGGTGGGTCCGGATCTCGCGCTCAATGAATGTGGTCTGCCCAAGCATATGGCACTCGAGCTCTTCCGACCCTTTGTGATCTCAAAAATTTTGAGGGATGAACTGGCCTTCAATATCCGTGGAGCCGGTCGCCTCATTGATGATCAGGTGCCGGAGGTGTGGGAAATTCTTGAGAATGTGATTAAAGATAAGCATGTGCTTCTTAACCGGGCGCCGACTTTGCACCGACTCGGTATTCAAGCCTTCCGCCCGATTTTGATTGAAGGTAATGCGATTCAGGTTCACCCGCTTGTTTGTTCGGCTTTCAATGCTGACTTCGACGGTGACCAAATGGCGGTACACTTGCCGCTTAGTGGCGCCGCGCAAAAAGAGGCCGCAGAACTTCTCTCTGCTGACCGCAATATCTTGAAGCCAGGTAATGGTAATCCAATTGTGAATCCCAAGCTCGATATTGTGCTCGGTGTTTACTGGGTAACTAAGATTCTTGAGGGCGCAACTGGTGAAGGAAAAAGTTTTAGCAGTCTCAATGACGCGGTAACCGCTTGTGATTTCGGCATTATTGATCTTCGCGCCAAAATTAAAGTGATGCGTGGGGAAGGTGAGAAGTATAAAAATATTCCTGAAGGGATGTTTGAAACTTCGGTGGGCCGCTTGCTCTTCAATGCTAAATTGCCAGAAGATTTCCCTTACATCAATCAAGAAGTGAATGGTCGCGAGCTTAATCGAATTGTGGATGACCTCATTACGCTTCACGGTACGGAAAATATTTACAAGGTGCTCGATAAAGTTAAGGACTTTGGTTTCTACTATGCGACTCGCTCGGGTGTAACCTGGGGTCACGATGAAGTGATGGTACCGACTGGTAAGGCTGAAGTTATTGAAGCCGCGCGCGCTGAAGCGGCGGTGGTAGACGGACACTTCCAAGAAGGTTTGCTCTCGAAGGATGAGAAGTATCGTCTAACGATTGAAATTTGGGCTGGTGCCAAGACGAAGATCGAGAAGCTATTGCCTTCAACCCTTACCGGTGAGAGTTCGCTCAACTATCTTTTGGCCTCAGGCGCTCGCGGTTCCATTGCGCAGATTTCTCAGATGTCAGGCATGAAAGGTCTAGTGGTTAGCGTGTCGGGTCGCTCGCTCGATTTCCCGATCATTCCGTCGTATAAGGAAGGTCTTTCGCCGATTGAATACTTCATTACCACTCACGGTTCGCGTAAAACACTCACCGACACGGCGCTCAATACGGCGAAGGCTGGTTATCTTACTCAACGCCTTGTGAACGTGGCGCAAGAAGTGGTCATTACCATGGACGATTGCGGTGATGCAGAAGGTCGTTTGATCACCAAGGCACACACCTCAACCTTTGATCCTAGTCTCGCGAACATCATTAAGGGTCGCGTACTCGCCAAGGATGTGAAGAGTGCAGCCGGCAAAACTCTCTTTAAGAAAGGCCACTTGCTGACTCGTGATGAAGCACGACAGATCGAAAATGAAGGTGTGACCGAAGTGCTGATCCGTAGTGTGCTCTGTTGCCAAGCGCCTTATGGTGTTTGCACGATGTGTTACGGGACTGATCCTGGTCGCGGCGCTCTGGTGAAGCACGGAGAAGCGGTGGGTATTGTGGCCGCCCAAGCTATTGGTGAGCCGGGAACTCAGCTGACGATGAGAACAAAGCACTCGGGTGGTGTGGATATTGGTGGCGATATCGTCGGTGGTTTGCCTCGCGTAGAAGAAGTTTTCGAGCGTCGCGCACCCAAGAATCCAGCCCTTGTTTCTGAATTTGATGGGACGGTGACCGACATTGTGGCGGGTGATAAAGAAATTTTGGTGAAAATTCTGGCCGACGCTAAGGCTGGTAGTAAGACCGGGGCTGAAGAGGAATATAGCTTGTCGAACTTCCGCACCGTGCTTGTGAAGAAAGGTGATGAAGTGAAGCGTGGTCAAGTGCTCTCTGATGGTCCAGTGAATCTTCAAGAACTCTTCAAGTATGCCGGCAAGCAAGCGGTGGAAGAATATATCATTAGTGCGATCAATAATATTTACGAACTCCAGAGCGCCTCGATTTCACGCAAGCATTTGGAACTCATTATCCGCCAAATGTTCTCACGACGCCTCGTGAAGAATGGTGGTAATACTCCATTTGAAGCTGGAGAAGTTATTGAAAACGTGGAACTCATTGAGGCCAATACGGAGGTGAAGAAAAAGAGTGGTGAGGAAGCGGTGGGTGATATTTTACTGCTTGGTATTTCCGAAGTCTCGCTCAATACTTCCAGCTTCCTCGCGGCAGTTTCCTTCCAACAGGCCACTAAGGTGCTCATTCGTACCGCGATTAAGGGCGGTCTCGACAAACTCCGCGGTCTTAAAGAGAACGTGATTATCGGTCGCCTCATTCCAGCTGGTACCGGCCTCGTCCCAGACTATAATCCAGAGACTGATTCTGGCCCCGTCTCCTAACTTATGTCCGCGCCGGTGGAGCAAATTAAATCCCGGCTCTCGATCACGGATGTTATTGGCAGTTATCTGAAGCTCGAGAAAGCGGGCGCGAATTGGAAAGCGCGCTGCCCCTTTCATAATGAGAAAACGCCGTCGTTCTTTGTCTCGCCCGCGCGGCAAAATTATCATTGTTTTGGTTGCGCGCGCGGCGGAGACATCTTCAGCTTCGTAGAAGAAATTGAAGGGCTCGATTTTGTAGGCGCGCTGAAGCAATTGGCTTTGCGCGCCGGCGTCGACCTCGCGCCTGTTGATCGCCAAGCCCTCTCGGAGAAAGAACGACTCTATGAGGTGTTGGAGCGGGCGACGCGCTTTTATGTTCAGTCGCTTGAAGAAAATCAGGAGGCGATTGCCTATTTGCTCAGTCGGGGAGTGAGTAAAGAATCAATTACCGCGTGGCGAATTGGCTTTGCGCCCGCCGGCTGGCGTAATTTGTATCAACATCTCCGCCAGAACGGATTCTCTGATAGCTTAATGCTCCAAGCAGGTCTCGCCATCAAGCCCGAGAAGGGGAATGCCCGCGAGGTGAGTCCTTATGACCGTTTCCGCGAGCGCATCATGTTCCCACTCTCGGATATTTCTGGTCGAGTGGTTGGTTTTTCTGGTCGCGTTTTTGGTCCCAATCCGCCGGAAAATATGGGCAAGTACGTGAATAGTCCAGAAACGCCGCTTTATAGCAAATCGAAAATTCTTTATGGTTACGACAAGGCGAAGGTGGAAATGCGTCGGGCCGATCAGGTTATTTTGGTAGAAGGGCAACTTGATCTTGTTCTTTCTCATCAGGCCGGGTTGCCGTACACGGTGGCGGTTTCCGGTACGGCTCTCACTGAATTTCATTTGCAACTCTTGAAGCGTCTCACGACTAATTTGGTAATGGCTTTTGACGGTGACTTGGCCGGATTTCGGGCGGCTAAGCGTGGTATTGAGATGGCGCTTGAACTCGGCTTTGAAGTGCGGGTGGCGGAATTGCCGGAAGGAGTTGATCCAGCGGATCTGGTGAAAGAAGATCCAAGTAAGTGGCTCGCGGCGACGAAGAACACGAAGCACGTGATTGATTTTCTGCTCGAGGTGCTCGGAAGAAACGCTGAGCCACGCGCTTTTGCCAAGCTGGTTCAGACCGAAGTTTATCCGTATTTAGCGAAGTTGGTGAATCGTCTCGACCAAGCTCATTTTATTAAAAAAATTGCCGAGCGAACTAATTTGCGAGAAGAAACAATTACCGCTGACCTTGCTGCCACAAAAACTATTTCCCCTGAACGACAAATTCAAAAACCAAATCCCGCTATTTCTCCGGCAGTTTCTTCCCGTCTCGAAAAAATTGCCGAACGGTTGATAGGAGTCTTGGCTTTGAGCAAACTTCCAGTTCCGGCCGCGCTTGGTGAAACGAGTTTTCCCGAATGGGAGAAGAAGCTCGCGCCGCGCCGTGAGGAGTTACTTCTCCAGACTGAGATTAGTTATGGAAAGGTGAAGCTTGAACCAGCGCTTGCTGAGCTCGCGCAAGAGTTCGAGCGAGAATTCTGGCGCGAATCACTCGCGCAAACTTTAGCAGAACTTAAGCTTGCGGAGGGGACGCCGAACAGTGCCCAGCTTGAAAAATTGCTTCAGAAATGCCAGGATATCTCCGCGAGACTTAGTAAACTTAATTAAAATATGGCTAAACAAAAAGCTAAGAAGCCCCTCAAGAAACCTCTCAAGAAAGTAAGCAAGAAGCCGGTGGCTAAGAAGGCGCCGGCAAAGAAGTCTGTGGCGAAAAAGGCGGTAGTTGGACCAGTAAAAAAAGAGAAGAAAGTTGTGTCTCTCGGCAAGCGAGGAGCTGACCGGGAGCAGAAATTTGAGCGATTGTTTGTAAAAGGGCGCCAGCGCGGCTTCGTTACTTACTCAGAGATTCTCGCGGAATTTCCTCAGATTGAAGATGACTTAAATTTCTTGGGCGAAATTTATGACCGCTTTGAAGCGGCTGGAGTAGACGTGCTTGAAGATAGTGACATTTTGGCTGATGTTGACGACCCGGAATTTTTGGATAAAACGAAGTTGGGGAAAACGCTCACTGGCACATCGCTAGACTCGGTCCAAATGTATTTGAAAGAAATTGGGAAGCACAAGCTTATCGCGGCGGCTGAAGAACGAGAACTCGCTCAGAGAATTTTGCGTGGTGATGGTGAGGCGCAGAAGGCGCTCGCAAACGCTAACCTCCGACTCGTGGTTTCTATTGCCAAGCGCTATGTGGGCCGGAGTAATAATTTGACCTTGCTTGACTTGATTCAAGAGGGGAATTTGGGCTTGTTTAAAGCGGTGGAGAAATTTGATTGGACGCGCGGCTATAAATTCTCAACCTATGCGACCTGGTGGATTCGTCAGGCGGTAACGCGCGCGATCGCAGACCAGTCCCGCATCATTCGGATTCCCGTCCACATGGTGGAAACAATTGCGAAGTATAAGCAGGTGGTGCGCCGCTTGCTTCAAGATCTTGGTCGCGAGCCTTTGCCCGCTGAGATTGCCACCGAGATGGGAATTGAAGTGGAGAAAGTTCATATTATTGAGAAGATTGATCAGAACACCACCTCGCTCGACAAGCCCGCTGGTCTCGACGAAGAAAAGTCGACGCTCGGTGAATTTATTCCGGATAATAAAATTTCTTCGCCCGACAATGATACTTCTCGCCGAATCCTTCGCGACCAAATTAACGAAATTTTAAACGACCTTTCGCCCAAAGAACGGCAAATTCTTGAGATGCGTCACGGACTCAAAGACGGTGTGATGCGGACGCTTGAAGAGGTGGGTAAAGAGTTCGGTGTGACCCGCGAACGAATTCGCCAAATTGAGGCCAAAGCGCACGAGAAAATCCGCCAGCACGATAAAATTAAGAAATTGGTTGGTTACTAAGTTCTACTTGGTTTCCGAGAGAATCTTGTCGATCCCTTCTTTCATGTTCTCAAAGGGGACGGCGCCCTGGAGCGCCACTTTTTCGCCGTTTTTGGTAATGATAATTGGGTACGGTGTACCGCGACCGCCAACCGCCACCGCTTCCTCATAGTCTTTATTAACTAATTCTTTTGTTTCGCCGTTCGTCAGACATTTTTCGAAATCAGCTTTGTTTAAGCCAAGTTCAGTAGCAAATTGAGGGAGAAGGCTAAGGTCAAGCCCGTCATTAGAGGGGGTGGTTTCGAAGATTTTGTCAGTAAATTTCCAGAACGCGTCATTTCCTCCCAGTTTACCAGCACACTCGGCGGCCTCAGCTTCTGGTCTAGCTTTTTTGTGTAATTGATCAAGTGGGAAGTGTCGATAGACCCAAGCCACATCATTGGGGTAAGCCGCGGCGATATCGAGCATTGTCTCGTGGAAGCGCTTGCAGAATGGGCATTCGAGATCAGAGAATTCAATGATTGTGATTGGTGCCTTAGGATTACCGCGTACCCAGTCTTCGTTTGTTACAGCACTAAGCTTCTTGAGTGGATCAGGGCTGAAGGCATCTCCTGCGTTCCCGCCTTGGCCCGTCGGCACTCCTCCCTTCAGATAAACCGCTCCGCCAATAATGAGACCAGCAATGATAATGGCGACCGGCACCGCAAACGAGTTCTTAGTTTCATTTTCCATGCGGCGAGTTTAGCACGCTTTGGGGATAACCTCAATTTCCGATTCCGGACTTTGTTTTGTATAATTTAAAAGGTGAAGGAAGTTAAACTCCAAGAATTGTCTTCTCCGGGCTGCCAACATTGCGCGGCTTTTCAGGAATGGTGGCATTCTATTGAAACCGATTGGCCTAATGTAAAGTTTGAGGATGTAAGTATCACTACGCCCGAAGGTCAGGCGCTTGCTATGAAGCATCTCATCTTTGCCTCGCCCGGTATTTTGCTCAACGGCGAATTATTTTCTACTGGTGGTGTCGACAAAGAGAAGTTTTTGGCGAAGTTGAAAGAACTTTCAGCCTAAATTATGAATTTTTTTAATAAAATTAAACCTGAACTGGCGCTCCGGCTCAGCTTTGGCGCGATGTATATTTATTCGGGCTGGGATATTTTCCAGAATCCTAGTGGTTGGACCTGGGCAATTCAGCGTTTGCCGGAGTTTATGTCTAAGGCCATCATGTCGATCCCGGCGATTCCTGGTTTTGCGGCGAGTGGCGATTTGGTTTTTCTAAGAATTCAGGGTTTGGGGGAACTAGTTTTTGCCGCAATTTTTCTCCTTTGGTTTTTGCCGGCCAGACTGGTGAAGTGGGTCGCTCTCCTTTCTGCGGTTGAGATGGCGCTCATTCTCTGGCTCGTTGGAGTGAGTGGAGACACTTTCCGCGACATCGGCCTCCTCGGCGCCTCGCTGGCCGTTTTCTTAATCTATAATCGTAAACAATATGGATTCTAATAGATTCAAACAGCTTCTCGCTTATTCGATAATTGGTCTTTTAGTGTTGATTGTTTTTGGCTTGCTTTGGGCTTTTGTAATTAATCCTGGAGGGACCACTGACCTCACTTCAGGGAGTATGGGTTGGTATCTCTTTAGCTATGCCATGGGTCTTACCATGATTGTGCTCCCGTGCACTTTGCCGCTCGCTTTCGTGATTGTGCCGATGGTAATGAAGAAGGGGGCGGGCAAGGGTTTCGGCATGGCTATTGCCTTCGGTCTTGGAGTAGCGATTACTCTTAGTTTATATGGAATTGTTGCCGCCTTGGTTGGTAAGGTGGCCATTGGCTCGGTGGCGGCCCCCATTGAGGTGGTGAAGAATTGGATTTATTTTGTCGCTGGTATTTTTGCTTACCTTTTTGCGCTTGGAGAAATTGGTTTGGTGAAGTTCCGGATGCCTTCTTACACCGGTGCGGCGCCGGCTTTTATCCAGAAGCAGGGTGATTATCTGAAGGCGCTTCTCCTTGGTCTTTTTCTCGGTAATATCGGCGTAGGTTGTCCTCATCCGGCCACGCCGCTTATTTTGGTTGAAATTGCCTCGTCTCAAAATGTATTTTACGGCTGGTCGCTTTTCCTTGTTCATGCCATTGGGCGCATTATCCCGCTTTTACTTTTGGCTTTTCTCGCTATTCTCGGCGTCAATGCCCTCAACTGGCTGGTGTCGCGCAAAGATAAGCTGGAGCGAGCGACCGGTTGGATGATGGTTTTTGTGGCCGGTTTCATTTTAATCCTCGGCTTGTTTACTCACGATTGGTGGGTTGCTTCTGGTCAACACACCTTGTTTGAGACTATTACTCAAGAACACTTCTTTACTGGTCTGGTGGCGGAAGAAATTGGTACTGGGGCTGCGCACGCTCATGGTTTAGAAGATGCGACTGGCCCCGGTCTTTTCGGTTTGCCGGTCAATTGGGGTAATTGGGCTTTGGTTTTACTTTGGGTCGTGCCACTCTTTTGGTATCATTATCGGGATAAAAAGATGAATCAAGGTAATGTGCCTGCGTGGCGAATGCCATTTATGATCGCGCTCACCGGTTTACTCGCGTCGGTGTTTATTTATATTTTGCCTTCTCGTTTTCTCGCGCAAGCAGAGGCGCCGCACGGTCACGGTGAAATGGAAGGAATGATGGAGCATCACGAGGAGATGATGAATCATGAAGAAGGTGCGGCTAGCGGCGATCACGCTGGTCATGGCGAGCTCCATGAGGCAAGTGAGGTTACGAGCGGTCTTGTGGTTGAACTTTTGCCGCCAGCTAATGTTCAGGCTGGGCAATTTACTCGGCTTAACTTTAAGGCGCTTAATCGTCCGGCTAATACACCTGTGCCAGTGAGTGGTCTACAGATAAATCATGAGAAGTTAATGCATGTTATTGGAGTAAAAGATGATTTAAGTCAGTTTTTCCACATTCATCCGGAGCCTAGCGTGGGTGTGGCGGGGATCTTTAGCGTCTCGCATCTTTTCCGCGAAGCGGGGACCTATAAAATTTGGGCAGAAGTAACTTCTGGAGGCGCCACTCACACCTTCGGCCAGACGCCACTCGTGGTTAATGGCCGTAATCCCGGTAAACCACCGAGTAAAGAAATTGATTTAAGCCGCAATGAAATTGAGGGGAATTATCAGATTTCGCTTGATTTGCCCACCAAAGTTTCAGCCGGGCGGAATGTAAAGTTTAATTTTGATATTCACACCGTGCTCAATGAAGAAGTGGCGCTTGAGAATTATCTCGGTGTGCCGATGCATCTCGCCGTTATTAGCAGTGACCTCAAACACTTTCTACACGCTCATCCCGCGGGTCACGATGACCATGGTGACGCAGAGCACTCGCACGGCCTCTTGCCTTTAGTTAATCAGGCTTTGGCGCATGGTGGCGTGGCCGACGGTCACGAGGAGCCGGGAGTAACAACGGTAGATCAGCATGGTGTTGCTTTCGAGTTAGAGTTTCCGGCTCCTGGTCGCTATAAACTCTTTGCGCAATTCCGGCCGGCGGGAATTCCTTTGCCAAGAGAAGAAGCATTGCGAGCTGAGTTCTGGGTTGAGGTTACAGAACGAGCCGGCTTTGGTGAAATTTTGATGAGCTGGTGGGGAAAGTTAATCATTTCCCTCTTGTTGATTGTGGGTCTTAGTAAATTGGTCAAGAGGTTTTTAATCAAAAATGAATAAATTTGCTGTCATTGCGATTGTGCTTGTGGTTATTATTGCGGCTGGTGTTGGCTACACCTTTGTGAAGTCGGAAGAAGATAAACCGGTGACCACGGGTAAGGTGAGAGAAATTACAGTCACGGCGGTTAAGGATGAGTGGCGCTTTGAGCCGGAAGAAATTGAAGCCGAGTTAGGAGACACAATCAAGATGACGGTGATCAATGAAGATAGTTACGACCACGGTATCGGCATCGACGCCTTTGGTGTCTCGCAACGGATGCCAGCCAATGAAACGATTGTAATTGAATTTCCGGTGACGCGACCGGGTGATTTCCCATTCTACTGCTCGGTGCCTTGTGGTGATGGTGATGTGGAAGGTGAGCACCGTGATCACTACTCGATGGTCGGCAAACTCCATGTTAAAAGTTTAATCACCGAGACTAATTAATTTATTATGTCCACCAAAATTGTGATGAAGGTGAAGGGGATGCACTGCGCTTCTTGCGCGACCCTGATTGATAAATTGGTGGCTAAACAGCCTGGGGTTATTGCCGTGAATGCAAGCTACGGTGCCGAGAAGGTGACGGTGGAATTTGATGAGACTAAGATCAAGCTCGAGCAAATTGATAAATTTGTGAATCAACTTGGTTACGATCTCATTCGGCCGGACGAAGATACTGGCAACTTAGCCGAAGAGGAAGAGAAGGAAGCCAAGCAACTTAAAGCCTCTGGCCGGCGAGTGCTCGCGAGCTTTATCCTTTCGCTCCCGATCATTATCTACTACATGTCGGTGCACATGTTTAATCTCAAGCATGTCCACGCCATTGGTGGTCTTGATCTTAACTATATTTACTGGATTCTCTCGACGCCGATTCAGTTTGTGATCGCTTGGCCCTTCTATCGCAACGCTTTCACCTCCGTGCGCGTTGGCTCGGCCAATATGGACGTACTTGTGGTGCTCGGAACTACCGCGGCCTATCTCTACAGCACCATCGGTTTCCTTTTCTACAATATCGACCACCCGTTTTGGGAGTCATCGGCCGCGCTTCTCTCCTTCATCTTGCTCGGTCGTTACATCGAGGCGCGAGCTAAAGGCAAAGCGTCGTCAGCGATTAAAGAACTGTTGAAGCTCGAGGCCAAAGAAGCGCATCTTTGGCGCGACAATCAAGAAGTCACCGTGCCGCTCAATCAAATTAAAGTGGGAGATATTCTCATTGTGAAGCCGGGCGAGAAAATTCCAGTGGACGGCATCATTATCGAAGGCGCGACCCATATCGACGAGAAAGTGGTGACGGGCGAGAGCATGCCGGTCAAGAAAACGGTGAATGAAGAAGTAATCGGTGCGACGGTCAATCAAGAAGGCCTCATTAAATTCCGCGCCACCAAAGTGGGTAAAGACACTTTGCTGTTCCAAATTGTGAAGATGGTGGAGGAAGCGCAAGCGTCTAAGGCACCGATTCAGGATCTCGTCGACAAGATTAGTGAGTATTTTGTGCCTGCGGTGATTACGATCGCCGTTCTTTCTTTTGCTGGTTGGGTCTTCGTTGCTGGTTTGCCATTCCGGGCTGGCCTCATGCGTCTCATTGCGGTGCTTGTAATTTCTTGCCCGTGCGCCATGGGGCTCGCCACCCCGACCGCGCTCGTGGTGGGTATCGGCCGCGCCACCAAGTTTGGGATTATCTTGAAGGGTGGGGCCGCGCTCGAGAAGGCGTATCGGGTCAATACCATCGCCTTCGATAAAACTGGGACACTCACGGAAGGTAAGCCGATTGTGACCGACATGATTCCGAACGGCCAACTGGATTATAAAGAAATGTTGAGTTTAGCCGCCGCTATTGAAACTGGTTCCGAGCATCCGCTTGCCCGCGCCGTGGTGGAGAAGGGGAAGAAGGAGCTTGGTACCTTACCAGAGATTCATGAGTTCAAGGCCTTCCAGGGTATGGGTATTGAGGCAATTGTGAATGGTAAGAAGGTGGCGATTGGTAACGAAACCTTGGTGAAAAGTTGGAATTTAAATGTGGATGAAATTAAGCCGAAGTTTGATGAATTAATTAATCAGGCCAAGACCGTGGTTTATATGTTTATCGACGGCTGGCCAGCGGGCGTTATCGCCATGGCCGACACTTTGAAGCCGAGCGCGGTCGAGGCGATTGCGGAACTTAAGCGGATGGGCAAAGAGTTGATTATGATTACGGGCGATAACCCAAAGACGGCTGCGGCCATTGCGAAGCAAGTGGGGATTGATCGGGTGATGGCGCAAGTTTTGCCGCAAGATAAAGAGAAGGTGATCGCTGGCTTGCAGGCCGAAGGGAAGATTGTGGCGATGGTGGGTGATGGTATTAATGATTCGCCAGCCTTGGCGCGGGCGGATCTTGGTATCGCGATTGGTTCGGGGACCGATGTGGCCATTGAGACTGGTGAGGTAATCTTGGTGAAGGATGATCTCCGCGACGTGGCCACGGCCATTGCCCTCTCGAGTAAGACGATTCATAAAGTGTGGCAAAATCTTTTCTGGGCCTTTATCTACAATGTGGTGGCCATTCCGGTGGCCGCTGGGGCGCATCTGCTTGTCACGCAGTCTGCTGGTGTTGCTATGCCGTGGGTGCTCAAGGCTGGCGAGAAGCTTGGTGGCTTCGGTCGCGCCTTCGTCAACTTCTCTCAAGCCACTTTGCGTCCCGAAATCGCCGGCTTCGCCATGGCCTTCTCTTCCGTGTCCGTGGTCCTCAACTCACTTTTGCTAAAACTCTACACTCCAGCGATTGAAAAGAAGTCGAAAGAACAAAATGACGGGTAAAAAGTGGGCGATAGTGGGTTTGATCTCAGTGTTTGTTGGAATTTGTTTGCCACTTGTTTACTTCTTTCTTCTGGGTTGTTATTGGCAAGGTTCTGATCTTGGCAATTGGTTGTACAGCTTTGATACAGCCGTCGGAAAACTTATTATTCCTATAGTATTTTTTCTTCTTGTTTTTGCTTTTATTGCTGGTTTTGTGGGTTTTGCTCGGTTGCCGAAAGGGGTTACTCGGTGGCAGCCACTATCATTAATTCTCTCGATCGGATCAATTATTTTAATCATCCTTGGTTTTTTGATTTTGATGAGTTTAAATACGGCGCGTGTGAAGTCACGGAATGCTGCCGTAGAAGTTCCTTTGGCGACCATCAGAATTCAAGCTGAGAGTTATTACGAAAGTCACAACTTTTCTTATGGTGTTCTTGCTAATGATTGTCATGCTCCCAATTCATTTTTCACTGACGAGGCGATTTCCCCGCTAATTGCTGAAGCCGAAAAGTGGGTTGGCCCGGGTATTAAATGTCTTTCTAGTGGAGATGCATATGCTGTTTCTGCAAATTTGCTTTGGATTAATAAACAGAGAAGTGGTTATTTTTGCCCAGCCCCGAAGCAATTCAAGAGCTACTGTGTCGACAGCACTGGCTTCGCGGGGTTTATTGAAAGTGATATAGTAGGACCAAGTTGTAAATAGAATTTATGAAAAAGAAAAAGTTTAAATTTAATCGGAGTTACTTAGCTGTTGTTTTTATCGCTCTTGTTTTACTGGTTATCACCTTATTTAATAATGGCAGCTTTAAAAAATTGCTTTCGCTCAATACTCAAATACCAGCTCAGCAGCCTGCGGCGGTCTTAGCTAGTTTGGCTGATAAAGAGATGACCTTAACCAGCGACGCTAACAGCATTGAGATTATTGAAGCCACAATTCCTTCGGGGCAAACAGTCGAAAAGGTGGTTACCCTAGACTCTTTAAGTAATGTAGCTTTTTTTGCTGGTTGGCAGGGAGAAGGGCTCAGTGTTTCCCTTGTTGATCCAAAAAACCAGGTTATCGATCTTACCAAAAATGTAATTTCCGACCAGAAATTTATTCTAGGTAAAAACGAGGCAAACCCTTTATATTTTAAGACAAAAGACGGCGCCAGTCTTAGTTACAAGATTAATACGATTGCTTTTCCTGGCTTGTGGAAGTTTCGTCTAAAGAATACTGGAACGAAAGCAATTAATTTTGGCACCATGATTTCAGGAACTTCTAATATTAATTTCTCCATTCTTTCTAATGACCGTTTAATGAACCAGGAATGGTTTTTCCCTGAGATTTATGCCGCAGAGTATTCTCCCACGACAAAGAAACTCACCCCACTTAAGGGTTTGAGCATTAAGCTAGAAGTTTTTGAAGATAAGTGGCCCAAAACCAAAGACAAGGCCTTGCCCATTCATACCGTTTATCTTTCTGACCAGCAATCAAAACTAACTAATGACGGCTATTACGGTTATCAATATGTTAAGAATCTAAAGTCTGGTGATTATCGAACCTTTTATACGATTAGCGGTAAGAACCTCGCTGGTCAATCTTTCAAAAGATATTTGGGGACGAGTGACGGTTATCTTACGGTTTCTAATGGCCACGCTCAAATAGCGGGTAATTTCCAAGATAAATCAGTTGATGTAGACGGCGATAAACTGGCAGATTATATCAACCTTTCTTTTTGGCTGAATGTGACCAAGCCGGGGAATTATTCTGTGGTCGGTTACTTAACGGGTCCAAATGGTAATGTGTTACATGAAGCGAACAGGTTAGAGATAAAGAATACTGGGGTAACAGCACCTAACTTTCTCTTTAACCTTGCTTCAAGCAATAATGTTGACGGGGTTTATAAACTGAAAGACCTTATTGTTTTTGAAGAAACTGAAACCGTGGGTAGTGGGTGGGTAGATACCTGGCGCGGTGATTCCTATACTACTCAGAATTACAAAGTAACTAAGAAAAGAATTAAGTAATTTAAAACTATGGAAAAAATTGATATGCAGATTGAGGGGATGCATTGCGGGGCGTGTGCGACGGGGATTCAGATGCTGGTCTCGGGAATGGACGGAGTAAAGAGTGTCTTTGTAGATTACGATGGCAAGAAGGGCACCTTCGAATTTGACCCCGCCGTCGTCACCAAAGACGCGATTCAGAAATCCATCGCTGATCTGGGATATAAGGCAATTTAATTTGGCTGGAACTTTCTCAAGAATTTGGCGGTGGTTGGCGCAGAAGGCGCCAGAGCTTAAGCATCTTAGTCCGCGCGATGCCGAACTCGCATATTTTATTGCCCGTATCGAGCGGGAGAAAATTTCTCGCCGTACGGTAATGGTGCCACTTTTTTCCGTCCAATTAATTCACGACATCACGCGACCAACAGCACTCGAGAAGGTGGCCGAGCGAGTTCAAGTTCTCACCGAGCATAAGGCAGATTTACTCTCGAAACGAGAGATCACGCAAGAATTCTTAGGGAACTATTTGCCTTCGCTTACGTGGATTAAAGTGATTCGCGATGGTAATTCTCACATTGCCTTCGAGGGTAATGGTCGTCTTTTGGCTTTCCAACAAGTTTTCCAGCCCTCAGATAATATGGAAATTGAAGTTGAGTTGTTTGAATTTAATGAGAGCCAACAAAAAGCATTCTTTGCCCGAGCGCAGGAAATTCAAGGATATCATTTCAAAATTAATCTATAGTTAACTTCTCAATCTTTCGCGCTAAGATGAAGTCGTTTTCGGAGAGGCCGCCGATTTTGTGGGTCCAGAGTTCGATTACTACTTTATTGTAGAAAATGTAAATATCGGGATGATGGCCTTCGCGCTCGGCGAGCGGCGCTATTTTGTTTATAAAAAGCATCGAGTGGCGGAAGTCGGGGAAGGTGAATTCTTTTTTTAACTTCTTCCCATCAACCACCTCCCATGGAGTCAAAAGTTCCTTCAAGAATCCGTGTAGTTGCGCCTCCGTTAATGGAGGCATATTTTTCTCACAGGGCACACAATGGCGATTGTCTAAATCCATTACTCTAGTTTAGCAAATCAGAAGGAATTTGAACTGCACCTTGGCGCAGAATCTCGACTTTATCGTTTACGAGAGAGATAAGAGTAGACGGTGCGCCGGCGAGCGGGCCGGCGTCGAGATAGAAGTTGACTTGATCACCAAAATAATTTTTTGCCTCGGCGATGGTGCTGGCTGGCGGCTGATTAGTTGCGTTTACGCTGGTGGAGATAATTGGTCCAGTTTGCTGTAAGAACTCGATCAGGTCTGGCTTGTTTGGCAGGCGGACTGCGAGAGTTCTGGTTCCCCGGTGGAGATATTCAAGATCATTGTTGTCGCAAGGCAAGATTACGCTTATCGCTCCCGGCCAGATTTTTCTTAAAATTTCTTCCTTCGTTGGATCAATTTTTATGCCCAATGTTGCTAAATCTTCAAACGAATTGATTAAGATAATTAAGGGTTTACTCGCGTCTTTGCCTTTCAGTTTATAAATTTTTTCTACCGCTTCAGGTTTAAACACCGAGGCCGAAAGGCCATATAAAGTATCGGTTGGGAGCACGCCAACGCCGCCCTCCTTGAGGACCTTGATTACGTTCCCAATTGCCAGTTCTTGAGCCATTCGAGGGGCCAGATTAACATAATAATATTGATCAGCAAGCCGTCGCGGATGGTGAGGGCGAGAATGATCTCGATCAAGACAATCAAGGCGACGGTGTGCCAGGGTTTGAGTTTAGCTGCGAGGTAGAAACCGATCACCATCATAATAATGTCACTAATCGAGTTGAGGATGCTGTCACCGTAGTAGCCATACGACACCGTGTCTTCTCGATAGCGATCGATGGTGAAATTGGTATTCTCGAGCACTTCCCAGCCAGATTCAACACCCACGGCGATGAGGAGTCTCGCGGGGAGAGCAACTTGCGGCGCAATAAGGTGGAGCGCGCCGTAGAAGGCGAGGCCGTGGATCACGTGGGTGAAGCTGTAAGGGTCAACAATTTGTTGAGAATTCTCCGGCCCATTAATATCGCCCGACCAGAGCGCGATCTTATCGCACTTGCAGAAGGGTAAGCGGCCGAGCGATAGAAGCAAAGCAATGGTGCAGACGATAATGAGGAGAGAAAAGATAAATGATTTCCTCGTAAACACGTATAAAATATATCATGATCTAATATTTCCTAATAACCGCCTTCACCACCGCCTCAATTTTAAGATCAGTGGTGGGGTAGATGGGTTTATATTTCTTGTTGGCCGGCTCGAGGTAACTCTGATTTCCTTTCTGCCGATAATACTTGAGTGTGTAATCACCATCCACTTGGGCGATGACGATATCGCCAACTTTGGCTACCTTGCCGCGCTCGGCCATCACCAAGTCGCCCTCGTGGATACCAGCTTCGATCATCGAGTCTCCCTTCACCTCGAGTAAATAAGTCGAGAGTTTGTTTTTTATCAAATAATCGTCGAGATTAATGGTGTCGAGCACTGCTTCTTCACCAGGCGAGGGGAAGCCAGCTTCCACAAGACCGAGCAAGGGCACTTCACCCAGCGCGCGATTGAGCGTAATCTTCCCGCTTGCATCTTTATTTAAAATTCCGGCCTCGACGAGTTTGTTAATTAATTTATATACCGCGTTTTTAGACTTGAAGCCGGTGATCGCCATCAGTTCCTTGTAGCCCGGCATGCGCCGCGTGCGTTCAAAGAAGGCGATAATTTTATTTTTATATTCTTCCATTAGAAGGCGAAGGCAGAAGCGAGGCGTGGCCAGAAACTCGTACGATTATTACCGAATCGGACATGGGTTAAGTTGCTCAATTGCTTCATCAGGAACTTGTGGCGCTTGGCCGCGTGTTGATAAGACAAACCCTTCACAATCCGTAAATCAATTTCTTGATTCAACTGCCGCAATTCATCTTGCATGACCCTAATTAAATTTTCTTTTTGCATGTCACCATTATAGGTGAACCACAGTTCACCACGCAAGCCAAAGTTGGGGATAACTCTGATGGGCGCTTATAAAATGGTGTTTTTCTAACTTTTTGCTATGATAATTCTCGCATTCCGGAGTAGCTCAGTGGTAGAGCGACCGCCTGTTAAGCGGTTGGTCGCAGGTTCGAATCCTGCCTCCGGAGCATGACAACAATAAATCCTTGGATTAACTTCAGAAGAAGCAGATAGATTATTCAACGGACTTTCAGCGGGTGGCATTGTTGAAATGCCTATTGCCGACAGCCCTTGGGGTTCATACTTTGCGATGTTTCGAGACAAATACGGTATTGAGTGGATAATTGAATTTTCTTCTAAATAATATCGATGAACTAAGAAAAAAGCTGGAGAGATAAAATTCTTCAGTTTGGCTCCTGAACAATCCTGTTTTGTGTGTGAGAAAGATTGGTTGCCCCAGATATTAGGACAATAAAAATAGACACAGCCAACATCACGACGGTAAAGGTGATGATACCCCAGAAATGACCCCTGTAAACATTAATGTAGCTACCAATCCAAGCGTTGCCTGCTCCGTGTATGAGAGCGGCAAGTAGCACGCTTCCTTTTGTGTTATTGAAAACCCAGGTGTATTGGATTGACCATGCCACGCAGAAAAGTGTGTAGCCGAGGATGGCGATTGTTGTGCCGGCTTCCATGCGCCAGGCATATTGAGTTGTCCCTGGGGTAAGGAAAAGAGGTATATGCCACAGGCCCCACACTAATCCGACAATCAAACTAGCAACAAGCGCGTTGTGGCGAGCCTGAAGTCTTGGCAAGAGAAATCCTCTCCAACCAAATTCTTCGCCTAGTCCGGCTAAGACGGTTAGTACAATAATAGTGGGTATCACGCTATAAAGTGGTTTCAAGCCACTCCAATCAACCTCTGGTCCACCAAGCAGATCAAAAAGGTATAAGGCAGAGACAGAGGGAATAATCAAAAAGAATATTGCAAAGATCCACCACCAGATATTTACGCGCCAGATCAGGAGACTGCGGAGTAATTTGCCGGCATTTGCCCGGTTCTCAATTGCCGCAAGGATAATTCCGGCCAATCCAGCGCTAAATGCTCCTAATTGCGTTGCTCCTTGAGGAAGCAATCCGGCGCGTACTGCAAGTAAGGGGGCAGCGCCTAAAATCATGGCCAGAAAAAGCAACGATAGTGCTGGATATTTCCGAATGATTGTTGTCATATGAATTTTCGCCAGCTCCTCGTGGCAGGCGATAAACACAGCGCTACACAGTGGGAGTATTGGGTTGAGCGGTCTTTTTGAATAGCCAGAACGACAAAAGTGGCATCCCGAGTAGTTCTACGACAAAAGACCCGATAATTTTGGAACCAAACAGCACATCAGATTGTGGGAGGCCGAGTCGTCCGAGGCCGCCAATAAAAATTAAAAAGAAGGTGAGGTATAATCCATCACGATATTTTTTCACGTTACTCGACGCTAACAGCAAGAATAGGCCGACACCCGCATATAAACCTCCGAAGAAGCGCACATGACTGTCTTGCACAGAGTACATCGATTCGTTGGTGATTTGTAAAAAATTTTCGAGACCCGTCCAACCCATCGTCTCTATGCCTCCTGCAACAATATTGATTCCCAAAAACAGATTAATAATGCCTAATAATACGAGAATTATGCGAAAAGCAGTGGTGCTAAAGCGTGAATTGTTCATAGTATGTAATATTAGCACACAATATTGAGTTTAAGATTAGATAGAGATTTTGATATCTTATCGATGAACACAGCCGGCCCAACAGCAGGGTCGGCGCATGCCACCCCCGAGCTTGGAGAGCGCTTTCTCGATCCGGATAGTTCTCGTTTCCGTCTTCTTGCCGCTCGTTACCCAGCAGATCCACTCATTGCGTGCCAGCGGCGTAATGTCTTCCCACGTAGCCTTCGCTCTCGGCGCCGCCGCAATGGCTTTCTGTAAATCCGCTGGCATTTTATGCATCAGGTTATTCTATCAAAGTTGTAATTAATTTGTGTCCAGTTTGTTTTTTACTATAAAGTGAGTAGAATTCGATTCAGACGTAGATCTTAATGTAACCTTCAGAAACGAAAGGGTCAAAACATGAACGGGATTGTCAAAGCGATTTGCGTTGGCCCAGTGGCCGGTGAGCCAATGCAGGAAATTTTGGAAGTGGAAGCGGTCGTCGGACAAGGTCTCAAGGGTGATCGGTACTCGACTGGGGAGGGGAGCTTCAATAAAGGCCAGCAAGGCAGTCGTCAGGTCACGATGATGAACGCGATTTTCTTTGCCGGGAGCGGTTTTGAGTTCAAAGACAGTCGCCGAAACATCTTCATTGAAGGTGTTGAGCTGATGTGGCTCATCGGTAGGGAATTCCAAATTGGGCGCGCGCGCTTTCGTGGCGTGAAGTATTGCGATCCGTGTCGCAGACCAAGCAAGCTCTCTGGAAATTCGAAGAGTTTTCAGGAAACGTTCTTTGATCGGGGAGGATTGGTTGCCGAAGTGATAGTGGGTGGAATCATTAAGACCGGTGATCCGGTCATTCCGCCGCCGAAGGAGTACTGAGGTGGTATGCAAAACGGGTCGCACCGGTGTTATGCCGAGGCGACCCTTTCTGTTGTTTAGACCACCCGACCTCAAATCAAGGCATGATATAATTCCAGAATGATAAAAGACCCGCTACATGAAATAGAAAATGCCACCATGAAGGTGAATCATTTCATGGAGAGCAAGACGCAAAGTGTTTTTAGTCGCTATCCCATCACATTTTCTTTCCTAGTTCTCTTTGGGGTCATGTCAGTTTTGCACGGCTTCGATGAAATTATTTTTAAAATTCCGCTACTAGAAGACAACCCGATAGTTGTTTTTATCATCGGGCTCATTGTTCTCGTTTTCACTGGCTCGCTCTATAAGCGTCTCCAGAAAAAGATTGACTAAAGTTAGTCACAGCCCCTCTTGAGAAGCTGGTGTTATACTTAAACTTATTAGTTTAGTAATAAAAACATGAATACAAAACTAATGGATTGGGTATTGCGCCTGGCGGTGGCGGGGGAGTTCATTGGTCATGGTGTTTTTGCTCTTCAGGGTAAGAAGGATTGGATTGGCTGGTTCTCGAACTTTGGGGTTACTGATCCTAATCTCGCGACCCAGCTACTTTTTATTATCGGAATTATGGATATTGCGCTCGCGATTCTTGTTTTGTTCAAGCCCGTTCGGATCGCTTTGCTCTGGATGGTGTTCTGGGGTTTCTGGACGGCGCTACTCCGACCGATTGTGGGTATGCCGATCTGGGACTTCGTGGAGCGTTGGGCCAATTGGGGCGCACCGCTGGCTCTCCTCCTCATGCACTGGCCACCCAAGACGCCTAAGGTTTAGTTTAAGAATTGTTTCGTTTTGCCGAACTGGTTGACCACATTCTTGAGGTTTTGGCTTCGTGGTAGTATGATGTGCTGATATGAAGTATCTGGGCACTTTTTTACTCATTGGGCTCATAGGTGTTGCTGTTTTTGGTGTTTTCGGGATACACACAATGAACCACAGTGATGGGGGTTGTCCAATCGCCATCACGCGGGGAGTAGTTTGTCCGGAGACGGGGAATATTATTAAGTCTCTCAATTTTCATCTCGATGCCCTTCGTGATTTTTCTCTAGCCACTCTTGGTGGTCAGGTTTCAGCTTTCTTTTTGTTTTTTGCTTTGTTGGCGCTCTGGGCATTTTTGGGTACACCTTTCGGTAAGTATCTTGTTTCGCCCTCGTTTAGTTTTTCTGGTTGCCGATATGGGGTAGAACAATTTAGTCTGCCGTCTAAGAAAAAGTTTTTGCGCTGGTTAGCACTTCACGAGAATAGTCCTGCTTCTTTTTAAGACGCCAATTCAGAGCCGTTTTGTCGAACGGGTTTGTGTTGCGCGTTTTTTCTATTTTAATTTTAAGCTAAAACATGAACAAAACTATTATCGGAATTATTGTGGGGGTTATTGTTTTCGGGGGACTTGTTTGGTCTGCTCGCCCCGATCCTTCTCAAGGCAATGGCAAAATATCAGCAAATAGCAATAGTGCCCTGACCGTGCAAGAAGCTAGCAACTACGATTTCGGCACCATCTCAATGGTGGCCGGAAAAGTAAAGCATCAATTCAAAATCAAAAACATTAGTAGTGAAGGTGTCACTGTCGACAAAATGTACACTTCCTGCATGTGTACCACCGCTGAATTGTTAACCGCCAGTGGGCAGTTTGGTCCCTTCGGTATGCCAGGACACGGAGCAGTTCCCAAAATCGATGGGTTAATTAGTCCTAGTGAAGAAGCGATTGTTGAGGTCGTTTTTGATCCCGCGGCTCATGGTCCAGCCGGGGTTGGTCAAATTCAGAGGTCAATTGTCTTAGAAAACAATGCCGGTGAACCAATTGAACTTCAGTTTTCGGCGACAGTTACACCTTAATCTTATGAGTAAAAAGTTAATAATTCTTATTGTTTTTGCCGTCCTACTTATCGGTTCAGTGGTTTTCCTAAAGGTGGGCAATATTGGCACGACGGCTCTCTGGAGTTTAAGTGCGGAAGGTAAATGGCTACTGCCTCTGGTTGGTGTGGCGGCGTTGATCGATAGTATTAACCCTTGCGCCTTCGGTATTCTGCTTCTCACCGTTGCTTTTTTGCTGTCTTTGCAAAAAAGTCGGTCTAGCATTCTAAAGATTGGCGGTGTCTACATTCTTGGGCTTATGGTGGTCTACATTCTTATTGGTTTGGGAATTCTGCAGGCTCTTCATCTCTTCAATACTCCGCACTTTATGGCGAAGGTTGGGGCGGCGCTTCTAGTCGTCCTTGGTGGAATCAATCTCATCAACGAGTTTTTTCCTTCATTCCCAATCAAGCTTCGTATTCCGCAGGTGGCGCACACTAAAATAGCCTCACTTATGAATAAAGCCTCATTGCCAGCCGTGTTTCTTCTGGGGGCACTAGTGGGGCTCTGTGAATTCCCGTGTACTGGTGGCCCGTATCTAATGGTCCTTGGACTTCTGCATGATCAAGGAACTTACCTAGCTGGTGTTGGCTACCTATTGCTCTACAACCTCATTTTCGTTTTGCCACTGGTAATTATTTTGTTTATTGCGAGCGATAGCACCCTGCTTGAAAAAGTAAAAGCGTGGAAGAAGGCGGAAACCAAACAAATGAGGCTCTGGGGCGGCGTGGCGATGTTAATCCTCGGTCTTTTAATTTTATTTCTCTAAACATTATGATCACCAAACAACAATTCGATGTCTTGCTTGAAAAGGTGGAACAAATGAAAAAGTCCGGAAGTGTTGATCTTTCGACGGAAGAAGATTTAAGTCTTGCGATCATGAACCTCGTTAGTCTTGAAGAACATTTCTTTTTTACCGGGGTGAAGACCAAAAAACCGGAGTATTTTGATTTTCTTACCCAGGTGCGAAATACCAGAAAAGAATTACTGGCTAAAATGATGGACAAGAATGAGGGCGAAACCTGGTGTATCTCCAAGCATTTACTTGCCACCACGATGAGGTTAATTGAGGTTGGGACAAAACTAAATTCTGATGGCAAGAAAACTGAAGCGGTGGAAATGTTTGACCGAGCCTACAAGATGTACTCTATGTTCTGGTTCCTGCGCCTTAAGCTTGTTGATCCTTCAGGATTTAAGAAAATAGCGGCGAGCGAAAAGCCGTGGTCATTTGAGGATATTGTGGACAAACTTGTCGACTGCTGTGATGAAAAGTAAACACCTTGCTGGTGTCGGTGTCGGGATTATCGCAATAGCAACTGTCATCGTGTTGTCTTATCGACAGCAGGTAAATGGCGAACTTAATTCATTCGCTCAATGTCTTGCTGATAAGCAAATCACCATGTATGGGGCGGAATGGTGTTCGCACTGCCAAGAGGAAAAGAAGGCGTTCGGAGACTCATTTCAGTTGGTGTCATATGTCGAATGTCCTGATGATCCAAACAAGTGTTTGGCCGTGGGAATTAAAGGCTACCCAACTTGGGTGTTTCCGGACGGTAAGAAATTTGAAGGTAAACAGGGTCTTGAAAAACTGTCTCAAGAAAGTGGTTGTCTTTTGACGGATAATAAAAAATAATTAAACAAATTATGGAAAACAATACAGAACCTAGAAAACTCGGTGACTGGCACTTACTTCTACTGGTTAGTGTGATTGCGGTAATCATTATAGCGAGTTCTGTGGTTTATAATGTTGAAAACTTTTTGCCTTCAGATCAAGTTCCGAGTACGAGAGAGTCACAAGTGATGCTGGTGGATGGCGGGAGCATCCTGCCATTAGAGGCCGAGGAAAAAATGTTGGCGACCCTGGTGTCTAACGGCACCATTAATCCCGCCAAGCTTCCTGAAGTGACCGAGCTAAACTTACTCTGGGCCTATGGCTTAGCTAATAAAAATCAGGTTCTGGAGAGCGGGCCAATTATGGATGCGCGATATGGTGGTCCGGAAAATATGGCCTCTGTCGGTGGTTGGAGTGTTGCCAAAGGGTCGGTAATGGATCATTACTCTATGCACGATCTCGCGACGTTGACGCCCGACCAACAAACGCTAGTAGAGGAAATGGCCAAAGAAATTTATCGGCCCTGTTGCAACAATTCAACCCATTTTCCGGACTGTAATCACGGTATGGCGATGCTTGGGTTGCTAGAATATTTGGCATCGCAAGGAGCAACGGAAGTAGAGATGTGGGAGGCGGCGATGAATGCCAATTTGAGCTGGTTTCCAGATCATTATCAAACCATTGCCCAGTACCTGAAGATAAAGGGTGTTGACGAAAAATTGTCGCCACAAATACTTGTTGGTAAAGAATATTCAAGTGGTTCCGGCTATCAACGAGCCCTTGCCGTGGTTCAACCGACAACTACTGATGGTGGCGGGAGCTGCGCGGTTTAAAATTATAAAAAGGAAAACTGTAATATGTCTAACCACAATGAAGTAAAGATATACACCTGCCCCATGCATCCAGAGATTCAGCAGAATCGGCCGGGGATGTGTCCCGAATGTGGCATGAATCTGGTATCAGAAAAAAAGAAGAAAGGGGCAATGGGTCATGAAGATCACGACAAACACGCTGGTCATAAAACGCCGTCATTCCTAGCCAAGTTTTGGGTGGCGCTGGTATTGAGCGTTCCCATTTTCTGGTATTCGGAAATGGCCGCGATGCTTTTTGGTGTACAAGCGCCTAAATTTTCGGGGTCGCAATATTTGTTTTTGGTCTTAGGAAGCATTGTTTTTTTCTACGGCGGTTGGATTTTCTTAACGAGCGCTTTTCGAGAACTTAAGGCCCGACTTCCCGGGATGATGACACTTATCTCCGTCGCCATTATTGCCGCTTATCTCTATAGTGTGTTCTCAATCTTATTTGGCGCGGAGCACGACCTCTTATTCGAGCTATCATCGCTAATTACCATTATGCTTCTGGGCCATTGGATTGAAATGCGTGCAGTTTCCGGCGCCCAGGGAGCACTAAAAGAGCTTTCTAAGCTCCTTCCCGATACCGCCGAAGTTATTCGTGATGGTGAGACGAAGATTATCGCCCTCGCCGAACTGAAAGAGAAGGATGTCGTGCTGGTTAAACCGGGAACAAAAATTCCAGCTGACGGCACAATTATCGAAGGAGATTCCGAGGTCAATGAGTCAATGATGACCGGTGAATCGAGACCAGTGGCTAAAAAGTTGGGGGATCAGGTCATTGCTGGGGCGATTAACGGTGACGGGGTGTTGAAAGTTCGGGTGGCCAATATCGGAGAAAAAACGTTTCTAGCGGGAGTAATGCGTTTGGTGGCTGAAGCACAAGCTTCCAAATCACGTCTCCAGATTCTCTCTGATAAAGCCGCGCTTTATTTAACTATCGTTGCAGTTTCCGGAGGCATCATTACTTTTATTGCTTGGCTTTTTGCCGGAGCAGAAGTCAGTTTCGCTGTCGCGCGCTTGGTGGCGGTGCTCGTGATTGCTTGTCCGCACGCGCTCGGTCTTGCCGTGCCTCTTGTCGCCTCAATTTCTACCACTAAAGCGGCGCAGAACGGCTTTTTGGTAAAACAAAGACTGGCTCTTGAAGCGGCGAGAAAGATCGACACGGTACTTTTTGATAAGACGGGTACACTCACCGAAGGAAAATTCTCTGTGGTTTCGGTAAATTCTGACGAGGCACTTATTTTTGCCGCCACTGTTGAGGCTCACTCCGAGCATCCAATTGCTAAAGCGGTTGTAGATGAAGCGAGAAAGAGAAATCTGACGCTGTCCGAAGCTAAGAACTTTAAGCGTCTGCCGGGCCGCGGGGTGGAGGCCGAAGTTCTTGGTAAGCAAGTTTTTGTTGGTCATCGAGACGGTTTGGATATTGTTGTGGAGGTTGAGGGAAAGGTTGTTGGAACGATTGTTGTGGCTGATACGGTGCGCCTCGAATCGCGCGAAGCGGTGACCGCTCTCAAAAATATGGGCGTTACGGTGGCGATGATTACGGGAGACGCCGAAGACGTGGCTAAAAAAGTTTCTACAGATCTTGGTATCGACCAATATTTTGCGCGAGTGATTCCCGGGGAGAAAGCTGAAAAAGTTAAACTTTTACAAGCGAACGGTAAATTAGTGGCCTTTGTGGGTGATGGCATCAATGATGCGCCGGCGCTAACCCAGGCCGATCTCGGTATCGCTATTGGCGCTGGAACAAATGTGGCGATTGAGTCGGCCGGTATTATCTTGGTCAGAAATGATCCACGAGATATTGTAAAAATAATCAATTTGTCCCAGATGACATATTCAAAGATGATTCAGAATCTCTGGTGGGCAGCAGGGTATAATATCTTTGCTATGCCGCTTGCGGCCGGAGCGTTGGCTTGGAAAGGGATACTTTTAGAGCCAGCTTTTGCGGCGGTGTTGATGTCTGTTAGTACAGTGATTGTGGCCTTCAACGCTCTACTCTTGCGCCGGCGGACTCTGTGATAAACTAAAAAGATTATTAGTCTAAGATAAACAAAATGAAGCGACTTTCTGTTTTTGTTCTAATTCTTGTGGTCATTTTGCTGGCCGGTTTTGGTTATCGTCAATTGAAATCGCAACCAAATGAGAAGGTGTATGTGGCGGTGGAAGGCGAGAGCAAGATTGTGGCAATTGATCTAGCTACGAATAAAATTGTTTCGACCATTGATCTTGCGGTGGAGCACGATGGTGGTCGCTTGCCGTACGCACCACACAATGTGCAGGTGAGCCCGGATATGCAGACGGTGTGGGTCACGGCCAATGCTGGAACGCATCAAGGTCATTCAAGCCGGCTTTTGCCTCAGGCGCTGGCTCATGGTGAAGAGAAGGTTGGCAGCGATGCGGACGAGGTGATTATCATTGATCCAAAGACTGATCAGATTAAGAAAAGATTGCCTCTTGGCACTGGCCTCCACTTGGCGCATGTGTCGCTCACGCCCGATAGTGCTTATGCCATGGTGACAGCGCAAATTGAAGGAGCGATTTATAAAATTAATACTCAAACGTATGAGGTAGAGCAGAAAGTTATGGCTCTGGCGCAAGAACCTCACGGCCTGCGCCTCTCATCCGACGGCTTAACGGCGTATGTCGCTATGCTAAAGGGTAACTCTTTAGGAATCTTTGATCTGCAAACAAACAAGCTCTCTACGTTGCCACTTGGTGGTGCGGCGGTGCAAACGGGAGTGACGCCAGACGGTAAAACAGTAGTGGCTTCTCTCTATGACACCAAGCAACTCGCGGTTTATAATGTGGCCACTAAGCGGGTAAACAAAATTGCTTTGCCAAGCGAAGCCAAGGGGCCAATTCAAATGTATCCTACGCCAGACTCAAAGTTTGTTTATCTTGCCGATCAGGGCTATTACTTCAATCAGCCACCGAGTGAGTGGGTGTATAAAATTGATTTAGAAAAACTCGCGGTGGTGAAGAATATTAAGGCGGGTGCGGCACCGCATGGCGTGGTGGTATCTCCCGATGGCGCTCGCGTTTATATTACCAATCTCTTAAGTGGTGATGTGTCGGTCATTGATACGGCCACTGATGTTGAGGTGCAGAAAATAAAAGTGGGTAAGGAACCAAACGGCGTGAGTGTGTGGGCCAAGAAATAAGTGAAAGAATCTCTGGCCATTATTGCGGCGGTGCTTGCTTTTGTTGGTAATATTTCTTATCTCAAGGATATTCTCAAGGGTCGGGTAGAGCCGCATCCTTATACTTGGTTGGTTTGGTCCATAGTTTCGCTCACCACCTTCATTGGGGGATTGGTAAAAGGTGCAGGGATTGGCGCTCTTCCCACCGGCGTGGCAGAGGGGTTCACCATCATTATCTTTCTCTTTTCTCTCAAATCTCTTTTCAAAGGCAAGGCTGGTCATATCCGCAAGATTGATAATTATTTTCTCGCCGTCTGTCTTCTCGGTCTCATACCCTGGGCCTTAACCAAGGACCCCACGATTTCCGTCATCATCGTGGTGCTCATTGATCTGGTGGCTTTCATTCCCACGCTCCGCAAAACTTGGGCGCATCCAGAGACCGAGAAGCCGCTCTTGTATGAAATGAATGTGGCTCGCCATGTTCTCACTCTCTTCTCGCTTCAGACTTATAATATCGCTACCACCATCCACTCCCTTGCCATGATCGTGACCAATACCCTGATGACTGGTTTCATTATTCGGCCGCGGCGTGTTATAAAAAAGTAATGAAAAATGATATTTGGCACCCCTTAGGGCATGCGATCTTGACCGCGGCGTACGTGACTGGTGTGTCATTGTTTATGTCTAATATCGAGAAAATTTTTAATCCCGATAAACCGGACACCTTTTTGGCCCCGCTTTTTATGATCCTCCTCTTCGTTGTTTCCGCCACCATCACCGCCACCTTGGTCCTCGGTCGGCCAATCCTTCTCTACCACGATGGCCGCCGCGCCGAAGCCCTGCGCTTTTTCGGCTACACCCTCCTCTGGCTTGTGGTTCTATTGTTTGTCGTTTTCCTAGTTTTGATGAGAGGGTAAAGTGTGTGCTAGGATGGCGGGATGAAACGACTTTATCGTAGCGAAGAAAATAAAGTGGTGCTGGGGATTCTCGGCGGGGTGGGGGAATATTTTAACGTGGATCCGGTAATCATCCGTCTCTTTTTCATTTTCCTCATGTTTGCCACTGCCGTCATACCGCTTCTCATCGGCTACTTTGTGGCAGCGCTCGTAGTACCGCGAAGGCCGCATTAACCAAATTGTGTCACGGCAAGGGCTGACCTTGCTGGAGTGTATATTGCTAAGTAAATAAAAATGTGTTAGTTTGATTTCGGCGTTCTGAGAGATTGGCAGATATATCGGATCTTTGGAAAGGGAAGATGATGCTAGGTTTTTTGAAGGTTATACTGATGGTTGAGTCCAAAAACGGTCAACATCAGTTTGTTGCACTTATTCGTGAGGCGAAAGATTTGGAAAGTTTCCACCTAGAGCCCGAGGAGTTCTACAAAAAGTGGGGGTTGGTTATTCCTGACCCTCCTCATCACGAAATCGAAATTGCACAACCGGGCGAGGAGTTTTTTCGTCAACACAAACTCCACATTCATCGGTCGAGAAAAACCAATGTGCCATTCGTTTGCTATCCCACGCGGATGGGAACGATGGATGAAGCAAAACGAGTTTTTCGAACCTGGTGTTTAGGCTCGGTCGCCACGATCGTGGAAGGGATTGACCTCAACACTATCTACACGTTGGAGTGTGGATGTGATGCCGAACGAATGGAGAAATTGCTACGCGAGCGGCATGAAATCTATATTGAGGAATAGGGCATGCCAACACCGAGTGTTGACACAACGGGCGCGATCTTTGGATCGGCGCTCTTTCTTTTTGCCCTCAAACTTGATTGTGGTAGGATAGGGGTATGAAAAATATTATTATTCCCATTATTGTAATTTTGTTGGTTATTGTTGGCGGATACTTTTTGTTAAAAGGGCCCGCGGTTGAGCCAGAGCCGGTACCCGTAGAGCCCACGCCAGTGGAGCCGGTGCCTATTGGTCAAGTGCCGGCGCCCGTGGTAGATAAGACCAAGACGGTGCTGGGGCAGTCGGTGGAGGGTCGCGATATTGTGGCCTATCATTACGGCGAGGGGACGAAGGAAGTGCTCTTCGTGGGCGGAATTCATGGCGGTTATGAGTGGAATACGAGCGCTGTAGCCTATGAACTGATGGATTACTTGATGGCCAATCCGACCGCGGTGCCGGCGGGGCTTAAGGTCTCGGTGGTCCCGGTGATGAACCCCGACGGTCTTTTTAAGATTGTGGGTACGACGGATAAATTTACTAAGGATCAAGTGCCGACGGGAACTGATGCGACGGTGCCCGGGCGATTTAATGCGAAAAATGTTGACCTCAACCGCAACTTCGATTGCGATTGGCAAGCGGAAGGTAAGTGGCAAAACAAGACGGTGAGCGGCGGAACGGCGGCCTTCTCCGAGCCCGAGAGCGTGGCGATGAAGAATTATGTGGAGACCAGTAAGCCTGCGGCCGTGGTGGTCTACTACAGCGCGGCGGGTGGTGTCTTCGCTTCCAATTGTCACAATGGCGTGCCGGCTCAAACCACAGTTCTTACCAATGAGTACGCCAAGGCTTCAGGTTACCCGGCTTATAAAGAATTTAACTTTTACGAAATTACTGGCGACATGGTGAACTGGTTTGCCAAGATGAATATTCCGGCAATTAGCGTGCTCCTCACCAATCACACCGACACCGAGTGGACCAAGAATCAGAAGGGTGTGGATGCGATCTTAAAAACTCTATCAGCGACTACTCAATAAGGGATGAAGATTGTTGCGATTGTTGTTCTAATTGCTGCCATTGTTGTGGGAGCGTGGTTGGTGCTGAAGCCAAAGCCTGAACCTGTTTTACCTCCACCAGCGCCAATCGTAAAGCCAGATCCGCAAATTAATACCATCGGCACTTCTGTTCAAGGTCGTCCTATTGGGAGTTATACCTTTGGCAAAGGCACCACCACGCTCGCTTTTGTCGGCGGTATCCACGGCGGTTATGAGTGGAATAGCGTGGGGCTGGCTCAGCAATTTATTAGTTACCTCAAGGCAAATCCGAGTTTTATTCCTGCGAATCTCACCATTGTAGTTATTCCAAATGCTAACCCGGACGGCTTCGCGCTGGGGCAGGATGCCGCGGCGCGCTTCAATGCCAATAAGGTTGATCTCAATCGCAACTTCGACTGCGAGTGGCAACCAGAGGCCACTTGGCGCGGCGAGAAGGTGAGCGCTGGTGAGACGGCTTTCTCCGAGCCGGAAGCGCGGGCTTTGCGCGACTTCGTTTTAGCCACCAAGCCTCAAGCGGTGGTCTTTTGGCATAGTCAGGCCGACACGGTGTATGCCTCGCAATGTGGCGGGAATCTTTTGCCCGAAACCAAGGCGATTATGAATGCTTATGCCACGGCGGCTGGCTACGGCGCGGTGGAGACCTTCGACGCTTATCCGGTCACCGGCGCGGCGGAAGACTGGCTCGCCACCCTCAACATCCCCGCCATCACCGTCGAACTCAAAACTCACGAGACCATCGAATGGGACCAAAATTTGGCGGGGATTAAAGCTCTAATTAGTCATTACGCTCGTTAGTCTTTCTTTTTCCTTAAATTCCTGTTAGTTTTGAAATTGAAAGGAGGTCTTTGTTATGCAAGACGTTGAACTTGTTGACGCGCTTGGCTTGTGCGAGCACTGCAACGCTCTGTTGTCGATCGTCGAATTTTCTCATGACAAAAGCATGAACGGCGAATGGCACTGTGTTTGCAACGGCAAGATCACACATTTGTCGTTCGGATACGATCAGGGAGGAAAAGGTGCGAAAAGGGTTAAGTGGGTTGGCCCAAGCGGGAAATGGGTGACGAAAAGGCCAAAGAGGGATTTTGAGCTAAACGGAGTTTTTGTGTTAATCAAGTCTTGTTGAAAGGAGAGACGAAACGATGCCGTTACCGAGAGATTGTAATTACCCGGCTGATGCAGTGCAGTGTGATGATTGCGGCGGCCATGGACTTTCCGGTGGAGTACGGTGTGATACTTGTGCCGAGGCCGGGTGGTTGCCTGCCGGTCACCCAAGAGGAAGAAAGTGTCTCTGGGATGGTTGCAATAATCCCATTCCCCCAGATCATGAGGCGGTTTATTGTTCCAATGAGTGTGCTGCGGCTGATGCCTAGCCCACGAGCGAGAACAACATTTCCCTTACAGCGTACCCAAAGTTGGGTACGCTTGTTTTTTGCCTCTAGTTTTACCCGTGCTATAATTTTGGGTATGAAAAACATTAAATTTTTAGTTGCCACTCTCGGGCTTAGCGCGGGCCTGGTTCTTGGCACTTTGAATGCTCAAGCTCAAACCGCGCCAGCTTGCGATTTTATTAGGGACCTTGAGGTGGGGATGATGGGTTCTGATGTGCTTTGTTTACAAAAATTCCTCAACGGCGCTGGTTTTACTATCTCATCCTCGGGTGTAGGCTCGCCCGGTTCGGAGACTGATCTGTTTGGTAGCCTCACAGAAGAAGCGGTGATTCGTTGGCAAGCCTCGCAAGGAATTATGCCTGCGAGTGGTTACTTTGGTCCCAAGTCCCGCACGGCCTACAAGGCTGGTGGTGCCATGGCCCCGGTAATTACTCCTGGTACTCCTGTTGACCCGGCGGCGCCATCGTTCACCGCTTCTGCGGCGCAAGAAATTGCGAATAAAATTAATGAGTATCTCGAGACCATTAAGCGTCTTGAAGCCGAGAATGCCGCGCTGAAAAATGGAACCAAGGAAGAGAGTAAAGAAGAGGCCGCAGTGCGCAAATTGCTCCAAGAGGCTCACGATCTTGTTGAAGATGCCGATGACTCTATTGATGATGCTGACGATGAAGACGCGCAAACGCTTAATGAAGCGGATGATGATCTTACCGACGCGGCTGAAGACTTGTTTGACGGCATGCTCGCTTTTATCGATAAAGACTTGGTGAAGTCTAGAAGTCATGCTGAAGATGCTGTTGAGACCGCCGAGGATATTATTAGCGACTTGGGTGGTGATGAGAATGATGCCGACGATGCGCTAAGTGATGCGGAGGAGGCAGTGGATGACGCCAAGGATGAGATTCGGGATGCTGAAGATGATGACAAAGACGTGGATGAGGCGGAAGACTTGCTTAACGATGCGGAAAATAAGTTAGAAGATGCCGAGGATGCCTTCGACGATGGCGACTTTGACGACGCTATCGAGCTCGCTGAAGAGGCTGAAGAATTGGCCAACGAAGCCGTCGACGCGATTGGTAATTAAGTTGCCAAGTTGACTTTTCTCTCATAAATTGTAGGATAACTTCAGATTCGGTCTGGAACGGAGTGTAATTTTGCGGAAGGAGAAAGCATGATCACGGTTCGTCCTTTGGAACTCGAAGATTGGGCCTACGGTTTGCCTGAGACGTTGTCTGCTCTTTCCCCTTGTCACCCCATTAATAATGGGCGATGGGAGGAACTGGTAGCCGAGGTCAGTAACTGGACCACGACGTTTTTCTATGTGGCGGTTTATGATGGCCAAGTGGTGGGAGCAATCGCTGCGGGGACTTTTCGACACCTAACCCGCGGTGGATCGCTCTCAATGCAAATTGAAGATGTTGCTGTCCACCGCGAACATCAGGGTCGAGGTGTTGGTAAAGCTCTCATGGAGGAAATGCTTAAAATGGCACGGCGCCTTGGCTGCTACAAGGTGACACTCGACTGTCATCCCGACAAGGTCGCGTTTTATGAGAAGCTTGGCTTTTTCAATCAGGGTGTTGCGATGAGGCTTAACCTGAAAGAAGTTGTAATCAGTTGAGTCTCTTGCTGTCAGGTCCAATCAAACAAATTAGCCCGCCGAGTCACACAGGACCGGCGGGCTATTTTTGTGAAAAGATTATTCGAGACACTGCTTCGCTTTTTCCCACAAATGTTTTTGGGATGAGAGGGTGAGAAAGTTGGCGACCTCATCGCACTTGATCCACTTAAAGACGTGGGGCAAGTTCTCGGGATTTTTCACCGGTTGCTGGGCCTCGCTTTTGAGTTTGAAGAGCAGACCAACCGTGTTCGCGATCCGATTTTCCTTCTTGTGCGTGGCGAAGTAGGCTGATTGGAGTTTGCCGAGATCAGCCACGAGCTCGAGATCGGTGTAGCCGGTTTCTTCAATAATTTCTCGGATCGCGCTGGCTTCCGGTTTTTCTCCTGGCTCGATGCCGCCGATGATAAGGGTGCGCCAGCCAAAATTGGTCCAGTCGAGACAAATCATTTCCTCAGTCTCGGGATTCCACACAAGAACGTTTACGGTATCTCGTTCTACCGTCGGGAATCCTGGTTGACGCTTCGACGTCTCGTCTTCAAAAAACGGGATCTGTTCGCTCATGCCCTTTATGGTACAATCGGGTCAGTTTATTATCAACAAACAATTTTATGATCGAAGTAAATTATTTGGCGATAGTGGTAGCGGCGGTGGCGGCGTTTGCGATTGGGAATTAGGACTTTTTCTTGTTGAGAGAAGAAACCTGTTGCCAGGTAATGGTGGAAATGTTTTTAATCACGGTTTCAAGAGTTGGAAATTCTTGACCACGGGTCATAATGCACAGGAAGTAGGGTTGATCTGGATAATAAACAATTCCACAATCGTGAAGTTCGCGATATTCTATCTTGTTTGTTTGTCTGTAATCGCTAGCCGGCACAATATGGACGCCAAACTTATGTGAGACCACTGTCTCGGGGGGCACTGCGGCCACGATGCCTTCCTCAAAACTAGTTTTGCTTAGAAGCTCTAGAACCTGTTCGGAAACAGAGCGCGATAGATAGGTGCCGTTATAAAGTACTCGGAAAAGATGCGAATACTGCTCGGCTGTGTAACCAAATTGATTGGGTTCAGGCAGACGCAGGTCATTATAGGTTTTTAAAATTTTCTCTTTTCCTACAAGTTCGATTAGAGCCGCATTGGCCACATTGTCGGATTCAATAATTAGATGGTCGAGTAATTCTTTTACGGTGTATTCATGACCAATTCGAATTTGGTTTTTGGCGGGATGGTAAGCCATTTGGCTATTCACGAGTGTTTGATCGGCACCACGGAGAGTGAATTTTTTGTTGAGCAAGGCGGGGTCAGATTCAGCGACGCGAAGAACCGAAATAAGAGTAATGACTTTAAGCATGCTCGCCGGAGTAAAGGTTTCGTTGGGATTAATATAAACCCATTGACCAGAATTAAGGTTACGGAAATAGACCGAAACATCACTAACATCTTGATTCGACATTTCTTTAATGTAATCAGTAATCGTTTCTTTTAGAGGGGCATATTGAGGGAAAATTTGATCATCAGTAGACTTGGCGAAGAGTAGTGGGTTAATAAATTTGTAATCGGAAGAATTCTCACGAATACTCTGAACTGTTGCTGTTTTGTCAATGTGTAGTAACCAACCAAGGCCAAAGCCAAGAGCAAAAATAATTAGCCAAATAATGATTGTGCGGATACCCATTCTCCAATTATACTCAAATTTGCTACTATTTCACTATAGTAGGAAGAGGTGTGATTAGAAGCTAATTTAATTTTTATGATCGAAGTAAATTGGTTGGCGATAGTGGTAGCGGCGGTGGCGGCGTTTGTGATTGGGTTCATCTGGCATGGCCCTTTGTTTGGCAAAACCTGGGCGCGACTCGTGGGGATTGATATTAGTCCAGAGGCGATCGCCAAGTTTAAAGCGGAAGGAAAGGGGATGACCAAGAGCTATGTGCTCACCATTGTGGGCTCGCTCATTACGGCCTATGTGCTTTCTCACTTCATCACCATGGCGGGGAATTATTTTGACGAAATGAGTGTGGGTCGCGGACTCTCCACGGCCTTCTGCGCTTGGCTTGCCTTCGTGGCGCCGGTGACCTTGAGTCGCGTTCTCTGGGAAGGCAAAACCTGGAAGCTCTGGTTCATCAATGCCGGTTACTACTTAGTGACCTTCCTCGTGATGGGCGCGATTTTGGCGGGTTGGATGTAAATAAAAACATGAAAACATGTATTACATGTGGGATGCCACTTGAGGGGGAGCATGCGGGGGATGTGGGGATGGAAACGCCAGAGGGGTTGGTGTGTAAATTTGATTCGGAGAATGGGAAGGTGAAGAGTGCCGAAGAAATTTTCGACGGCGGGGTGAACTTCTTTGCCGAGTCGGTCACTGATGGCGATCGCGACTTGGCCGCCCGCCTCACCCGCACCAACATGAAATCGCTCGCCTATTGGCAAGCTCACCCATCTCCCGTTCTCGATGGTCCCGCGGCCACCGACGCCGAATTCCAAGAGGCGATGAAGAAGTTATAATAAGTATCATGCAAAAAATTACCCCGCATTTGTGGTTCGATAAGGAGGCCAAGGAGGCGGCCGAGTTTTATGTTTCGGTTTTCCCGAATTCAAAAATTAATAGTATCAAAACGCTTCATAACACGCCGTCGGGTGATTGCGATATCGTGAACTTTGAGCTCAATGGTCAACCGTTTATGGCCATTAGTGCCGGACCTTATTTTAAGATTAACGAAGCGATTTCTTTCATCGTCTCGTGCAAGGATCAAGCGGAGATCGATTATTATTGGGAGAAGTTGAGCGCCGTGCCCGAGTCCGAGCAATGCGGCTGGCTCAAAGATAAATACGGTGTCTCCTGGCAAATTACTCCCACCGCCCTCGACGACATGATGGCCACCGATGACCAAGCCAAGGTCGACCGCGTTACCCAAGCGTTCTTAAAGATGAAGAAATTTGATATTGCGGAGCTGGAAAAAGCGGCGAGAGGGGAATAGAACATGAAACTTCTTTTAACTTCTGGCGGAATTGCGAATGAGTCGATGGTGAAGGCCTTGCGTGACTTGGTGGGGAAGGATTTTACGGAAGCGAAGCTCGTGTTTATTCCGACCGCGGCCAATGTGGAAGGAGGTGATAAGTGGTGGTTGATTAAGGACCTCGTGAAATGTAAGGAACTGGGGTTCAAAGAAGTTGATATTGTCGACATTGCTGCTGTGCCGCAAGACGTGTGGCAATCACGTTTAGAGCGCGCCGACGTGATTATGGTTGGTGGCGGCAACACTTCATACCTCATGAGTCAGATCAAGAAGTCGGGTCTTGCTAAGGTTTTGCCTGATCTTTTGAAAACACGCGTTTATGTAGGCATTAGCGCCGGAAGTATGATAGTTGCTCCAAACTTGAGAGAGAAAGAAATGCAGCGCTTGTATGAAGAACCGATTGTTGAAGCAGATAATGAGGGACTTGGTTTTGTTGACTTTCTGATTGTGCCGCATATGGATTCGCCGTATTTCCCACGAGCATCAGAGCTTATTGATGAAGTGGCGCAAGGAATTGACACCCCGCTTTATGCTCTCGATGACCAAACCGCAGTGAAGGTGCTTGATGATAAGGTGGAAGTGATTTCTGAAGGAAAGTGGCGGAAGTTTAATTAATTACTATACTCTCAACATGAAACTTATCGTTTTGCCGGGCAATAGTAAGCGGAACAAGGAGTGGGCCGATGGGGCTGCGGCGGCAAGTGTGTCGAGTTTTGATGATGTTTACAAACATTATTATAAGCATTGGGAGACGGGGGAAGAATTAATTAATTTTGATTTCGAGTTGGCGCAGGTGGTAGAGAAAGTTGGCGATGAAGCAATTGCTGTCTTCGCCAAGTCGGCCGGCTCGGTGCTCACGATTAACGGAAATTATCTCGGTAAACTGAAGCCGGTGAAATGTCTTTTCGTGGGTTTGCCACTCGGTACACCAGAACAAGAAGCGCAACTTGGTGAGAAAATCCTTTCGCTTTCGGTGCCGACCACGATTATCCAAAACACCAATGATCCCTACTCAGACTATGCTCGAGTCAAAAATTTTGTGACCAAAGTTAATCTACCTAATATCACCCTCATCGAAACTCCGGGCGATAATCACGATTACCTCGACTTCGATCTAATCAAAAACAAGGTGTCGGAGTTTTTTCGGAATTAAATGATTTCACCCTCCTCTTAGGGTAAGAGGAGGGTTGGGGAGGAGTTAAGAAAAAAGAAAAAACCGCACCCTGCGATGCGGTTTCCAGATTTTGTTCACCACTTCTGAATGGTGGTTTTGTTGTTCTAGGGTAGCCAGGGCATGGGAATATTTCTAGTGTGGGACATAACGACTATGTGGGTTATAATTCCGATGACTGCGACCACGACGAAGCCCCAGCCACACCGCCAAAGTCGATTTGATTTGCGTGTATCTTCTTTGCTTTTTATTATCCTGATCGATATTTCGACCAAGATAAAACCAACACACATTGTCAAAGCTAGTCCGGAAAAGATCCAAAGATCAAGAGTCATTAGTAGTCTCCAAAAACAGCCTATCTATTTCGCTTTCAAGCGTCTACATTCCTCGGCTACCGTAGCACGATACCAACTTGTTTGTCAAACTTTATTTCCCCAACTCGAGCACCTCATCAATCCGAATTTGGGAGACGAAGTCGGGGACGTGGGAGACGAGAATTAGGGCGCCGTCGTAGGCGCTAAGAGCTTTGGCGATAATCGGGAGGTGACGGAAGTTGATGTGATTGGTGGGCTCGTCGAGGAGGAGTAAACCCGGACGCTGGAGCACGAGCCGGGCGAAGGCCACGAGACCTTTCTGCCCTTCCGAGAGACTCGCAATTTTAGAATTAATGAGATTACCAGTGATAAGGAAGCCGGCCGCGACACTGCGCATGTCTTGCTCGATCTGTTTCTCCATCACGCTCATCAGCGACTCGTGCACCGTGTGCTCGAAGTTGAGGGTCGAGAAATCTTGGCGATAATAACCCACGCGCACGCCCGGGGCGATGACCGCTTTTTTATTTTTCCCTGTTGCTAAGGACTCAAGCAAAGTGGTTTTCCCACTGCCATTTGGTCCCGCGAGCAGCAAGTGACCCTTGCGCTTGAGCGAGATTTTGTCATTCACGCGCACAATCTCGCCAATGAGTTCCGGCTGCGAGGGGATGGTGAACGGGCGAATGGTCTTGTCTTCGCGCCGCAGGTCCACCTTCTCTTCCTCAAGCTCCTCGGCTTTCTCGCGCATCCGCTTGGCCACGAGCCGCATACCGCCGCCCTTGTGGGCAAAGAAGTTCGCCTTATCTTTCTTGGCCTGAATTTCTTTGGCGAGTTGAGCATTCTTTCTATTTTCTTTTTCCAATCGTGCCGAAATTTCTGCCAAGAGATCAAAATAGTTACCAACATATTGCTCCACCTTACGGGTGAAGACATCGAGATAGAGCACGCCATCGGTGAAGGCGTTGAGGAAGTCGGCGTCGTGCGAGATCACGAGGCAAGTTTTCTCATAACCCTTGATAAACTCCGTGAGATGCGCAATGCCCACCTTGTCGAGGTTATTGGTCGGCTCGTCGAGGAGGAGAATATCGGGGTCTTGGATGAGGGCCGAGGCGAGGAGAAGGCGCGCTTGCTGACCGCCGGAGAAACTTTTTACTATTCGCTCGAGCGGCGCGTGGAGATTTACCACTTCGAGCACCGCCTCAATCTTCGGATCAATATCATACACTTTGCGGTCGAAGCGCTTGGCGAAGAAATCGCGCACGGTGAGGCCGAGTTCATCTTGCGGAATTACTTGCCGCGAGAGGGCAATGGTCTTACCTTGACTCACGTGGATGTCCCCTTCGGTGGGCGCCAGAGCTCCAGTAATCAGAGAAAATATCGTCGACTTCCCAGCGCCGTTCTGACCCATAATCGTGAGCTTGCTGCCCTCGCGGACAGAAAAAGAGACCGCATCGAGGATGGGTTTATTGGGGTCGTATTCAAATGTGACGTCCTCAAACCGGAGAACGATTCCCTCCCGCGCCATAGGACGGATAAGGTAGCATAAACTTAGGGATTTGACTAAGGAAATGAGACGTGGTAGTTGTATGGGTTGGTGCTGAGTTCCAGAAAACAAGGATTTTGTAGGAGATTGGAAAGTGAAGATACCGAAGCTTTTTCACCTCCAGGTGGCGGTTCTTGCCATTGTGGTAGAGGATGAATTGTCGGGTGAAGATATTCGTCAGAAAACTGGATTGAAGATTGGGCCTGGTTTTTATCAACTTATGGCTCGGCTCGAGAGGGAGAAGCTCGTTTCCGGTCGGTATATCAAGACGGTGACTAGAGGTCAACCGGTGAGAAAAAAGGTCTATCGGTTGACTGAGGTGGGTCGTCGGGAGATGAAAACTGTAGAGAAATTCTACCGAAGTGTTTTCCCGTCCGAACGCTGAACTCTTTTACAAAAAACGCACAGGCGCACGGTCTTCGGATCGCGCGCCTTTTCTTTTGGCTAATGCTAGGATAAGTCGATGACGAAAACTGGGTCGGAAACAATGTGGGACGTGGTGGTAATTGGGGGTGGGCCGGCGGGGATGATGGCGGCGGGGCGAGCGGCTGAACGGGGAGCCAAGGTGATTTTGCTCGAGAAGAACCAGGGCCTCGGCAAGAAGCTCCTCATCACCGGTGGTGGGCGTTGCAATGTCACCAATGCCGAGTTTGATAATCGCGCTCTGCTCGCCAAGTTTAAGGATGCGGGCTCGCCTCGATCCGGCGGAGCGGGTGATTATCTTTTTTCCGCCTTTGCGCAATGGAGTGTGCAAGAGACGCTCGACTTCTTTCATGGGCGAAAAATGGAAACTAAGGTGGAGAATGAACAGCGCGTCTTTCCGGTGTCAAACAAAGCCGAGTCGGTGTGGCAAGTGCTGGTGGATTACTTGGCGCAAGGCAAGGTGGCGGTGCGCACGGGTGCGGAAGTAACAGGGTTTGAAACTCGGGGTAAAGAAATTGTGGCCGTGAAGTTGAAGGATGGAGCAGAAATTAAAGCTAAGGCTTTTGTGCTCGCCACCGGTGGCAAATCGCATCCCGAGACTGGTTCAACGGGCGAAGGTTTGCAGTGGTTGGCGAAGCTTGGTCACACCGTGGTGGAGCCGAGTGCATCGCTTGTGCCGCTCGCTTCAAGTGAGCCGTGGGTTAAGCGTTTGCAAGGCGTGACGCTTCAGAATATTAAAATCAGTCTTTACCAAAATGGCGCGAAGCAGGCGGTGAAGAAAGGTAAAATCTTGTTTACTCACTTTGGCCTTAGTGGCCCAACGATTCTCAACTTAAGTCAGGAGGTGAGCGAGTTTTTGCAATACGGCGAGGTCACACTGGCGCTCGATCTCTTGCCCGCGCTCGACCAAGCCGCGCTCGATCGTGAGCTCCAGAAACTCTTCCACGCGCACGGCAAAAAGAAATTTAAAAATGTGTTGAGTGAAATTATTCCCCCCGCCATCGCGCCAGTTATTGTGGAACTTTCGGGCATTGGCCTGGAGACTGATGGCAGTAATGTGACGCGCGAGGAGCGTTTGCGCTTGGTGGGGCTCATCAAGAATTTGCCCATTCGCATTAGCGGTCTCCTCGGCGAGAGCAAAGCGATTGTGACTTCTGGCGGTGTGAAGCTCGATGAAGTGAATTTCAAAACCATGACTTCGCGTCTCTACCCTAACCTTTTTCTCGTCGGCGACGTGCTCAATATCAATCGCCCCAGCGGCGGCTACTCGCTCCAACTCTGCTGGACCACCGGGTTTGTGGCTGGGGAGAGTGTGGCTTTTAAAAATAATTGATATACTCCCAACTATGACAAAAATTAAATCAAAATACGTAGACGGATTTCTGCTCGTGGTGGCGGAGAAGGATTTGGCGGCGTATAAGAAGATGGCCGCGATGGGAGCGAAGATGTGGATGAAGGCCGGCGCGCTTGAGTATAAAGAATGCGTGGGTGATGACATGCACCCCAAGATGGGCGAGGTGAAAATTGCGAATTTCCCCGACACGGTGAACTTGAAGAAAGGCGAGCTCGTGGTCTTCTCATATATCACCTACAAGTCGCGGAAGCATCGCGACCAAGTGAACGCCAAGATTATGAAGGATATGGAGAAAGCACACGATAAAAACAAAGATCAAACGATGCCCTTCGACATGAAGCGCATGAATTACGGCGGGTTTACCGTGTTGGTGGGGGCTTAATATTATTATGAAAAAATTATTTTTTCTTAGTTTTCTGGCCGTTTTATTTATTATTCCATTCTCGAGCCAGGCGGCTATTCCTGGTCTTAAGGCTGAGCTCGTGGGTTACAACCGCGAGCGGTTGAGCCTTCCCGATGATGATTCCATTTTATTTACGGTTAAGGTAACTAATACCGGCTCAGTGCCAATTAGCGGTGCCTATCTTTCTACTCGGGTACCAAACAGTACTGAGTATCCCACTAGCCAAGGGGTGTTTGCGGGTAGAGGACTAGAAACTCTTAACCCCGGTCAGTCGAGAGTGTATTCAAACGGCGCTTCTTATATGTTGTCTCGCTCCAAGCGCTTAAGTGGGGTGGTGGAATTTGCTTTTAGCTATGATCCTCGATTGTCAATTTCCAATTTTAGTGGCGGACCAAATTTTAGTTACCCGTTTACGGCAGAAGTTTTGCCTTCCACGGTTGATGCCTCGCGGGCACGATTGGACATTAAAACGGTGGCAAAAAACGTGAAGAAGGTTTATTCACGTGGTACCAAAGGGGCTAAGTTGGCCGCCCTCTCCTTTAAAAGTGGCGTGGATACCACGATTAACAATCCGGGTTTCCATTATCTTGCTGAAGGGGGAACTTTTGGCGGTAATGAGATTAGTGAACTAACATTGTGGTCGGGGAAAACAAAAATTTGTGGACCAATTCCCTTTAAATCACAGACCACCTTCGATAATTGCCACTTCGATTTAATAAAAAATAAAAAGAAAATTATTACTCTCAAGGGTGATATTTCGGAGAACGCTTCGATAGGAATTCCACGACGCGTAACCCTCAGCACTTATTCTCACGACTATGGTTTGGACGTGTATAAAGATGGAGGAAATGATTTCCGGGTCAAAAAGTTTAAGTTTAAATAGTGGAAACTAACTCTCAAGCCTTTTCTTGACGCTTTAGCCCAAGAAGCGCAGACTTTAAGGAAATCGGTGGTTCTTTATATTTGGTGTTTGTTCTAAACCAGAATTGGAGGTGATGATGTAATGTTGAGTCGGTTGGGCGTGATGGGGATGGTGGGAGCAATAACTATAACGGGTTGTGCGGCGGAGCGGATAAAGGTGGGCGGCGGAGCCCGGCAGATTAGAGGTCAATATGATGGAGCGCAGAAAGAGTTTGTCCTCCCAATTTATGGACTAAACTTCGGTGGCGAAGTAGAGGCTACGGGTCTCGACCGACCTGTTACTTGGTATGCTCAGTTGAGTGGGTTCGAACTTGCGCCAAACGAGAAGGTGCTTCCTGGCGCTGAAGTTCAGGGGCATTTTTTCGCGGCGGAGGCGGGTCTTGAGTATCCTCTCATCAAGGACTCACAACTCTTGAATCTCCGTGGAGGTCTGGAGATTTATTATGGTGAGTATGACGTAGAAGCTTATGTCGGCTTGTTTAAGACCACTCTTGGCGACAGCTTCATCGGCCTTGGCGCTAAGCCCGGCTTCGGTGGCAAGGTTGATCTCCCGCCACTTCTCGGTAAGACTCCGTGGCGACTGGGTTGGGATGTGTATTACGCCTTTCCTCTTACCATAGAAGATAATCTCGCCGACGTGGAGCCGGCCGGTTGGGGCGGGGGACTCACTCTCCAAATTCCTGTCGGGTAATAACCAAACACCATTTCAAAAAGGAGAAAGCCGCGCGAGGTCACACCCGCGCGGCTTATCTATTTGTGTTTGGATTTTTCTTATTCCGGACTCGTCAGAACAAGAAAGTGTGTGGAGTACTCGGCGATCAGGTTATTGTCCCGATCAAAGACCTTGGTACTGCTGTGGATTTGTGTTTTTCCTTCCCCCGTCCGTTTCTTGCTGATGATTCTTTCAACCGCCTTCATGAGTTTGTCCGGCTTCATGAAATGATTGTGGACAATTCGGTGGCCGACGCTTGAGAGTGTGGCGTGCCGTTTGTGGCCAAGGTTCAGGTTGGCCAAGACGCCAGGAATCATGTGGGGCGGCACCAGCAGTCCGTGGTTATCTGCCACTTCCCCGAGAATGTGACTTTCATAATGACCGTCGCCGTTTACCGCAACTGCTTGCAGGAAGAGGCGAACTTGGGGGGAAGTGACAATGAATTGGTAGATGAATTCATCGCCGACCTCCATGTCTTGCGAACAAATCTTTGCCGTCTCAGTAATCACTGGGTTCCTCCTATATATCTAAACACTTTCGTATATTTGGTTCCGTTTCTGGTCAAGACGGTAGCAGAGTATCCTGTTTTTGTCAATTTTTTGTAATTGTGATAGATTAAATGACATGAACACAGTCATTTTTATCGTCATTGCGGTTATTTTCATTTTGCTTATTAGCATCCGTCAGATTAATCAATATCAGCGTGGGGTGAAGTTTACAATTGGGAAGTTTAGCAAGATCATGGAGCCCGGCTGGCGCTTGGTGATTCCCGTTTTCCAAACTTATCGGAAGGTAGATATTCGGGTCAAGGCGGTGGACGTGCCGGATCAGAATGCGATTACGCGCGACAATGTGTCGGTCACCGTGAACGCCGTTATTTACTACAAGGTGTCGTCGGCCGAGAAGGCGATTATCGAAGTTGAAGATTTTTATTACGCCATTTCTCAATACGCCCAGACGACGATGCGCAACATTGTGGGTGAAGTGACTCTCGATGAACTTCTCGCCGGTCGCGAGCGCATTGCCGAGCGGATTAAGCAAATTGTGGAGAAGGAGACCGATGCTTGGGGCCTTGAGGTGATTAATGTGGAGCTTAAAGACATTCGATTGCCGGAGGCGATGGAGCGGACGATCGCCAAGCAGGCCGAAGCTGAGCGCGAGAAGCGGGCGGTGATCATTAATTCTGAAGGTGAGCTTGCCGCGGCCAAGAACATGGCCGAAGCCGCGAGTATTCTCGGAGCCGTTGATGGTGCCTTACACTTGCGCACGCTCCAATCGATCAACGACATTTCTTCTGATCAATCCAATACCGTGGTCTTTACTGTTCCCTTAGAAATTATGAAGGCCTTCGCTGGGTTTAAGAAAGGGAATTGACGCAAGGGTTTCGGTTTACTAATATCCTGAGAGAGGCGAACCTCGTCAATCAGGGAGGTTGATTTTCAGGGACTTTTTTGAAGGAGAATAAGATGGCCGGACTAATCGCAGCCGGGCAACCCGCGACGCTTGAAGAGGCGACGGAGATTCTGGAGGAACCGACAAGTTTCCTTGGACCACAATCAATAGAGCTTACCTATGGTTTCAAGGTGCCGGCTGATCAATTGCCGCCCCTACCGCCCAAGGAGGTTATTAGGGCGGCATACGATCGGCATCACGGTTTGATGCTCCGGATCCCAAGGTGTGCTGAAAGTCGTTTGATCACCATGGAGCGGATCAACGCAATTCGAAAAGGGAAAAATCGGAAGGGTGACGGCCGTTTGCTGGAGCAATCTGGGCCGTTGATGCATATGAGCTTTTTCACCGAAGCTGCTGCATCAGCGCTCGAATGGAGCTTTTTCAGTCGAGCACCCATCGAACATTGTTTCGGGGAAAATTACGTTGAACAAACAGGAACTCTCGTCGAGCACGCCAAGGAGTTTTGGCCGGAGCTTTTGTCGCCAACAGTCCAAGAGGCAATCACAGAATTTAAGGAGCAATATCATGAACTGAGAAGTTTCATCTATACTGATCGGAGCGAGGGCGCGAAAAGGGCGGTTGCTCTCAAGGTTAATCAGCTTTTTCGCGAGCCACCGGTGGTGTTGTTTGATCGTATCGTACGGCACGAGGTAATCAGTGGAGAGAAGCTCTTTCCCACCCGTTTTATGTGGACTCAGGAACTGTTGCCTCCTCGTGGCATTGTTCTTCTCGGTTCTTTCGATGGTGCTGGAATGGCTTTGAGACAAGAGATAGTTACTGCTTCTTGTTTTCGGATTGGGGCTTGTTTCTCTCTTGTGTGGACCTGAAACTCAGACTCTATGGTTGATATAGCGCCCGACTTGTTTTTCGAAAAACAAGTCGGGCGCTCTTTATTTCTTTTCTTCCAACTCTAAACACACCGAGTTCATGCAATAGCGTTTGCCGGTGGCGGTAGGACCGTCTGGGAAGATGTGACCTAAATGAGAGCCACACTGGGCGCAAGTGACTTCGGTTCTCGTCATACCGTGAGAATTATCTTCAGTGAGTTTAACAGCGTCGGGTAAGGCTTGGTCGAAGCTCGGCCAACCGGTGCCGGAGTCGAACTTGGTGTCAGAAGCAAACAAAGGGTTTTCGCAGGCTGCGCACTTGTATGTACCCTCGCGCTTCTCGTGCAACAGCGCACCAGAAAAGGGTGCTTCGGTGCCACCTTCGCGCATCACGCGCTCTTGTTCAGGAGTTAGTTTTTTCATTTTATCTCGTGAGTTTTTAATAATTCGGCGAACTTCGCTTGAACCTTTTCTAACTTTGGATTAATCACTATTTCGCAATATTGATTACCGGGATTGCTTGCATAATAATCGCGATGATAATCTTCGGCTTCGTAAAATTTCTCAAATGGTTTAAGTTCCGTCACAGCGCCGAGCTCTTTAATTAATTTTTCAGCCACACTTTTTTGTTCCTCGCTTGTGTAGAGAATTATCGAGCGATATTGCGTGCCGACATCATTACCTTGGCGATTGACTGTGGTGGGGTCGTGCGAAGCAAAGAAAACGGTGAGTAAATTCTCGTAACTAATTTCCGTCGGATCAAACTCAATTTTAATTACTTCAGCGTGACCGGTCACGCCAGCGCTCACTTGGTGATAAGTTGGGTTGTCGACATTACCGCCCGCATAGCCTGGTATCACCGTTTTTACCCCGCGCAAGATCTTAAACACCGCCTCGGTGCACCAGAAGCATCCACCGCCAAAGATTGCTGTTTGCATACCCTCACATTATAGAAATTCCATCTGAATTATGCTATTTTAACCCGTACTAGATGACTTATAAAGCCATCATAATTTATACTCTTTTGGTGCTGATTATTCTCGGTCTTGGCGGCGTTTTGGTGTATGGCCGACAGCAATATGAGGAGAAAATCACCATGGTCCAAGCCGAGTTTGCCTCAAGTACGGCGGCCTTCCAAACTAGAATTGATGAGATTAAGACCGAGCTGGCCGCGGTAACGGGGGAGCGCGATGAACTGGTGAGTAATCTGACGAGCGAGCAGCAGCGAGCGCGAGAGCTTGAACAGCGCAATGAGGATCTCGACGACAAGGTAGATGAATTTGAAAAACTTGCTAAGCTCGATCCGCAACTTTTGCAAAAGTATTCTAAGGTTTTTTTCTTAAACGAGCATTACACCCCCGCTCAACTTAAAGAAGTTCCTGCTGAGTGGCTCGCCGTGGCGGCCAAGCCGCAACAAGTTCAAACTAAAGTCTGGCGACGACTCGAAGACTTGCTCGAGGAAGCGCACGACGATGGCGTGGAGATTCGCGTTCTTTCGGCCTATCGCGACTTCGGAACTCAGACAGCGCTCAAGGCTCAGTATAAAGTTATTTACGGCTCGGGCGCCAACGCCTTTTCAGCCGATCAGGGTTACTCGGAACATCAACTCGGGACGACAGTGGATCTCAACACACCTCAGATGGCTGGAGCACTTGATGGTTTCCAGAGCACGGAGGCGTATAAGTGGCTACAAGAGAATGCCTATCGCTTCGGCTTCGTTCTCTCTTATCCACCGGGCAATACTTATTACCAATTTGAACCATGGCATTGGCGCTTCGTTGGCCGCGACTTGGCGCGTGATCTCCATCGTGACAATAAAAACTTTTATGACCTCGACCAGCGGGAGATTGACAAGTATCTCATTGAGTTTTTTGACTAAGCTTTTTGGCTCGTTGGTGTTCGATTAAAATTGGAACGAAAGAAATCAAGACAATAACTCCAATAATTACGTGGAGATATTTCTCAGCTTCTGGGATCTGGGCGCCAAGAATATAACCAAGGAGGGTGAGGCCGGGAGCCCAGATAAGACCGCCGAGGATATTGTAAGTAATGAAATTGCGGTAGGGCATAGATCCCACGCCGGCGACAATGGGAATGAAGGTGCGGACGATCGGGACAAATCGAGCCAGAACAATGGCCTTATTGCCATATTTTAAGAAAAAGGCGTGAGCCTTCACCACATGTGCTGGCTTAAAGAAACGCGATTCAGGTCGAGTAAAAATTTTTGGCCCCACTTTTTTTCCGAACCAGTAACCCACACTGTCGCCGAGAACCGCAGCAATAAAAAGTAGGGGAACGAGAAGCCAGATGTTTAAAATTTCTTGAGAAGATAAAAAGCCGGCCGTGAAGAGGAGGCTGTCTCCAGGCAAAAAGAAGCCAAAGAAGAGTCCCGACTCGGCGAAGATGATGAGGAAGAGGCCAAGATAGCCCGCGGTGCTAATAAGGTTGACGAGGTCGAACATGGCGCCTAGTATAGCCGATAAGCAGCGTCTGGCTATTGACGATTTACCACAATCATGATAGTATAACGCTGTTCTGTTACCTGGCCGGATTACGGCTAAGCAGAGCGGTTTATTAGCAAAAGAATAAAACAATGAATAAATTTATTGCTATGGCTTTGGTGATTGCGAACGTTGCTCTTGCGCCGCTCGCTTTCGCTGATTCTTTAACTCCGACGCCAAGCACCCCTAGCGACAACGTAAATGTTGCCCCTGGTGGTGATAGCCCTCGGGGTGACACACCTAAGGTGGAAGATGGCAACCGACCAGTAAACGATATTGGTCGTCCGTCTCGTCGGATTACCGACTACCCTGGTGGTCCTATCAACAAGAACCCCAATACTCCAGATAATCCTGGTGATAATGATGGTGGCGGTAACAATAACCCTGACCAAGGTTGCACCAGCAATTGCGGTGGTGGGGGAGGTGGTGGCGGCAATCGGAATCGTAACAACCAGAATAATCAAGAGGTTGTTACGATGGACACGATTTCCCCTGAGCTTCGCCAGCAAATTCTTGATTTCTTGATGAAACTTATTGTCTTCAAGATGAACTTGCTCCGCAGCGCTTCTGGTTTGCCTCAGTTTGAGGTTAAAGGTTAATTATTTTTAACCGATAAGAACAAAAAACCCGCCGTTAAGGCGGGTTTTTTGTGAGAATTAAGTTAAGACTATTGACCCATGCCCATTGAGGGCGCGCCACCCTTATCACACATTTTGCAGGTCTTCTTGTGAGTAACAATTGTATACACGGCAGAGAGACCAACGATAATGTAGATAATTTTTGGGATTATGCTCTCGGAGGCGAAAAGGTTTCCAATACCCCAATCAAAGAGTCCCATTAACAACCAATTTAAACCACCAATAACCAGCAAAATGAACGCAATACAGTGTAGCTTCATTTTTATTATATTAGCTAATAATGCCCAAGTATAGTCCATTACCCCCGATCCCGCTTGTGTATAACTTTTAGGCTTGATATATTATCAGGCGGTAGCGAATTTCTTTTGTAAAGGTTGAAATTAAGATAACGTGATGCGGAATTTTTTATATATTATTGTTGCTGTTGTTGTTGCGGTTTTGGCAAATTCAGTGAGCGCCATCTGGGCTAGGCAAGATAGCCGGTTTTCGATTTGGTTTTTGTTAGTAATTTTGATTTCTCCTATTGTTTTTATCACTTACGGTTTGGCCACTTCTAGGGTTGGAATGGCTATTGCCTCCAGCTTAGTTGATTCTTTGTTGATTGTTGGATCTGTAGCAGTAGGTTTATTTTTCTTTAAAGAATCAGATAAAATATTAGTCCCGCAGTATATTGGTATGATTCTCACTTTTTTCGGAGTCTTGCTTGTTCTTTTCTCGCCACATTTTACTAAATAGTCATGAAAGAAATTCCCGGGTTATTTATGGGGTCGCTTGATTTCTCCTCTATAAATAAAATAGCCCTGGACTTCGCTGACCATATTGAAGCCAACTTTGAGGAAATTAAAGACGTTCTTCTGGAATACGAGAGTTTTGAAGTGGTAAAAGATGAATATGAGAGAACTTTAGATCTTTTTAGAAGCCTTCATGAAAATAAAGAATATTTTGTTTTGAGGATCAGTGATGTTGCCGCTTTTTTACCCAGGAATCAACCTCTCTATGCTTTTTCTTGTTTTGTTGTTGTGCCGTCATTGATGTCACAGAAGGTTCATTTTCGCATTCCTCATTGTACTCGTAGTTTTTTTCCTAAATTACTTCAGATTCTTAAGTTTGATGAATTTTTTCCCAATATTGTTGTCTCAAAAAAGGAAAGATTAGATTTCCTAAAGGAAAGGACGGCTTTGCTGGTGAATCCGCTTACTAGAGAAAATTTGCCTGCTACTAGCGCGGTTATTTTCACAGGCACATCTCATCACGCGGAAAAACTCCGATCAATTTTCGATTCAAGAACATTGTTTATTACGAATGGTTCAGGGCACAACCCGCTTGTGGTCGCGGCGAATGCTGATATTGCAAAGGCTGTTGAGGCGACACTCAAACTTCAACTGTATAACCAAGGCCAAGATTGTGCTGCCCCAAACTCTATTCTCGTGCACCAAGACGTTTATGAGGAGTTTTTGAGCCTTCTTCGTGTTGAACTGGCAAAAGTAAAGATTGGTCCCTACAGGGATGTTTCTTGCGTGGCTGGACCCATTAGTGAACCGAATGATCTAGTTAGGATTCAGGCTTTGTTGGTTGAGAACCGTGATTGGGTCGACAGTGCTACCGGGGGAATAATTCGTACCGCAGAAGCAATTGTTGAACCAACAATTATTTGTAAACCACTCAAAGAGGGTGGAAATTTTGCAGAAGTGTTTGCTCCCATCGTCTTTTTGCAAAAGTATGAACAAGACTCGGATTTATCCTCGTACTTTGAAAATCAGCATTATTCCAGGAATGCCATGTACGTAACTTTGTATGGAGACAGCAAATATGTTAAGAGCCTGGTCGGTAAAACGATTAACGGTAAAATTTTACACAGAGAAGATACTTTTCTTCACAACATTCATCTACACGAAAGAGGGATTGAACGTGGGACCCAGCCTTATGGTGGTTATGGTTATGGTGCTTCAAACGTGAGCCTCAACGGTGAAGTTGTTCCCCAGCCCACTTGTCCTCAGCGGGATATTTTTAAATATTTAGTAAAACCAATAATAGATTCTGGGAAAGTTAAGGAGAGTCAGGAGAAATTAATTAAAATGGATCACGTTGAAACAAAGAACATCCCCAAGCTTATGGGTCTTAAACTTCGTTCAGTTGATGAGCCAACAAGTCCTCATTTCGGTAAAACTTATTTGGACTCTTCAGGTGTCGATAATACTAAGTCTCGTTACGTTGAGTTATCACCGAAGCAACTTTTTTCTTTGTTGGAATATCCAAACGCAGAAGTAATTTCGAGATTACAACAAGAAGATCGAGAACAAGTGCAGGCACTGAGAATGTTTTTAATGGAGCAAAAAGAGATTAAGCTGGATGATTTTGTAACGCACCTTTACTCCATTCCTAAGAAAAAGGAGTTTTCTATGGGTGAGAACGGAGAAAGACAATTAAAATTTTTCCGTAATTTATACCAACTTCTTTTTGATAAAGATTCTGGGCCAAGGTTGCCTCAATTTATTTTGGACGCAGATCGCCATAAAATTTGCGAGCTTCTTGATGTGTAGGTTATTATATAGCTAATGTATTTTCGAAAAAGAACAACCAATCTTTTTGCCTGGTTGGTTATCGTGATTGGTATGGCCGTTGTTGTGGCCATTTCTGTTCTTCTTTATCAACATACGGTAAATCTTTTGACCGCGAACTTGCGCCAGCGCATTGAAAGTATGGCCAAAATTGCCGTTCCCTCTTTTGATCCAAGGGACATTGAGGAGTTACGAATAGAGTCAGACTGGCAGAAACCAGAATGGGGAAGAGTAGTTAATCAGTTATTAGCAATTGAGAAGAGTGATGAGGACATCCTTTTTTCTTATGTTTTTAGGAAAAAATTGATTGATCCATTACAGATGGAGTTTGTTGCTGATTCCCACTCAATTTATCCTTATGCCAATAACGATTATGATCCTTCAAATGACGTAGACGCAAACAGGGATGGGAAGATTGAACCTGATGGGCCAGACTATTTGCAGTGGCCAGGGCAGGATTATGAAGATCCTCCTGAAGGAACCTTTAGAGCTTATGATGTTGGTCCAACCACCAGTAAAGATTTATACGAGGATTCATTCGGTAGGGTTATTACAGGGTACGCTCCCATTTTAAGAAACGGGGAAACGATCGCCGTCTTGGCCCTTGATATGAAGGCTGACAATTTCTTTGCTATTACCGGACAGACACTGTATCCGTTTTTAAGTTTTATCCTATTTCTGATCATCATAATTTTGCTTTTGTTTTTTGTTATCATCAAAATGTGGGGCAGACAGCTAAAAAAGGAAGTAATTCAACGAGAAAAGATCGAAAATTTGGCTTCGGAGCTTCAGGTTTCTAATGACAAGTTTTGGGTGGCGAATGAGAAGTTGAAAGAATTGGATAAACAAAAAACCGAGTTCGTTTCCATTGCTTCGCACCAGCTAAGGAGTCCACTGACTTCGGTGAAGGGGTATGCGTCAATGCTTCTTGAGGGGTCATTTGGTCCGCTCTCGGAGAAGGCGGCGGAGGCGGTGGGGAGGATCTTCCAGTCGAGTCAGAAGCTGGTGGTGGTGATTGAGGACTTTCTTAACATTACACGCATTGAGCTGGGGACGATGAAGTATGAGATGGCAGAGATCGACTTTAAGGCGCTCACGGAGGCGATTGTGAGGGACGTTAAACCAACGGTGGAGCGCAATAAGCTGAAGATTAGTTTTGAAGCGGCGCCAGAGGAATTTAAGGTTAAGGCTGATTCGGGCAAGATTAGTCAGGTGGTCTCTAATTTAATTGATAATGCGATGAAGTATACCCACGCGGGCTCTATTAAGGTGAGATTAGAAAAATTAGGAGGGAAAAATAGATTATTGGTCACAGATACGGGTATTGGCATTGCGCCAGAGACGATGCCAAAACTTTTTGAAAAATTCTCTCGTGCTCACGATGCAGGTAAGACAAATATTATTGGCACTGGCCTCGGGCTCTATGTGGCCAAGCAAATTGTGGAGGCGCATGGCGGCAAAATCTGGGCCGAATCAGAAGGGCAGGGCAAGGGGAGCACATTTATTGTTGAGTTGGGATAAAAAAGATGACCCCCGGCGCAAAAAGCGCGGGGGCCAACCTAGATACTCGATCACCTCCTTAACTACTGTGAGGGGGTGTTGATCTCCTTATTCGCGGGGCACCTGCATGTGCCGGACCCGGAACAATTGCAATATGCCGTTGTGCCAGACGGGCAACACGCCTTGCATTTTCCTTCGCATGAACAGCTGCCACCCGCACAACTCTCGCCACTGTCGGCGAAGAGCTCCGAATTGTTTTCGATTGGGCCACTTGGTGTTGTTACTAACACCTGACCTTGCTCGTTGTCGGTCACTCGGTATCCTCCGTCACCAGTGTCTGACCAGAAACTGGTTCGGAGTTCGTGGAAGGCGTTCGTTTCCTCGTTGAGTATGCCGATGGTTAGTGTCCCATCTTCATCAACGGCGATATCTAACCCTCCCGCGAAAACGAACTCTTCCTTGGGGAGCCCGTTGCCGTCGAGAGTTCCTTCGCCAGGATCAAAGAACCAAGCCAGCTCCGCCTTTTCTGCTTCGCTGACTTTTACTCCGATGATCCACTCGCGTGATCCATCCTCGTTCTCAACCATACCGAGGGAACCTTCGCCGACGAAGGGTAGTTCGATGCCTCCAAGTTTTTGAGGTGTGGTCCTTTCGTTTTTCTCGACCGCTTCCTTCCCGCTTAGACTTGCTAAGCTGGTGATCGAGACCAGGAGAACACTAAACAGTTTAGGAAACATTAAGTTCCTCCCAATTGATAAGCGCGGATCTCTTGCATTGCCTACAGGCGAATGTCTTTCAAAGACCCACTAGCCGATTTAGTCTAGCTTATTTGTTTATAATCAGCAAACACAAAACGCCCGGCGTCACTTCATGTGACGCCGGGTCCGGGGATATTCCCTCCCGAGGGTTGACGCTCGCTAATTAGTCGCTAGCACCACGACCACTTCGAACCCTTCATCATCGAAGCAGTGGTGCTCGTAAAGCTGGTCCAAAATAATCTCTCGAACCCCTTGCGCGGTCAGCAGGCCGATGGCGATTGTTGCTATTACCGTTAAGATAAGCTTCCCTGAAATCTTCACCACAACACTCCCTTGTTGAAAACCGGAATTTAGAGCTCCCAGACAGCCTGGGGTGTACAACCTGATGGGTAAATTAACCTTTTAAACATTGTTTGTCAAGTCTTTAGTAATTTGATATGATCTGGGAGTTAAAAATGAATAAAGAACAGAAAATTTTACTGTCGGGCGTGAAGCCGACCGGTCGGCCGCATATCGGTAATTATTTTGGCGCGATGAAGCAATTTGTCGATCTTCAAAACGAGTACCGTTCTTTCATCATGCTTGCTGATCTCCATGCGCTCACTACGGTGAGTGATGCCGCGGTGCTTCAGCAGTCAACGCTTGATCTCGCGATTGATTACCTCACCATTGGCCTCGACCCTGAACGTGTTGTTCTCTTCCGTCAATCGGCCGTGCCGGCGCACGCTGAGCTTGCTTGGATTTTCAATTGTCTCGTGACGGTGCCTTATCTTTCTCGGGCTCACGCCTTCAAGGACGCTGAGGCACGGAATAAGGAAGTGAATATGGGTCTCTTCGATTACCCGGTGCTGATGGCGACCGATATCTTGCTCTACAGTCCCGACGTGGTGCCGGTGGGTCAAGATCAGAAGCAACACCTCGAGATTACGCGCGATATTGCGGAGAAATTTAATCGCGTGTATGGCGAAGCGTTCAAACTCCCTGCCCCCCTAATTGAGGAGAATGTAAAAACGGTGATGGGTCTCGACGGTGAGAAGATGAGTAAGAGTTATGGTAATACCATCCCGCTTTTCTCTGAGCCTGAAGAAATGAAGAAATTGGTCATGAGTATCAAAACGGACTCGAAAGGTGTGGAGGAAGTGAAGGATCCGGAAACGTGCAATGTCTTTGCCTTCCATAAACTTTTCAGTGAGAAAGATTTGCCTGAGCTGACGCGGCGGTACAAAGAAGGCGGAATTGGTTACGCGGAGTCGAAAGAAATCTTGTTCAACAATATGAATGCTTACTTGGCACCACTCCGCGAGAAGCGAAAGGAGATTGTGAAGAATCCCGAGAGAGTGAAAGAAATTTTGGCCGCTGGTGCCGAGAAAGCACGAGCCGTGGCGGGAGCGAAGATGCAAGAAGTTCGGAAGTTGGTTGGTCTAGATTAAATTATGACTCAAGATTATGAAATAAAACCCGGCGAGATCCGGGCCGGAATCCGCGCCGTATGGCGCCACCTTCAACCATTTAAATCACAAGTGGTGATTTTGTCTGTGTTGGGCGTCGTTTCAGCTATCGTCAACGGTTCCGTGCCATACATTACCGGGAGATTTTTTGATATTTTGATCCAGATTTCTCAAGGAGAACTAAATGTGTGGCGATCTATTCCCTTGTGGCAAGTCATTTTGGGTTTTTGGGCCATAGTTCAAATCATCACAACCTTGAATGACTGGTTCATGGATCGCCGCAAGCGTAAAATTGATCTTGAATCTCACATCGGCATTCAGGTGAACGCCTTTTCTCATCTTTTCCGTCTGCCTTTGTCTTACCACAAGAATGTTCATGTGAACGGTGCTTTGCAGAAAATTAGCCAGGCCGGTTGGCGAGTGGCGGCAATTCTCAGAAATCTAGTTAATATTGTTCCACAACTTCTCAGTGTGGTGGTGGGTTTAGTGCTTGCTGCTAGCATCAACGCTTTTTTGTCGGCCGTTTTGGTGGTTGGTGTGATTTTGTATCTTCTCTTGCTCTTCAAGATTTTGCGTTCCGTTGCCAGGGTTGATTCGGAGTCTCATCGATCGTGGAATGAAGGGTGGGACGAGGCAGCCGCGGCTGTTCACCAAATTGAGAGTGTTAAACAGGCGGCCACGGAGGAATACGAAATGAAAAAAGTTGATGATGCGCTTCTTCGAAGAACGAGATCAATCTGGTCAAAGCTCGATCATATTTGGAGTAATGTTGGATTCTTTCAGCGGTTTATCGTTTTCTTAACCCAGCTCACTATTTTTATTTTTTCCGTTAAGTTTGTGGCGTCTGGGTCAATTTCTATTGGTGAATTGGTGGCTCTTAATAGCTATGCGGCCATGTTCTTTGGTCCGTTTGTTTCCTTGGGTTATAGCTGGCAAGTCATGCAAAACGGAGTGATTGCTGCGGCTCATGCTGAAGAGATTTTCCAAGAGCCGGAAGAGAAATACGAGCCGGAAAATGCGGTGGCGCTGGGGAAAATTTCTGGGGCTATTGCGTTCAAGAATGCTTCTTTCGGTTACGGTGCAGATCAGCCGCCGGTGTTGAAGAACATTAATTTGGAAGTGAAGCCAGGCGAGGTGATTGCCTTGGTCGGCAAATCGGGTGTAGGCAAGAGTACATTTATCTCACTCATCTCCGGCTACTATTTCCCTACTGCGGGGGAAGTTTTGATTGATGGCAAGAACACGGCGCAGGTGAGTCTTACGGAACTTCGTCAGCAGATTGCGGTGGTGCCGCAAGAAGTGGCACTCTTCAATGACAGCCTAAAAACCAATATTCATTACGGATCCTTCGCCGTTACCGATGAGCAAATTAAAGCGGCGGCCGAGAAGGCGCACTTAACCGAATTTGTGGAGAAATTGCCCCAAGGTTATGGGACTTTGGTGGGTGAGCGGGGGATTAAACTCTCGGTAGGTCAGAAACAACGCGTGGCAATTGCGAGGGCCATTTTACGCGATCCAAAAATCTTGATTCTCGATGAGCCGACGTCGGCTCTTGATGCTGAATCAGAAAAATTAATTACCGAATCGCTCGCGGAACTGATGGCTGGTCGCACAACTTTCATTATCGCTCACCGCTTGAGCACGGTGCGTCGCGCTGATCGGATTCTCGTCTTCCAAGAAGGGGAAATTGTGGAATCGGGAACGCATGATGAATTGGTGAAGAAAAAAGACGGCGTCTATCGCCATCTCTACGAACTGCAAATTGGTTTGCATCAATAGTTCTCGACTAAGTTTTGGAAGAGAGAAGCGATGGTCATGGGACCAACGCCGCTGGGGACGGGGCTAATGGCGCGAACCAGAGTTCTTACCCGCGGATCCACGTCACCAATTACGCCTTTGGTTTGAGGATTAATTCCCACATCAATAATAATTTGCTTCGGCGAAACATGGCGCGGAGTAATGAGCTTGGCGTGGCCTGCGGCAACGATGAGAATATCAGCGGTTTTGGTAATTTGAGCTAGATTGCGCGTTTGGCGGTGGCAAAGGGTGACCGTGGCATGGTGATTAAGGAAAGCGATCGCGGTAGGCTTGCCTACTAAGGTTGAACGACCAATGATCACCACGCGCTTACCCGCGAGCGGGAGGTGATAATGATCAAGAAGGGTAAGAATGCCGCGCGTGGTGGCCGGCACGATGCCCGGCTTGCCTTCGAGGAGGAGCTTCATATTCGCGCTTGTGAGACCGTCCACGTCTTTCTGCGGGTCGATAGCCTCGATAATCCGGGTTTTATCGAGATGAGATGGCAAAGGCAATTGCACAATAATGCCGTGAACTGTTCGGTCTTCATTGTAATTCTTAATGACATCAAGAACTTGCCGCTCGGTAGCGCGCGCAGGGAATTGGCGATGAAGTACGCGCGCGCCAATCTGCTCGCCGAACGCTTTCTTGCGATTGATAAACGCGGTGGAGGCACGAACGTCGCCCACTTGAATAATTGCGAGGGTGGGGATCTTGCCACGCTTTTTAATTGCTTGGCGCAACTTGGCCGCAATGCTTTGACTCAACATTTTTCCATCGAGAATTTTGGTCATCAGAATAAAGTCCCGCCAGCGTACCAGGCGAGTTACTGTTTGACAAGACCGCCACAGCATATTAGTTTAGAGCCAGTTTAACTAGAACGTTGTTTTTAGAGAGAGGAGGTGCGTCTTCAAAAAACGCATAAAAACAAAGACGAAGGCTCACCAGCCTCGTTCCCAAATCAGGCTCATTTCGGTGAGCGGTGGTGCCGGGGTTGGCAAGAGTGCGGCTTTAGACAAGCTCGCCAAACTTGGTTGTCAGGTTAAATCTGCCGGGGGTTACTTCCGTCAGATATTCCGGGAATCTGGTTACAGTGATTTTACCGAGTTTGAAGAATCAACCGAGAACGATTCAAGCGTCGACACACAAGTTGATGAGCGTTCGGAACGATTTTTCCGGGGTCGTGGTAAACGAGCGCTTGATGGGCGTTTGTCTTGGAGAGCACTGAAGCGCGGCAGACACACCCTTCGTATTCTCCTTGTTTGCAACGACGAGGTGCGATTCTGGCGTGTTGCGAGTCGTGAGAAAATCTCTTTTGCGAAGGCAAAACGGCAAACCTTGGCCCGTGAGGCATCTATCGCCAGGCGGTACAAGAGGTTCTACAAGATTCGTAATTGGGCTGATCCAGATCACTATGATCTAATTATCAACACCACTTATCTGACCGTTAACCAGACGGTTGAGATAATGGCGGGAGCGATGGGGTTGGCAGCCTGACGAAAGTTGGGCGGGAAGATGAAACCACGGGGGAAGCTGCGCGCTTCCCCCTCTTTTGTGTCTCAAACGGGTTTTTGCTATCATGCTCGCGATGAAGGAAAGAATCTATACTAAAGACTTAAGCGCTCATGTGGGCGAGGAGGTGCGGCTCGCGGGGTGGGTGGATGTGCGGCGGGATCAAGGGAAAATGATTTTCCTCGATTTGCGCGACATGACGGGCAAGGTGCAGATGGTCGCGCTTCCTAAGAGCGAGGCACTTGCGACGGCAGATAAGGTGCGGCCGGAATGGGTGATCGCCGTGCGCGGGAAGGTCAATAAGCGCCCGGAGAAAAACGTGAAAGCTGGCGCGATGAACGGCGATATCGAGATTGAACTTTTGGAAATTGAAATTCTCAATGAAGCCGAGACGCCGGCGCTTGATATCTCGACCGACGGTCGCGAGGTGGGCGAGGAGACACGGCTAAAATATCGTTACTTAGACTTGCGCCGAGCGCGTTTACAAAACAATTTGCGTAGTCGTCACGCGGTGGTGAAGTTGATTCGCGATCACTTGTCTGAGAAAAGTTTTACCGAAGTGGAGACGCCGATTCTCACCAAGAGTACGCCCGAAGGCGCGCGCGATTACGTGGTACCGTCTCGCCTTTACCAAGGCAAGTTTTATGCCTTGCCGCAATCGCCCCAGCAATACAAGCAGCTCCTGATGGCCGCCGGTCTAGAGAAATATTTCCAAATTGCGCGTTGCTTCCGCGATGAAGACACGCGCGGCGATCGCCAGCCCGAGTTTACTCAGCTTGACCTCGAGATGAGCTTCCCTACGCGCGAGGATGTGATGGCGCTCAATGAAGAACTGTTGATCAAGATTGTGGAGACACTCTTCCCCGAGAAGAAGATTCAGGAGAAGCCTTTCCCGCGGCTCACTTACAAAGAGGCGATGGAGAAATATGGGACGGATAGACCGGATTTGCGGGAGAATAAAGAAGATCCAAATTTGCTCGCCTTTTGTTGGGTTGTAGACTTCCCATTCTTCGAGAAAGCTGAAGACGGCTCTTGGACCTTTACGCACAATCCATTCTCCGCGCCGCAGCCGGAGCATAAAGACTGGCTGGTGAATAAAGAAAAAATTGGTGAGATTCTCACGAGCCAATACGACGTGGCGCTCAATGGCTTTGAAATTGGTGGTGGCAGTATTCGCAATCACGCACCGGAAGCTTTGCGGAAAGTGTTTGAAATTTTGGGATATGAAAATGATCGGATCGAGCGCAACTTTGGTCATATGCTCGCAGCGCTCGGTTCGGGTTGCCCGCCGCATGGGGGCATTGCATGGGGCTTAGATCGCCTTGTGACCTTGCTCCTCGGTGAACCGAATATCCGCGAAGTAATTGCCTTCCCCAAAACCGGCGAAGGCCGCGACCTCATGATGGACGCGCCGAGCGAGATTGAAGACAAGCAACTTAAAGAGTTGGGTTTAAACATCAAAAAATAAAACACCCCGCGGCTGGTTCACAGCACACGGGGGTCAGAATCACTGGACACCTCAAAGGGAAAACGAGGCACTAATCTCACTTAGCCGCTCGGAAACGAGGTGTCGAGGACTCAATTCGAGCTCCTTTTAAACTATCACATCAAATTTTTTTGTCAACCCTCGAATAGGTGGTGAAAAAAAGTTATAGTTCTGGGGTAAAAATGACTAATGATTTTAGTGTGAAGGTGGGGGAATATGAGGGGCCGCTCGAGCTCATTCTTGATTTGATTGAGCGGAAGAAGTTGCATGTGAGCGAAGTGGCGCTCGCCAAGGTGACGGATGATTATGTGGAATATTTGAAGCGGTTTGAGTCTACGGCCAACATGTCGGCGATTGCGGATTTTATTCTCGTGGCCGCAACGTTGATGCTCATTAAGTCAGTCACGCTTTTGCCCACGCTGCAATTGAGTGAAGAAGAGAAGGCGAGTGTGGAGGAACTCGAGCGACGGCTCAAGATGTATCAGGCGATTCGTGATGCTGTGCCGAGGTTGAAGGAGGCCTGGGGCGCGCAACCTATTTTTTTCAAGCAGGAAGCGAGAAATGTTGAACCTGTCTTTACGGTGACGCCAGAAATTATTTTGAGTAACTTGGCGCAAGCGATTAAAAGTTTGCTCCAAGCTTTGCCCGTGCCCGAGAAGCTCGCGCAGGTGGTGATTAAGAAAGTGATTAGTCTCGAAGAAGTGATTACCGATCTCGCCTCGCGTGCCGAGCGCGCGCTTAACCTTAGCTTCCGCGAATTTGTGAAGGATAAAAAAGAGAAGGTGAATGTGATTGTGAGCTTCCTCGGGATGCTGGAGCTCGTGCGCCGCGGTCTCCTCGATGTGCGGCAAGAAGCGCACTTTCATGATATAAAGATGGAAACAATTAATCCCGGCGTGCCCAAATATAATTAGATGAGTTTAGAAAATAACATTGAGGCCATTTTGTTTTGGAAAGCTGAACCAGCGAGTTCGGCCGAACTCGCGAAGATGTTGGGCGTGGGAGTAGTTGAAGTTCAGGAGGCGCTAAATAATTTAGAAACTGCACTGGCGGGGAGGGGATTAAGATTGGTTAAGAAAGACGATGAAGTGATGCTCGGCACTGCGCCAGAAGTGGGCGAGTTAATTGAGAAGTTGACGCGCGAGGAACTCTCGCGGGATATTGGTAAGGCCGGGCTCGAAACGCTCGCGGTAATTATCTATCAAGGACCAGTGTCGCGCGCGCAGATTGATTATATTCGCGGGGTGAACTCGAGCTTCATTGTGCGGCACTTGCTGGTCCGTGGCCTTGTAGAGAAAGTACCAAATCCGGACGATGCCCGCAGTTTTCTCTACCGGCCAACCTTCCAACTCTTGAGTCACTTGGGTATTAGTAAACTCGAAGATGCACCGGATTTCGCGTTGGTGAAGGAGAAGCTTGCCTCGTTTATTCAAACATCCAATGGCCAACAAGCTTAAAGCGCTCGCTATAGTTTCCGCCTTTCTCCTTGCGGTGTTTTTTTTCTTACCGTTTTTCTTTACTTCCCGGAAGGCTTTATCAACAATTGAAATTACACCAGAAGCAGTGTTGGCTAAGCCGGTTTTTGCACTACCGACCAAGCTCGCTGCTAAAGCTGCCCTTATTTACGATGTAGAAACGGGTAAGAATCTGTATCAACAATTTTCCACCACGCCGCTTGCCACGGCCTCCGTGGGTAAGGTGATGACGGCACTTCTAGCGGTAGAGAATTTACCACCCACGACTGAACTCACTCTTGGTGCTGATACTTTCCCGTTACAGAAAATGATTAATCTTATGCTTTTAGTCTCAAGTAATGAGGCCGCCGAAGTCATTGCCACCGCAGTGGGGGAGAAAACGCAGCAGTCTTTCACTGATCTCATGAACTCTAGAGCCCGCGAGCTTGGTCTTACTCAAACTTTTTTCCTCGATGCTTCCGGTCTTGATTGGTCAGACAACTTTGCTGGTGGTTACAGCTCCGCCCAGGATCTTGCCACTTTGTTTGCATATGTGCTTAAAGAACAACCCGTTTTACTTGAGGCGACCAAAGAGAGTGGCCTGATTATCCGCGCTTCTGGAGGCAGTTTGTATTATCCCGAGAATACCAATAAAGCCGTGGCCCAGATTCCTGATTTACTCGCTTCTAAAACCGGGACCACGCCGCTTGCTGGCGCAAACTTGGTCACCGTCTTCGACCGTGGCCTCAATCAGCCGGTTGTCGCCGTGATTCTTGGTTCGACTCCTGAAGAACGCTTTGTCGACATGACCAAACTGGTTCGGGCGGCTTACACTTACTATTCTCAGCCAATTTAGCTATACTACCTGCAATGTTTATCGATGTCGTCAAGGTTTTTGCCCCGAGCATCTTTGCCTTCGCGGTGGGTATTGCCATCACGCCAATTTTGACGCATTACCTTTATAAGCATGAGTGTTGGAAGAAGAAGGCGGGCAAGATTGCGCCCGATGGTCGCGAGACACCGATTTTTAACAAGCTTCACGAACACAAAGAGGTGGGTACGCCGCGTATGGGCGGCATTATTATTTGGGGAAGCGTATTGCTCACCATGCTGGCGGTTTGGCTTGTTTCCGTAATTTTCCCATCTGATACCACAGCCAAGCTTAACTTTTTGAGCCGTAATCAAACCTGGTTGCCGCTCTTTACGCTCGTGGCCGCGTCGCTTGTAGGTTTGCTCGACGACTGGTTGGAGGTCAGTGGGCAAGGGAAATATATTTCAGGTGGTCTCTCGTTTAAGAAGCGCTTATTCGTTGTGCTGGTGATCGCCGTGATTGGCGCTTGGTGGTTCTATTACAAGCTCGATCTTTCTGAAATTTCTCTTCCGTTTGATGGCCTCGTTGATATCGGCTGGTGGATTATGCCACTTTTTGTGCTTACGATGATTGGTCTTTTTTCTTCAAGCGTCATTGACGGTCTCGATGGTCTTGCTGGTGGGGTAATGGCCACCATTTTTGCCGCTTATGCCGGCATTGCTTTTTTCCAACAGCAGATTGATCTGGCGGCTTTCTGCGCCGTTGTTACTGGCGGCATTCTCGCCTTCTTGTGGTTCAATATTCCACCCGCGCGCTTTTACATGTCTGAGACAGGAATTCTTGGGTTAACCACCGCGCTCACGGTGGTAGCCTTTCTCACCGACTCTGTGCTCGTGCTTCCTATTATTGCTTTCCCTCTTCTTGCTACCGTGGTAGCTAATGTGATTCAACTGACTTCCAAGAAATTACGGAACGGGAAGAAGGTGTTTCTGGTTGCGCCGATTCATCATCACTTTGAGGCCATTGGCTGGCCGTCATACAAGGTGGTAATGCGGTATTGGATTATTAGCATCATTATGGCCGTACTGGGGATGACTGTTGTCCTCATTGGCCGCTAATTTAGTGATGCGCCGGCGAGCGAACAAATGGTTTTTCATCTTCATTCTCGCGCTCGCTGGCGCGGGCTTCTTCATTTTTTCTTCTGCTGCCCTCGGTCTCCATGGCCGTGACGGCGCCACTTTTTTCCATGTGGTGACGAAGCAGTTGGGGGTGCTTGTTCTTGGTTTTCTTGGCCTCTTAGCTTGTGCTCGTTTTCCTTATAAGCGTTTGCGTTCCTTTGCTTTACCCATTTTTCTCGGTGCCCTAGCGCTCACGGCGGCGGTGTTTATACCCGGACTTGGTTTTGCTTTCGGTGGGGCGCGGCGTTGGCTTGATCTGGGGTTTTTCTCGCTTCAGCCTTCAGAATTTCTCAAATTCGGTCTCATTTTATATCTTGCTGCTTGGTTTTCCAGGCCTCGAGCCAAGATCGATAATTGGCAAGAAACCTTTTTGCCCTATCTTTTAATTCTCGTTTTTCCGGCCATTCTTATTTTGCTTCAACCTGATCTCGGGACTTTTCTGGTAGCGTTCTCAGCGGCCTTTGTAATTTTCTTTGTAGCTGGCGCACCGTGGAAGCAGGTGGTGCTTATTGTTTTACTTTCTTTTGTTACTGTTGCTACCATGGCCTACTTTAAGCCGTATGTCCGCGACCGCTTAATGACCCTGTGGGACCCGTCACGTGATATTCAGGGTTCGGCGTATCAGATTAATCAGTCGCTCATTGCGCTTGGTTCTGGAGGTGTGTTTGGTCGCGGCTTTGGTCAGAGTACGCAGAAGTTTCGATTTTTGCCGGAACCGATCGGTGACTCTATTTTCTCGGTTGCGGGTGAAGAGTTCGGCTTCCTGGGCGCTACCCTTCTCATCGCTCTCTTTCTTGTTTTTGCTCTCTGGGGATTCAAGCTAGCGGCTGGTGCTACAGACCAGTTTGGTCGCCTTCTCGCGGCGGGTATTGTGTCACTCATCGCGGCCGGGGCTTTTGTAAATATTGCCTCGATGGTCGGACTTTTACCTATTGTTGGTGTACCACTTTCTTTTGTCTCTCATGGTGGCACGGCCCTTCTTGCGACTCTGCTCGAGATCGGTATCCTCCTCAATATTTCAAAATCAGCGTAAAACAAAAAACAGCCCAGGGATAATTCAATAATCCCTGGGCTTGTGAGTTCAAATTCTTCGGAAAGGTTAACGGAGGCCGAGCAGTTCAATGAGGGATGGTCTCGGTTCCGGAGGAACGGCCACGATTTCCCATTTTTTCGTAAGGCCGATGGTCCCACCCCTCATCTCAATGCGCATCAGTTTTTTGAGTCCCTCATCATCTAATTCCTGTCGGACGCTTTCCCAAAACAGAACGTCGACAAACTTGGCCCTGCCGACAGTGCGCGAGTTTTTGTGGGCTTGTGAACACGCGGGGCAGCGTCGCTCGTGATCTTCTGGGCTTTCCGAACCTCGTTCATGATCGATGATCTGGTGCTGGATTTCTCGCAACACTTGCGTTACCCCATCCTTCAGGGCGCTGTTCAGGGTAAACATTTTTTTCAGTTCCGGGTCGGTAAGTTGTCCGATCACCACTTCACCAGCTTGTATCTCATGGTTGGGGGGGGTGATGTCCTTACTTCCGATCTCTTCCATCTCGTTTCGGAACCACTCCATTAGCTTCGGCATCTCAATTCTCCTTCCTTTTTTATCAAGTTGCAAACCAACGCGGCTTGCTTATTTCCGAGTGCTAGAATAGCACAACCATTTTTTCCTGTCAATAGATAAGCTTAATTAGGGCTGATATACTTCGTTTTTATGAAAATTCTCTTAACAGGCGGGGGAACGGGGGGGCACTTCAACCCACTAATTGCGGTGGCGCAAGAAATTAACCTTATTGCCAAAGAGCGGAAGCTGGTGCCACCGCAACTTTATTACTTTGCCAATACGCCTTACGATGAGCGGCTGTTGTTTGAAAACAATATTACCTTCAGTCACATTCCGGCGGGCAAGGTCCGGCGCTATTTCTCAATCCTTAACTTTTTTGATGGGTTCCGTACCTTGTGGGGGATTATTCGCGCCACTTGGAAAGTTTATTTGCTTTATCCAGATGTTGTTTTCAGTAAGGGTGGGTATGCGAGCTTTCCCATTCTCGTCGCAGCGCGAATTTTGCGTATTCCGGTAGTGATTCATGAGTCAGATTCTCGGCCTGGTCGAGTCAACCGCTGGTCGGGTAAATTTGCTCGTCGCGTTGCTGTTTCGTATCCTGAAGCGTTAAAGTTTTTTCCTGCCACCAAGACGGCAGTGACGGGGAATCCACTTCGACAAGAACTTCTCCGACCGATTCACACAGGGGCTCACGAATTTCTTGCGCTCACGCCAGAATTGCCAATTATTTTTATCACCGGCGGTTCACAAGGGGCGCAAACTATTAATGACACTGTGCTCGCGATTTTACCCGAGCTCGTCAAACACACCCAGATCATTCATCAGGTGGGCGCGCAGAATCTTGAAGAGGTGACTAAGCGTTCTGGCTTGGTGTTACCGGCAGATATGCACGGTCGCTACAAGGTGTTTGATTATCTCAATGAGTCGTCGTTACGAATGGTGGCTGGTGTGGCCAAGCTCGTGATCTCGCGCGCCGGCTCAGCCATGTTTGAGTTTGCGGTTTGGAGTTTGCCGGCCATTATTATTCCTATTCCCGAATCAATTAGTCATGACCAACGGACCAACGCCTTTACTTACGCCCGCTCGGGTGGCGCGACAGTGATTGAGCAAGAAAATTTAACACCATCAGTTTTGCTTTCCGAAATTCTGCGGATTTTAGGCGATGTCCGAGTTCAAGAAGAGATGAAACGCGGCGCCAAGACCTTCGCCCGACCAGAAGCCGGTCGACTCATTGCGGAAGCTATCCTCGAACTTGGTTTAGAACATGAAGAATAATCAAGTCGTTACTCGTTTTCCGCCAAGTCCTACCGGCACTCTTCATGTTGGTAGTGCTCGCACGGCGCTTTTTAACTGGCTTTTTGCTCGGCAGAATGGGGGAAAATTTATTTTGCGGAGTGAAGATACCGACCGTACTCGCTCAACAAAAGAGTTCGAGCAAAACATTCTCGACGGTCTTGCCTGGCTCGGGCTTAATTATGATGACTTTTGCCGTCAGTCTGAACGAGGTGAAATTTATGCGAAGGAAATAAATAGATTGCTGGAGAGTGACAAGGTTTATTGGGCAGAAGAAAAACGCGAAGACGGTAGTCTCTCGAAAGTTATTCGCTTCCGGAATCCCGGCGGGAGTATCACTTTTACTGATCTTTTGCGGGGGGAAATTGTTACAGACATTAGTGATTTGGGGGACATGGTAATTGCAAAAACTCCAGAGACACCCCTCTATCACTTTGCGGTTGTAACTGATGACTGGCTCTCGGGGGTGACGCATGTAATTCGTGGCGAAGATGGTATCGCGAATACGCCACGGCAAATTTTAATCCAAGAAGCACTTGGTGCCCCGCGACCCGTTTACTGTCATTTACCTTTTATCCTTGGAACCGACCGCTCTAAGCTCAGTAAGCGTCACGGCGCCGTGGCCCTTACCGACTATCGCGATCAGGGTTATTTGCCGGAAGCAATGATTAATTTTCTGGCGCTTATTGGTTGGCACCCAGAGAACGATAAAGAAGTTTTTAGTCTCGATGAGCTGGTGAAAGAGTTTCAACTCGAGCGTGTGCAAAAGGGTGGGGCAGTGTTTGATCAGAAAAAGCTCGATTGGTTCAATCGGCATTATGTGCAGGCCTTGCCGCTTGATAAGCAGAAAGAATATCTCGAGCAATCACTCGCGCGCGCGGGAGAATTTAATTATCTTACGGCCCAGCCAAGTTACGATAAGGAATTGTTGAAAAATCAAGCCCATCTCGCGAAGTTACAAGAATTAATTATGGCTCTGCCAGAAGATGATTTTACTGTCGAAAATATTAAGGCCGCGATTTGGGATTACGCTACAGAAGTGGGGAGGGGAGAGGTCTTGTGGCCAATGCGCGTGGCTCTCTCTGGTCGCGAGAAGTCGCCTGACCCTTTTGCCCTCGCCGAGATGCTCGGTAAGCAAGAAACGCTTAAGCGTTTAGACTATGCGGCGAAGCTTTAAGTTTTTATTATTGATTCTCGTATTTGCGGTGGCTCCGCGGCTTTGCTCGGGGCAAGCAATCGTGGACCAGCTCCAAGCCAAGATCTCAGCCCACAATGAAGAAATAAAAAAGCTCGAGGGCGAGATCAAGAAATATCAAGCCGCAGTTAATCTTACTTCGGCCGAGAAGGACTCGCTTCAGAGGGCTATCAAGCTGGTAGAAACAAATCGTCAGAAGCTTGCAGCGGATATTAAATTAACGGAAAATAAAATCTCGGCCACTTCGCTGAAGCTTCAGCAGCTTGGTTCTCAGATTGGTGATAAAGAAGCAGGAATTAAGCGCAATAAAGAAGCGATTGCTGAGGCGGCGCGTCTCATGCAGCGGCGCTCGGCGGACAGTTGGCTCGAAGTGATGCTGGTGACGCCAACCCTTGCCGATTTCTGGCAAGAACAAACATCGTTACTTCAATACGCCGATCGAGTGGAAGAGAACAGAGAGGAGCTTGAGGAGTTAAAAGGGGCTTTGGAGGTTGATCAAGCCACAGTTACTACCGAGAAGAGCAAGCTCTCAAATTTTAAAGAGGATCTCGCAGATGAAAAATATTTAGCCGATAAAGAAAAGGCAAATAAAGACAAGCTTCTGAAAGACACGAGCAACAAAGAATCAAATTATAAAAAACTTCTTTCGGAAAGCGTGGCGCGAAAACAAGCTTTTGAGAAAGAATTATTTGATTTTGAATCCCAGCTTAAAATTGCGATTGACCCAAGCTTATTGCCCACCTTGGGGACAAAGCCTCTTATGTGGCCTATTGCTGACCACTTTATCACCCAAGCTTTTGGGGTTACGGCTGATTCTAAGCGACTCTACACTTCTGGTAGCCATAATGGTATTGATTTGCGGGCTTCTGTGGGTACGCCTATACGAGCGGCCGCTTCTGGCGTGGTGGTGGGGATTGGTGACACCGACACGGTTTGCCGCCGCGCTTCCTACGGCAAATGGATTCTCTTGCGTCATGCGAATGGCCTTTCCACTTTGTATGCGCACTTGTCTTTGATTAAAGTAAAACCCGGTGATGCCGTAATGGTGGGGAGTACCATTGCCTATTCTGGGAACACTGGATATGCTACGGGTCCACACCTTCACTTCACGGTCTACGCTACTCAAGGAGTGCAAATTTCTTCTCGTCAAAGTACGGTTTGCGCTGGCACCTACACCATGCCTATTGCTGATCCGAAAGCTTATCTAAACCCAATGGATTATCTATAATAAAGTTATGAATCAGACAAACAAAGGAGGATTTTTTAAACTAATCATCATTATCATTATTGGTGTCGCGCTGCTTTACTATTTCAAAGTGGACGTGCGGGGGTGGGTAGACTATCTGATAGAGTTGTATGGAAAATTCAAAGGAAATTAGAGCAATTGTTGAGAAGGCGAATAAGATTCTTCTCCACCTGCACCCCGGACCTGATCTCGATAGCATGGGTAGCGCTTTGGGTATGGCTTGGGCGATCAAACAGCTTGGTAAAAACCCGACGGTTATCCGCGGTGACTCTGAGTTACCTGACTTCGCGCCCCTTTTTCCTGGTTATGAAGAGATCTTACCAAAAAACTTTTTTGAAATTACGCTTGCCGACTATGATCTGATGATCATCCTTGACTCTGGCTCACCACAGATGGTTTCTACTCAAGGAGAAGTAAGATTTCCTGAAGATCTTAATACTATCGTAATTGACCACCACAAAAGTAATACGGCTTTCGGGAAGATTAATCTAGTCCGACCAGATTATCCAGCCAACTGCCAGCTTTTGTTTGACCTCTTTGCTGATTGGGAGATAAAACTGAACCGTAATATTGCCACCTGTCTTTTCCTCGGTATGTATGGCGACACCGGAGGGTTCCGATATCTGGGTACGAGCGCGCAGACCTTTGCTACTGTAGCCAAGTTGGTGGAGCTGATACCAGATTTTTCCAAAATTATTTTTACTCTTGATAATAACCGCCAACCAGAAACCCTTTACTACGAAGCTTTGGCACTAAACAGTATAGAGGTGATATTTGGCAAAGTGGCGGTGTCATCAGTAAGTTTTGCTGAAATGGCTTCACAAGGTGTTAGACCTGAGCATGTGGGAGCCGTTGGTATGAGTACTAAACTTAAATCTGTGGTTGGGTGGGATCTTGGTATCGCCATGCATGAAATAGAGCCAGGAATAGTGAAAGTTTCTTCACGCACGCGAGATCCGGAAAAGTTTGATGTTTCTAAATTAGCCACTGCTTTGGGCGGGGGAGGGCATAGGGCAGCGGCGGGTGCCAGGATTGTGGGGGACATTGCGACGGCAAAAGCCAAGCTCAGAGAAATTTTACCAAAGATTTATCCTGTTTTGGCAGGAGAAAGGGAAAATTGACTTATTTCTGGTACCTGTGGATAACTTTTTCAGGGTCTAGACAGGTTTTGTCAAGTATGCTATAGTCTTGACGTAGTGTCGGTTGCTGTAGTGCAGTAAGGTCAGAAAATGGCTTAAAACCGACACTTTTCCTTATTTTTACCACGATCTCAAAAATAGGTCTCACAAGCCTCATATTGGCGGGACAGTTTGCCAGCCAGTTCGTCCCGGCCACTCCTGAAGACAATTTACCCCTTTCTGCCGATAGCCAAGAAGCTGTTGCGTCTTTAGCTGTGTCCGTTACCGATGAACCTAGTATCTTCCCTAAAGTAGAAGTTGTCTTGCCTGAGCCTGAGCTCGAGGACCTTATTGTGGCCTTGAGTCATAAATACGAGACAGACGCTAATCTGGCTCTCGCTATTGCCCGTTGTGAAAGTGGTTTAACCCATCATTTGAAAGACGGCTCAGTGATCCGTGGCCGGGTAAACCGCTACGACGTCGGTCTTTTCCAGATCAACGAGCAATTCCATAAGAAGAAAAGCGCCGAGCTCGGATTCGATATTTATACTGCTGAAGGTAATACTGGGTATGCCATGTGGATGCTGAAGCATTCTGGTTCAAAGCCTTGGAAGGCCAGCAAGCCTTGTTGGAGTAAGCATGAGCTAGCGCTTGCAAAGTAAGCCCTCTTAAAAAGCCCCAGGGTAACGTCGCAAAAGTATTATTGTGCGACGTTATATTAATCTTTCCCCTTCCGTAAACTTAAACTACTCGAGACCAGGACAATTAGCTGCTGGTGTATATCCCCTCGCCCGCGCCTCAGCGGCGGAAGCGAAGCTAATTAAGTTTTCTGGTTTGATTCGGTCTACTCCACCGCACCACGGCAGATAATATTTTTTGCCATTCCTTGAAGCCACCAGTTTGCCCCCAGTCGTTTTACTAAGTTCTAAGGGCTTGGACCCTGTGGCTGAAATTTGATGGCTAGAGGTGTCAGTTGCGGTGGCTTGCTCAATTTTAATCGGGGATCTCCCCTCTTCAATTTTAGAAAGTCGGCCTAGGCCGAAGCCAAAGGTAAAGCCGAGGATTGTAATGAGGCTCACCGCGACAGTTAGCGACTGAGACTTGAACTTTTCTTGCCAGTTTGCTAGACTCATCGGGTAAATTATAACCAATTATGGCACATCGGAAAGCAGGCGGAACAGCGCGAAATTTAAGAGACTCAAACCCGAAGTTCCTCGGGGTTAAGAAGTTTGCTGGCGAGAAGGTTGTTGCTGGCAATATTATTGTCCGCCAGCGCGGTACCGTGATCTTGCCCGGTACCAATGTTGGTCTTGGTAAAGACCACACCATATTTGCCCTCAAAGACGGTACGGTCAAATTTGGCTCACGTCGCAAAACTAATTTCAACGGCCGCACCAAGACCTTGAAAACAGTGAGTGTTGCCTAAGTTTTTATTTCCCTACCACGTTCACCTTCAATTCCCCGCCCCCTTGGATGGGGATTTTTGTTTCTCCTACGGCCTTTAATGGTTTATCTAGAAGGAGGTCGGCGGCTTCTAAGATTAGTCGATGGTCGCGCTCTAGGGTTGAGAGAATTTCTTCTTTTTTAATCCCTTCAAATAAGTGTCCTTTGTCGCTCGCTTTACCGCCTATGGTTACCACAATCCCCGCTAGTTTCTTCATGGCGAGTTGTTTTAGCTCTTGATTCTTTGCGTCTTCGGCCGCGTTTAGTTTAATCCGAGTAGCCAAGGCCTCTTTGGTGGCCGCGGTGGCGGCTACTGCAAGACCTTTCTTAAACAAGAAGTTACGGGCGAAGCCTTCTTTTACCTCTTTAAGCTCATTGCGACGGCCTACTTTGGCCACATCTTGTAAAAGGATTACTTCCATACCTTATTTTTACTTCATTTTAGACAAAACTTCAATTGCCTTCTCGAGTTGAGTGTCAATGCCTTTTTCTTTGTCCTCTTTGTTTGGTTCTACCACCACTTCCGGTACTAAGCCATTTTCTGAGAGTGAGTGGCCGAGCGGAGTGAGCCAGCGCGCGATAGTTATCTTAATAGAAGTGTCTTTGGTAACTGGAATTAATTCTTGAACCGAGCCTTTGCCAAACGTTTTTTGCCCCACTAAGGTCCCTCGACCGTTCTCGACAATTGCGCCAGCCAGAATTTCTGAGGCTGAGGCGCTACCGCCGTCTACCAGAACGACGAGTTTTAATTTATCTTTTAAACCACTGTGGCCGCGGCTTTTGTATTCTTTGTGAACTCCATTTGGACCATGATCTTCTGTGACTACAATTTCTCCGGCTGGTAAGAACCAGCTAGCCATGTCTACAGATGCTTCCAAATAGCCACCGGGATTACCTCGCAGATCGAGAACGAGACGGTTCCAACCCGTTCCGGCAAATTCTTTGAGCGCGGTGCGGAAGAGTTGGGACGAAGTTGCGCCAAAGTTATAAAGTTGGATAACAAAAGTTTTTTCTTTCTCGCGCTTGAGCGTTTTAATCGTTGGAACCTGAATATTGTCTCGTGTCAAGGTAAACTTAAGCGACTCGCGTACTCCCTCGCGCCGGACCGTTAGCGTGACCTTAGTCCCAACTTCTCCGCGGATATAACGAATTGCCTCGTTGAGCGGAATTTTCACCACCGAGTGATCGTCTACCATAATGACTCGATCGCCAGGGAGCATTCCCGCCTTCTTGGCCGGACTCCCCTCCAGGGGTGAGACCACAGTCGGGACACCCTCGCGCAAATCAATTTCAACCCCAATACCGCCAAAGTTGCCAGAGATATCGTCCTCGAAGATTTTATTCTCTACTGGTGGGAGAAAAACAGAATACGGATCGCCAAGCGAATCCACGAGACCGGCGATGGCGCCATAGACCTTTTCTTCATCAGTTACAACTTTCGGGCTCGTGGTGGTGGCGGTAGAAGTGGCCACCGTTACGTATTTATTATTGATGATTTCCCACGCTTTCCAGAAGGGAGAAAAATCTACTTGTTCCAGATCAGCGGGTTGCTCCTTGCCGATAACATTGGTGACTTTGGCAATAGCAGGACGGTTCTCATAGCCGAGATAAATGCCGACGAGCAAGGTGCCGCCGATGATGACGATGACGCCGAAGAGATACCCAACAACTTTTAGAAATCCTTTTATCAACATTGCGCTGCATTATCGCAGAGCCGCCAATTGCGGTCAATCGGAGAGCAGTTTATAATCAGACATGCTTCGGAAATTCAAGTATCACGACATTACCTGGATCGATCTCGAGGCGCCAACCAAGGAGGAAGTGGAGGCACTGGCCCGCGATTTTAATCTCCATTCCCTCGTGGCGAGCGAACTCCTCTCTCCTTCCGCTCGCTCCAAGGTGGATGTGTATAACGATTATTTGTATCTCATACTTCACTTCCCGCCCTGCAAGGTTTGCTTAGGTCCAAATGTGCCCGAGGGCAGCGACCCGGTGAGTCAGGAGGTTGATTTTGTGATCGGCAAAGACTTTCTTATTACCACGCATTACGAAACAGTGGATTCGCTCCACGAACTCTCAAAAATTTTTGAACTCGATAGTACTTGGGAGAAAACGAAGAATGGTAAAGTCCATGCCGGCATGATGTTCTTTCGCATTCTCAAAGAATTGTATCGCTCGCTCGAAACGGGCCTCGACTTCATTAATGACCGCCTCAAACGTGCGGAGGGTAGAATTTTTGCCGGCGAGGAAAAGCCCATGGTCAAAGTGCTTTCCGAGATCAATCGTGATCTCCTTGATTGCCGTTGGGCGCTTAAATCGCATCGCGAGGTGTTGGGATCCTTGGAGCTCGCGGGCGAGGATTTCTTTGGCGACAAATTCCGCTATTATTTGCGTTCAATTAATGGGCAATATGAGAAAATTTGGCAGATGATCGAGAGTAATCGCGAGACCTTCCAAGACTTGCGCGAGACCAATGAATCCTTGCTTTCCATTAAGACCAATGAGACGGTGAAGACGCTCACGGTGGTGGCCTTCATCTTCTTCCCGCTCACTTTGATTGGTCAGATTTTCGGGATGAATACTCACCTCCCCTTCGTGGGCGGACCATATGATTTTTATATTGTCGTTATTATCATGATTGCGGTGCTCGCCGTGATGTGGCAAATTGCTAAGAATAAGAAGTGGCTCTAAAGCTTTACAACACCTTAACGCGCTCCGAGCAAGAATTCACGGCCGATGGCGCGGTGAAGATTTATGCGTGCGGGCCAACGGTGTATGCGCCGGTACACCTCGGCAATTGGCGCAGCTTTATTTTTAATGACTGGTTGCGCCGCGCGCTCACCTACTTGGGTTATACCGTAAAGTTTGTGACTAATATTACCGACGTAGATGATAAGACAATAAAAGGTGCACACGAAGCCGGGATTTCTCTCGCCGAGTTCACGAAAAAATACGAAGAGGTGTATCTCGCCGAGCGCGGAGAATTAAATTTACTTGAGCCCGACGCCTTGCCTCATGCTACCGAATTTGTGCCGGCGATGATTAAACTGATCGAGACCTTAATGACGAAAGGCTTGGCATATCAAGCCGAAGATGGCGTTTATTTTGCCATTAATAAGAGCGAGGATTATGGGAAGTTGGCAGGCAACTTTGATCCCGAGGGCGATTTTGCCCTTTGGAAATTACATAAAGCCGAAGATGGCGACGTAAGTTGGGATTCGCCTTGGGGTAAAGGGCGGCCGGGTTGGCACTTAGAATGCTCGGCGATGATTAAAGAGACGCTCGGCGAGACCATTGATATCCACGTGGGTGGCAGTGACCTCATTTTCCCTCATCATACCAACGAGATCGCGCAGTCGGAAGGCGCGAGCGGGAAAACCTTGGCCAAATTCTGGCTCCACGGCGGTTTCCTCAACATTGCCGAAGAGAAGATGAGTAAGTCGCTCGGGAATATCTTCACTCTGACTGATCTTAAAGAAAAAGGGTTTAGCCCCCTCGCTTACCGCTACTTCCTCTTGAGCACGCATTATCGCAAAATTGCGAACTTTACCTGGGAAGCGCTAGAAGGCGCGCAAACGGCGTATCAGAAATTATTGAACACGGTTTCCGATTTAGTTGACAGTAAGGGTGACTCCAGAGAAGACCTCGTTTCACCCGATTGGAATCAGAAATTTGTTTCTTGCCTTGAAGATGATCTCAATCTGCCGCAAACGTTGGCTCTCGTATGGGAATTAATTAAAGACGAGAACATTGCTCCGGCCGACAAGCTCGCCACGCTTCTCAAATGGGACCAAGTCTTCGGTCTCAATCTCGCCGCCTCGACCCACGCTGCCCCAATCCCCGAAAATGTCCAAAAACTCGTCGCTGACCGCGAACTTGCCCGCCAAAACAATGATTGGACCAAAGCCGACGAACTAAGAGCTGAAATTTCTAAGCTTGGCTACACGGTTGAGGATAAATCTGATGGTCCGAGGGTGAGGAAAAGCTAAACTTGACAAATATACCTAGTGTGTGCTAGGATATCGGCAGAAAGTCCTGCTGGTTATTAATGTAATCAGCTTTCGAAATTCAAAATTCCTTAACAACCAGAAAGGGAGGAAGTCGTGTATACCTTTAAGTTTGTTGTGTATCTGGGTACTAGGGGTGTCTTCGCTCGTCATGGTGTTGAAATAAACTTCATTCCTGCCGTGGGAATGAAAATGAATTTAATTGTCAATGAGTCTCACTGTGCCTGCGAAGTGCTTAGTGTCTTTTGGACAGAAGTGCCAGAAGACTCCAAAGGGAAGTTTGCCGTATGGCTCAAACCCCACTTCTTGTCAGACGACGATGAAGACCTTCGCAATTTTACAGGCGACATGAAATGGGTGAAAGAGGAACGGAAGTAGCTAGTTCTTGCCCTTCGTAATTTCAATGCCCCGTAACTATGAATTAGTTGCGGGGTGTTTTCTTTATCCACTTTTAATCCCCTGTTGGGGCTTGAACGGTTTTACCACCATCATGGTAAAATCCGGGGTGATGCTTGTAAAAGATGCCCCATTTTTGACGACGGCGGTGCGCTTGCCGCCTCAAGATCTCGACGCCGAGAAGGCGCTCTTGGGCTCTATTCTTATCCGCCCGGCCGCGATGCAAGATGTGCTCGATATTATTAAGGCCGCGGACTTCTATTCTGATCGCCACAAGCTCATTTACGAGGCTATGCTGCGCCTCGCGACCGATAGCAACCCGATCGACCTCGTCTCCGTGACGGCAGAACTCAAGAATAAGAAATCGCTCGAGCGCGCTGGCGGTTCTTCTTATCTCGCGGAACTCACCAGTGTGGTGCCCTCGGCCGCGAATCTTAAATATTATGCCGAGCTGGTGCGGAAGAAGTCGGCCTTGCGTAATCTCATCGCCGCGGCAGATCACATCTCCGGACTCGGCTATGAGGAAAATGAAGAAATTGATTCGATCTTCGACCGCGCGGAGAAAGCGATTTTTAATCTTGTTGATTTCTCGAAGAAAAGTTTTATTAGCTTGAAAGATGGCTTAGTGGAGGCCTGGGAGCGCTTCGAGAATTTGCATAAAAGTAAAGAAGGTTTGCGCGGTGTGCCGACGGGCTTTAAAGATCTCGATAATCATCTCTCGGGTTTGCAGAAGTCCGACCTGGTGATCTTGGCCGCGCGGCCATCGGTGGGTAAGACTTCGCTCGCGCTTGATATTGCCCGCCACGTGGCGTGCCGCGAGAATATTCCGGTTGGCATCTTCTCGCTCGAAATGAGCTCGCAACAGCTCGTCGATCGCCTGATTGCCGCGGAGAGTAAGGTGGACTCGTGGAAGCTGCGCACCGGGCGGCTCACGGCGGATGAAGAATTCGCTCGCATTCGCGACACCCTCGACTCGCTCTCCAAGGCACCGCTTTATATCGACGACGATTCTTCCAACAATATTCTCAAGATGAAGTCGGTGGCACGGCGGCTCAAAGCTGAAAATGGTTTGGGCCTAATCATCGTGGACTATCTCCAGCTCATGGTGCCGCGCAAGGATTCTGATTCGCTGGTGCAACAAGTCACCGAAATTTCGCGGTCCTTAAAGGGATTGGCGCGCGAGCTTGAAGTGCCGGTGCTCGCTCTCTCCCAGCTTAATCGCTCGGTGGAGCAACGTGGCGGCCGGCCTCGCCTCTCGGACTTGCGCGACTCTGGTTCTATTGAACAAGACGCCGACGTGGTGATGTTCATTCATCGCGAAGACAGAAACAATGAGGAAAGTGAGCGGAAAAATATTGCCGAAATTTTAATTGAGAAGCATCGCAATGGCCCGACCGGCAAGGTGGAACTCTACTTCGACGACAAGCGTGTTTCCTTCACTAATCTCGAGAAGCAAGACTTTGGCGGATTCTAAAAGTTTGGTAGATTGTTAGGGTGAATCAACTCATTGATCGCCTTGTTGAGAGCTTTAGGCAATTCCCGGGTATTGGTCCGCGGCAGGCGCGACGCTTCGTTTACTTTTTGCTCGGTGAGGGCGAAGGCTATATCACTCGCCTCTCGAGCGAACTCTTAGCGCTCAAAGATAAAATTAATCGCTGTGTGGATTGTGGACGCTTTTTCCCCTCCACTACTGTCGGGGCAGGTGCCTGCTTGATTTGCACTGATTTAAACAGAAATAGGGAACTCTTGATGGTTGTGGAGAAAGATATTGATCTCGAAGCCGTGCGCAAGGCCGGGATTTACGACGGTCACTTCTTTGTTCTCGGTGGTAATATTCCAATTCTTGAGAAAAATCCCGAAGAGAAAGTTCGGGTCAAAGAACTGAAAGCGCGGTTGGCGAAAGGTGAAACAAAAGAACTAATTCTCGCCCTTAGCGCCACCACCGAAGGCGATTACACCGTAGAATATCTCAAAAAAGTCCTTGCCTCTCCCACCCTCAAAATTTCCACCCTCGGCCGAGGTCTTTCCACCGGCACCGAACTCGAATATTCTGACACTGATACGCTCAAGAGTGCGCTGAAGAATAGGGGTTGACAAGATGGTTTATTTTCAGATAAAGTTAACTTGGAGAGTTACCCAAACTCGAAGTTTCCAAGAGTGTGAACTGGGAAATTTTGAGTTACGGAGTTTGCATATGCTCAGACTGGTAAAGGATGACGATGATGGTGGTGGGCCGAAAGTTCCATCAGTTACCCCACAGCAACGTGACATGTATGAAAGGGCAGCAAAGAGGTTTGGTGATACCAATGCCCACCGTCCCGGACCGGAACAGAAAGCGGCCGAACGAATAGATCCTGCTTTGGGAGTTCCGGTAATTTCTTTGCCTCCTGAAGTCAGAGAGGCTCTGGAACGATCGGGAGTAATTGAGGTTGGCGCCCAGATTTCTCTTCGTGGGGTCCACATTACCATCGCCAAGGATGAATGAACTTGGTTTTACCAAAACGAGAAAGGCCCGACGCGCACGGATGCGTAGTCGGGCCTTTATCCTTTGTTGAACATTGAATGTCCAACATTTGACCACCAAGGGGTGCTTGATATGATTATAGGTAAATATGGTGCCCAAAATAACTAAGAAACTTGATTCCAAAAACCCCGACCACCTGATGGCCGTGATTGAGGAGTTTCGAGACGAGATCCGAGTGGTGAACGAGATGAACCAGACTATGGGCAGGGTGGTTAATCGACTTGATTCTTTAGAAAATACGACGGAGAAGCTGGTTCAGGAGCAAAAGATAACTAATGCGAGATTGGGTACCTTGGAAGAAAGAATGGACCATGTGGAAAGCAGCCTCAAAACCCTGCGCCAGCTTTTTTCTGAAGTAGATTTAATCGAGCTTCAAGAACGTGTAGTGAAAATTGAGAAGAAGCTCGAGATGCGTTAATTAACCCTTAATCCCTGTGATTTTAACCTCGGTGTAGGGTTGGCGGTGGCCGGCTTTTTTGCGATGGCGAACCTTGGCCTTGTAGTGGATGACGGTGATCTTGTCGTGACGATCATCTTTGACGATCTCGGCGGTTACCGATGCGCCAGCGACAGTGGGGTTGCCCACTTTTACCGTACCCTCATCAGAGACGAGCAAAACCTCGGGAAAGGTGGTGGCATTCCCTTCTCGCGCTGACGCGTCGATTTTCTCGATCTTGACCATGTCGCCTTCCTTGACGAGATATTGCTTCCCACCCGTCTTAATTACCGCCATTTTCATAACCCAGAATCCTACACCATTAAGCCGTTTTTGGCTACTTGACGTTTAACATTAGAGTGGTAATCTTCGGGTAGTATCGGTAAATCAGTTCTTCTTTTGGGAGGCTTGGCTGTGGGAAAAAAGAAAAAGAAAGAGGGAGAGTGGAACGGTTGTCGCGTTGCGGTTTACGCCATGTTGTTCCTCGTTACCCTCGGGATAATTACCCCTTTGCTTGCTTGGGCCACGGACGGACGATCCTTTGGTTCTTCAAGTTGCTGGAGCGCTTGCGCTTTGGTGGCGTTGATTCCACCAATAGGGTTCCATTTGGGTTTCGTGAAGTGAGGGTTAATGTTTGGCAACAAAAGGTGGATTTTTAAGGCTCGACTTTGGTCGAGCCTTTTTGCTACAATCCGGCGATGGAAAATAAAATTCTAGGGGATAAGATCGGACCGCGGTATGTGGTGAAAGTTTATAATAAAGAATTTGATGCTTGGGGCTTTCTGGTGATCGATAACACCAAGCTCGGGCCGGGTAAAGGAGGGATTCGGATGACACCGACGGTGAGTGAAGAAGAAGTGAGTCGCTTGGCGCGGGCTATGACGCTCAAAAATGCGCTCGCCGGTATCGCTTTCGGTGGTGCCAAGTCTGGTATTGCCTTCGACCCTCGATCAGCTAATAAGGCAGCGAAGAAGAAGCTGGTGGAATGGTTCGCTAAGGAACTTAAGCCGCTCTTACCAAAATTTTATATTGCTGGCCCGGACGTAAACATGGGCGAAGAAGAAATGGCTTGGTTTGTGGCCGCCGCTAAGGATCGCAAGGCCGCGACGGGTAAGCCGAAGCGTCTCAAAGGTCTGCCTCACGAACTCGGCTCGACCGGCTACGGCGTGGTGGAGGCCGTGAAGTTAGCGCTAAAATTTAAGAAAATTGATATTAAGGGTGCGACGGTAGCGATCGAAGGTTTTGGCAATGTGGGGACATTTGCGATGCAATTTCTCACCGAGCTTGGTGCAAAAGTGGTGGCTGTTTCTGACTCAAAGGGCACGATTTATTCGGCCGACGGCTTGAATTATGCTGAATTAATGAAGACTAAAAAGAAAACGGGTTCGGTGACAAATTATCGAAACGGCCCTTCGACTTCGCTCAGGGCAGGCAAAGATATTTTTGAGTTGCCCGTCGATGTGCTCATTCCCGCCGCGCTTCCCGACGTGATTAATGAGAAAAACATGAATGCCGTGAAGGCAAAGATTATTGTGGAAGGCGCCAATATCTCGATGACCACCGAAGCCGAGAAGAAGCTCCACGACCGCGGTGTGCTCATTGTCCCTGGCGTACTCGCTAATGCTGGCGGCGTGATTTCTTCCTTCGCCGAACACAAGGGCTACAGCGCCGACAAAATGTTTAAATTGGTGAAAGAAAAAATCGGCAAAAGTGTCTCCGCCGCCCTCGCCCGCCACGCCAAAACCGGCCTTCCCCTCTCTGACCTCGCCGCCCAAATGGCTTGGGAGAGACTCTCATAACTCCTCCCCTTTTGTTGGACATTGAATGTTCAACATCGGATGTTGAACATCTAGACTAATTCCCCTCTTGTGGTAACCTAAATTTGGATTTGAACGCGGTTGGCAGTGGGCTAATCGTCATTATGCTGGATAAACGAGGGAGGTCCGTATGAGTTACGACGAATCAATGGCCAGGACATCAGATAAGTCGCAGGCGCGAGGTGGATCATCTTGCGAATGCCCGCAACCGAGACAAAAGCAACCGAACGATACATCTTGTGCAATATGCGGTCGAGTGATTGTCCGGAAAACTTTTCGGACTAAACCACAAACCCCGCCACCCATGCACACGGATGGTAGCGGAATCTGAACAGTTTCTGGGTGCCGTAGTAGTTTGGGGAACGTCAGTAATGGCGTTCCCTTTTTCTATCGCGTCAAACGCGATTTCATTCCTCCAAGGTTGGCTTATCAATAGTGAGGGTTTCGATACCGTTATTGGTGCCGGCGATGCGGAGCACGTCTTTGTCTACCTTTTTTAATTCTTTATAGGCGGTGTTGTAATGATTCACGGTGGTGCCGAGGGCATTGCCGAGCTTATTCATATATTGATCATAAGCGCCGAGGTGTTTGCCTAATTCTTCTACTCGCGCCCGGATTTCTTTGGCTGATTCCTCAATTTGCAACGCTTTCAAACCTTGTAATACGGTTTGTAAGTAAGCGAGGAAGGATGTTGGTGAGACGATAATCACCCGATACTTTCCTGCCGCGCGCTGGATCAGATTCTCGGTATCTTCTGTTACCGCCCCAATTTTGTTGACCAAAAGATCATAATAAATTGCCTCGTGTGGAATAAACATGAAGGCGAAGTCCATGGTCCCCTCCTCGGGACGAATATATTTTGATGTTTCAAGAATTCTGTTTTTTAAATCACTAACGAAGACTTTCTCGAGCCGATCGCGCTCGCTTGGGTCACTTGCTTCCGTGAGACGGTTGTAATTCTCGAGCGAAAATTTGGAATCAATCGGCACAATTTTATCTTTCACGAAGACGGCGGCGTCCACAATATTGCCGTCGCGGAATGGGTATTGCATCTGGTAACTACCGGTGGGCAAAACATTCTTGAGCAAGGTTTCTAAAAAGTATTCACCCAAAATCCCCCGCTGTTTCGGATTCTTAAGCACATCTTGTAGCGACTTAAGTTGATCGGTGAAGCCAATGACTTGTTTATTGGTCTCGTCGAGCTTAGTGAGCCGCTCGGTGACATCGCGGATAATCCGGTTCGACTCGCTCGCCTGTGTTTGCATTGATTGATGAAGTTTGGTGCTGGAGTCGGTAAGCTTGGTGTCGAGAACGCGAGTGAGTTCGTGAAGCTGGTTTTGGAGAAGAGTCATGGCGCCACTATTTTCTTCAGTTGCCGGTTGTTGCTTCTTTAAAAAATAGAAAATTAAGCCCGCTATTAGTAGGCCGCCGAGAATTCCTCCAATGATTAAGCCAAGATTAAGCATGTTTTGATTGTCCCATGGTTCGCTTGAAGACAAGATATTTAACCATTTCGGCGATACCAAGCACAAGGAGGCCGAAGCCAATACCTGCCATAATTTCCCAGAACTTAGGCGTGGTGAGATGGAGCAAATTTCGCAATGGTGGCAAAGCGAGAGCGAGAACGAGGGCGAAGATACTAGCGCCGAAGGCAAGAACTAGATGACGGTTGGAGAACGGATTAATTTTCCAAATGGGAATATCGAGATTCTTGAGCGAGAAGACGAGGAAGAGCGAGTCGAGTGAGAGGGCAATAAACATGAGCGTGCGAGCCGTCTCCACTCCGAGTAAACCCTTGGCCCAGAAGAAGAAGCCGAAGAGCATGAGACCAGAGAGAGCGGTGAGGGCGATGATGAAAACGAGAATCGGTGGGGTGATAATATTTTTCATTTCGCGCGAGCGCGGATTCCGTTTCAGTAAATAAGCGCCAGCCGGCTCAAACGCAAAAGCAAGGGCCATGAAGCCCTGTTCGATCACATTGGTCCAGAGAATTTGGGTCGGGAGAATTGGGAGGCCTAAACCTAGTACGAGAGCACTACCAACCAGTACGATCTCACTCAAGCTGGTAGAGAAGAGATAAATCGTCGCCTTTTTTAGATTATCCAAAATGCGTCTCCCCTCCTCAATCGCCGCCGTGATGACATTGAAGCTGTTGTCGACGAGTACGAGATCTGCCGCTTCCTTAGCGAGATCGGTGCCTGAGCCGAGCGCCAGGCCAATATCGGCGTGACGCAAGGTTGGGGCATCGTTGACCCCATCGCCGGTCATGGCCACAATCTCGCCTTGCTTCTGCAAAGCGCGGAGAATTCGCAACTTATCTTCTGGTAAGAGCCGGGCAAAAACTTGATGCTCGGCAAGCGATTTATCAAGTTCTTCCTCAGTAAATTTAGACAGATCATCACCAAGAATAACTTTATGATCGCCGCTCACAATGCCTGTGGCTTGAGCCACTGAGAGTGCGGTGGCCGCATTATCACCCGTGACCATAATCACTCGAAGGCCCGCGCCACGCGCGAGACTAATGGCCTCGCTCACATCCTCGCGAATGGGGTCAGTGAGAACCACCAATCCAGCGAAGGTGAGTTCAGACAAGAGTTCTGGTCGATCATGATCAAGATGATCCCAGCCAACTTGCTTGAAGGCTACGGCGACCACGCGAGCCCCAGCCTTGGCCTCGGTGGCGAGATAGTTTTCAAAATATTCGCGATCGGCTTTCTTAAGCACTCGGTTGCGACCAAGGCGCGAATAAAATTTGGAATGTTGGAGCAAGAGTTCTGGCGCACCGATGAGAGAAAAAGTTCGCTTCGCCCCTTTCTTCTGTGGCTGATAGAGAACACCGGCGAAGCGTTGGGCGGAATCAAATGGAATATAGGCGAGGCGTTCTTCCACGAGCGCTTGATGATCCTCAAGTCTTCCTTGCTCAATGGCGTGAGCGAGAATGGCGCGATCGATGGGGCGACCCACGAGTGGCGGCGGGTACACTTCGGCCTTACTCTTATCAATGAAGGCATCGGTGGCGCGGAGGGCAAGCTCGAGTAATTTCTGATTATCTTTGAGTTCATTGTCGCGCGTGAGAAGAGTGGAGACCGTCATCTCGGCGCGGGTAAGAGTGCCGGTTTTATCGGTGAGAATAACCGTGGTGCTACCTAAAGTTTCGGCGGCGACCAAGTTCTTTACCAAGCCGCCACGGCGCAAAATAAGCTCAAGACCAATGGCAAGAATGATGGTAACGACAACAGGTAGGCCGGCCGGTAGTGCGGCCACGGCCATGGCAATGCTTAAGGTTAACGTCTCGCCGAAGCCGAGGCCCCGAGCCAGACCCACTATAGCGAGAATGACAATAAGTCCAAGAATAATGATGCTGATAATCTTAGAAAGTCGTTTAATCTCGCGCTGGAACGGCGTTTCTTGCTCGAGAGGATCCACGAGCGTGGCTGCAATTTTTCCCATCTCACTCTTTTCACCGGTCTCGGTAATGATCACTAGGCCGGTGCCGGAGGCGATGGTGGTCCCAAGCCAAACCATGTTCTTGGCCTCGGTGAGCCTCACTTCGCGGGCAATGCGTTCGGTATCCTTGGGCACCGAGAGCCACTCACCCGTGAGCGCCGCCTCGCTGATCCAGAGATTATTTGTCTCCACCAAGCGGCCGTCGGCGGGGACCACGTCGCCCGCCGAGAGGATAACGAGGTCGCCAGGCACGAGCTCCGCGGCTCGGACAATCAACTTCTCGCCGCCGCGAATGACGGTAGCAAAGTTCTCATGAGCGGCGGCAATTTTCTTAAACGCTTGACTCGCCCGCCCTTCTTGCCGTGCACCGAGGAGAACATTGGCGGCGGCCACAAGAAAAATAACCAGAGCATCGGCAAACTCAGCGAGAATGAGAGTAAGTAAAGCCGCGCCGAAAAGTAGGAGCACGAGGGGGCTTTTAACCTGCTTATAAACCAAATCGAAGAAAAATAATTCCCGCCCTTTCTTGAAAGTGTTTTCGCCAAAGCGCTCGCGCCGCTTCTCAATTTCTTCACCAGCGAGGCCGACCTTGACGTCGGTGCTCAACTTCATCGCCACATCAGCCGCACCCAACCGATACCACGGCTGGGTTTTTGGCCTCATTTCTTGCCACCGCTTTACCACCATGCAAGAATTATAGCATGCGGAAGTTTCTGATTGCGGTCCTTCTTGGAGCAATGTTTTTATCAGGAACAGCCTTCTCGGCCGGAGAAGAATTTTTTGCATCATTTCTGATTGATCCTCGGGTGAAAGAAGTTAATCTTGAACCGGGGGCTACAACCTGACCGGCAACACCTCGGGTGTTTGCCCAGAATGTGGCGAAGCCGTCTCGAACTCTCGGGGCGGTTTTTTCTTTTTTAAAACGGCAGTCTTGAGGTGGTTTGCAGCTCGCCGTTTGCGACTGTTTTGATAACCAGCGGAGAAATGCGAACACCCTTTTCATCAAACATCACTTCCCCGCTAGCTCCTCCACTTCTAAAATCTTTAAGGTTTTGAATCCATTTAGCATTATCTTTGTCGTAAGTGTTCATGTAGGTTAACAAGGTGTCGTAGCCATAATCTGCCAAGAAGCCCGGCTGTTCTCCAGGATAGAGTTTCTGATATTCAGCTAAGAATTGTTTATATTCTTCGCTCGTCTGGTCGCCCTCAAACATGAGCGCAATGGCACCATCAATTTTAGAAAGGTTCCCGCCTAGTTGCTGTTGGTAGTAGGACATGCCGGTAGTTAACTGGATGTCGTAGGCCAATTTGGTTGACGAGCTAAGCAAGGGTAGAAGTTCTTTCGTTAAGATTGCCCCGTTTTCTGGGGTCATGAAGAAGATTACCAAGGTGGGTTTTAAGGCCGCAATTTTTGCTGCGTCAGAGCGTAGGCCGTTTTTATCAGAAGAAGCCACAATTGTTGTCACGGGTTTGCCATATGAAGGGGTGAAAGTGTTGGCAAATGAGGCCTGAGCAGCATCAATGGAGTGAACCACTACGACCTTGGATTGATCAAAGTTTGATTGAGAAATATATTTAGCATATCGATCCCAGACATGGTCATTGCCAAGGGTCATCTGGAATACATAATCGTCAGCCACGTTGTTGGCTTGCAGGAACTCCATCATTACCGGGTAACCAAGTGATTTAGCTGGCTGATAAATAGCATCCATGGTAGAGGTGAAGGTGTTGATTAGACCTTTTACCTCGTCAATTTCAGTCAATTTTTTATACGCGCTCAAACCGGTGGCGGCGTCGGCTTCATCGTTCTCGATAATTAAATCAAGTTTGTTTCCCGTTTCTGCTTCATATACCGCTTGAGCGGTTTTCATTCCCCTAACTACATTTTCCCCCACGGCCCCAAAGTCTCCTGTTAGAGGTGCAATAATTCCCAACTTAAAATCCCCTTCGGGACCGCTAGGCTTTTTAGAATCTATTACCGCAAAAGCTACTACAATTAGGACGAGGACCACAACCACCCAAATGACTTTATTTTTATTCATGACGAGTAGTATACAAGCTAAAGAGTTTGTTATATAGAGCTAGATTTAAAATGGTTTGATTTTACAAGTTTATGGCTCTAAATATGGCTATATTGTCTTTAGTGGTTTGACTAAAAATTAGTTATACACTATGCTCTAGCGTGTGAATACCCGGAGACGAATATATGAAGCCTTGGGTTTAAGTACCAACGAAAAGAAGATTCTTGAGGCTTTGTCTGGTGTCAAAAACATCAATAATTTGGTTCTAGAAGCAGGAATCTCTAGAACCGGGATTATTTACCGGCTTAATATTCTGGAGAAAAGAGGTCTGGTGCGCGTGGTCCGAGAAGGTAAGAGAAAATCGTACATTGCCTTAACAGAGAACGAGTTAATAGATCACCTGCAATTGATTTTGAACGAGGCAAGAACTAGCAGTACCAATCAAAAAGGTGCCCGGATAAAAACCACCAAGGAAGATGAATTTATTATTCACGTGGGAACTAAAGAAATTATCCCCGCTTACGCACGTATTGCTTCTGAGAATAAGAACGAGCGTATTAAGGGTATCCAGCATCACCGTTCATATAATGAACTTCTGGAGAAAATAACTCCCGCTCAGTTAGTTGCTTTCAATAAGGCTATTATCAAAAACCACCTCATTATTGAAGGAATGTTAAACGCGAGTGCTTATAAGGCTTATCGGCAGGAGATCAGTGCTAACCCAAAAAAATATCAAGACTCTGTCCAAAGTTTAGAAGGACGTATGGCCGATTACACTTGCTTTGCTGACAATCACTTTAACCACGATGCGGAATTGTGGCTTTTTAAAAACACCTCTCTTTTAATCAATTGGCGTGAAGAAGTGGCAATCGAGATTACCAATCACAGCATGACAGCGTTTCTTAAAGATATGTTTGAGTTTGTGAAAAAAGGTGGGCAAAAAATAGACCACAATCGAGCATTAAGATCTGCGTTGGAAAAATAAAACTCTATTACCGTTTGCTGGACTTGCTGAAGAAGTAAACGGCGAGGCCAAGGCAGAGGATAAAAATTCCCAACCCAACCGGTGATGACCAGCTAAACATTGTTGTGTACATCATGATTTTAGCTTAAGTGAATAATAAGTATTATGCCTTATTCTGGTTTTTTTATCGACCAAGTTTCTGAATGTGACCCTACCGGGAATCGAACCCGGATTTAAAGCTTGAGAAGCTTCCGTCCTAACCGTTAGACGATAGGGCCTTGAACCATTCGCGGGGCGAATGTTCGACAAAATCTAACACTTTTTCACCCTTTTTGCCAGCCCAGAGATGATGGAGCCCCGGTGCGTTTGCAGCCGGGGCTTTGCTTAAGTTCTTCCAAGAAAACACTACTTAGGCGCTTCGTTGAATTCGGTCCTTGATTGTGCTGAATGCCCTTGATGGAAACCTGAACATTGGGATTTTTCGTAATTTCACTCGCTCTCGTTCCCATGAGGCTCCCGTTGATTTTCTCCATCCGGGCAAGAAGTACACGGCACCAACAAGACCTGAATCAAAGAATGGTCCGTAAAATCGTTCCAAGAGCCTCATATCATACACGCCAGGATTGTTTATCTGGAATTTTTTGATGAACTCAATCATCTTGTCTTGAAACGGTAGCGGGTTGAAAACAATATGCCCCCGCCCTTCAAGATACCTTATTGCCAACTCAAAAGCTCGACAATTTTCATCAATCGAACCAAAGCCTCCGGTTGAGATGGGACCAGAAACAGCCACGACCGGGGTTGGCATTCGCCGGAGTACTTCTCGTCCCACCCACCATAGGTGGGTATAGTGTCTTGCTCGGTCTAACCGTTGTTCTAATTCTCTGCTCCAGTAAACACTCACCCGAGTTTCCTCCTTTCTTGGGGTTTAAGGTGAAAAGATCTGGTTTGCCTGACTATATCAGCCCTTTAGCGTTTTTGCCACTCGGGGTCTTGGCGGCAGAGGAGAGTGTTTTGTTGGTCGGGATTGGCCATAAGTGCGGCCACAATTTTTTCCATTCTTACGCCTTGTGAGCCCTTCACCAGAATGAGATCACCAGATTTGAGAAGTGGCGGGAGCTCGGTGATCACGCTCGCGATAGTATCGAAGTGACGGAGTTTGCGCTTGCCCATTTTTCGTTTGGTGGCTTCGTCAGAAATAAATTTCGCCCGCGGTCCCACGGTGATTAAGAGATCAAGGAAAGTTGCGGCTTGTTTACCTGCCGCGCGATGGGCGGCGACGGTGTGTTCGCCCAGCTCTAGCATGTCGCCTAAGACCGCGATTTTTCTTCCACCAGTTTCGAACGAGGACAAGGTCTCAAGAGCTGCCGTGAGCGCCGCGGGAGAAGAGTTGTAGGTGTCGTCGAGAATGGTGGTGTTTTCCTTCCCCGCAATTAGGCGCAAGCGACCTGGCGGTGCCGTGTAATGCTCAAGCGAGGAAATGATTTCGATAAGATTAAGATCGCGAGCGAGGCCAACCGAGAGGGCGGCAAGAGCGGCGTAAACTTGATGACGACCAAGAATTCCGGGGAGCTTAACGGGCAGAGAATTGCCACGATAATCAATTCTGATGTTCAAGCCCGCTGGCCGCTGATTCCCCTCTTCGCCCTCGTAGAGCGGGCCGATAGCTTCTACTTGCAAGTCATTGCCGGTCTCGAAGCCGTAGGTTAAAACGCGAACATTTTTGGCCATGAGATTGGCTTTCTTCCACTCGCGCACTTGGCGAATCCGTTCATCATCGCCGTTTAAAATAGCGGTGCCGCCGTGGCGCAAGGTTTCTAAGATTAAACTTTTTTCTCTAATCAAACTCTCGCTAGAAGGAAAGAATTCCACGTGCACCGGTGTTTCGGGCAGCGCCGTAATGATCACAATGTCGGTCTTGAGCCACTTTGTTACCGCGTGCATGTCGCCGGGGCGATCAACCCCAACTTCTACCACCAGCCATTTCGGGTATTCTCGCTTACGGAAAATGAGACCAAGACCGTGGAGAAACACTTCAAGCCAACCTAAGGGGTCATGCCAAGCATTTTTTGCCCCGAGCACAGTGAGCGGGAGGCCGATCTCGCTATTGTAGCTCTTCTCACTCTCACGGATGGAATAAATATTTTTCAATGCTTGATAGACTGCTTCTTTGGTTCCCGTTTTTCCCACACTGCCGGTAACGGCGATGACTTTCGGGTGATACTTAGCGAGGACGAGTCGCGCCTCGAAGATTAAAATCGCACTAACAATTTTTTTAAACGCGGTAAGCATGGTTTAACGATCGGGCGGAATTTTATAGTAATTGAGAAGAAATTCGCTTACGTTCATAAATGGTTCGGTCAAGGTGTTGGCGGCATAATTTACTCCTTGCGGCTCTTCGGCATAGAGAAAGACGATAAACCGTGGCTTAGAAGCTGGGAAATAGCCAAAGAATGAGTGCAAGAAGCGATCGTCATAATACCCACCGCCGCCCGATTTAGCAATCTGCGCGGTGCCCGTTTTTGCCGCCACTTGGTAATGCTCGAGCTTCACCGTGCCGCCGAGGAGAGCCTTGTCTACCACTTCCACCAGCATTTTGGTAATGGTCTCACTTGTCTCGGGCTTTAAGACCGAGCGAGGCGCATCAATCTCGGTTTTTTTATCTGGAACGTGACGATACAATAATTCTTTGACCACATGAGGTGTCACCAGTTTGCCGCCATTACCGAGCGTGGCAAGCGCGCGGGTGATGTTGATGGGCGACATGGCGATGCCTTGGCCGAAGGAAGCGGTGGCATAATCAATTTCGCGACCGCTTTGGAGATTTTTTACCAGGCCTTTTGATTCATTTGGCAAATCAATTCCTGTTAATTCTCCAAGTTGATAGCCAAGGAAATAATTTTTGAATTTCTCACCGCCAAGTTGTTGCATAGCGAAAACGGAACCAGTGTTGAGCGAGAGATTGAGTACCTCTTGCATCGAGACGCGACCGTGCGCTCGGCCGTCATAGTTCTTGAGCGTGGCTTGGTTGAAGGTCACCGAGCCACGATCCTCATAGGTGGTGCTGGGCGTAACCACACCAGCGTCGAGGGCGGCCGCCATGGTAAGTGGCTTCACAATTGAACCCATTTCAAACACGCGTTCCACCAGCGGGTTCGGGAGCGGTGCAATGTCACCTTGGCGTTTGCCGGGGTCGAAGTCGGGTCGCGCCGCCATGGCCACAATTTCCCCAGTTTGCGGATCCATCACGATGCCACCCACCGACTTGGTGCTCCAGCGCTCGGCAAGGGCCGTGAGCTCAGTTTCAAAAAAGTTTTGAACTTCCGGCTCAATGGTCGTGACCAAATCCCCTTCTTGGTCTTCCTTGTTTTCCGCAAAGGTGCGGCTAATGCCAGAAAAAACTTCAGCAAAGAAATTGCTAAAGCTCGTATTTCCCTCGCGACTTAGTGTTTTATCATACTGTCGTTCAAGCCCGTACCGGCCGCCAAAGTAATCACCCTGATAACCCATGAAGCCAATGACATGAGAGGCCAGAGAACTAGATGGGTAGAAGCGCCAGCGTTCACTCGCGATCTCAACACCCTCAAGCTCGAGCATCTTAATTTTCTCCGCTGTTGCGGTGTCGAGGCGCTCGGCGAGGGCCTCATAGGGGTCATTGGTCATTTGGGCTTTCTTGAGAAAACTGTCGCGATCAAGTGGCACGATGGCATTGATCTTGGTGTATAAACTTTCCAGATCAGTGCCAGACGGAATGCTGTCTGGCTTTAGCGCCAGAGTGAAGCCATTTTGCACTGTGGCGGCCGCGGCGCGCGTGCCATCCTTGCGGGTAAAGAAGATGTCTCCGCGATCAAACAGGCTGTGTTGCGGCACGGCCTGGCGATCAGAGAGTTCTTGATAATATTCACCGCGAACAACTTGAACAAAAAAAAGTTTGGCCACAATAATGGCCGCAAAGAAAAAGATAACACCTGAGATTAATTGCAACCGTCCTCGTCCCTTAGAATCCATTCTCGAGCGTGAGGTTGTTCTCGACGTAGGAGAACAAACTAGGATTATTGTCGCGACGAGCAAAGAGGGTTCGCCCGGCCGCATCCTCAAAGCCGAGCGAGTAGGCAAAGTCGATGGTGAACTGCCGCGAGAGCTCGGTCCGCCGAGACTCGAGCTTGGCCACGGTGGCCACCAGCGAGCTGCTTTCTCGTTCCAAATTTTCCTTCTCCGCAATATTTAAAACCACTTGATTGACCAAGTAGAGATAGGCAAAAACCAAGACCAAGTTGGTCATGAGTAAGCTATACCAATAAAATTTTTTTGCCATCATGTTTTTTTAATTAAACGTAACTGCGCGCTGCGGGAACGAGGATTTTGTAAAATTTCTGATCGAGTGGGAGCGATCTTCTTTAGTGTCACTTCGCTATTTTGCTTGAGCGATTTACCAAATTCTTTAAAGATCTTGCCTTCGAGCCCCTGGAAGGTGATTACGGCGATAGTGCCACCAGGCGCTAGGTGTGACCAACCGGCTTTGAGTGTCTCGCGGAGAGCGCCGAGCTCGTCATTGACCGCAACACGTAAGGCTTGGAAGGTCTTAGTAGCTGGATGGAGGCGACCGCGGCGTGGCACCACGCTCTCGATGATCTGGACTAGATCACTTGTGCGAGTGATTCTTGTCTTGTGCCGCGCCTCAACAATAGCCTTGGCAATCTTCCGCGAATTTCGCTCCTCACCGTATTCGTAAATGAGATTCGCCAGCTCTTCTTCTGGCCACTCGTTTACTATTTTTTCTGCGGTAAGATCATCTGGTCCAGGATTGTTAGCAAGCGTCATGAGTAAAGGCTCGTCTTTCTGGAAAGAAAATCCCCTACCAGAGATCTCGATCTCTTCTGAGCTGAAACCGAGGTCGAGGAGTAAACTATTAATTTCATTCACTCCAAGTTTTTCCAAAATTTGATTTAAATTCCGGAAATTATCGTGAACGAGATCAAGCTTACATTTCGCGTCTGTGAGTCTGGCTTTACTTCGCTCAAGTGCCGCTTGGTCAGCGTCAATGAGAATCAAGCGGCCGCTCTCGCCGAGAGCCTTCCCAATCTCAACACTATGCCCCGCGCTCCCGGCTGTACCGTCCACGATCACATCGCCAGGCTTAGGCGCTAGTGCCGCGAGCGTTTCTTGGAGCAAAACTGGTTGATGCAGAATTTTCATCCCCAGGATAAATCTAGAAGACACCAATCTCGCCCAACTTCTCGGCCAAGCGATCGGCTTGACTCGCCACGCGCGCTTTGTAATCGGTCCAGCGTTTCTCATCCCAAATTTCGAGCCTGTTGTGCACGCCCGTGATAACCACCTTGGTTTTGAGGCAAGCAAATTCGCGCAAGAAATCTGGGATCAAGACGCGACCGAGTTCATCCACTTCGGTATCCACCGCGCCCGCGAGCATAAAGCGATTGAAGCCGCGGCTATCAGCTTGACCCATGGCGAGGCCACCGAGCTTACCGGCCACACTCTCCCACTCTTTCATGGTGTAAAGGAACAAACAATTATCGAGACCGTTGGTGATTACCACCTTCTTGCCGATCTCCTTGCGGAACTTGGCGGGAATGGCGAGGCGTTTCTTGTCATCAATCGTGTGTCGGTACTCGCCAATTAGCATGATTTTTTATTTCCCACTTTATCCCACTTGGCTGAAAGTATATCCCACTATTCCCCACTCGCCAAAGTGGATAACTTACGTCTCGAAAGTGAGTTTTCAGCAAGGTTGACAGAAAACTGTTATTGGGTATGATGTTGATGGTTCTTTGACCAGAAAGGAGGTCAATAATGAAGAGTTTTAGGGATAACACGATAAAACAGTTTAAGACCCATCTTTGGTGGATTCGGTTTGATATGGCTATGTGTATAGCCACCTCGACGTTTTTCATGTTTTTAAGTGTTTTCATTAGCTGTCGCTTTCTGGGTGGGAATGTCCCGCGTAAAAATGCCTTTCTTGCTGTCTCTTTTGGTCTTGCTATGACAGCTTCCTTTGTCGTCCGTGCATTTATGAAAAGGCGTGATTTTAAGAGATATGAGGCATATTATCGGGAGGTAAGTGGTTTATGCCTAAAGTGCGGCTACAGTCTCACTGGTAACGTTTCCGGAGCCTGCACCGAATGTGGGGCCACAATCAAATAACCCGTCACTGTCACGTGACGGGTTTCCACTTTTTAAAATTATTTTTTGGGCCTCAACAGCGGAAATAGTTGCGTCTCGCGGATAGGTTTGCCTTCGAGGGTGGCGAAGAGGCGTTCGCCGAAGCCGAAGCCGAAGGTCGGCGGCATGCCGTGCTCGAGCATCTCAACAAATTCGAAGTCAGGCATCATTGCTTCTTCATCCCCGCGTTCAATGAGTTTGGCTTGTTCTTCGAACCGGGTGCGTTGGTCGAGCGGATCATTAAGTTCAGCGTGCGCGCGACCAATCTCGGTCCCGGCGATAATGACTTGCGTGGTGTAGGTCAGGCGCGGATCATCCTCTCTCACCTTCGAGAGCGGTGCCACCATTTTGGGATGACCAACGAGGAAAGCTGGCCCGGCAATTTGTTTGCGGCAATGCTTCCAGAGCGAATCAGTAAGGCGCTCGCGAGTTTTCCCGGTGTATTCTACCCCAAGTTCTTTGAGTTTGTTCTCCAGCTCGACTTCGGTAGCCTCGAGCACATTCACGCCCGTATTTTTCTCAATCGTCGAAACATAATCAATATCTGGCCACTCGCTCGCGAGGTCGAACTGGTGACCCTTGTGTTCAAAATTTGTTTTGCCGAAGACTTCTTGGGCGAGCGTAATATACAAATCGCGAATTAACTTTTTTCCGTCGGCAAAGTCCATGTACGCCGCGTAGAATTCCATATTGGTGAATTCCTGCAAGTGTTCGGCGCTGGTGCCTTCATTGCGGAAGACGCGGCCGATCTCGAAGGTGCGCGGAATTCCCGCGGCCATCAAGCGCTTTTGCCACAATTCCCCTACAGAAATTCTCAAATAAACATCGAGATCAAAGTCATTGTGGTGAGTTTTAAACGGTCTCGCCTCAGCACCGCCGGTGGTGAGCTCGAGGGTTGGCGTTTCTACCTCGAGGAAGCCGCGGGTTTTAAGATAGGTACGGGTCGCATCCCAAAATTTCGCTTTACGCTCGAAGGTTGCGCGGAGTTCGGGTGTCATCAAGAGATCCAAGTAGCGCAAGCGATAGCGCTCGTCCGGATCTTGCAAGCCGTGCCACTTCTCGGGTAAAGGCAAGAGCGACTTCGAGCCCATGTGCCAGCTTTTTACGAGAATGCTTTTCTCTCCCCGCTTGGCGGTGAAGAGTTCTCCGGTGAAAGAGATGAAGTCGCCAATGTCTACGGTTTCGGTAAACAGATTAAACTCGTTTTCCGGCGTATCGCCGAGCTTGAGCATGGCCTGCAGACTCCCTGACCCATCAGTGAAGTCGAGAAAGATTAAACCACCCTGCCCGCGCAAGGCCATCACGCGCCCGACGAGAGTGACCGTTTTCTTTTCTGACTCAAGCTCGGCAAATTTCGCTATCGTTTCAGCCAGAGAAAAGTCCCGCCCAAGGCGAGCCGGGTACGGTTCGCGTCCTGCCGCCTTTAATTTCTCTAATTTTGCGAGTCGCGCCGCGCGCAATTCTTCAATCGACGCCATTAATTGATTTTAACAATTTCGTAGGAAATGTCTCCTTTGGGCGTGCTTACGGCCACGGTGTCCCCAGCTTTCTTGCCAAGAAGCGCCTCACCAAGCGGCGACTGGTAAGAGATTTTCCCTTTCTTAATATCAGCTTCTTCAGAACCAACGATAGTCAGTTGCAGTTCTTCTCTGGCGCCATCTTTCTTTACCAGAATTGTAGAACCGACCTCAACCTTCACGCTGTGATGTTCGGTAACAATGGTGGCGCTTTTTAGAATTATTTCCACTTGAGCAATCCGTGTTTCGATCTCGGCTTGTTCATCACGCGCGGCGTGGTACTCAGCGTTCTCGGAGAGATCACCCATCGACTTGGCAAAGTCAAGGCGCTCGGCCACAGCCTTGCGTTTAGTGGTTTTAAGGTCCTCGAGCTCTTTCTCAAGCTCAGTAAATTTCTCCTTCGATAAGTAATCCTTGTCTTTGTTCATCGCGGGCATTTTACTAGATTTGGGGTCCTTGAGTCAACCTGATATATTCTGGGGCTTCAACCTTGAGCCAATCGAGGAATTGGCGCATTACGAAGACACCACCAATAAGATTTGTACTTGGTCCCCGCTCGAGAAGAACAACGAAGGCGTAGCGTGGTTTCTGATATGGGAAAAAGCCGGTGATCCACGAGTTAGTTTCCTTTTTTGTCGAGCCAATTTCAGCGGTTCCGGTTTTGGCCGCAATTTGGACTTGCGGAATGCTTAAGCCTGAAGCTGTGCCCTCGGTAACCGCCGCCCGCATACCATCTTTTACAATTTGAAAGTCGGCCGGATCAAGATTGATTTGCTCAGATTTGTTGCTCAAGCCGCCACCTTTTGCGAGCGTTGGTGTAACTAATTTCCCACTGGTCGCAATGGCGCCAATGGCTCGCACGAGCTGAAGCGGTGTGATTTGGAAGCCATATTGGCCAATTGCCGTATGGTAAGTATTGCCCACCCGCCACGGCTCACCGAAAACTTTTTCTTTCCACTCTGGACTTGGAATAACCCCCGGATCATTACCTTCAAGCGGGAAGCCCGTTGCTTCAGCGAGATGGAAGAGTTTGGCGTATTTATTAATATTTTGAATTCCGAGACCTTTCTGGCTCTCGAAGCCACCACCAATTTGATAGAAATAGACGTCGGAAGAAATAGCCAAAGCGCGTCGCATGTTTACCCAGCCATGAGCCTTCCAGTCTTTGAAGACCGAAGGCAAATCGGGATTGTAGGGATTTGGCAGAATGAGGGCGCCAGTACTGAGAATTTCTTTCTCTGGAGTAATGATTCCCTCACTGAGCGCGCCGAGAGCCATAATGGGTTTAATGGTTGAACCGGGTGGATATAGTCCGGCCGCGGCGCGATTGAGAAATGGTTTGTTTGGGGTAGTTAGATATTCTTTAATTTTTGCGGCGTCTTTACCAGTCGACATTATGCTCGGGTCATAGGCCGGATAGCTTGTGAGACTAACGAGTTCTCCAGTTTCCACGTCCATAATAATCCCCGCTCCGCCGTGGAAGCCGCGCTCGTGAACCGTTGTTTTAATTAGGTCAAATAATTTTTCTTGCAGGCGGACATCAAGTGAGAGAGTCAGATCCTCGCCGTTCTCTGGTTCTTGGTAGAGATGGTCGGAATAAATTTCACCATGAACATTTACTTCCTCGATCTTCTTGCCCGGTGTGCCAGCTAGCCATTCATTATAAATATTTTCTACTCCCGCTCGGCCAATGAAGTCTTGTGGGTGATAACCAGTTTCGAGCTCTTTTTGATTTGGATAACTTACGTAGCCAAGCACATGCGCGGTAGCTTCGCCCGGCCGATAGACGCGCCCAGGATCATTCCAGGCTAATTCTTCACCATTTCTGTCGTATACCACTCCACGCTCGGCGAAGACGGTAATTTGTCTGAGGGTATTATTTTTACTTCGCTCGGCGAAGGTGGCGCCCTGGTTAATCTCTAGCCGCCCAGCCTGCACGGTGAAAGCCAAGCAAACAAGTCCAAAGACAAGGCCGAAGAAGTAGAGCGCCTTACGACTAATAGGTCGCTCTAGGCGCCCCTCTAGTTGCTGAGTGTTGAACTCTGGGAGATTGCTCGAATCAAGAAAGATTTCGTCCGGGGAAAGATACGTTTTCATATATATAGTTAACTCCCAAGATGATCACCAGGGTGAGAATGGTGAGGCCGAAGCGCGAAAACCAGGCCGCATTCGGATCCTCGTACATCATGTCCCAGAGCACAGTGAAAGGCAAAAGCCACCACTTGTTTTCCAGAAGCAAGGCCAAGACGATCATGCAGAGAAGATTGAGCCACCACGGGAAAAAGATGATGGAAAGAAGCAAGGCGAGAACAAGTTTCCAGTCGAGGTTAATCATGATAAATCTCGACCGACTTAAGTTCGTAGATATTGGCTGGATTCTTGAAGCTAACTTCTTGGAAGGCGTCGCTCGGGTCGCTCTTCCGTCTAGTGACAATACCCATCAGGAAAAGTTCGCCATTAAAATTTGTTTTTACCGGGTCGCCTTCTTTTACTTCCAGACTACGCGGCAAGTTGACCGAGAAGTTGCCACCGCCTTGTCCATGCGAGAGCGAGGCAATTTCATTCTCGCCCACAAGCACTGGTCGCTCGACCCCAGGGCTTGAGAAGAGACGAATTTTTGCCGTTTTCCCATATACCGCGGCGACCTCACCTACAATCAATTCTTCGCTGGTCATTACTCGATCACCCGCCCTGAAGAGACGGTTAGTATTTTCCGCGCCGAGATCAACAAAGAGAATATCGTAGGGTGATTGATTGGGCTTGCTGAGAACGCGACCATAGAAGGGCGCCGTGCTTGTTCCTGTGCGTCCAAGGATAGCCCGAAGTTCTTCATTCTCGGCGCGTAAAGCATTTTGACCAATAAGCGCGACTCTCGCTCGCGCTACTTCCGTTCGCCAGGTTTCATTTTCCTCAGCGAGACGGACTTTACTGGAAAGAATAGCAATAAGAGCATCGATCTCACGGCCGAAGAAGCCGCCAGCGCTCCAGACTGGTCGGGTTGCCACGGTGGCCGCTCGACTTGCCCAGGTGCCGAGCGCAGTGGTAGCGAGGAGAATGAGAATTATCACCGTGCCGATAGCGAAAAAGATTTTTCGCCGCCGATTCGAGCTTTCCTTATTGCGCTGATACGCTGTTGTCGTCATCGAGTAAAACGTTTCGATATGTGTCTACATCTTCTAAAATTAAACCAGTGCCGCGAACCACGGCCGTGAGCGGATCAGGCGCGAGATGAACGGGAATTTTGAGTTCCTTTTCCGCGAGATCAATGAGGCCTTGGAGAAGTGATCCGCCACCCACAAAAACAATTCCTTTATGCATAATGTCGGACACTACTTCTGGCGGCGTGGTCTCGAGTACCTCTTTAATCCCCTCCATGATAAGTGCGACTGAGGGCCCGATGGCTTCCATAATGTCGGCATCAGTAATCGCCACTTCTTTTGGTAGACCGGTCACCAGGTCGCGGCCGCGGATCATGGCCTCCAAGGGTTCTGGTTGTTTGGTTACGGCGCCGATTGCCATTTTCACATCCTCCGCTGTTTTCTCCCCGAGCAAAATTTTAAATTCATCTCGGATGTAATTGATAATATCTTGATTAAGTTTATCGCCAGCGATTCTTAGGTTTTTCGTTTGCACAATGCCGCCGAGGGAGATGACGGCAATGTCGGTAGTTCCACCGCCGATATCGATGACCATGCTGCCGACAGGATCATTGATTGGTAAACGAATACCAATGGCCGCGGCCACCGGTTCCTCGATGGTATGCACTTCCCCCGCGCCCGCGCTCACGGCGGCGTCACGGACGGCGCGAATTTCCACGTTCGTAATTCCAGACGGGACGCCAATTACCACGCGCGGGCGCAAGAACTTGCGCGGCTCGAGCTTGGCCACCTTGCGTAGGAAGTAGGCTAACATTTCTTCCGTTACTTCGAAGTTCGAGATCACGCCGTCGGTGAGCGGCCGCGCGATCATGATGTGGTTTGGCGTGCGGCCCACCATTTGTTTGGCGTCATTGCCGATGGCCACGAGTTGGCCCGTTTTCTGATTAAGCGCGACGATTGACGGTTCATTAATCACAATCCCGTGTCCCTTGAGATACACGAGAGTGTTGGCGGTACCGAGATCAATCCCGATATCATTTCTGAATAATTCGTAAAATTTCTTCCACATTTTTTGCGGTCATTACTTCGCCCGTGCGGCGATTCTTAAGTTCCCAATTACCTTCGCGACTTTTTTCGCTTATTACCAGTCGCCACGAGAGACCAAGGAGTTCGCTCTCGGTAAACTTTTCCCCCGCCCGCTTGTCACGATCGTCATGAAGAATGGTTACACCTTTAGCCTCTAAGTCTTGAACAATTTTTGCGTCACCGCCTGGCAACTCGATAACATGTAGATCAAACGGTGAGATGTTTTGCGGCCACACTAAGCCCTTTTCATCGCTTAAGACTTCCGCCACCGTGCCCATGAGGCGGCCCAAGCCAAGGCCATAACAGCCCATAATCGGCGTTTGGTTCGTACCCGATTCGTCCTTGTAACTCACGCCGAAGGCGCTGGTATACTTCGTTCCCAGTTTGAAAATATTACCAACCTCAATCGATTTTTTAGTTTCTAATTTATCGCTACCACATTTCGGACAAGTTTTTTGATTCTCAAAAATTTCATCATTAATTGCGACCTTGCATGATTCGCACAGATGGATAGTGTCCTCACCAGAATCAGTGACCGTTTGGAATTCATGTGAGAATTCGCTCGAGAAAGCACCGCCAGAAGCGAGAGTTAAATACGTTTTTTCACCCAGACCAACAGCCTTAAAAATATTTTGATACGCGGTAATCGCACGCTCGTAAAATTCATTCAAATCACCTTCCGTACGGTGGAAAGAGTAAAGATCCTTCATCAAGAACTCGCGCCCGCGCAGGAGGCCAGATTTAGCGCGCTTTTCCATCCGGAATTTATTCTGGAATTGGTAAACCGAGAATGGTAAATCGTGATAAGAGCTCAAGAATTGTCCCACTAGCGGCGTGACAACTTCTTCATGTGTCGGACCAAGCGCCAATTCGCGATCGCTCGAATCGCGGATTTTATAGAGATCGTCCATCGAGTCCCAACGACCGGTTTTTTGCCAATTTTCCTTTGGTTGAAGCGATGGCAACAACACTTCCTGAGCACCGAGCGCGTTCATTTCCTCCCGAATCAAGTTTTCAATATTTTTTAACACTTGCAAACCAAGCGGCAAGTAAGAGTAAACACCCGCCATTTCTTTGTCGACGAAACCAGCCCGAACCAGAAGCGACGCATTCTTCGCCACCTCATCCTTCGGCCCCTCTTTCCTCGTTTTACTAAAAAGCTGCGTTTGTCGCATTACCCCCAAATCTTACTGAAAAAGCTTTACAATAGCAAACAATTAAGAAACGAGTCGAACAATATCTTTATAGGTCACGGCGAGCATGAGAAGGAGAAGGAGGGCAAAACCGGCAAGATTAACGGCATTGGCGATCTTGGGCGTGATGGGTGAGCCTTTAATTTTCTCAATCAAGAGGAAGAGTAAGCGGCCGCCATCAAGCGCCGGGAATGGGACGAGATTGAGCACGGCAAGGTTAATGGAAATAAGCGCAGTGAATGAGAGTAAGTAAGCAATCCCGAGCCGACTGGCATCACCTACGAGACCTACGAGTCCGACTGGCCCGGTCACTTGCGCGAGTAAATTACCCTCGCCTTTAATGAGTTCAGAAATAAGTTGGCCGAAGCCGAGCACCGTGGCCACCGTGAGGTTAATTGTCGCCCTCCCGCCTTCCCAGATAGCTAGGTGTAAAGGTAATTTAAGAATCCCGGCCCGATCGAGGCCAATGCCAACAGCGAACTTGTTTGGCTCGCCAGCAATGAGGCCGGTGATGGGTTCAACCGTGATTTCCTGTGTGCTTTGCTCAGGTTGGCGGATCAAGCTCATTATTATCTTGCCGTTTGAACCCGCAATGAATTGTCGCGTTTCTTCGGCGCTCGGTTCGGTGAGAACCTTTGTGCCGTCAGTATTGCTAACTTTTAAAACTTTATCACCGACTTCTAAGCCGGCCATCTCGGCGGGTGAACCAGGGAGAACGCCAGTCACCACCAGTGCGGCATTCTCGAGGGGATAATTATTACCAAAATTACTTTCTGCTGTAGGAATGCCAACCGTGGCGAACCCTAGCGCGATCAAGATCCAAGCAAAAAGGAAGTTGAAGAAAACTCCAGCGACCAAGACCATTGCTTGAATATGTTTTGGCTTATGAATCATGCTTCGGCCCGAATCGGGGCCCGAAGTTGATTCTTCATCCGGATTTTCGCCAAAGATTTTTACGAAGCCGCCAAACGGTAGCCAGTTGATCGAATAAATAGTTTCGCCGCGCTTTACTCCCCACACGCGCGGTGGGAAGCCGAGGCCAAATTCATCCACGCGAATCCCCGACTTCTTGGCGGCCAAAAAGTGTCCCAATTCATGGGTAAAGACGAGTAAACCCAAAATGATTAGAAAGATAATAATATTCATAATAATTTAGCCGCGAATCTCGGTTTCTTTACTGGTCGCAATTTTATCTAGCATTGCATTTCCCTCATCAACCAGTTTCTGAAGTTCTGTTTTACCTTTAAATTTCTCGTCCTCACTTAACTTCCCTTCCTTTTCCTTCGCCTGAATATCATTCCACACTTCTTCACGCTCACGGCGCAAACTAATTCTAGCTTCTTCAAGTTTTTTGCTCACGACCTTCGCCAGCGTGCCGCGGTTTTCTTCTGTGAGCGAAGGAAAAATTACCCGCAGGCCAGTGCCGTCAGCCGCGACCGAGACCCCCAAATTGGCGGTGGCAATGGCGGCGTCAATTTCTTTAATCTGAGCCTTGTCCCACGGGGTCACGCGCAAAGTCCGCGCATCTTCGACCGCAATGCTCGCGAGATGAGACACGGGTGTGCGCTCGCCGCCATAAGCCTTGACCGTAATTCCATCAAGAATCGCGGGCGTGGCCCGACCCGTCCGCACCGAGGAAAGTTCTTTACTAAACCAGGTCTCGACCTCTTTCACTTTGCTCTTAAAACTACCAAAATCGTATGCCATATCCGCTATCTTAATACAAAAACCGGTAAAGTAACAGCCAAATGTTCTAAAAGTAATTTATGACTCGCTCCTGGTATGTGCCACTTTTTTCGTACCAAGGCGAGTTCGGCGTAAGCGGTTAAGTCTTTTTTTTCTGCTATCACTTGCTCAAGTTGGTCGAGGAAATTACTTGGTAATTCAGTGTTCTTAAGCCACTCAAGCCGCTTGGCGGGAATCATTTTCAGGAATTCTTGAGCGTGTTCCCCTCCCCTTTGGGAAGAGGGTTGGCCTGCCTGCCGGTAGGCAGGGGGTGGTGATATCTTTTGTAATCGTGAGCGTACTGTTGAGAGTAAAATCTCGGCCGAGGGTACGATGAGAATAAAGTGAGTTCCAGCTGTTGGCTCCTCCAACATTTTCAAAAGAGCGTTTTGGGCCTCAACTGTAGCATCAACAATTTCGAGAATAAAGAGCTTAATTTCGCCACTCCAGGCCGTTTGACTTTGATCAGCGGCAAGTGCGCGGCTATCGTCAATGCCCAGCCTCTCAAATTTATGATGCCGCGCGCTCGGATGCGAATTTTTTAAATCAGCAATCAATTCCCCCGCTTCCCCAATTATCAAATACGCATGATGTTCGAGTTTCATTTAGCGCTTGGCGAGCACACTCTTTTTATACGTCCCGAGGTGATCAAGAGCCACGCCGGTTCCCTTTACTACGCAAAAGAGAGCGTCGTCGGCCACCGTGGCCTTCACCCCCGTGCGGCGATACACGAGTTCAGGAAGATTGCGCAAGAGTGATGAACCGCCACTCATGATAATGCTGTGGTCAATAATATCTGCCGCGAGCTCGGGCGGCGTTTCTTGGAAGACGGTGCGAATCGCTTTAATAATTTCTTTTAGTTCTGGCTCAATTGCTTTTGTAATTTCATTCGTCTTCACTTCGGCAAAGCGCGGTAAGCCTGTCATTAAGTCGCGGCCTTTAATCGTGTGCACGAGCTCATCTTCAATCGGCACGGCTGAGCCAATTTTTATTTTCACTTCTTCCGCGGTTTTGTCGCCAATCGCGAGGTTAAAAGTCTTTTTAATATAGTCCACAATCGCTTGGTCGAGCTTATTGCCCGCATGCTTCACGGAAGTTGCGGCCACAATACCGCCGAGAGAAATTACGGCCACATCCGTGGTTCCGCCGCCAATATCTACAATCATGTGTCCTCGCGCTTCTTGAATTGGGACACCGGCGCCAATGGCCGCAAGAATTGGTTCCTTCACCACGAAGGCGTTTTTCGCTCCCGCCTTAATCGCCGCCTCCACCACCGCGCGCCGCTCGGTGCTTGTGACGCCAGCTGGGACGGAGATCATTACTTCTGGCTTCCAAATATTAAATTTTCCGAGCGCCTTGTTAATGTAATAGCGCAACATGGCTTCCGTCACACGATAATCGGCAATCACTCCATCTCTCATCGGCCGATAGGCTTTAATCGTGTCAGGCGTTTTGCCTACCATGTCCTTCGCTTCCAGGCCTACCGCCACAATTTTATTATCGAAGAGAGAAATGGCAACGACTGACGGCTCATTGAGCACAATTCCCTTGCCCGGCATGAAGACCAAGGTGTTCGCTGTCCCGAGGTCAATGCCCAATTGTCTGGTGAAAATCGACATTTACCCTTCTTTAACAATCTGAACGCCAAGACCAGCGAGTTTTTCTTCAATTTTTTCGTATCCCCGCTCCACGTAATGCACATTGTGTACAATCGTTTGACCGTTGGCGACAATACCCGCGAGAATATAGGCCAGACCAGCGCGGAGGTCAGGACTCACCACTTCTTGACCACTTAGCGGGGTTGGTCCTTCAACCGTAGCTTGATGAGGGTCATGAATCCAGGCTTGCGCACCCATCATTTTGAGCGTTTCTAAATAGCCGAGTCGACCTTCAAAAATAGTTTCAAAGATGGTGCTTCGGCCACTCGCTTGAGTGAGGAGCACGGCCATTGGTGCCTGGAGATCGGTGGGAAAACCCGGATATTCATGAGTGCGGAGATTCACCGGCTTCAATTTTTCTGCTCGGCCCAAAATAGTAATTTGGTCAGGTTTAATTTCTAACTGCACGCCCATTTCGGTCAGCGTGTTGGTGAGAGATTGGAGATGATTAGCGTTTAAATTTTTAACTGCGACGTTTTTACCCGCTAGGGCACCGAGAATCACGAAGCTTCCCGCCTCAATGCGATCGGGAATAATTTCGCGAACAAGGTTTTGACCCGACAATAATTCGCCACCCACAATTTCAATCGTATTACTGCCGAGTCCTGTAATTTTTGCTCCCGCTTGGATCAAGAATTCGCCGAGGGCGATGACCTCAGGTTCCATGGCAGCGTTTTTCAAAACGGTTTTTCCCTTCGCGAGAACCGCGGCCATCATCAAGGTTTCTGTGGCGGTGACACTTTGATATTTAAAGAAAAACTCTGCACCATGTAGACCTTCCGGTGCCTTGAGGTGATAGCGATTATCGTGCTCCGTTACGGTGGCGCCAAGCGCCTCGAAGCCTTTGAGGAAAATATCAATTGGCCGCTCGCCAATGACGCAGCCGCCCGGGTGTGGAAAAACTACTTCATGTGTCCGGGCGAGCACTGGGCCAAGAAGTGTAATAGAACCACGGAAGCGCTTGGCAATCTCGGGATCGAGGGTAGAACTAATTTTTTTTCCCAACACTACTTTCCACCTGCCTGCCGGCAAGGCAGGCCTTCCACTTTCTCCACCCTCACTTTCCACTGTGGCACCCAGACCACTCAAGAGTTTGGCCATCGCGTCGATGTCAGAAATCGCCGGCACATTACTCAAGTTCAATTCGTCTTTGAACAATAAGGCCGAAGCAAAGGCCGGCAAGGCGTCATTTTTCGCCCCGCTCACCTTCACCTCACCCGTCAAATTCCGGCTATTTGCTGAGCCCTTTATTACAAATTTTCCACTACTTGCCATAGTTTCGATATTCTAGTCTCTTTTACCCAAAAAGACAAAGATAAAGCCCGTCGCTGTTCTGGTGAACAAACGACGGGCTTCGCTAAAGGTTGGTGCTATTGGAACTTCCCGACAGTTTACGCCGCTGCCGATGTTTGGAAGAGTTCGGACATTCTCAGGATCGCTTCCTGCTTGACTTCGCTTCCTGCAGGAGCCATCTGATAGATTGCGACGAGTCGTTCGAGTGGAATCTCGTCGTTCGTTTTCATCTCATCACTGAGTATTCCACTGAGTTTTTGCGATCCCACCTTCCAGGCGAGACTTCTTTGGTTGATGTCGCTGCCCGCTAGTTTTTCAGCGAGGGCAGCCGCATCGTCGGTGACACGGAACCATTCCTCCATGCAATTGTAAAAGAAATCCAATGACACAAGGTGTTCCAACCCCTGGCGTTGTGCGAGTAGCCATTCGACGTTTTCATTCGTGCCAGCTCGTCGCAAGTCTGTTTCGAGTAAGCCCCGGAAGACATCAACTGCCCTGCTCCATAACCCACTGCCGATGGGGATCTTGCCCCCATTCAGAGTTGTAATCAAATTGCGAAGATTGGTTTCGTTGACAATTTCTTCGAAGCCCATGTCTTCTACTCTCGCTTGAGCTTTGAACCAGGTCGATGACCCTGGTTCGAGAGCGTCGGCGATTTCTCGCCAACGTTCCCTGCTGCATCCAACGGTGTTGGCCTTTTCCAATTCGGCACAGGCTAGCTTGTGCAGTTGGTGTGTAAGAGGAAGGACGACCCGCTCGAGCTTGTCGGGGTCGATGGCTTCTGCCGCGAAGTGATTCGTTTGGATGAGGACCCGACCTCGACACAGAGGACCGAGGTGTTTGAGGTCCCCAAAGTACATCTGATCAGAAAATGAGATGTCAGTCGGCAAACCGAGCGCCAACTTAATGGCGTCGAGTGGAATTCCGGTTTCCCTTGCCATTTCTTTCACGTCAACTTGGGGTGTTGAAGGAGTTTTCACTACGGTGACCGGAATTACCGAATCTGTTTCCGTGCTCATTCTCTTTTGTGGTGATCTTTTCCTGGGCGATCTCGCCCCCGTTTCCTTGACCCCCATACGCTTGGAGGCCTTCCTTTTCTTTGCCATTGCTTTTTCTCCCTAATAGCAACAAAACAACAAAGGACATACTCTTTCAGGCCAAGGCCCGAACTGGTTATTAAACTAGCTTATTAAATAGATTTCGTCAAGTTCCATACTGAAAAAGACAAAGATAAAGCCCGCCCCGAGGCAGGCCTTAACTATCAACCCATTTTCCTCCTTTAGTCCGAAGGCCAAAATATTTTCCAAAACACGATAACGACTGCGCCGATCACGACAAGGCTGGCAAGAAAGCTTTTCGTCTTTCGTTGTCGCGCCCCGAGTTCAACCCTTCCGTTTCTGTTTCGCCTTGCGTCATCAATGTATGGCCATTCGTAGGGACGTCTGGTGTCGGAACCGTCATAGTCTGTCATTACGTCGACTCCTTTCGTGTTATAGAAAAAATGGTTTGGGAAGGTTCTATCCAACAGCTAATCTTTTTATCATAAAAACCAAGAAAAGAAAAAGCCCGCCGCGTTCCATTGGAACTGACAGCGGGCTCACAGATCGATTTTTAGAGGGCGATCTTAATCGGTAACAGGAATGATTCTCACTCTTTTTCTGACAAAGAGTAAGTACATCATGACACTCTCGATGATAAAGAAGGTTGTAGGTTGAGTAACGTGGGCAATTGTCGGTGAGGGAATTGCAAACATTGCAGCAACACAAGATAGCCAGTAGAGAGTCCAGGCAAAACGGTCTTCTTGCGAGGGATCTTTCCAAGCTGAAACGAATGTTGGAACTGACCCCAAAAAAGTGACCGCCTGACTGGTAACCAAACCCAAGACTGGACTATCGAAGTATTGCCACAAAGCGATTCCCACGACTGCCCCAACCAAGCAGAACTTATCAAGGTTGCTCCACCCCGGTTTGCCGTACTTCATCGCGAGGGCCGTAACTACCCAGGCTCCTGCTACTGTACCAAGAATTTGGCCGTTTACCGTTTTCTCGTAATACATGGCGACCAAACTAATGGTGTCGAGGCTAACCCAGATTAACCAGGAGGCCTTTGCCGGCTTGTTACCCCGAAAGATACTAATGATATATGGAACATAACCTGCAAGGAACAGTAATCCGGCAGCTGCCGAAAGAATATCTTTTACTGACAATTGTCAGCCCTCCTTCCTCTTTATGGTTTAAGTGCGTATTAGAAAAGCCCGCACTTTTGGCTTAAATCAACGATCTTTTACTGCCAACAGACTAGCATTCTATAAGGAATAAGTCAAGGCTTTCAAATAGTCAATAACTAAAAAGAAAAACCTGTCCTCAGCAGGTTTTTCTGCGTACGAGAACAGGTTGTTTTACAAAAGAACAAGGACGGCCATCGTGCCATTGAAAATCATACTGACAATAGGGAACAAGCGATCTTGCAGAGTCCACCGCTCTGCGCCGATGGTGGTGAGGAGGCAGCAGAAAGCAATGATTGTCCAAAGCCACCAGCTTTCACGATTGTGGGTTTGCCACGCTTCGCTCAGAGCGGGTATTCCTGCCATGGTGATTGCAATCGCACTAACGACCAAGCCCTTTTTGGGACCTAGTTTTTTCCACACCATCATGCTAACTGCTGCGCCAACAGCACAAACTGTTTCTGTTTTTCCCCAATGCCATTGACCTCGGAAAAGCAACGCGGCTGTTCCTGCTGCTCCTCCAATTACGTAGCCCAGACTCAACATCCATGACTTCTTATTGCCTGCGGAAATCGAGGCGAACAATAATATCGTGTTGAGAATTAGCCACATTAACCAGCTAGCAACATTTTGCGGGGTGTTGGTTTTCCAGATTTGTACCCCGAAGGCCAAAATCGCCAATGTGGCGATAACGGAACTTATGACTGCCAAGTATTTCAAGGTTCACCTCCTAACAGGTCCTCTAAAACGTAAACGAAACTATTTAAATAACTATCACTTTATTAAAAAAAGTCAAGGTTGGTTGAGCAAAATAAAAGGATCCCAACTTGCAAAAACGGGCGCGGCAAGTTGGGATCCATCTGGTTGGGGTGTGTTCCTCCCGATCGTCAATCTGCCCGGTAAGATCTTGGTTGGGCAAGAAGTGATGTGTGAAAGGAGGGTTGGAGATGTTGGAACACTTTCCGAGAAAAAGTTTACTAGAAAACTAAGTTTTTATCTAGCACACCGCGAGAGAGAAGTAGCGGAGGAGTCTCCAGAACTTTTTTGTAGGTGCCATCATCCTGTTTTTCTTCTACGGTGAGATAATATTCCCCTGGCGGGGTGAGAAGGAAGAAGCGACCCAATTGATCCGCCACCACCTGACGCACTTGTTGATTAACTTTCGGAATAAACGCTTTCACGATAGCGTACGGCGAAGGCAAGCCACTTGTGAGACTTTTCACTTGTACGACGGGTCGGCGGTGGCGCCACCAGAGACGGCCGAGTGGCGTCGCGAGATAGAAGGCGATCGCGAGAATGTTTAACCAGCTCGGGTTGAACACGAGGTTGTAGGCCGAGAGGGCAAAGCCGATAATGAAAACGCCGTTGAGAAGGCGCGCGCGTCGCTTCTCCTTCTTGGTGTGGAGAATGAAGAAGCCCTGCTTATCTTTTGCAAATTCATTCCAGTCGAAGGCAATTGGGTCGAGCGGAATATTGCGATTAATCACTTCACCAGTGAGGGTTTGGAAGTCGCCGCCATGGTAGAGATTATCGTAGAGCTCATCGCTCGTTCTTCCTGCGAGCTTTACCGAGGGAAATTGATAGTGGGTTTTGTTTGCCATCAGAGAGTAGGTTCCGGATTGGAGTAAAAAGCCGTAGCGGCCGTCGAGGTCGGTGATGGCTGTGTTTACGTCGCTGTCGGATTGCTTCACGATCACGTAAGCTGGGTCAAGCGGTCGCTTGGTTACTGAGTCGTAGACCACGCCCCAAGGTTTAACCTTTTTCCGGAAGCCGAAGAAGCGGGTGATGAGGTTGAAGCCGTGAAGGAGAAGCCAATAGAGATCAGAAAATGATTTGATATGCGCAACAAGCGAAAATCCTTCGGCCACACCAAGGATAAGACCGGATGCGACAACAAAAGGTGAAGCGATTCTTCCTGCGATATTCGCTATTGGTGCGGCTCCGGCCGCGGCCACGAGAAGGCGCCCCTCAATTCTTTTTATACTTTGATTTTGGAAGTCGACGATAGAAATATAAACCGGATAATTACCCGATCTCCCAAGCGGAGCAATGGTGGCGGTGTAGGCTGTTCCCGTTTCATTTAATTTAAGGAGAAAAGAAAAAGTTTTTTTCCAATCGCTTGGGTCGCGCAGAGTTATAGCGATGGTTTTTAGATTCCCCGGTACCTTGTTTGCCTCCAGGAGAACAGTCAGATCTTTTTTGCCATTAATCCGGAGCACACTGCCACTACCGAAGAATTGCCTCCCCTCGCCTGGTTGAACGAAGATAAAGTCGCCAAAGTTTAGAACTTCCACAAGAGGGTCAACAATTGGCGCTTGTGGTAGATCGGCGAAGGGGTCCGGCGGTTCCTCATCGTCAGGAATACCGTTTCCGTCCTCATCAACCGGCGGTTCTTCGTCCTCTGGTTCTTCTTCCGGTGGCTCTTCTTCTGGCTCGGGCACATTCACGCTCGTAACTGCGCCTGATGAATAATCGCCATTGGTATTGCGAACAAAGATGGCGTAATAGTAGGTGGTGCCCGGTTCTACATCATTGTCGACGGCACTTTCGCCGCTACCGGTGTATACAAGGTCGCCACTGCTTGGGTTAGTGGGGAAAAAGCTGGTGCTTCGCATAATACGAACACTGGCAAATTCGGGGAAATCGGGGTTGGTCCAGCTTAAATCAATTTCTTCATTATCCTCGTCGTATTCACCGTCGAAGTCAGAGACATTTGGAACGGCGTCGCTGGGGTACACGCAAGAACCATCATCTTGGGTGGCTGAAGCGTTGTAATTGGTGGCATCGGAGTCGGTGCAGCCCAATATCGGGCTCGGTGGCGGAGGCGGCGGAGGAGGTGGGGGCGGCCCGCCACCACCTCCTGAGGGGGCGCAGTCGTCTCCCGGACAAGCAATTTCGAGGCTCACATTTACACTATCGTTAGCGGCGAAGGTTCTGAGCCCGATGCCGCCGACGATTAAAAGAAGAATGGCGGCGGCGATAATTTTGAGCGAGGCGAGTTTAATCATTGCGCGGTGGCGGTGGCAATAATGGTGGCTGAGTAGGCGCCGTCGGTGGGCTCGAGGTCAGCGCCGAGTTCGGCTTGGAGCTTAAGGGTGGTGGCCGTGCCGCTGGGAGAGTTGGCGCTTGCGCTTGAGGCTACGGTGGTGTTGGAGGTGGAAAATGGATCCCAGCAAGTGTTGGTGTTGTTGCTTGCGCCAGCATTACAGCTTGATCCATTGTCGAGATAACGCTGGACCACGTGCGTGCCTTCAGGACTAAAGCCGAATTCGCTGGCACTCGCAGCCACCGACCAAGTGTAATCAGGTGTGGCGCCAGCGGGTGTGTAATTGCTAACGCTGTTTCCACCAGAAGTGAGAGCCGGATTAGTGCTTGAGCGGACGGCTAAAATGTAACCAGCAGCGTTGTCGGTAATCACGGTCCAAGCGGTTGAGCCAAGCGCACTGCCGCCCGTGGTGCCATCAATAGAACCCAAGCTCACATCGCTTGGCGCTGAGATTGAGATTGAACTCACGAGCATTTGCTGATAACCAGCCTTGATTTTGTAATTAGTACTACTTGATTCCCCACTCGCAATTTCCCCCGCCGTGCTTTCCATAGCGTAATTAGTCGAAGTTGAAAGTCCGCCGCCCACATTAACGCTGTCGGTTTGGATTCTATAATTATTGCTCGAGGCTACATACGCCGCCGCCCCTTGTGCGCCGAGTAAGCAGGTCAAAATAATTAATCCCCAGCCCCATTTCATATTTTAAATTTTACCACGTCGCCAGAATTTCCAACCAAGGCCAAACAAGACAGCCAAAATCACAAGTCCAACAACCACCATCGTCCAAATTGGCGGTAAGATCCAGAAGGCGATGGCGCGGGTGTCGATGAGGTCGCCATAACCCCTGTTTAGTTCTGCGGTGGCTTGCCAGCGACCAAGGCCTAGCGAGTTTTTAATTTCGATTTCGCGAATCCGAGTATCCCCAGGAAGCACGAACCAAGGATCGACAGAAATAATTTGTTCGGCGCCAGAAATTGAATTTTTGATTTTGACACCGCCATATGGATTGAGATAAACATTGCCGGTGTTTTTGAAAGTTAGATACAGAGAGTTTTCTTGTTTTTGAAAGTTGGTTAGTTGCCCCTCTTCTTTTGCTTGGCCAGGGACTTTTACAAAGACGAGGCTGGCTAAGCGACTTTCTGCTTTGGCTACAGTCTCGCTCGCGAGGCGAAAGCTGGTGACCACCGAGGTGTAGAGGCCGCCCGGACCTTGATTGGCAGGCAAGCTGACGGTGATGGGTAGGCTGCGTGTTTCTCCCGCCCCAAGCGCAAAGGTGCGTACGCCAGGTGTGAGAAAGCGATTGAGCGCATATTGCTCGGGGCCGAAGTTCTCGATCAACACTTCCCCCACTAGGTTCTCCGCGCTCTCGTTTTTAAGCGTAATCAGCTTAGTTACGCTTTGGCCGGGCGACACCGAGAATTCAAGTTTAGCGGGCGTGAGGCTGATCATTTAGTGATTCACCGGCGTTAGGAGAAAGAGGTAGTCGTTTGATTCCCCGGTCTTAAACTTGGGTGTAATGACTCCCGCTCGACCACTTTCGTCGAAGCGCACGCTTACCTCGTCGGAGAAAAGAGCGTTAATTTCCGAGATGCTCAGGCGGTCGGTGGCCGGATCGCCGGTAGAAGGCACGACGATTAGGCCTTGCTGGGTAACTTCCGCTGGGACGCCACTCGCGCGCAGGGCCGCACTTAATTCTTCTCGAATTTCCGCGCGCAATTGTTCGCGATCAATTGTGGTGCCAGTGTTGACGGTGTTAGCCACCTGCTCTATTTTTTGCGTTTCTTCTTCCGTTAAGAAGCCTCCCCAAGCTAGCTTGATCCGTGAACCATAATAGAACCACTGATCACTAACATAATTTTTCATCCGAGAAATATCTTCAAAGAGTGCCGCGAGCGCCTCGGTAACATCTCGGAACACGGGAGCAAGGCTTGCCGTGAGTGCTGGAGTACCCACCTCATTTTCTTTGAGGCGCGTAGCGATTGTAGAACTAACTTGTCCTTCAGCCGCAAGGCCAATACCAAGGGCAATGACTACCGCAAGCGCCGCCACCGCTCGACCAGCTGGTTCGGCGTGGTGGAGATAGTTTGTTTTTGGCTTAAATTCTGAGAGATGCGCCTTGAGATTATCTCGCACTGATTCAGTCACGTACCAAGAATTACCCACGAGTTTGGCTTTCACCTTCCCTTCGCGGCACAAAGACTCAAGAGCGGCGAGCTTTTTTTCATCATGCCCCGCCACTTCCAAAGCGCCGATGTACTTCTCGCTCGGCATTCAGTTTATTTTATCATCGTGTTATCTTCTAAAGCAATGAAAGTAGTGGAAGTATTACCCATTGCCCGCGGTGTTTTTAGAGATCGGCTGTCTTACTTTGCCAAAGAGCCCCCTATGCTCGGCTCTTTGCTCGAGGTTAATGTTCGTGGCAAGAAGGTGCCGGCGATTATTACAGCGGTTACTGATGCCGCGGCGCAGAAAACGAGCCTTCGGGGAGCCAGTTTCCAGCTCAAGAAGTTGCCCACGGCGTCGGTTAGTAATTTCCTGTTGCCCAGCTTTCTTGACGCCGCCCGGAGAGCGTCGGATCATTTTGCTTCCAGTTTGGGCCAGGTGTTAAAGAGCGTGGTTAGCCAGCCCGTTCTTGATCGTTACTTGAGCGGGAAGGAAAAGTTGCCCACGGTGAAAAAGGAAGTTAAGCGTTTGCCGCGTAAGCATCCCGAACTTTTTGCCCTTCAAGAACCAGAAGTTGAGCGACTCGCTTTCTACAAGAGCCTCATTCGCTCGGAGTTTGCGCGTAATGCTTCCGTTTTTCTCATTCTTCCGACGGTGGCCGAGATCGAGCACGCCGCGACACTTCTCGAGAAAGGGATTCGCGAATATATGTTTATCCTCCACAGTAAACTGGGTTCGAAGGTGTTGTGGGAAAATTGGCGTGACGCCGTGAGCCAGTCGCATCCGGTGCTTGTTTTAGCCACACCCGCCTTCCTTTCTCTCCCGCGGGCAGATCTCGGTTCAATTGTGTTTGATCGTGAGAGTTCAGGAAGTTATAAGCAACTCTCGCGACCCTTTCTTGATTATCGACGGTTTGGAGAATTTTTTGCTTCAGCGCTCGGTTGTAAAATTTATTTTGGTGACACCTTGTTGCGGTCAGAAACTAATCACCGCGTGGAGCGCGGCGAGATTATGTCTGCCTCACCGTTGAAGCACCGCGCCTTTTCTCCGGCGCGGCAAGAAATTATTCCCTTCGAGCGCGAAACTGGTGAGGAATTCCGTCCTGTCACTGCGCGTCTCGAGTGGCTCTTGGCTCAAGCCATGCGCCGCGGCGAACGTAGCTTCTTTCTCGTTAATCGTCGAGGGACATCGCCGCTCATTATTTGTCGTGATTGCGGCGAGAGTATTCGCTGTCGGCGTTGCGCAAATCCAATGGTCTTACATCGCTTCCGCACCGATGGTGGTGGGGCGGCCGCCGATTACCGCCTCGTTTGCCATAAATGTCGTGAGACAAGAGCGGTAGAAGAACGCTGTCGCAACTGCGGCGGCTGGCGGCTCGAGCAACTCGGCATTGCTATCGAGGGTGTTGAGCTCGCACTAAAGAAGCTGGTCCCCGACCTCGAAATTTTCCGGCTCGATAGTGATTTGGCGCCGACAGGCAAGAAAGCCAAAGAAATTATTTCACGTTTTTTTGCTACGCCGGGAGCTTGTCTTCTTGGGACCGAGCTCGCGCTACATTACTTGAAAGATAAAGTAGAGAACGTGGCGGTGGTGTCGCTTGATGGATTGTTTACAATTCCCGATTTTCGCATTGGCGAGAAGGCTTTTAACTTACTCTTGCGCGCGCGGGAACTGGCGACCAAGCAATTTCTCGTTCAGACCAAGCACGGTGATTGGCCATTCTTTGAGCAAGCGATGACCGGAAACTTGCTTGAGTTTTATCGTAAAGAAATTACTGATCGCGAGCGCTTTGGTTATCCGCCGTTTAAGTTGTTATTAAAAATTACTCGGGAAGGTAAACGACTCGAGATTCTTCCTGAGATCCAACACCTCGCGACCTCACTCAATGATTATGAACCAGAAACATTCCCCGCTTTTACCTCGGAAGTGAAGGGAGAATACATCATGCACCTGCTCCTTAAACTCGAGCCCAAGCGGTGGCCAGAGGAAGAATTACTTGCTAGTCTGAAGGCATTACCGCCTCGATTTATTATTAATGTCGAGCCCGAGACTATTCTCTAAAACCTCTCAATGAAGCCAATTTTAACCGATAGTCCTGTATTGCGCGCGGTGGCCCAGCCGGTACCCGAGAAGCTTTTTTCTACCCCTGAACTAGAGGCAACTCTTAGGGCGATGAGTAAGTCATTGGCCAGTCGGGAAGATGGTGTGGCGCTGGCGGCACCGCAAATTGGGGTGAGTCAGCGGATTTTTATTGTCTCGGGAAAAATTTTTTCTGATGAGAATGAGCAGAAACCCGATCAAGAATTTATTAATCCGGTAATTAAAAAAACGTCGCGCAAGAAGAGCCGGATCGAAGAAGGCTGTCTTAGTGTGCCGCATCTTTACGGTCTCGTGGAACGAGCCGAGAAGGTGACCGTAGTGGCCTACGACCGAGATGGTAAGAAATTTGAACATTCTGGTTCCGGGTTACTAGCCCAAATCTTCCAACATGAGACGGATCACTTAGACGGCGTTCTTTTCATCGACCACGCCACCGATATTCATGATATTAGAAAAAACTAAATTAATTTTCTTTGGTACGGACGAGTTTGCGGTGGCCGTCTTGGCCACTCTGCTTGAACGGGGTTTGAGACCAGCTCTTATTGTTACCACGCCCGATAAGCCCGCGGGGCGAAAATCGGTAATGACTTCCCCGGCAGTAAAAAGCTTTGCTCTCAAAAACAAGCTTGAATTTATTCAACTGGATAAATTAAAAGAAGCCCTACCAGATTTGCAGAAACTTAATCCCGATCTTGCTCTTGTTGCCTCCTACGGCAAAATTTTGCCCCGCGAAGTGATTGATTTACCGAAACATGGCACGCTTAATATTCATCCCTCGCTCCTCCCCGCTTTCCGCGGTCCAGCGCCAATTCAAAATACGATTCTTGCTGGCGCCACCCCAGGTGTGACAATTATGGTCATGGATGAAGAAGTGGATCATGGGCCAATAATTAAAAGTGGGAAGTTAAAAGTTGAAAGTGGAAAGACATACCCGGAGTTGCGTGATGGGCTTGCGAGGTTTGGCGCTGAGTTGTTTTTAGAAATTATGCCGAAATGGTTGGCTGGGGAAATTAAACCAATAGAGCAGGATCACGCTAAAGCCACGTTTACTAAAAAGATTAATAAAGAAGACGGCGAGATCCGCTCGAGCGACGACCCGAACCTAAATTACCGGAAATTTTTAGCTTATACTCCTTGGCCTGGGACTTATTTTTTCCATTACCGTCACGGCAAAAAGATTCGAGTCATTGTGAAAGAAGCTCATCTTAGCGACGACAAGTTTATTATCGTTCGTGTCCTCCCCGAAGGTAAAAAAGAAATGAGTTGGGAAGATTTTTTGAGGGGATAAGAAAAACACCCTGCGCCGCCGTGGCTTTGTGCGCAGGGTGTTGAAGGCCTTCTGTCTCTGGAGGTCCCGTGGCGTGGTCCCTCTTCAAGAGAGACAGAACATTTTGACTATTAGCGTTTGGTCTCCTTTCGTTTAGACAACTTTAACTTGGTGACCATGTTTGGATCGGTTTTGGGTCGCTGGCCCTTCAGACACGCTTGTTGCAGTAGCGCGCAACCTTTCCACTGATAACCAAGGTACTAGATTTGGACGAATAGTATCACTTCACCACCACTTCTTGCAAGATTACGTCCTGAGTGGGGTGATCGTTTGTTCCTGTCGCGACGGCTTCGATTTTGTCGACAATATCCATACCGGCGGTGACGCGACCGAAGGCGGTGTGTTTACCATCAAGCCATGGCGTGGCCTCGGCGGTAACAATAAAGAATTGTGAGCCATTGGTGTTGGGGCCGCTATTTGCCATCGCGAGGACGCCGTTTACGATCTTCACATCATTAAATTCATCAGCGAACTTGTAACCTGGTCCGCCGGTGCCGTGGATCGCCCAATTTGTCGGCTCACTTTTGGTGTTTGGGTCGCCGCCTTGGATCATGAAGTCCTTAATCACGCGGTGGAAGAGCGTGCCATTATAGAAGCCTTCCTTTGCGAGTTTAACGAAGTTCTCAACAGTTTTTGGCGCCTTGTCTGGGTAAAGCTCGATGGTGATGTCGCCAAGATTAGTTTTTAAAGTCACGTTAGTTGACGTCATGGTGTTATTGGGAATTTGATTATTAGCAGCATTATTAATAGGAGTAGGTTCTGGAGTAGGAGTTTCTGTTTTTTTACCGGAGAAAACGAAGATTAAGCCAATGATAATAACGATCGCTACAATAATCCAGCCTGCCTTCATGGTTTTTTATTTAACTTTTTAATAAATTCTTCACCTCTCGCCCACCGCGCTTATGCCTCGCCTCCGCCTTACCGCGATTGGTGTTCACCTCTCTCACGATCTCATCCTTCATCTCATCAATGGCGGCGTAGAGATCAGCGCTCATGGCTACTGCTCGGAGCACCTTCCCCGGCAAATGGAGGTTAATCTCAGCGCGGAAGACCTCGCCGTGCTTATGATGCTTCGTATCTTTGCCGAGCTCCACCTGGGCCACTACCTCCTCATTGTTATGATCAACCAACTTCTCCAAGTGACTCAACTTATCGGCTAAATAATCATTAATCGCACCCGTCAACTCAATGTTCGTCCCTTTGATATTGGTTTTCATATCATTTATAACAATAGCATGAGGCAGATAAGTACCAGAAGGGTTTGCGACACCACGCCAATAAACCAGCGTTTTTTCAAGCGCTTGGAAGTGTGGATCCATTGATGGAAGCGCTGTAAGCTCGTGAGAGGCTCACGGCGAATTTTGAAGTACGCGAATTGGAGGAAGTCAGGGAGCATTCCTCCGAGCGCGCCTAGTAAAATTATCCACCAATTAGCCTCAACACTAAATGAGCCAACAATAAACCAGGCTAAGCCAAGGCCAAGCGCGAAATCAAGCCCAATTTTGGCCAAATCTACAAGGAAGTCGCGGTTGATGAACATGTCGTCTTTTGCTAGGTCGCTGTGATCCTCGTGACGCGACTTGAGCGCGTAATCCCAATGCGGAATCATGTCGAGCAAAAAGTGGCTTGCGAACGCCAAACCAAACCCCAGCACCGGCTGGCCCGGCACCACCGTCGCAATTCCGGCACCAATAATCGCGTGAGTGGCTAGGATCATCCCTTTTGTTCCGGCAAGCAGACCTCGCAGGTCTCACACAAGGTGCGGTGGGCGGAGAAGGCGGCGAGGGCGCGGTTGAGAGGCAAAATGGAGGAGAAGAAGCGGAGGTCGGCGGCGCGGCGGATGAGCCAACCAAGGTAGCCGTAGAAGTGGAATGGTCCGACGAGTACGGCGCCCCAGCCGGGTCCCACAGGTACGGCGTAGGCCGGTTTCTTTGGCTTGTGCGTGCCTGTTTTTGGGTTATTGATAAATTGAGCGACATATTTGCCGTGATCAATTGCCGTTTGTGCCATGCCGGAGTATTGGACGGCCGCAATGTCGCCGATCACCTGCACTTCAAGGAAGTTGGCGAGGCGCAAGTGATCATCCACAATAATTTTCCCTTTCTCGTTGAGCGGCAGGTCTTTAGTGGTGGCGAGTAACCTGTTTGGCTTCACACCCGCGGTCCAGATAAGCGTCTTGGTTTTCATTTCCATGTCTTTGAGGTGTACGCGATCAATTTCTTCACTCGTCACGGTGCGATTGGTGAAAATATTTACGCCGAGTGAGCGCAGTCTAGCGGCTACATTGTTTGCCAATTCTTCTGGCAAAGATGGCAAGATGCGCGGCGCGGCCTCAATGAGTTCAATGGTTACGAGCGAGGGGTCGAGTCCATGCTTCTTGGTGAGCTGGCGCAAGTAGACCGAGAGTTCGCCGGCAATTTCTGTCCCTGTTGGCCCAGCGCCGACAATAACGATATTTCCGAGCGTGGTTTTCTCATCCTTTACCGCTGTTTTGCCTTGCTCGATAACTTTATGCAAATGATTTTTGAGCTCGAGTGCCTCGGGAATTGACTTGAAGCCAAAGGAATATTGCTCGAGGCCCGGGATATTGAAGTAAGCCGTCTCGCTCCCGAGCGCTAGCACCAAGTGGTCGTAGTTGTAGTGCGACCCAGATTTCCCAACCAGTTTTTTCTCCGCCAAATTAATTTCCGTAATCGTATCGATCTCCACTTGCACCTGCTTTTCATTAGGGAAGAGCTCTCGCAACGGCACACACACCTCCATCGGCGAGCGGCCGGTGATCACGCGATATAGCGAGGCCGTGTACTCGAAGTGTGATTTATTGCTAAGGAGGATAATTTTATCCGCCGCACTATCTTTGTTGAGCTTGGCCAAGGTTTGCGCCGCTGCAATTCCGCCAAATCCCCCACCAAGAATTACCACTTTTCTCATGTTTGGTTATAATATCATAGTATGTTGACCTCGATTAATCCCCAAGCCTTCCTCTATCTCTGGCTTATTGTTCTTTTTGCGGCCGTAGTTGCCACCATCATCCTTCTTTTTCACTGGTGGAAATATTTAGAATCAAAAGCTTTTTTCTTCGGTGTTTCTATTCTTTATTTCGCTGGACTCACCCTACTTCTCTTAACTTCAGTCGCCACACTTCATGCTTTCTTTAGATAAAGACGAACAAGTGCTCTATCGCGCGCGCAAACATTGGTTTGTGTTTGCGGTGGAATTTTTCTTCCTTCTTGTTCTTGGGGTAGCGCCACTTTTTGTCGCTCCGGTTTTACCCGCGGTGATTCCGGTGGCTTTCCTCTTCTCGCTTTGGCTGATTGCGGTGTGGATCATGATCTTCGCCGTCTGGACTGACTTCTATCTTGATGTGTGGATCATTACGAATAAGCGAATTATCGACATTGAGCAGAAAGGATTTTTCCATCGCGAGATTGCAGTGTGCTCCCTTGCCGATGTGCAAGATATTACAACCACTATTTCTGGTCTCATTCCCACTTTGCTAAATTACGGCAATATTAAAGTCCAAACCGCCGGTGAGGCGCGAGAATTTATGCTCCACTCGGCTTCCCACCCCGAGAAGGTGAAACAAAAGATTAGTGAATTAATGAGTTTAAAAAGATAAAGGACCCGCACTTAAGTAGCTGCGGATCCTTGGTTTGTGTGTCTTCGTTGTTGAACTTAACCGGCGAAGGGTTTGCAGACCTTCGACTTGATATCTAGGAATCTCAAACGAATTGTTCGCTTGGTTGCTGGGAGATCGGCGACAGTTGCCTTGAGGGGTGTCCCTGTGCACGTTACTGCTGAGAGGTCGTTGTCATAAACCCTCCTTAGTCTTTCCTGTCTATAGTTTTTCTCGACTTCTTTTTGACGAGCCACCCTCTGTTCCTGACGGAGGGCAATAGCTTCCTTCTCGAAGTATTTTTTGCAAGCCCACCAAGCGAATAGGCAGATCACCAAAAAGATCGGCAAGATATAGGAACCCGCCTTGAGGGTTTCGCCCCACCACCCCAAACGGGTGATAGTGATGACAAAGGTTAGCAGGGGCAATATTACCAAGGGGTGGCATAATATGAAGTAACCTGGATGCTGATCACCTTCTTTGCTCCAAGTTACAAATTGAGCAAATTCTTCATCCTCCCATTTCACATCCTTGGTTTTGTTTTCGTACGGATGGAAAATGGTCCAGAAGTTGATTCTTTGTCCAATCAGTAGCAACCCGAGGCCGTATACGAGGCGAATTATTGGTAGAAGAATCACTCTCCCCAGTTCAATTGGAGGCTGAAGAGAATAAGCCAACATCCGTCGTTTACGGAACGCGCATTGATCAATGGGGGCAGTGTCGTGCCACAAGTTGACCCACCACTTCTCCCAATCTTTTGGCTCCGGAGCGAAAAATTCTTCAGGAACCTGAATGTCGATCTTTGCCTCCGTTTGATAGCCACAGGCCTCTTCTAGGCGGTCTTGTCGAATTTCGCCCGCATGATTTCGGAGGTGAAACTCAAAGTTACCCCATCGGTTTAAGCCGAGTAGTTGATTTGTCAGAGCCTGATCACCTCCCTTAGTGTTTTCTTTTGACCAAACGATGAATGCATTGATCACAAAGGAACCGGGCTTTCGCAGATGGATATAGATCATCGCATCGCTCAAGGGAAAAAGCCGTCTTTCTACCTCGTTTTTGTCTTCCTGCCCAATTACAGAGATGAACAGTAGGGGGTTTAAGACCTGTTTTGACCGCAACACGTCTAGTATTCCCCTTGATACACACCAACGTAAAGCCACCACCGGTTGAGAGTTTTCTGCATTGTCTACGAACAACTACAACATAAATTTCCTTTCCTGATTATCTTTCCTTCCTGCTTTCGCACGCTATCAAGCGACAATTGCAAGGAACTTTTCTCTGGGGTTATAACTATCAGTTTTATATCTTTCTGTCAAGATGGGTGTGTCTATACCCCTTCGTTTTTCAGTTCTTCAATCAAGGTTTTTGCTTTCTTTGAGAGCTTGGTTGGCGTTTTGATATTGAGGCGGACCAAGAGGTCACCACGCTTGCCACCGCGCACGGGGACGCCATGATTCTTGATTTTGATCACATCACCGTAAGCCGTACCTTCTGGAATATTGACCGTTACCTGGCCATCGAGGGTAGTAATTTTATAATCTGTACCGAGGAGACTGTCGGTTATTTTAATATCGAGATCCATCAGAAGGTTGGCGCCTTCGCGACGGAATGAAGGGTGTTTTTCCACATGTACTTTCACATACAAATCGCCCGCGACACCACGAGGCACAGCTTCACCTTGGCTCACGAGTCTAATCATTTCGCCATTATCGATACCTGGTGGCACCGTCACCTTAATTTCTTCGTTCTTTCTCACCACGCCGTAGCCGCTACAAGTTTTGCATTTCTTTTCTGGAATTTCGCCAGCGCCGCGACAGGTGGCGCACTCGCGTACGCTGGTGAAGGAACCAAGAATGGAATTTCGCGTTTCATGAACTCGTCCTTGGCCAGCGCAAGTAGCACATTTTTTCAAAGTTGATCCTGGTTCACCACCCTTGCCATTGCAGGTGTCGCAGAGACTCACTTTAGTTAGAAGCAGTTTGCGCTCAGTGCCAAACACAGACTCGGCGAAGCTTATCTGAATGTCTACCGAGATGTCGCGACCCCGTTCTTGCCGCTTGCCGCCACTCCTGCCACCGCCGAAGAAGTCACCAAAAATATCTCCCAAATCGAATTGGAAGCCTTCCGCTCCAGCATTGGTGAAGCCACTAAAGTCGAAACCGCCGAAACCTTGACCGAACCCAGTTCCCCCGCCGTTCGCACCGTTGAAGGTACTGCCGTAGGCATCGTACTCAGCCCGCTTTTTATCATTGCTTAAGACCTGATAGGCCTCGTTAATCTCTTTGAACTTGGCTTCATCGCCGCCACTTTTATCGGGATGATACTTGTGCGCCAGTTTATGGAACGCCTTCTTAATTTCTTCAGCGCTTGCGGTTTTGCCTATACCTAAGATGTCATAATAATTTTTAGACATAGTTTATTGTTGAGGTGGCGGTTCTTGCGCTGGTGGTTCAGTCGGATTCGGTGGTTGTTGATTGGCTTGATTCATTGCCTGACCAATTTTTTGCATCTCGCTTGAGAGCGCATCGGTCGCGGTTTTGAGCCCTTCAGTGGTCCCACTTTCGCGCGCTTTTTTTACATCCGCGATTTTTTGTTCCACGCTTGATTTTACATCTCCGGGAACCTTATCGCCCGCATCTTTAAGCGCCTTCTCGGCGGTGTACACGAGTTGATCAGCCACATTGCGCGTCTCGGCTTCTTCTTTCTTTTTCTTGTCTTCCTCAGCGTGGAGCTCAGCGTCTTTTTTCATTTTCTCAATATCTTCTTTCGAGAGACTCGAGCGAGCTTCAATGCGAATCGATTGCTCTTTGCCGCTCGATTTATCTTTCGCCTTTACGTTTAAGATGCCGTTGGCGTCCACGTCGAAGGTCACTTCCACTTGCGGCATACCGCGCGGCGAGGGTGGGATCCCGTCGAGGATAAAGCGACCCAAACTCTTGTTGTCAGAAGCCATCTGGCGTTCGCCTTGGGTAATATGAATTTCTACCGAGGTTTGATTGTCGGCGGCGGTGGAGAAGACCTGTGAGCGCGAGGCTGGAATCGTGGTATTGCGATCAATAATTTTCGTACTCACGCCACCGAGGGTTTCTATACCGAGCGAGAGTGGGATTACGTCGAGCAAAAGAACGTCCTTCACGTCGCCCTGGAAGATACCACCCTGAATTGCGGCGCCGAGCGCTACCACCTCATCAGGGTTAATTGATTTATTTGGTTCTTTGCCACCGAAAAGTTGCTTTACCGCTTCCACGATAGCGGGCATGCGCGTTTGGCCACCCACCAGAATTACTTCATGAATATCAGAGAATTTATAGCCAGAAGCTTCTACTGCGCGCCGCGTAATCTCAATCGAGCGATCAATAAATTCGCGCGCCAGAGTCTCGAGCTGACCGCGCGTCATCTTGAGAAGTAAATGGCGCGGGCCAGAAGCGTCGGAAGTAATAAACGGAATATTAATTTCTGATTCCAGGGTTGTTGAGAGCTCGTGCTTCGTTTTCTCCGCCGCTTCCTTCAGGCGTTGTAAGGCCAGTGGATCGCGAGTAATATCAATGCCTGATTCTTTTTTAAATTCATCACCAATCCACTTGATCATCTTCTGGTCAATGTCACCGCCGCCCATGTGTGAGTCGCCGTCGGTCGACTTGACTTGAATGCTCTGCTCATCATTCCCGCCGCTAATTTCTAAGACCGAGACGTCGAAGGTTCCGCCGCCGAAGTCGTAGACCACAATTTTTTCCTCCTTCTTTTTATTAAAGCCGTAAGCGAGAGCCGCGGCGGTGGGTTCATTAATTATTCGCCGCACCTTAAAGCCAGCAATTTCACCAGCGTCGCGGGTCGCTTTGCGTTGCGAGTCGTCGAAGTAGGCCGGCACGGTAATCACCGCTTCCTCAATTTTCTCACCGAGCTTAGCTTCTGCATCGTGTTTGAGCTTTTGCAAAATCATGGCCGACACTTCTTCCGGCCGATAAGTCTTGTCCCCCAACTTTATTTTAATTCCCCCATCCTCACTTTTCTCGATTTGGAATGGAAAGGTTTGTTTATCCTTCTGAATATTCGGGTCGTCGAAGCGATGACCCATCAGGCGCTTCACTTCAAAAATTGTGTTTTGTGGATTCGTTACCGATTGGCGCTTGCCGAGGAGTCCCACAATGCGCTCGCCACTCTTTGATAGCGCGACAATAGACGGCGTCGTGCGCGCGCCTTCAGCGTTCTCAATAATCTTCGGACTCCCGCCTTCCACATAGGCCATGGCGGAATTGGTCGTACCCAAATCAATCCCTAAAATTTTTCCCATGGTTTTATTTTAATTATTTTTTTCTAATTGCCAACTCGCGACCTTCACCTGCGCCGGCCGGACCACCTTCCCATGCAATTTATAACCCGCCTGAATCACTGTGGTAACTGTATTATCTTTGTCTTCCTCATCAGTAGCCACTTGTTCTACCGCTTGCTCCGTTTCGGGATTAAAAGTATCGCCCGGTTTTGGTTTAAACTCCTCCAGCTTGTGATCTCTAAAAACGCTTTGTAATTTTTGATAAATATATTCTACACCTTTCAACCAATTCTCCGGAACTTGCTTCAGCGATTCCTTATTGCCGAGCGCCATCTCGAAGCTGTCGGCGACTCCTAATAATTCAAGTAAGACGTTTGCCGTCGCCCAACTTTTGATCTCTCCTTTTTCTCTTTCCGTTTCTTTCTTTAAATTTAAGTAATCTGCCTTCAGTCGTTGCGAGAGATCGAGATATTCTTGCTTTTCCTCCAGCGCCCGCTTCACCCGCTCACGCAATTTCTTAATGGCGGCCTCGCCCATTTCATTCTCGTCCTCGGGGACAATTTCTTCATCATGTTCCTCCATAAGCCCGCCAATCTTACACCGATTTCAAAAAAAGTCAATTCAATTTTTAGCAAAGAGAAACCGCTGGGCAAAATTGCTCCAGCGGTGTTGTGGGTTACAAAACCCCTTGATCTAGTTCGAAGAACTATTTGGTTCAGGGTTGGTGCGTTGTGTCATGGTGGAGATCTTAGCGGCGCCCCGTGGTTTCCGCATCCTTCCATCATGCCCTCGACCGTCTCGAGGATTTTGCCAAGTTAGACTCATGGCGAGCATCCCTCCCTGCAGTCCCGGGATCAGGTTCGAGGGCACAGTTACCTGTGCACTACTCTCATCAGTCTAGTAAGTGAACCATTTAATCAAGCTTACCGGCTGGTTCGTGACCATCGCGTGGTGGTCAACATCTGCCCGATAGTATACATGAATCAATTTTCCTGTCAAGCATTTTTATAAGTTGTTAAGCGTGAGGACGGAAAAACGGCCCAGTTGGGCCGTTTTTGAGAGTAAGTAAAAGTGGAGAATTAACGCTTTGACCACTGTGGGGCTTTGCGGGCTTTTTTGAGACCGAATTTGCGGCGTTCTTTGGCTCGTGGGTCGCGGCGGAGATTACCCTCTTTCTTTAAGGCAATCCGGAGTTCAGGATTAAACAAAAGTAGGGCGCGGGCTAAGCCATGAGCACTGGCTTCAGCTTGCGAGTGAGTTCCCCCACCTTTCACTTGAATAGTGATCCCAAACTTTTGCTCCACTGCACCATCTCTTAGTCCCTTCGTAATTTGTTCTCGCCAATCAGCCGTAGGAAAATAAGTTTGCACCGGCTTCCCGTTTACAGTGATTTCCTGTTTGGCTTGAGGGGTTAAGCGCACGCGGGCAATTGCCTCTTTGCGCCGGCCTACCGCCTCGAAATAATTTTTGGTTTGCGTTGCCATATTACTCACTAATCGTTAAATTTTTCATAATCTGCGGTCGGAGTTTATTCCGAGGCAACATTCTCAAGATGGCTCGGCGGCAGAGCTCGCTGTATCCGTGTTTCTTGGCCACGGTCTCGAGACTGTGGTAATGAAGTCCGCCTGGGTAGCCGGTATAATTTGGATACTCGGTTTCTTTTAATTTCTTCGTCGTAATTTTAATTTTAGCAGCGTTTACGATGTTTACCTTGGTCGCGGGTAGTTGATTGGGGGTAAAAGTGGGAAGGGTTTTCCCGCGCAAATGAAAGGCGGCTTGGGTGGCCACGCGACCAATGGCTTGGCCACTAGCGTCAATATTGAGCTCTTGATTTTTTGGCATCGTTTTCATGTTTTATACAAATTCAATCAGGGACATGGGGCTCGCGTCACCAGCCCGAGGCGGCAACTTGGTGATTCGGGTATAGCCACCTGGTCGGTTCACATAGCGCGGACCAATTGTAGCGAAGAGAATTTTCGTCTCCTTGTCCCCAGCGAGTCGGCTTGCCACCAGGCGTCTCGCGGCCAAGTCGCCACCGCGCGCTTTGGTCACTAGCTTCTCCACGAAGGGTCGGAGAGCTTTAGCCTTAGCCTGAGTCGTCTTAATTTTTCCTTTCAAGATAAGGTTACGAGCCAAGGAGCGCATGAGGGCACGACGAACATTCGTCTCTCGGCCAAATTTTTTGATTTTGTTGTGGTGCCGCATGGTCCGTTAATTAATCCTTCAAGCTCAAATCGTGACTCTTTAGGAGTTTCTTAATTTCTTCTACCGACTTCTCGCCGAGCCCCTCGAGCTCTTCGAGATCAGCCAGGCGCTTGCGCGCGAGGCCGCCAAGCGTGCGAATACCAGCATTGCCGAGCGCCTTCACTGTTCGGGCACCGAGATCGAGCTGCTCAATGCGAGTTTTCAAAAGTTCTTCGTCGGTTGATTCACCTTCTTCACCAGATTCTTCGCTCCGACCACGCTTGGTTTCCGAGGTAGATGTGGTTTCCTCCACCATTTCCTCTTTGAAGCCAACAATCGCCTTGAGCTGGTTGATCATAATCCTAATAGAATGGTCCAGTGATTCTCTTGGGCTAATGATGCCGTCGGTCTCGATGGTGAGTCTCAAGCGATTGTAGTCGGTGCGATCGCCCACCCGCATATTTTCTACCTCATAACTCACGCGGCGGATCGGGGTAAAAGCAGCGTCAAGGGTAATTGCCCCAATTTCCGCCGCCTTGTCATGCTTCACTGCTTCTTTAGGTAAGTAGCCAATGCCCTTCTCAAGTGTCATTTCCACCTCAAGGCTAGAATCTTTTCCACTGAGGCTACCGACATAAGACTCAGGGTTCATTACTTCCACCTGACCAGGCAACTCGATATCACCAGCTTTAATTTCCTTCGCACCCTTCACCTTGAGGGTTACCGTGTGAGGACCCTCGTCAGCCAATCGGAAGCGAATTTTCTTAAGATTCAAAATAAGAGCAATACCGTCCTCTTTTAGACCAGGAATAGTTGCGAACTCATGAGTAACCCCAGCAATCTTAACCGAAGTGATGGCCACACCCGCCATTGAGGAGAGAATAATCCGGCGCAAAGAGTTACCCAAGGTTTGACCGTACCCAGGTGATAGACCCTCAATCTCGTAGATTCCCTTATTGTCTTTGTCTGACTCCGAAATAATGCGTGGCTTCGAAGGCAAAATAATATTTAAATCACTCATGGTTTTATTAATTAACCTCGACTATAAAATTCCAAAATGGCGCCGAAATTCAGGGTCAACTCCTGATCATTACCGAGCGGCAAGTGTTTTACCTGCCAACTGGCCTTCCCCTCCTCTAAAACGAGCCATTCTGGGGTCTGATAATTCTCCTTTTTTTCCTCCCAATTTTTAAACGGTCCTTTCGCCGCGCTACCTGGCCGAATACTGATCCGGTCACCCGCCTTCACTTCGTATGACGGAATGGTGACCTTCTTTCCATTCACCAAAATATGGCCATGCGAGACCAACTGGCGACCAAAGAGGCGGGAGTTCGCGAGTCCGAGGCGGAAGATCACATTATCGAGCCGAGATTCCAGTGCGCGGTAAAGCGTGCCAACCTTGTCGGTACCGCCGGTTTGGCGAGCGCGCTTCACATAATTGCCAAACTGTTTTTCAGTAACCACATAAGTGTAGCGCGCTTTTTGCTTCTCAATCAATTGTCGACCGAAGTCGGAAAGTGGTTTTGGTCGACCGCCACTGCCCCGCCCTCCCTCTTTGGTGAGGCTAAAGCGCGGGTTCTGCGTCTTGGGGAAAACGCGATCTCCGAGGCGACGAGCGATTTTATATTTTGGACCAATTTTCATAATAAAAAATGAAGGAAATTAATTACACCCGTCGAGGCTTACGAGGCTTGGGGCCGTTAAAGGGTACCGGCGTAGAGTCCTCAATGCTGGTAAAGCCGAGCCCTTTGGCCGAGAAGGCGCGCAAGGATGATTCGCGGCCCGAACCCACGCCGCGGATTACCACGCTTACATCTTTAATTCCCATCGCCATGGCCTTGTCAGCAATAAGCTCCCCCACCTTACCGGCGGCGAAGGTGGTGCCCTTCTTGGCCCCCTTAAAGCCAAGTGAACCGCTTGAACTCCAAGCCAAAGCGTTCCCTTCCTTATCGGTAAGAAGAAGTCGTGTGTTGTTGTAGGTTGATTGAATATGGAGAACACCCTCAGACAGTTTCCGCTTTGGCGCCTTGGCCGCGGAACGAGCTTGTGCCCCGTCTTCTGTTCCCCCTTGTTTTACTACGCGTTTCTTTCCCATGATTAAAATTATTTCTTTTCTACCTTCTTGCGACCTGAACCCATGGTCTTTCTCATGTTGCCGCGGCGGGTTCGAGAATTGGTCTTAGTTCTCTGGCCACGAGAAGGAAGGTGGCGGGCATGACGGGAACCCCGGTAACTTTTAGCGTCAATCAAGCGTTTAATATTACCAGCGACCTCACGCTTGAGAACTCCTTCAACCCGCAGAGATTCAACGATTTTCCGGATTCTGGCTTCCTCGTCCGCGCTCACTTCCTTGGTCTTTTTACCGTATTCCACCTTAGCCTCATCCAGCAAGGTTTGGGCTAAATTGCGGCCAATACCATAAATCGCTGTGAGAGCGATCTCTATCCGCTTATTATCGGGTAAGGTGATACCGGCTAGACGCATGTTTTAGGCTTGTTTTTGCTTATGTTTCTTCTTGTTTTTGCAAATAATATACAAATGGCCCCGCCGGCGAACCAGGCGGCAGCTTGCGCATCTTTTTACAATGGCTGATCGAACTTGCATTTATAGGCGTTTTTGGATTCTACCCTTCCCACCGTATTGGTCAAGGAAGACATCAACCCGATCGCCCACTAGTACCCGGATGCGATAAAGCCGCATTTTCCCCGATAAGAAGGCCAATATCTCATTGCCGTTATCGAGTTTGACCTTAAACAGGGTGTTGGGCAAAGCCTCCACCACTACTCCGGTCTCCAAATTTGACTGACTATCTTCCGACATTCCTTGTGGGCTTGGTAATACTAGCAGATTATTAATTAGTCGGTCAAGAACGATCGATTTCGATCTTAATTTTATCAACGGTTGTAGGGAATTCTCGAATCCACGGTGGGCGGAATATTACCTCTGCACGCTTGATGGCTGGGTACTGCGAGAAGACCGATTGATAGCCATCTTTTGAGAGTCCGGTGAGACTATTTTTCAATTCTTCTTGATCAATGAGCCAACTAATTTTCGCCTCGCCGTTTAAGGTAAACTCCAATTCTTCCACTTGCTCCCAGGTGGTTGGCGTTTGCCCTTTTACCTTGAAAGTGAGTTGCTCTAGATTATTTATGATCACTTTTTCTTCTCCCACAGACTCACCGAGCTTGCTCTTGGCTACGTGTTGACTTAATTTTTGGCGATGAAAGATCGGCACGGTTAATTTACCGCCTTCTTTAAATTCCACCTCACCAGCCGCGCTTACGCTTCCTGGTTGAGGGTTAATTTCAGTAAAGGTGATGATTGGGCTTTCATTATAGAAAATGAAATCAGCTGGCACCTTGGTCTTGGCTTCTTCAAGAAGCCTTTTGGTCAAAAGATCTTCTAATTCGGCCTTAACCCTAGCTTTATCTGCTGGCTCAACCAAGCTTACTTCGCCTACTAGACCCCCACTAAGGGTCGTTTTGGACTTTGCCGAAAACTTGGTATATCGAGGATCGCCGCGGAATCCCGGGATAGTAAACTCTGTTAAATCGCTGTTGTAATCAGCTCCTGGTTCATCAGCTTGTATTGTCGCTTCTACTGAGCCTGGAACGGTTTCGGCTCCCTGCTTTTTTTGCCCCGGCACAGTTACGGCTTGAGAAATGCGGTAAATTTTCCCGTTTTTTGCTTCAAAACGAGTATCTTTCACTAAACTTTGGCTTTTGGTGCTGTAGTCATTATAAATAGTGATGGTTCCAGAAGCTTTTTGTGATACTTGCTCCTTGCCTTTGGCTGGCAGGAGTCGACCCTCGCTCATCTCGAGGGTCATGATAGCGAAGGTTAGATCTGTGTCATTCTCGGGCTTCTTTATTGCTGTAATCGTTGTCTCTTCGTTCAGGGAGACATTGGTTTCTTTCGGACTTAATTTAACCGTAGCCTGGTTTAAGAAAGCAGAAGCCCCGATCGCGAGAACGGCGAGGAGGATAATGACAATAACAAAACCAAAGAACTTGCCGCCCCGCCGGCCCGTCCGAGGGCGTGGTGGCGGTGAAGTGAATTCTGGCTCGGGCTCTACCTCATCACTCACGCTTTGGCTTACCCGCTTGATGGTGGGCACTGGACTTCTTGGCAACACCTCACGCAAACTGCGCTTTGGTTTTTTAATATCTTGAATGACTTCTCGCATTGCTTAGTTGTCAGCTATTTTAGCATAAAATATTCCATCCAAGATAAGGGCAACGTCGGGGATAACGGCATTTACGTCTGACGGTTGCCAGTCAGCCCAGAGATTATTTTCTAAAATGGTTATGGCAAGGTTCTTACGCATAATACCGGTAGCGGCGAGATCAGCCCCTTTGAGCCACTGTTCAAATATTGGCACGAAACGATTATCGAGAATTAAGAAAATTTCGCCGGGTAAAAAGTGATTTTCTCCTAGGGTGCGAAGCATTTCCTTTACCGCGGTGAGGAAGCGGACGCCAAATTCCCCCACCATCTCGGTCATTTTTTCATTTTCGGTTTCTTTTGCATCGCCAGCGAGGTGGAGTTTGAGTCGAGACAGAACTTCGGCCGCTGGTGAACCAAGACGGGTGGTAAGTTCTCGAATCAGAAAATTATAGCCAATGGGGTAAGACACGGTTTCGGCCAGCACTCGATCGCTAAAGAGTGAGAGCTCAGTGATCTCGCCGCTTACGTGGAGAATTAGAGCGCTCGGTCGCTCAGGTTTAAGGTCGCGAATAGCAGAAAAGAAGGTCAATGTGCCAGCATGGAACTCCGGCCGTCGGTGATGCAATCGCCCACGAATCATTTCTTCCAATTGTTTAATAATCGTGTCTTCGCCTTGGCTGAAAAAGAGGTCTAATTCAAGCTCTTTTGCCTTTTTGCGCTCTGGTTTGGTCGTCACATAACGATTTAACTTCGTCTGCATAACCTTCTGGTCTAGAAGCCGGGCTCCAGTTTGTTTAAATTTTTCAGCTTCCGTTCTAACGAGATCCCCGAGGAGTTTACTTGTTACATTAAACGCCGCGTCTTTTTGCAGTTTAGCGATCCGGGTTTGCGAGGCATAGAAGGGTGAAGAAAGAAAACAATATGTTTGCTCGGGTTTTGTCTTGCTCGCAGCTAGTTCCTCGATAACCTGTTTGGCGGCGGTTAAGCTTTCGTTTAAGAGTCGCGCCGGGTCGAGATTTTCTTGATACGGTAATTCCTTTTTCGTTGTAAAGAGATAATTGAGAAAAGGCTTTTTGTCTTCTTTTGTTCCTCGCGTGAGTACGCCGCCGAGCACGCGGTCACTCCCAATGTCGAGAATCGCCACAGGCGAACTTTTCATGCCCGAAATTATATCACAACTGCTTTTATGCGCCGCACGCCGGCTGCCACGGCTTCTTCTTTCAGAATTTTGAAAGTGCCAAGTTCGCTAGTGTTAGAGACATGAGGCCCGCCGCAGAATTCCTTACTAAAATCTCCTATTAGATAAACAGAAACTGTTTCGCCATACTTTGCGCCAAATTCCATCTCGGCGCCTAGTTTTTCGGCTTCAACTTTCGGCATTTCTCGCCTTTCCACGGGCAAAGCTGCTTTAATTTTTTCGTTCACGATTTCTTCCACTTGTTTTTTCTGTTCATCCGTCATCTTTTCTGGCCAAGAGAAATCAAGCCGCAAGCGTTCTTGGGTAATATTACTCCCCTTTTGCTTCACTTCTGGCCCGAGCACCTGTTTTAGTGCGGCTAAGAGTAAATGGTGCGCAGTGTGGAGTTTAATCGTGGCCGGTTCATGATCAGCCAAGCCACCAGCAAACTTCTTCTCTAATCCCGCACGCGACACCTCCTGATGTTTCTTAAATTCCGCCTCAAAATCAGCTTTTTTCAATGACGGGGACTTTTCTTGAATTAATTCGAAGGGTAAGCCGTATGTTTCGTAGAGTTGGAAGGCTTGGGCGGCGCCAAGGTCACTTATTTTTTCAAGTTCTCGCTTGCCGCTTTCCATCGCTTTGGTAAAAGTTTCTTTCTCTTTATTAAACTCATCAATTACCACCGGGTTTTCTGTTACTAGGGCAAGTAAGTTTTGTAAATTAGTGCTTTGACCGAAACTAATCATTCGCCGAATTAGTCGTCGCAAAATATAGCCCGCACCTTTGTTGTTTGGGCGCACTCCATCGGTGATGAGGTGGCTAATAGCGCGCGCGTGATCAGCAAGTATTCTCTTTTTGGTTTCTGATAAGTTTTTGTCCGTAATTTCGATTAATGGTTTGAACAAATCAGTTTCAAAGATTGTGGGTGTTTTTTGGGCAATCATCACCAAGCGCTCAAGTCCCATGCCGGTGTCTACACCGGGGGTTTCAAGTGGGCGCAAGTTTTTACCCGGCGCACCAGCCAGTAGTTCTTCTCGCGTCCCGGGATAATAAAATTGATTAAAAACTAGATTCCAGACTTCAATATCTTGCCCAGCCGCGTTCTTACAATAAATTTCCGTTGTTGGTCCACAGGGGCCTTCAGTTCCCGTTGGACCCCAGAAAACATCTTCCATTCCTTCTTCGCGGACATCTTGCACGCCGAGCTTTTGCCAAATTGCGCGGGACTCCTCATCCTTTGGCACTTCGTTCGACCCTTTAAAAATTGTGACGTAAGAAATTGGCAAATTAAGCTCCTTTGTAATAAATTCATGCGCGAGTTGGATTGCGCCTTCTTTAAAATAGCCGCCGAAAGAAAAATTCCCGAGCATCTCGAAGAAAGTTAAGTGACGCTCATCCCCCACTTCTTCAATATCTGAAGTCCGAAAACATTTTTGGACCGAACAAGTGTTTTTGGAACCGAAATCTTGTTCGGCATTAGCCGCGCCGGTGAAATAGGGCTTAAACTGTTGCATTCCGGCTGAAGTTAGGAGCACCGACGGATCATTCTCGGGCACTAAGGAAGACGAGGGAACAATTTTGTGCCCGCGCGCTTCGAAGAATTTAAGAAATTGTTCGCGAATCTCGGCCGAACTCATATTTGGCGATTCTACCATGATTTTAGGCCAAAAAAAATGTTGCCTCCACGACCGTAGCCGTGGAGGCGTTTACCCCTTTCTCCTGGGGTGAGGAACTGACGGATGTTTTATGCTCTTGGCGCAACCCGCTCTGGGTAAGCAATTGCAAGAATTTCTCCACCAACAGAAGAACATCCAGGGCCACCAGAATCACCCGGTTTTTGCGGACGCAAGAGTAGTTTTACTGGTGCTGGTAGTTGATCTAAGCACCCAGGATGACGCTTCCACAAAATAATTGGTACCCCTAACTCGTGTTGTTTTGTAATGAGGGTGGATAATTCTGTCCCAATTGTGGTTTCTGGGTTAGAGAGAACCACGACAAGTGTCGCCAAGTCTTGATCAGTCACCGCGCTCAGCGTATTAAACCCGTGCATTTGGCAAGTGAAGCCGTCAGCTTCAATCTTAGGAAGAGTTTGTTCAACAACTAGTTTGTTTTCAGATTCTTGATCCAGGACGAAAAGGACGACGCGCCCCTTTGCTCTCATAGCCTCCACACTCCTTTCTGGAAAGACCCCTAGCTGAGGCTTAGTTTAGTGTTTTATTTAGATTTACGCAATCACGCCGCCACCCAGGCAAACTTTTTTGTCATAGAGAACAAGCGATTGGCCTGGCGTAGCGAAGTCCGGCGATTTGGTAAAAATTGCTTGCCAGACATCACCATTTTGTTCTAATTGGCAAGGATATTCAGTGCCATGATAGCGAATTTGGGCTTTATAAATCTTGTTTGGTTTTGGAGTAATTAGCCAGTTGGTGTGGATAAGCGTAAGTGTTTTCAAGTCATGCGACTTAGCCTGCTTTTTGTTAGAAACAGTAATAGTGTTTTTTGCCAAATCCTTTGCAATCACATAGTGACGCGCCTCACTCGGCGATTGTTTCGTGATCGTGAAGCCATGGCGCTCGCCGAGGGTAAAGAAGAGTGCCCCCGGGTGCTCGCCAATCGTTTCTCCTTTATCATTGAGCGCTTTTCCTGGTTTTTCTGTAATAAAATTTTTCAAAAAGTCTTTAAAATCAACTTTACCAATGAAACAGAGGCCTTGACTGTCTGGCTTCACGTCATTGGGTAAATCAAATTTCTTCGCGAGTTTTCTCACCTCTGTTTTCTTCAAATTACCAATCGGGAACATGATTTTCGGGAGCAGTTCTGGTTCGATTGCCCACAAGAAGTAACTCTGCTCTTTAGTTTTATCTTTCGCTTTGTGGAGTTTGCCGTCTTTAGTAATTGCATAGTGTCCGGTCGCAATAAAATCTGCTTTCAGTTTTTTCTCCGCTGCACGCCAGAAGGCCCCGAACTTAATTTCTTTATTACACATTACGTCCGGGTTCGGCGTCCGACCGGCGCGATATTCGCTTACCATATAATCCACCACCCCCTTTTTATATTCTTCACTCAGATCGAATGTGATGAGCGGAATCTCGAGTTTGGCTGCCGCGCGCATAGCCCAACGCCGTTCTTCGCGCCAATTACACACACCGGTAACTCCAGCCCATTCTTTAGGAGCCTCCCATACTTTTATAAACGCACCCACGACCTCATAGCCCTCTTTTTTTAAGAGCACTGCCGCCACCGAGCTATCCACCCCGCCCGACATGGCCACTACCACCCGCTCCGCCTTCGTTCCACTTTGGCGAGACAAGCCTTTGTTTTTCATCATTAAAATTAACTTAGCACAAGATTTAGATAAAATGAAAGGCCGGTGAAAGTACGTGTTTGCGTGTACTTCTACCGGCCTTGGTTCGATCGCTGCGCGTAAAAGGAGGGGACCTTTTTTGGCTCGAGCAGCGAATTTATTTCGGAGGCGGTCTTCCTGACCTCGTCATGAGTCATTACTCCTTTCTTGGGTTCTGGTCGTCGTCTCTGTCGCGGCGACCAGTTGCTACAGCGACGGCCTGCGCCATCTCGCTCAGCTTCTTTTCCCCTAGCACCTGCTTCTTCCCTCTTCGCCGCTTTTGCCGCCGATCTCGTTTTCCATGCCCTATTGAGATGGGCGGCTATGTGTGCGCCGTCGCGCGTCGATCAGTCGCGAGTGAATCGCGAGAACTTGTGCGTGCTGCGGATCTGGACATTCTTCTTGCTAAAGCGAGAAAATTGGGTGGTTTCCGGACGCCCACGCGTCCTGCTGGGTGATCTGTCCATGACTGTTTCTCCTGAATAAAATGTACTAAGTGGACCCTGCTGGCGGGAATAGAATCTTTGTTCTAATCCCTAACGAACCAGCTTCCACGCCCAATACTCTACACGAAGTGTAAAACTTGTCAAGCGTTATGAGGATGTGATAGGCTGTAAGTAGTTTTTAACGTTGTGGTTGAGCCACATTTTAGGTATACAAATTAATTTATGATTACTATTTATCTCTATGCTATTGCGAGCGTGGTTGCGGTTAGCCTCGCTTCGCTCGTTGGAGCCTTCACCCTCGCCATCAATGCCGAACGGCTGAAAAAGGCAGTTTTTCTCTTGGTGGCTCTGGCAGCTGGAGCGCTTTTTGGCGACGTCGCTCTACACCTCTTGCCGGAGATCTTCGAAGAGGCAATGAATCCCACTACCCTTTCTGTTGCTATCCTCGCTGGGATTTTGGTTTTCTTTATTCTCGAGAAATTTCTTCATTGGCACCATCATCACGCGATTGATGTTTCAGTCGAAGAGAGTGATCATCACGCGCAGGTGCATCCGGTGGGTCATCTTAATTTAATTTCTGATGGGCTCCATAATTTCATCGACGGGGTGATTATTGGGATTAGTTTTCTTGCTTCGCCGGCGCTCGGTTTTGCCACCACTCTTGCCGTGATTCTCCATGAGATCCCGCAAGAAATCGGCGACTTCGGCATTCTCTTGCACGCTGGATTTACTAAGAAAAAGGCTTTGCTTTTTAACTTACTCTCGGCCGCTCTTGCCATTATTGGCACAATTCTTGCCTTGCTCCTAAGTTCAAAAATTGAAGGTCTAATCCCCGTTCTCCTCGCCTTCACTGCTGGCGGCTTTCTCTACATTGCTGGCTCTGATCTTGTTCCTGAGCTTCATAAAACTACTGACCCTCGCCGCTCACTCGCCCAATTTCTCGCTCTCGTTCTCGGTATCCTTCTGATGTTTGGCCTCTTGTGGTTAGAATAAAAAAAGAAGACGCACGACCGGTTAAAGTCGTGCGTTTCGATATTGCGTTTGTCGGCGCGGAAGTCATTTCGGCCAGCTCCATAGGGCGCGTAGGGTTTCACCGCGATGAAGATCTCCTTCGTCCCTGTCCTTCAAGCGTTTTACAAGAGCTTCTCGACTGAGGCAGATATTGTGGGCGCCCAGAGAAGAGTTGCTACTTAGAACCCCTTGGTGGAAGGTGATACTGCCCGGCGCGCTAAAGCAAGCCATCATCACACCGTCAAAGTCCTTGTAGTTCAAGAACCGAAACGATTTTTCTTCCGGTGGTCCGAGCCACTTTCCTGATCCCGGTTCAATCACCGTCGGGGTGGGTGGAAATAACTCGTGTTCTTTCCATGGAGACTTCTTGTGACTGCAGCCACTGACCAGGACTAGATCAAATGTAAGGATAAGGATCAAAACAAACAGTTGGACCGGATTCAACTTTTTCATGATTCATTCCCCTTAATAACCAGGTTGATGTGACCGTTGATTATCCTGAACGTTCGGTGGCAGCCCCTCTTGCATTGGGCGAGGTGTTGAGTAAACACCTTGCCGTCTTCCGGTAGCAACTGACCCTCAATCATTGTAGTGAAGAGCCTTAGGGCTTCGAGACAGTCTTTTGGGAGTAGTTGGACCTTTTGTTGCAGGTCTAAACTCAAGGCCTTGTGGTTTGCCATGGCTAATCTCCTTAATTTCAAGGTGTATCGGTTTACGCTCCGAGTACAATCCAGTGGAGATACTACATTTTATCTATAATTTTGTCAAATCTCTAACAACTTTTTGTAGAGCTCGAAGGTGGCGCGGATATCGGAGAGCGCGGTGTGGGCGCGATCATTTTTGATATCGAAGAGTTCGCAGAGCGCCTGGAGACTGAAGTATTGCGCCCGTTCATTGTGATAAAGTTTGGCGAAGGCCATCGACATGGTGTCGATGCGATGATAATGCATTTTATTTGCCACGCCAGTCGTATTAAATGCCTTGTTGAGGAAGTTCCAGTCGAAGGTCACGTTATGCCCCACCATGGAGGCACCCTCCGCTTTCTTAGATACTTGTTCGAGTGCACTCTTGAGATCAATGGCGAAGAGCCAATCAGCATCATTGTAGCCATTTTTCGCAAAGGCGCCGGGGTCAGCGGTCTCAATGTGTGTTGGTTTAATTTTGAATTCAAACTCATCGACAAGCTCAACCTTGGGCCCGCGGCCGTTGTTTTGTGGCACTTGTCGCGCAATGAGACAGCCGAGCTCAATGATCTCGTGTTGGTCAGGGTTGAACCCGGTGGTTTCCAGGTCGATGAAGGCAAGGTCGTGTTTTTTCATCTAGTTCAGATATTGGGCTTTATTTTTTTTGTGTTGATCGTAATCAATAGCGTAGTGCATCCTACCAGAATGGTCAGAAAGATAGAACCAATAGGGCGATTCTAGGGGCTCAGCGGCCGCCAGAATGGCGTCGAGACCAGGGTTGGTAATTGGCCCAGCCGGAAGGCCTTTATATTTATACGTATTGTACGGCGAGTCTGTTTGGAGATCTTTCCGCGTGACCTCAAAAGTGTTTTTATTAATAATGTAAGGGAAAACAGCGTCTACTTGGAGCAACATATCATCATCGATCCGCTTCCAGAGAATCCCTGAAATAATGCGCCGCGAGTCGGTGGTTTTGGCTTCTTCCTCAAGAAGCGCGGCCATGGTAATAATTTCTTCGAGAGTTCTCCCTGATTTTTTAACCGCTTCTAGGGCGCTCGCGGTTTGATTTTTGAAATTACTGTGGAGATATTCCACGGCTTCGGCGGGAGTGATCTTGGGTGAGAAGAAGTAGGTGTCGGGGAAAAGGTAGCCCTCAAGTGGCGTGGCGAGTAAATTGAAGTTCTCGATATCAAATTCTTTAATTTTGCGTTTAATTAACACTCCAATTTCTTTAGCCGTCGCACCCTCCGGAATTGTAATCTTGGCGAGGTTGAGATTAAAAATACCATTGCCGAAGCGCTTAGCTACGCTGAAAGCACTGGCCTTTTTGGGGAAGAAATAATCCCCCGCCGGGATCACTCGCGCCGTACCGCCAAGATACACCAGGAATTTAAAAACCCGTTCGCTCCTTATCAATCGCTCGCTGGTAAGTTTGGTCGCAATCTCATCCAGGTTAAGACCAGCTTCAATCTTTACTGTTTTTTCAAGTGGGAAGTCGCTCGGTGGCAAGACAAGTAAAATCGCAGTCCAGCCGATAATAAAGACCACAATCGCTAGTGAGATAAGAATAATCTTTCTTTTTTTCTTCATGATTTATAAAGGTAAATTGATTGGCGCCTCGCCCTTCTTCGACTCGATTTTCTCGAGGGTCGGCGTGCGCGCCACCGCGCCAGGGAAGTGGTAAATGGTAGCAAGCTCCTCAGTGTTCAGCACGAAAGGTTTGCGCTTGAAGGGCTCGTAGAACCAACCGCGCAAGGCATAGGCTTTAAACATTTTTTTCTTCTTATACGCTACCCGGATGCCACGGAAGTCTTGCCACGGGAAGTCCACGGTCGTGTCTTTTTTCACCTTGAAACCATTTAAGTGCTGCGAGCTAAATTGGCGCATACATCCGCGGAGACCCACCGGCTTCACGGGATCAAATTTGTCTTTAGGTCCAAGATAAATGGTGCGCATACCGCAGTCGAAGCCGAGCTTGGAGATACTGCGCTCCACGGCGGCCACGGCCTCGCGCTCGCCCGGTGAGAGAATTTCTAAGCGCAGCGGTTCATCGGGTTTAGGTTGCTTATCACGCTTCATCAGCTTCTCAATCAAGTCTTTTCCTTCTGCCTTCCAATCTCTTTTGCCAAACCAGGTTTTTGGATCCGGATAGCGATCCTTGGTAGCTTGGATCAAGACCTGCATCCAGAGTTGCTCGGTGGGCTTAATGGAACCAAAGAACTCAATCAGAGGCGTAATCGGATCAATTTTGAATTCCTCATCGGGATTCTCATCGAGCTTGTAATCGAGATAGGTTTTTATCGGATAAGGATCATCTTTGCTCAACTGCCACTCCCCACCCCAAATATCGAGAGCGCTTCCTGGCGAGTTTAGGTCTACCTTGGTTACGTAATCATCTGCTTGGTAAATCTCAACCTCAGGATATTGCGAATAAATTTGCGCTTCCACAATGCTACGGAAGAATTTTGGTGCTCGGATATAAAAATGAAGTTCACCACCAAACGACACCAGTTCTAAAGAGAACCAGCCGCGGACAATACCTTGGGTGAAGCGATTCAGCCAATTCCCCTGCCAAGTCTGATGAAAAATTCCCATCACCATCTCCATCGCTTGCGGTGATTTATCAATGATTTTCGGAATTTTAATTTCTAACAATACCCAAGCGGTGGCATTAATGTATTGCGCTTGCTTGTAGCGGTACCAGAGAGTCCAGGTGATACCGCCAAGACCAAACGGAAGCCAGATCACACTCGTCTGGAAAAATCCGTTGACGAGGGTTTCGAGAGTTAGTTGCAACACTTGAACCAAAAACACCCCTCCATTATAACGGATGGGGTGCTTGGGGGCTACCAGTTAGACTGTGTATTTGCCGGAACTGTTTTTCTTAAAGTTTTTGCTATTGCGGAGATTAACGAGAATGGTGTTTTCCTTCACATAGCGCTCCTTCATCACGCGGTCAATAATTTCTTTCTCGGTCATTGGGCCATGCTTCTCAATGAGGGCGCGAATAACGTCACGAACGACACCGCGGGTGTAACCCCACTCAGTAAGTGCGTAGAGACCGCGACCCACGAGAACAAAACGGTCATCTTTAATGAGTTCGTTGTGGCAAGTGGCGGCATTGGCGCGGTGTTTGAAAGAAGATTCAATAGCCTTGGCCACTTCGGTAAAGTGGAGCGGCGAGCCATGGCGTCGGAGTACGAGGAAGGCGTAATCACGGATACCGCGGAGGCGGACATTAGGGGAAACAGCGAGGCCCCATTCACCTACAGGGTTAGCGCCAATTTTCTTAGAAATAGCGAGCCAGCGGCGACCACGTTCACGGAAGAGATCATCCTTGGTGTCGCCATCAAGTTTGGCCAAGAGCTTAGAAACAATATCTTTTTCGGAAAGCAAATCGTCTTCGCCGAGTTCTTTGGCGAGTTTATTAAGCGCCACATGCACGCGGTCGGCCAATCCTTTATTGACCGTCCAGCGATGATGGAAATCGTCGTCTTCCTTAAGGCGAACGAAGTCGTCACCAAGTACCAAGAGGAAGTTCACTTGGTTTTGGGTCGTAGGATGGTCGTGGAGATGGCGGAGGAATTCACCTTCATGGGCAATACCACCGTAATCCTCAAGCGCCGACTTAAGTTCCTCAAGTTCAGCCGCAAGACGGGCAAAGTGCTCAGACTTCTTGATCATCTTGAGCGTGGCTTCCTCAATCTGGCGTACGCGCTCACGAGTAATACCGTAAATCTGCCCGATTGCTTCGAGCGTCATACCTTCCTCAGCGTCCAAACCATAGCGCTTCCGGATCACGTCTTGTGAGCGTTCTGGGAGACTAATTAAGAGGCCTTTGACCACCTCCTTGGGCTTAAAATTTGGGCTCATTTTGGCCATATTTTTAATAATTACCTTATTTCTATCATCCTATCTATTTTTAGTCAACTGTGTCAAACAATGAGGTTGATAAACCTTCCTGGTTGGTAGACAACTTTTTTGAGAGGTTTGCCAGAGAACCACTTGGCGAGATTGGCTTCTTGTTCAGCGAGTTGAAGAATTTCCGCCTCAGTTTCAGCCCCAGAGACTTCGAGAATTCCCCGAGCCTTGCCATTAATTTGGACAGAAAGCTTCTTTTTTTCTTCGCCCACCAATTTCGGGTCATAGATTGGCCACTTTTTACCTGCTTTTAGTTTGGTCGCGATATGTGGCGCAAAGGGCGAAAGTAGGGTTAAGAAAGTCTCCCACACTTTAGCTGGGATTTTCTCTGCCTTCTCCAGTTCATTGAGTGCAATCATCAGCGCGCTCACGGCGGTGTTGAAGCGCATCGCTTCTATGTCATCGCTCACTTTCTGAACAGTTTTGTTGATTAAAATATCAAGCTGGTGATCAGAAGCTTTTTTACTCACCTTCCTCCCCGCTTTTTCCACTCGCTCCAAGAAGCGCTTCACGCCAATAATACTCTCAGTCTGCCATGAGACCGCCTGCTCGAAGGGGCCCATAAACATTTCGTAGAGCCGCAGGGCGTCGGCGCCATACATTTTCACAATTTCATCGGGATTAATTACATTCCCCCGCGATTTACTCATCTTTTCGCCATCAGAAGCGAGAATGAGACCATGCGATGTGCGTTTGGCATACGGTTCTTTGCCCGGCACAAGCTTTTGATCAAACAGGAATTTGTGCCAGAAACGGGAATAGAGCAGGTGAAGTGTGGTATGCTCCATGCCGCCGTTGTACCAGTCTACTGGCAGCCAATGTTCAAGATTTTTCTTGCTCGCAAATTCTTTTTTGTTTTTGGGATCAGTGTACCGGAGGTAATACCAAGAAGATCCAGCCCAGTTGGGCATTGTGTCTGTTTCTCGGCGCGCTTTGCTCTTACACTTTGGACACTTTGTTTCCACGAACTTTTTAATATTCGCGAGTGGCGATTCGCCATTATCCGTTGGCTGATATTTATCCATCTTCGGCAATTTGACCGGTAAATCTTTCTCCGGGACCGGCTGCCACCCGCAATCATTGCAATAAATCATTGGAATTGGCTCACCCCAGTACCGCTGCCGGCTAAACACCCAATCGCGGAGTTTATATGTCGTCACCTTTTTCCCGCCTACTTCTTTGGCGATTTCCTCTTTCGCCTCGTCGCTCATGAGATCAGAGAACTCTCCCGAGTTGAAAACTCGGCCCGAGCCGGTGAAAAAATCTTTTCCCGTGGCGATTCGGTCTAAGAGCATTGGCGACTCAGTGTGTTGCAATCGCGTCGCTTTGAGCTCGTCGAAAGAAAGCCATTCAAAATCATACAATTCTTGCTCTTCTTTGCTCACTTCATTTCTGGTTTCATCAAGTAGTTCAAACAAGAAGTGTTCACCATGAGTTCGACGATTCACATCTTTGTGCGCGGCAAAAAAGTACGCCTCAGTCATTCCTAAGCTTCTCACCAATTTGGTGTTGGTATAACCAGTCTCTTCAGCGATTTCACGTTTCATCGCTTCAGCATGATTTTCTCCTTCTTCAACTCCTCCGGTAACAAAACCGATCCACGGCTGTTTCTTCCACTTCAGAACCAGATATTTTTTTGTTTTTGGATTGTGCAGAATACCGAGCACCATATTGCGGAAAGTGTTTTCTTTCCCTTCCCGCGGTGGATTAGAGTAATCAGTTAGGCTTGGCATTACCACGGCTTTAATTGGCAAGTTGTATTTCTTGGCAAATTCAAAATCACGTTCGTCGTGAGCAGGCACGCCCATGATGGCGCCGGTGCCGTAGTCGGCCGAGACGTAATTCACGACCCACACTGGCAATTCTTCGCCACTGGCCGGATTCTTTACCCGCAAACCAGTATCAGCACCCACTTTCTCCTTATTTTCCCGATCATTATCAACCCTAATACCAAAATCTTTGCCCGTTAACTTTTTCGCTAACTCCGGCGCAATAGCCACAAAACTCGCACCGAAGATGGTGTCCGGCCGGGTGGTAAAAACTTTAATATTATCGAAATCAATTTCCCACCCCTCACTTTTCCCGATCCAGTTGCGCTGTTGCAACTTCACCGGCTCGGGGTAATCCACGAGATCAAGATCTTTATCAAGTCGATCAGCGTACTTCGTAATCGCGAGCATCCATTGTTCTTTCTCGCGCTTCTCGGTTTTCGTCCCACAACGCTCACACACGCCACCAATCGCCTCCTCATTCGCGAGACCAATTTTATCTTTTGGACACCAATTAATTTCTGACTTCGATTTATACGCCAAACCTTGTTTAAAGAATTGTAAGAATAACCACTGCGTCCATTTGTAATAATTCGGATCGGTCGTATTCACCTCCCGTTTCCAGTCAAAAGAAATTCCCAAAGCCTTAAGCTGTCGGCGGAAAGTGTCGATATTTTTCTTTGTCGTGATGGCGGGGTTAATGCCAGTTTTGATTGCGTAATTCTCGGCGGGCAAACCAAAAGCGTCCCAACCCATTGGGTACATTACTTCTTCGCCCTGCATTCGCCGCTTCCGCGCCACAATATCCATCGCCGTGTAACTACGCACATGACCCACGTGCAAACCATCGCCGGATGGATACGGGAACTCAACGAGTAAATAGGTTTTTTTCTTGCCTTTCATGTCTAATTTACAGAAGTTTAGCAGAACCTAAGAAAAAATCATTTGCTTGACAAGAACTCATAAATCTGTATAATTCTCGGGCAGAGGTCGCTGTTGTAGCGACTCGAAATTGAAAAAAGGAGGTGCGACATGCACATTGAGGACACTAATGGCTGGGGAAGGATAAAGACAATCAAACCGTCTGGGGTTACGTTGGTGAAAGATCTCTTCTGCTCAATTTTTCCCGATTATGTGCGGGGACAATGGAGAGTCGAATTAATTTTTGATGATGAGCAGGACCCATTCGGGGACGAACCATATCCCACAATTCTCTTCGATAGACAGCTCGAGCTCGCTATCGTACCAAGAGATGTAACCGTCGATCTAAACCTCTTTCTCCGTTCAGTAAACGATCTGGGCGGTACCGGGTTTGATCCAGTGTCTCGATTAAAGCAGGCCCTGTCTTTTGTTCTGGTGGAGAAGGCGGAACTGACGATCGACGGGGACGTAGGAGATCCTGTTTTTTTCAGACTCAACATTGGTGGTTGGCAGGCCAGCGCCTCGCTACCCCGTGGAAAGTGCCTCAGCTTGTTCGCCGAGTGAGACACCTTCCTGTTCTTCACCCTCCCACAAGTTCCCAAAAACCGGCCGAAACTCTCGGCCGGTTTTTCATATCTAGGTTGACAAGAAGTCATAAATCTGTATAATTCTCCGGCAGAGGTCGTCATGGTGACGATCAAAATGTTTAGGAAAGGCGGGAGTTATGATTACTTTGCGTTTGAATTACGTTTCTGAGTTGGCCAATGTTGGAACCAACGCTGAATTCCAGTTCCGTTTACAGAGGCTCTTGTTTGGGATGTTTCCGGAGGCGCACTCAAACGGCATCAACGGGGAAGAACTAAACGTCCACGACATTGAAATTGAAACCAGGGGAATTTTTCCCTCCTCGGGTAAGTACCTTGCCGGGTTGAATTTCATTGTTGGCGTCACCGGCTTGCAAAACGCGGCAGTAAAAGCGCCGCTTCTGGAGACCAATATCCAGGCCCTCTTGGGGGAATTGTTCCTCAAGAACGAGCAAACCCAGTCTTGGGTTGTAACCCAACTCTTTGCTTTGTCACCAGAAACTATCTACCGGAGGAAAGAGATTAAATGGGGAGGCCTAAAGATGAAAACTTAGGTTACCAACAAGCCTTCTTTTGATCGGGAGACCTCGTGTCTCCCGATTATTTTTTTTGTTTTTTCATATCCTAAACTCAATTACATCCCCGTCTTTGACGAGATATTCTTTGCCTTCGAGGTGCCAATGTTTACCGGCGAGGAGATCTTGCCAATTGATGACATCAGCTTTAATAAACTTCTCGCGGAAGTCGGTGTGAATCGCCGCCGCCGCTTCTGGCGCCGTAGAGCCGATTTTGAAAGTCCATGCCCGTGTCTCATCTTCTCCAGTCGTAAAGTAGGTCGCGAGACCGAGTAATTTATAACTCGCTTTAATGAGATCATCGAGGCCGGTGCCGAAGACCGGATCAATCTCGACAAAAATTTCTCCTTTCAACTTTTCTTTAATCTCTGCCACCGCATTTTCTGTGGCGCTTGAGGTGTTGAGTACATAGAGCATCGGCTTCGCACTCAAGAGGTGCATCCCTTTTAAAATTTTTTCCTCATCTTTACTCGCGAAAGTTAGTCGCGACACGGGCTCACTATTCTTCAATAAAGCTTCTGCTCGCGCGAGCACCCCATCTTCCATTATTGACATTTTATCTCCCCGCTTCACTTCTTTTTGCAAATTACTTCGCCGCTTCTCTACCGTCGCGAGATCGGCCAAGATAAGTTCAAGACCAATTGTCTCGATATCACCCGAAGGATCAACTTTATTGTTCACATGCGTCACTTTGTCGTCGGCAAACACTCGCACCATGTGGAGAATGGCATCCACCTCGCGGATATGCGAGAGAAATTGATTCCCCAAGCCTTCACCCTTCGAGGCACCTTTCACCAACCCGGCAATGTCGACGAACTCAATCGCCGCCGGAATCGTCTTTGCCGATTTACTAAACTCGGTCAATTTCGCCAAGCGATCGTCGGGCACACCCACAATCCCGACCGATGGATCAATAGTACAAAACGGATAATTCTCCGCCGGCACCCCCTTCCCCGTCAGCGCATTGAACAATGTCGACTTCCCGACATTTGGCAGACCCACAATTCCAATTGAGAGAGACATCTACAAAATTTTCTTCAATTCTTCTTGATGCGCTTGCATTACTTGCATCGCGGCGGCTTGTTGGTCCATGCCGCTTTGCATCTTCGCCTGAATTTCGGCGGCGATTTGCTTAAACAAGTCTGGATTTTTTTCCATAATCGCGAGCACTTTCTCCACTTGATCCTCCGGCACGCCCTGGCGCTTGAGCATCTTCTTCATCAAAAATTCTTTAAACATCGCGCTAATATATCAGAAAGAAAACGGGTCCGCCATCGTGAAGACAGCGGACCCTGAAAAAAACAACGGAGTTACCTTTCCTTGATCACCCGGAAACTCTCCTGAGTAATCCGAGCGATAAAGGTTGGCCAGATCTTTCCCCGGCCAACATGGACGTAGGTAGAGTGAAGACAATTTCTCGGAACACCAGCCAGCTCGAGCGACCGAAGAAAAGCTTCATGGTACTCATTGACCACAGGCATGGGTGAAGCCATGCTGAGTTGTTTCTTGGCCTTACAGCCAACCTTTTGCTCTGCCCCGAAAACCACCAACTCATCCCTTTTCATGTGTCCCGGCTTAGGACTCCATACGAGACGCAAATCTCTATTGCGGAGTTCCTTTTTCAGGACCCTTTCCATTCTGTTTGTCGCCATGAGTTCTCTCTCCTTTCCGTTTTCGGTTGTCAAATATCTATCAATTCCCAAAACCTCGACACTTAAACTACCATTATTGTGTAAATAAGTCCAGAGACTCATTTCCTCGGTTGCGTCTTTCTTAAAATTAAGGATAATTTAACTCCAAGGGCCTATAGTATAGCGGTAGAACGGTTCCATGGCATGGAACAGGTCGGGGTTCGACTCCCCGTAGGTCCACCAAGTTTTTGGTTATTCTCCCGCAATCTTTTCTAACCTTTCGTATTTAGCGCGGCGTTCGGGGGGTTCGGGTGAGCCGGCCTTGAGACCATAAGCGCCAATGGCATAAGCAAGATCGGCAATGAAATCATCGAGCGTATCACCAGAACGGTGCGAGACAATAGTTTGCCAACCGGCTTCATGGGCCAATTTAATTGTTTCTAAAGTTTCGCTGATTGTCCCAATTTGATTGGGTTTAATAATGAGGGCGTTGGCCGCTTTTTGCTCAATCATGGTTTTCAAGCGCTTGGGATTAGTGACTGTTAAATCATCGCCAACCACAAGAATTTCTTCACTCACCTGGCGAGTCAGGTTCTGGAAACTCTCGATTTCATCTTCGGCAAAGGGGTCCTCAATACTTTGGAGCGGATACTTTTTTGTTAATTCAAGATAAAAATCGGTTAATTCGGCGGCCGTGAATTCTTGATTCTTCAGCGTATAAATTTCGTTTTGCCAGAGTTCCGAGGCGGCGGCGTCAATAGCAAGGCTAACGTTTGGTTCCCCGGTAATTAATCTTGTTAAAATTTCGAACGGCTCCTCTAATTTAGTTAGCTCGGGCGAGAGACCACCCTCGTCACCGTAGGGCACCTCACCGTATTGAGTAGCAATTTCTTGCTTTAATTTCTCGAACAAATTTTTCCCTTGCGCATAACTCTCTACCACCACCATATATTCTTGGAATGGCAGTCTAAAGTCGGCATGCACGCCTCCGTTAATCAGATTCATAAATAATTTTGGCTTGTGTGGTTTAGTGCTAGCTAAATCGGCCAAATATTCCCAAAGTTCTACTTTTTCCACCCGCGCTGCGAGCCTAGCTGTGGCCATGGAGAGGCCAATTATCGTATTGCCACCCAGCTTCGATTTATTTTCGGTTCCGTCGAGTTCGAGCAGGGTTTGGTCTAGACCCTGGTGCACTTCTTGCCCGAGCAAAACTGGTTTGACGGTCTCTTCAATTACCCGCAAAGCTGGCTCAATTCTTCCTGATGCATCACGCAACTCTACCGCCTCGTGCCGACCGGTCGATTTCCCTGACGGCACTTGTGCCACACCAAACAAGTCGCCAGAGCTGAGCTTGATTTCTAGGGTTGGTTTACCGCGCGAGTCAAGAATTTCTCTAGCTTCCAGTTTGGTAATTTTCGCCATAATTTAAAACAAGCTTTTCTCTTCCTCCGCCACCTCGAAGGTCATTGGCACCACCGAGTCGGGGTTGAGGGAAATAGAATCTATCCCCGCCCGCACGAGGAAACGCAAAAAGTCGGGGTAATCGCTCGGCGCTTGACCACAAATGCCAATATATTTGCCTCGACGCTTGCAGGCCGTAATCGCGTCTTCTACCAATTTACGCACCGCTGGGTTATTTTCATTGGTAATTTTGGCCACTAGTCCAGAGTCGCGGTCGAGGCCCATGGTGAGTTGAGTTAAATCATTGGAACCAATTGAGAAGCCGTCGAAAATATCGAGGAATTGATCGGCCAAGATAACATTGGACGGAATTTCGCACATCACATAAATTTTTAGACCATTTTCTCCCCCGCTTTGCTCCAAGCCAAACTCGCGCATCACCTCAATCACCTTTTTTCCTTCTTCCGGTGTGCGACAGAAAGGTACCATTGTTTGGAGATTTTTTAGCCCAAATTCTTCTCGCACCACCTTCACTGCCGCGCACTCCAGAGCAAAAGCGGGTTTGAAGTCAGGATGGGCATAACGCGAAGCGCCGCGCCAACCGAGCATGGGGTTTTCTTCTTCTGGCTCATAGAGTTCGCCACCCAAGAGGGCGCGATACTCATTAGTCTTGAAATCAGAAAAGCGAACAATCACTTGATGGGGCGCGAAGGCGGCGGCAATTTGAGCGATGCCTTCGGCTAGTTTGCGAATATAAAAATCTTTTTTCGAGGCGTAACCTAAGGTGATTTTTTCAATCTTGTGTTTCAGTTCTTTGCTCGGCAACTGATCGAAGTTGAGCAAAGCGAGAGGATGAACCCTAATGTGTGAGGCGATAATAAATTCTTCTCTCGCTAGCCCCACGCCGCGATGAGGTAATTGAGCGTGCATGAAGGCACCATCTGGTGCGCCCACATTAACGGTAATTTTGGTGCGCGTGGTTGGCACCTCGGCCAAGTTGATGTTTTTCTTTTCGAAAGGAATGGCTCCCTCATAAATTCTTCCCACATCGCCGGAGGAAGTATCCACAGTAACCAATTCACCTGTTTTTACTTTTGCGAGCACTCCCTTGGCGCCCACAATCGCCGGAATCCCAAGCTCGCGCGAGACAATGGCCGCGTGGGAAGTCCGGCCACCCTTCTCGGTCACAATCGCCGCCGCCTTTTTCATAATCGGTTCCCAATCTGGGTCAGTAATCTCGGTAAAGAGAATTTCGCCGTCTTGGAATTCATGAAGTTTCTTGGGCGACAAAATAATTCTCACCTTGCCGTTTGCCACCTTAGCTCCGACCGAAATGCCCTCGGTAATAATTTTGCCTGTTCCTTGAAGTTTAAATTCCTCTCGGACAAAACCTTTTTTCTCGGCTTGCACCGTTTCTGGCCGGGCCTGCACAATGTAGAGCTCATTGCGTTCACCATCCTTGGCCCACTCGAGATCCATCGGCATCGGGTGACCAGCGCGCGTGGAATAATGTTCTTCAATCGCGAGCGCCCAGCGAGCAAGCTCCAGCACTTCGCTATCGGTGAGCGAGAACTTTTCTCGTTCTTCACTCGTTGTCGTCACTTCCTTCACCGGCTTATTACCCGAGCCGTGATAAATCATTTTAATCGTTTTCGGTCCGAGATTTTTCCGGATAATTGAGGCGAAGCCAGCGCGGAGAGTTGGCTTATGAACCAAGAATTCATCCGGTGTGACCTTCCCTTGCACCACCATCTCACCGAGCCCCCAAGAACTGGTGATGGTAACTACGTCGCGGAAACCCGTTTCAGTATCGAGGGTAAAAATTACCCCAGAAGCGCCGAGATCAGACCGCACCATTTTTTGCACCCCAACCGAGAGAGAAATCGCCTGATGATCGAAACCCTTATCTACTCGGTAAGAAATAGCGCGGTCGGTAAAAAGAGAGGCGAAAGCAGCTTGGATGGCGTGAAGGACGTGATTTTCTCCTCGGACATTTAAGAATGTTTCGTGTTCACCAGCAAAAGAAGCTCCTGGTAAGTCTTCGGCCGTGGCGCTAGAGCGCACCGCCGTATCCACCTCGGATACATTGTAAGCGTGAGACAAATCAGCGTAAGCCCGCTTCACTTCTGCCGCCAAATCCTCGGGAAAAGGGACAGCGAGAAAAGAGCGTCTGATTTCTGCCCCACGAGCTTGTAAATCTTTCATGTTGTTTGTGTCGAGACCGGACAATTCATGCTCAATGGTTTTACTCAAACCAGTTTTCTCAATGAAGTGGCGATAACCTTTGGCGGTGATAATGAAACCATTGGGAATACGAATACCCTGCGGACGTAAGGTGGCATACATCTCGCCGAGCGAAGCGTTCTTTCCACCCACGAGAGCCACGTCGTCATTGGAAACTTGGTCAAACCACAAGACCAATGCTTCATTTTTATTCATAAAATAATTATAAATCTTTTAAAATTAACATTAAATCGGAAACATTGGCTCCAGTTTTGCCGGTGATAATCTGACTATCAGTCTTGGACCAGAAAGTGAAGGAATCGTGACCACCGAGCGCCACTTCCGGCTGGAGACCACCTTGCTCAACCGAAAGAATGGTCTCTTGATCAGCAATGGCGCCGGCGGCTGGTCCATTATCCCAACCATCAGAAGCACAAGCGAGAACGAGACGATTATCGCCGAGTTTAGTAAGCGCCGCGAGGGCCAATTCTTGATTGCGGCCACCTTGCCCCGAACTATTTTTAGAAATTACCGTGGTTTCGCCGCCAAAAAGTAATGCGGTTTTGGGCTCAAGTGGTCGCGTGGCCAAACTTTTACCCACCTCAGCCGCCTCACCAGCGAGAGTGGTGGTTTCAATTTTCGCCTGATAGCCCAATTCTTCTGCCTTCTTGGCCATGGCTGTAAGCGCGCGCAAATTGTTGACCACGAGCACGGTCTTAACTCGTGAAAAATATTTATCGTCCTTCGGTGTCTCTAAGACTTCACAACTTGGCAAGGCGCACTTAGTTACAATTTGGTACTTAGCGAGAATTTGTTCAGCTTCCTCTTTGGTTGTTGTGTCTTTGGTTAGTGGGCCGGAAGCAATCATGGAAACATCGTCACCAATTACATCAGAAAAAATTAGACCAATAACCGTTGCTGGATAAGCAATTTTTGCCAATTGACCACCCTGCACCTTAGACAAATGCTTTCGCACGGTATTAAGCTCGTTGATATCAGCTCCGCCTGCAATTAGTTCAGCCACAATCTTGGCCAAAGTGTCACAACCCATCTCATTGGGACTACAGAGCAAAGCGGAACCGCCGCCAGAAATTACCACCAAGACCAAATCACGCTCGGTGGCTTGGTCGAGAAGCAAAACAATATCTTCGGTGGCTGACACATTATCATTGGAAGGCAGAGGATGAGTGCCGACCCTAGAGACTAATTTGGAAAAAATACCAGACTGCACATCAAGGACAAAGCCGCCAGTAAGTTCGTGGCCAAAAATTTCTTCCGCCACTTCGGCCGCGGCTACAGCGCATTTGCCAATTGCGATAAAATAAATTCTCTCATAGTCAGCAAAACAAATATCAAGGCCGCGCACGCAAAGAGTTCTGGTTTCATTTTTCCAATCAAGGGCTTCCCGCACTACGTGTTTGGTCTCAATGGCAGTTAGGCCAGATTCTAAAATTTCAAGAGCGTCACGACGCAATTTATTACCAATAATTTGTTCAGCGTTGTTTACCCACTTCATCACCAACCATTATAGCAAGTTCCCTTTTCAAGTACCTTTTGCTATTGTGTAGAACCATTGAGGGCCGTTAGTTCAGTTAGTAGAACACTCGATTCGCATTCGAGAGGTCGCCGGTGCAATTCCGGCACGGTCCACAGGTGGTACCCGCCCGCCATCGCTACGCGCTCAGGCGTTGCGGGCGGGTTACGCGGCATTCGCATTGCCGAGGCGCGAGTCCGATTCTCGCTGGGTCCACAAAAAAACAAAATCCGCTCGGGAAGTAAACCAGAGCGAATTTTGGCCTCTATTCTAATGAGGCAAACTTAGCTTAACCTTCGCAACTGCAACCACTTTCTGTGCACTTCTCACCAGCGTTGTGCATGTGGCCGCAACTCTCACATTTAGTATCCATAATATTTCCTTCAGGTATTACGCTAATAAAGCGACCTTGGGAACACCTCCATCATATCATAACTCTTGGTCGGGGTGCCGGGATTTGAACCCGGAGTCATCCGTCCCCGAGACGGACATGTTACCGTTACACCACACCCCGGCTCGCCTCGCTCCTCGAAGCGGGTGCACCCTCCAGGAATCGAACCTGGGGCCTTACGAATGTGAATCGTACGCTCTAACCAGCTGAGCTAAGGGTGCCTATTTGCGCCCTCAATCCTAGCAAATTACGTTTGAAAATGGAATTTAAAAATGAAAAAGCCCCGCTCCTACTTGGCATGCAGGCTACAGGGCTTCTTGTTTTTGGGACCTTTCGGTCCCGGGCACTCCAGCGCAGTGGAGTGAAAGTTCCTAAATCCGGGTCAGCTGCTCGTCGCGCTAAACACGGAGAACGGTCGTCGTCGCAGGTGGAGCGGCGGTGTTCTTCCTGTTGGCGGTGGTGGCAGCAGGGTCGTCGATCATGTTCATCACGTTGAAATTCGCCGAAAGATGACCAGCCAAAGCACGTTGTCGACGGTCATGTGCGGCCATGTGGTTACGAATGGTAAACAACATACGAATGACTCCTTTTTCAGTGTGACTCATGTTCTCTGAAATTTTCCTCGGCAACCGTGCCCCAGGAACTATTCAACAAAGAACAATGAATCTTGCCAGCTTTCAGTTTACTCCCCTCGTTTTCATCGTCAAGAGTTGAAAAGCAAAACTGTGGATAAAGAAAAAAGTCAAAAAATTTGGGCCGGCTCGTTGTTCATAGCAACGTAGCCGGCCCGGGGTCCTAAGTGGTTCTGTGTTTTAGGTGATTGAGTTTTTGCTGTCCTCGTGATTTTTTTCGGGTAGCCTTGGTGCGGCGTCAGTGTCCTGTCCAGATTGTCGTCCTTGCGCGGCTATTCTCGTCCGCACTCGATCGGCCACGCTCGTTTCCTGGGTTTTTTCCTGAGTCCCTTGCTTCGTGTTCACTATACCAACCTCCACGAAATATAATAAGGAGAACAAATTGTGAGCTTTTGCCTCCGCACACCCTGTGCAGTGCCCGCTCACGGTTCAGTAAAAGGTTAGCAAGGTTTGGGTAACTTGGCAAAGAGTGGTCCGTACATGTCTTCTTGAATATCGATGTGTAATTCTTGACGATGAACTTTGTCGCAAAATTCAACCGGAGCTTTCTTAATAATCGCCAAAGGTTGTTGTTCATTTCCCTCTCCCATCACGAAGACGGCGGCGGTAGCGAGACTGTCGGCCACATCGGTGCGAGAGAATTTAAATTTTCTCCCAAAGATGTCGGGCAAGCCCCGATAATCCTTAATACCTCGGAAGCCGGCATACCCCGTGGCCACACCCGCCACGCCAGCGCGGAGCGGCAAGGTCCGACTATCGGTAATGAGAACACCAAGATGCTTGAGCCGGTAATGCCCCCGCAATTTGTGGCGCAGAAGGCGGGCGGTTTTGAAGCTGTCTTTTGGCAAAAGAATAAATTTACCATTCGCATTTGATTCATCAATGCCGGCGGAAGCCATAACCATTCCATCCTTGATGGTAAGCCAGGCATATTTGGTGGGTATTACGAGTTCACTCTCGGCTCGAATGAGTTTTTCTTTGCTCTGAACATTTTCGGCAATGGCTGTTCGCCTCTCTGCCAGAGCAACAATTTTAGAAGTCACGACGAGAACAGATTTCTCAGGGATCTTTTTGAGATATTTCTTGATAAATGAAAGCAAGCTTTCGCCTTCCTGGAAGACACGGGTTTTGATTGGTTGAGTAATCATGATTTTTTGTTCTAACTTTTAAAAGACAAACAAAAACCGCCCGATAGGGCGGGGGCTAGAGACAAAAAGCAACCCTTACCCTACCGGTCGGGAGAGGTGTTCCAAACAAAACTAGACCAAGTCTTTATCTGACGATTATGAAGCATGACCCAGAATATCCCACCAACCAAAACCTGGCAAATAAGGAATTGTGGACCCGAGCGGACTCGAACCGCTTACCTCCTCATTGCAAATGAGGCGTTCTACCAGATGAACTACGGGCCCAAGACTTTAAGCTTAAATTATTTTCCCTCTAGCGCAAGGGTGAGAACATGATCTAAGAATTGTGGGTAGGAGATACCGTGGGCGGCGAGGGCTTTAGGCAAAAGTGATTCACTGGTCAGGCCCGGCAAACTATTGGTCTCTAGAAGGTAAATATGGCCATTGGGCGCAATAATAAAGTCAGAACGTGAATAGTGTCGCAGGCCAAGTGCTTGATGTGCCTTAGCCGCGAGGTTTTGAATTTCTTGTTTTACCTCATCCGAGAAGTTGCCCGGGCAAATTTCTTGTGTTGCGCCGCTGTATTTATCATCATAGGTCCACACTTCTTTCTTGCCAGGTTTACGGATCTCAATGGGGAAAAGCGGATAAATTTCTTCACCGCGCAAGTTGTCTACGACGCCACAGGTCGCTTCTTCTCCTTGGATAAAGCGCTCTACGAGAACAAGCGATGAATATTGGAAGCAAGTATTAATAGCTTCGGCCAGCTCCGGTAAGGTCTTGGCGACGAGTAGACCAACGGAAGAACCACGGTCGGCTGGCTTCACAATCCAGAAGGGAGAAATTTTGGTGAAGACTTCCTTCGCCATCTCATGTGGCTCCGCCTGACCGCGACGGAACACCATGCCCGGCGGCGTTTTAATCCCCGCTTGGCGATACACATCTTTAGCGAGGTGTTTGGCCATACCGAGGGCCGAAGGTAAGTGTCCCGAGCCAGTGTAGCGCAATCCCAGATCATCCATTACCTTCTGCACTTTGCCGTCTTCACCATATTCGCCGTGGAGGGCGTTGAAGATCACGTCCACATTTTGCGTCAGTCTTTCTGGTGTAACGGGCAAGCCTTGCAAGTGCCACACGCCTCCGCGCGTAATTAGAATATCTTTCTTCTCATACTTCTCGGGGAGATGCGCGAGCACACTTTTCCCTGTCTCGAGAGAGACATCGTACTCATGGCTCGGACCACCGCGGATGACCCCAACCCGAATTTTGCTTGGCATTCAGTTTATTTTACCAAACTATGGATCTTGGCGACCACATCATCGAGCGTAAAGTTCGCCTTAATGAGGAAGTCGTCGGCACCAATGGACTTTGCTTTCTCGATATCTTCTTTCTGACCAAGATTAGAGAAAATAATGACTGGCGTTGACTTAAGATTATCGGTCGTTTTAATTTTTTTCAAAACTTCGAAGCCGTCCACACCGGGGAGAAGCAGGTCGAGAAGGACAATATCTGGCTTCACGTTAGCGAGAGTGCCAATAGCGTTCTCGCCGTCTACCGCCACCGTAACCGTGAAGCCCTCTTTCTCCAAGCGCTTAGCTGTGAGCGAGCGCAAGAACTCGTCGTCTTCCACAATCATTACATTTTTGTTTTTTGCTTCTGCCATGGTTTGTTTGTTTAATGATAGCTTATTTTATTTGCGGTGAATAGGCAAGGTGAAGTGGAAATGTGTCCCCTTCCCTTCTTTAGACTCAAACCACATCTGACCGCCATGCTTCTGTATAATATCACGAGAGATAAAAAGACCCAATCCCGAGCCATCTGGACTCTGCTTCACGGCATTGGAGGCGCGGAAGAAGCGATGGAAGATCTTCTCTTGTTCGGTGGGCGGTATACCGATACCGCTATCGATCACCTTTACTTCAAGGGTAGCCTCGGCGCTATTGAGCTTGTCATCATTGAGTTCAACGCTTACCGAGCCACCGGGCGAAGTATATTTAATGGCATTGTCTACCAAGTTCTCGAGCACCATGCTGATCTTAATTGGATCGGCATTTACCTCTGGCGGTATTTTGTTGGGTTTAAGGAAATTGAGTTTAATTTTCTTACTCTCGGCGTGGTTGGTGAATTCGAAGATTAAACCCTCAATTAGTTCGTCCAGTTTAATTGGAATGAAGTGATAATCCAGCTTATTGGCTTCAATATAATCGATATTGAGCAGATCATTAACGATAGAAATAATTCGTTGGGTGCTGTCGAAGCCTTTTTGGAGAAACTCTTTTTGTTCCGGATTAATTTTTCCCAATCCTTCTTGCAAGACCATGTGGAAAGTCCACTTAATGGCGGCAAGCGGTGTGCGTAGCTGGTGGGTAGTAACAGAAACGAATTTTGACTTCGCTTGCTCAAGCATTTGGAGACGCTTATTGGCCAAAGTGAGTTCGAAGTCTTTATCGAAAAGTTCTTTTGCATAATCGGTGAGTTCCTGGTTGAGCCGCTCAATGTCTTTAATTTTATTCTTTTCTTCCACCAGCTTCTCGGCCAAGAGATCACTGCGACGCTTAATGAGTCTGGCCGTATAACCTGCAAAGAGGCCAACGATGAGGTAGGTTAAACTGATAAGCGCGGCGCGGACCCAGGCCCCCGACCAATCATTGAAGGTGAGAAAATGGAGACCAAAATATTTTCCCGCTTGCTCTAAGAGGCCACCATATTCGAGCACCACGAGACCATTAAGGAGTAGGGTTGAAGCGAGGGCGGTGAGAATTGGTCCTCGAGGATCAAAGAGGGTAACCGAGGCCACAATTGGGATAAAGAAAAGTGCGGGAGCCACTCCTTCTACTCCGCCGGTGATGTGGGTAATAACGAGGAAGAACAAGACCTCAACTCCGAGTTGAGCGAGCGAGAGATTGCGCAAGTCTTCATAACTTTCCCGTTTCTTAACTTCTCGATGCGCGAGCCAGAAGAAGAGGTTGAATAGAAGTCCGAGGAAAAAAAGTTCAACGGTAATCTTGAGTGGGAAGTCGATCATCCGCGAGCGGCTCACTAAGGAAATAAGGAAGAAAAGAAAAATGCCGATCGTGTAATACCAACGCGCGGTGATTAGCCACGCATTGGCTTCGAGTTTCTCTTTCCCCGCCTCAAACATTACCGAGAATTATATCATCCGCCTTTGCAACTTGCGATGGTAGGTAATGGCGAAACGGTGGGCTTCGGCATTGGCGAGAATAATTTCGCGATGATAATCACGGATCAGGTCAGCGCGGCCGAGCAAGTGGCCGGCCTTATGTTTATCATCCTTCACTACGCCAATGACTGGAATTTTGAGTTCGTGTTGGGTGAGAATTTGGGTAGCAACATTAATCTGTGCCTGACCACCGTCGACAATTACCAGATCTGGCTTCGGCCATTCTGTGTGAGTAAAGCGGCGCTCGAGAACTTCGCGCAAGTTTGCGGTGTCATCAGCCTTCTCGGCCGTTACCCCGCGGAGTTTAAACTTCCGATAACTTGCCTTGTCGAGCTCGCTACCCACGACCACGGTCATCACGCCCACCGTATTTTTACCGCTCAAGTGAGCCACGTCGTAAGCCTCAACTCTAATGTTGGACATTGAATGTTCAACATTTTTTCGTTTAATCAGCGAGACATCCTGAATATGCTCGAGGGCGAAAATTTGATTCCTCATTCTCGCCGCTTGCTCGAAGTTTTGTTCCCGCGCCGCGACTTTCATTTCGCGCTTGAGAAGAGCGAGAAGCGATTTCTTTTTTCCTTGGAAAAACAGCCTTAAGTGGCGAATAATTTTGGCGTAATCAGACTGACTAATTTCTCCCGAGCAAACACCGGGACATAAACCAATTTGCCGGTTGAAGCACGGTCGACCCCTCGACTCCGCTCGGGGCAAGCACTTGTCTCGGAAAGGGAAAATTCTTCGGATAATCTGGAGTGCTTCTTTGAGTTCATTGCCGTGGGGATAGGGACCAAAAATTTCACCATCAAGTGTTTTGTCGGCGGCCAAATCACTTCCTCGCTCGAGGAGCACGCGCGGCCAAGCTTCCTTGGTTAGCACCACATAATAAAAAGTTTTGTCGTCCTTCTCGCGACTATTGTAAATCGGCTGATGCTTTTTAATTAAATTGCTTTCGAGAATCAGCGCCTCGAGCACGGAGTCGGTTACCTGATGCTCTACGCGCGTGGCAAGGGCCAACATTTGTTCAATCTTGGGCCCACGCGTCTCGCCAATTTCTTTATTAAAATAGCTCCGCACCCGATCGCGGAGTGAGGTCGCCTTGCCAATATACAGAATCTCCCGCCCACGCTTAAAGAAGTACACGCCAGGCCGGTCGACTAACTTTTCCACACCTTTTACCTTGCTTGACATAACCTTGTCCCTAGTCTATAGTATTCGCCGGACGCTGGCAACGATTTGCTGGCAAATAGCACAAACAGGGAGGATCGCAATGAACAGGGAGGAAACCAGGGTTTATCAAAGCGCCCAGAGGGTTAGAGAACTGAGGGGGGCCGACGAAGTCTTCGTCGGGGGTGAGCGCTTGGCGAGAAGGAAAGCCAGGAGGCATCGCAAGACAGAGTTGACTTCAACAGCAGTTTCGGTGGTGTCGAGTCTCATCCACACAACTGGATACAAAGAGCTCGGTGCGCGAGCTACCCCGTTCCAACTAAACAGGTTGCTTAAGCACGCTGTTTCTTACCGGTGTTCTCTCTTATCACGATAACCTTCTGGGGATCGTCCATCGCGCGGACCGGTCCAATAAGGCCTCGTTTCGTACGAGGCCTTTCCTATTTGACAACTAAGGATAAGAGGTGTTATGCTGGCCGCAGATCAAATTTTCCCGGTAATGGTTTGCCGGGTGTTGTACCCCAGGGAGGAGATTCCGTAGTGAGAGAGGGAGTTTTTTTGATGATGAACCTTGTTTGTGAACAGCAGGTGAAGATTGGCCAACTTAAGCAAGCGGTCAGTAATCTTCACGGCTTGGAGAAGTCGGGGCAACTTTTTGTTTTTGAGATGGGTCGTCCAAAAGGTTTCATACCAGAGAGAGTTCTAACCGACGTCGGTTACGAATGCTTTCGCTGGCTGTGCGAATTGATGGGACGACCGCGGCCCAATCAGATCACGACAATTCGAGCAATTCACACACTAAGAACTAGGGCCGAACAACGTCGTGATGAACTCGAAAGAGCGTTAATAATCGCCACCTCGCAAGAAAGTAAAACTGATGAGATAGCTGCCTAATCTGCTCCTGCGATCGCCCAATCGCGCGTTTCCACAAGCCCCCGTTCCAGCCACCAGGTTGGGCGGGGCGCTTTTATTTCTCTAAAATCTTTTTAAGATACTTGGCCGTGTGAGATTTGGGGTGCTTAGCCACTTGCTCTGGCGTACCAGTCGCTACAATTTGCCCGCCGCCGGTGCCGCCTTCGGGTCCCATATCGATGAGATAATCGGCGCATTTAATAAGCTCTAAGTTGTGCTCAATTACCAAGACCGAATTCCCCTTCTGAACTAATTTTTGCAAAATTTGAATGAGATTATTGACGTCTTCGAAATGGAGACCAACTGTGGGTTCATCAAGAATATACATCGTCCGCTCGGTAAACGGCCGATAAAGTTCCGATGAAATCTTCACTCTCTGCGCCTCACCGCCCGAGAGCGTTGTGGCGCTTTGACCAAGCTCGAGATAGCCTAAGCCCACTTCGTTCAGGGTTCGCAAACGATCCGCAATCGCCGGAATATCGCCGAAAAAGTTTAGGGCTTCTTCTACCGTGAGATGCAAGACTTCATTAATATTTTTCTTCTTATATTTCACCTCGAGCGTCTCTTTGGTAAAACGCTTGCCACGACATACTTCGCACTCTACGAAAACGGTCGGGAGAAATTGCATTTCCACGCCCACCATACCATTGCCTTGGCAAGCTTCGCAGCGTCCACCCGCGACGTTGAAGGAAAATCGCCCTGACTTCCACCCGCGCGTTCTCGCCATCTCCGTAGCGGCAAAGAGGTCGCGAATATGAGAAAAAGCGCCGGTATACGTGGCCGGGTTAGAGCGCGGAGTGCGACCAATTGCCGATTGATCAATGAGCACTTCGCGATGAATATACTCCGTGCCGGTGAATTCTTTGCAATTATAAATTTTCGCCGAGCGATATTTGCGATCGAAGCGCGCCTGCAAGTTTTTATAAATAATTTCGTACACAAAAGTACTCTTGCCCGAGCCAGACACGCCCGTCACAGCCACCAAACGCCCGAGCGGTACATCAAGGTTTAAGTTTTTGATATTGAAAATATTGCCCCCACGGATTTTCAGCGAACCTTTTTCACTTTCTCGCCGATCATCCGGCACCGGAATCTTTTTATCACCGCGCAAATAATCAAGTGTGAGAGACTCGCCCTCTTTCGGTGTTTTTCCAGTAATCAGTTTATCCGTCTCGCCCGTCACCACCACGTGTCCACCGTGCACACCAGCACCGGGACCAATATCGACGAGATAATCAGAAGCAAAAATCGTGTCCTCATCGTGCTCCACCACAATAATTGTATTGCCAAGATCACGCAATTCTTCGAGGGTTTTAATCAATCGATCATTGTCGAAGGAGTGCAGACCAATCGTCGGTTCATCGAGCACATAGAGCGCGCCGACGAGCTTGGAGCCGAGTTGCGACGCCAGGCGAATGCGTTGCGACTCACCACCCGAGAGCGTGTGGGCACGGCGATCGAGCGTGAGATAGTCGAGACCCACATTGAGCAAGAACTTGAGACGATCAGTAATTTCTTTAAACACCGCGGCGGCGATTTGTTTCTCTTTCGGCGAGAACTTCACGCTATCGAAGAAGTTGTCGGCAATAGCAATCGAGCTCGACGTGAGTTCGGTAATATTTTTACCGCCAATTTTTACTCCTAGCGCCTCGGGTCGCAAGCGCGCGCCATGGCAAGTCTCACAATTATCACTACCGAAAAAGTGCTTGGTGCCCAAACCATGGCAAGCCGGGCAAGCGCCATAAGGTGAGTTAAAAGAAAATAATCTCGGCTCAATTTCCGGGTAAGAAAAACCATCGTACGGACAAGAAAATTTGGAAGACACGATCTGCGCATCACCGAGCGGCTCATCAGCAAGGACAATGCGCACCAGGCCATCGCTCTCGTTTAGCGCCCTCTCCACGGCCTCACTCAGCCGTTCCCGGGCCGATTGCGTCATTGCAGCGAGCACGCTTTTGCTTAAAATCGTTCCTTTCTTGGTCTCCAGCTTCGGCACCAAAGCGCCAATTTCAATTTCATCCACGAGAACATCGATGCTGTGTTTCTTCTGCTTCTCGAGTACAATTTGCTCGCGCAACTTTTTCCGTTCACCGTCTACAAAAACTTCCCGATAACCTTTCTCCAGAAGATCGTACAAGAGCTGATAATATTCCCCTTTCCGGCCACGAACGAGCGGCGCGAGAATCATCACCTTACTGTTTTTTACTTTAACTTCGCTAACTCGTTTATTAATCAGTGTAATAATTTCGCCGTGCGACATTTTCTCGATTGGCCGGTTGCACTCAAGACAATGCGGCTTGCCCACGCGCGCGTACAGCACACGCAAGTAATCATAAATCTCGGTAATCGTTGCCACCGTCGAACGTGGATTATTGGAGCGCGACTTTTGATCAATCGAGATCGCGGGCGAGAGACCAGAAATTTCTTCCACGTCCGGCTTCTGCATTTGGCGCAAAAACTGCCGCGCATACGCCGAGAGTGATTCGACATAACGTCGCTGACCCTCGGCAAAAATCGTGTCAAAGGCGAGCGAGCTCTTGCCCGAACCCGAGAGTCCCGTAAACACAATCATTTTCCCCCGCGGCAATTCGAGCGAGATATTCTTGAGGTTATGAGTTTTAGCCCCTTTAATTATAATTTTGTCAGCGCCAGATCGATCCATAGTCGGGCAATTCTAACAGAATTTTGGACGGTTGACAAATTAAAGATATGGCCTTCTTGCGATCGTTCGAAACACTCGTCCCTTGCGGCGAGTGTTTTCATTGACAACCAAAGTTAGCGGCGCTACTTTTATATTTGGAGGCGTTCTTCACATAAAGAAAGGGAGGTGAGTCGTGCCTCGTAGTCTTAAAGTTATTGTGGGAATGCTGATCGTCATGTTTTTGGCCGTGGCATTCCACCTTGCGCGGATTGGGGTAGATGAGTTTATCAGGGAACCCTTGTTCGGCGGGGAAAGAGCGCGTTTGATTGAAGAACCGTCATGTTCTGGTTGGAGCGGGAAAAGGATCTGCGAGGCCCAAGTTGCCCTTTTGGATCCTCCTGCAGGAAAACAAGTGCTCGCTCAGTTTGGAGAAGAATATGGTCTAAAGAATCATGACACCGTTCTTCTCTACACCGAGAGCAAAAAATCACCCGACGGGACGAGAACGGTGACTTACAAAGCGCACGTAATCCTAACGGATAAATAAGAGCAAAACCAAGCCTCCAGCCGGTGAGTGCCTCGCGCACTCACCGGTCTTTTTTGTTTTTATTAACTGATTTCTCACCCAGAAGTTCTTTAATTTCATCTCGAATCAGCGCCGCGGTTTCGAAGTCGAGGTCACGGACGGCGGCGGCCATTTGTTTTTCTTTCTCTTTGATCGCTTTCTTTAGATTTTTGCCGTACATTTGGCGATCCAGCGCCGCCAAGTTTTTCACTGCTTTACTGCGCTCGCTCTCGAGGGTGGCCGTAATATCTTTAATATTTTTGATAATCGTTTTTGGTGTAATCCCGTGTTTTTTATTGTACGCGAGCTGAATTTCTCGCCGACGATTTGTCTCTCTGATCGCCGCGTCCATGGAGCCGGTCACCGAGTCAGCGTAGAGAATTACCCGACCTTCGGCATTGCGCGCCGCGCGACCAATGGTTTGAATAAGCGACACCTCCGAGCGCAAGAAGCCTTCTTTGTCGGCGTCCAAAATTCCGATCAATGACACTTCGGGTAAGTCGAGACCTTCGCGGAGCAAGTTCACGCCAACAATACAATCAAATCCACCCTTGGCCGCGCCTTGGCGGAAGGCGGTGAGAATCTTAATCCGCTCCAATGTCTTAATTTCGCTATGCAAATATTCCGCTTTAATCCCCTTTTCTTTGAGATAGGTCGCGAGATCCTCCGCCATCTTCTTGGTCAAGGTGGTCGCAATCACGCGGTCACCTTTCTTAATTGTCGCAATCGCTTCAGCAATAAAGTTCTGAACTTGGCCGGGGTAATTACTCTTAGCCGTCACTGGTCGAATCGAGAGCTCAGGATCCACCAGGCCAGTTGGTCGGATAATTTGCTCAACAGTTTGCTGTGAGTTTTCTCGTTCATAATTACTTGGCGTCGCCGAAGTATAAATAGTTTGCCCCACACGCTTCTCAAATTCATCGAACTTCAGCGGTCTGTTGTCTCGCGCGCTTGGTAGACGAAAACCGTATTCGATCAAAGTTTGTTTGCGACTCTGATCACCGGCGTACATGCCGCCAATTTGCGGAATCGTCACATGTGACTCGTCAATAATGGTCAGGAAATCCTTGGGAAAGTAAGAGATCAAAGTGTCTGGTGCCGAGCCCGCCTCACGCCCCGCCAAGTGACGCGAGTAATTCTCAATCCCCGAGCAATAACCAATTTCTTTAATCATCGCGAGATCGTAATTGGTGCGACGCTTGATTCGCTCGGCTTCAAGCGGCATTTTATTATCTTCGAAATATTTTAGGCGTTCGGCCAACTCTTCTTTAATCGCCTTAATCGCTCGATTCCGCGCCGCGACACTGGTGATAAAGTGCTTAGCAGGGAAGAGCCAAGTCTCGATCACATCGCCCTTAAGTTCACGCGTTATTGGATCTAACTTCGTAATTTCTTCGATTTCGCTCGGGCTAAAAGTAAATAGATAAACCATTTCTTCGCCCGGCGGCATAACTTCCACTCTGTTGCCCAGCGCGCGGAAGGTGCCCGGCGCAAGATCCGCCGTGGTCCGCTCATAATGAATTTTCACCAATTTCTTGAGCAGGTCGGTGCGACTTAATTTATCACCGCGGCGCAAACGTAAATTCTCTTCTTGATATTCGGCGGGACTGCCGAGGCCGTAGATACACGAGACCGAAGCAACGATAATTACATCTTTTCTCGTCAGTAAAGCTTGGGTCGAAGCGTGACGTAGGCGATCAATTTCTTCATTAATACTCGCGTCTTTCTCGATGTAGGTGTCGGTGGTCGGCAAATAGGCCTCCGGTTGATAGAAGTCGTAATAAGAAACGAAGTAATGCACCGCGGCGTCAGGGAAAAAGTCACGATACTCCTGCGCGAGCTGGGCGGCCAGCGTCTTATTGTGGGCAATCACCAGGGTTGGTTTATCTATCGCAGCAATCACATTGGCTGCCGTAAAAGTTTTTCCCGACCCCGTCACGCCAAGCAAAGTTTGATGACGCAGTCCCTTCTTGAGCCCACTCACCAATTTCTCAATCGCCTGCGGCTGATCCCCCGCCGGCTTAAACTCCGATTTTAATTTAAAGTTTGGCACCCGCTAAAAGTACTACATTTTGCTAAATAAAAGAAGAAGGACCGGGTCAAAGATGACCAGGTCCTCGTATTAAAAAATATCCAGAAACCAATCCGGGGGTGAGGCGAGTTGCTACGCCCCTTATGCGCCGCTGCCCGCTGTTCGTCGGTAACTCGCCCCACCCCAGCTGTGACGCCGTGGTTCCGAATATCTTATGTGCTATTGCCACTTAAAAGGATATTCCTTCGTGGAAACGAGTCAAGAGGGCTGTGGATATCTAAACTCTTGCCGCCAGATAACTCGCAATAATCGCTGCTGTTTCGGCGCGGAAGATGAGGGGGCCGAAGGTGGCGATTTGGGCGCCGTGTTCTTTGGCAAAAGCAACTTCATTTTCCGTAAAACCGCCCTCGGGGCCAATGAAAACGGCAATTTGGTCACCAGAAACTGGGGCCATCTGATGGTCAGAAGGATGAAAGAGGATTTTTGGACTAGTTTCTGTTTGCAAAGCTTTTTCGAAATCTAGTGTTTCTTTTAAGATTGGTAAGATTCCCCGACCGGCCTGTTCCGCAGCTTCCTTAATAATTTTCTGCAAACGTTCAAAGTTCAAACCAGTTTTTACGGTTCGTTCGGTAATTACCGGCGTAATCTCACTAACGCCGATCTCGGTCGCCTTCTGCACCGCGAGCTCGAAGTTCTCTTTTTTAAGGATAGCGCAATAGAGTTTAACCTTCCGCGCTGGTTCGGTATTGATTGGCTTGACTTGGTTAATTTTTAAAACCAGTTTCTCTTTCTCCAGAACTTCAATTTCTGCTTCAGCTTCTTCGCCTTGGCCGTTACCAATCAAGATTTTCTCTCCCGGTGTGAGACGTAATACATTTTTGAGTTGATTAAAAAGCTCACCGTCAGTGAGAGTAATTTCTGTTGATTTAAAATTAAAGTCGCCAATAAAGCGATGGGTTTTCATAAAAAATTAGACCCCGAAGCCTGGAAGACAGGTGGGGTCTTTTAGAGTGTGGTCCACAAGGGACGGTCTAGCCAAAGATCAAATGGGTTGCCTGTCCGGCAGTGTGCCGTTGAGAAACTTCATGACGTTATAGGTGGTTGCGAGTTTGGTTTTCGGAGATAACTACCGGACAGGCTTCCCGAACTTGTCCCGAGACGCTTCCTGGCGTGGAGTTGTCTTGGACCATTTAATACTACCAAGCAAGACTATCCTGTCAACTGTTTTCCTGTTAATATCTTTTCCCTTAACTTTTTTACAAAACTCACTGAGAAATAGAGATTGTGGATAGAAGCGAGGGTGGCGGCCAAAATTTCTTGAGCCCGGAAAAGGTGCGCTAAGTAGGCGCGAGTGTGGTGTTGGCAAGTGTAACAAGCACAGCCGTGTTCGATGGGTGAAAAATCTTCACGATATTGGGCATTTAATAAATTAAGTTTTCCAGACGCAGTTTGCAAAGTGCCGTGGCGCGCTAAGCGGGTGGAAAGAACGCAGTCGAAGGTGTCGCAACCAGCGAGTGCGCCAGCGATAAAGTCTTCTGGCTCGCCAATACCGAGCAAGTGTCTCGGTTTATCTTCTGGCAAAATTTGATTTACTTTCGCAATCGTTAGCTCGATGTCGCGTTTATCGAAGGTGCCGCCGATGCCAAAACCGTCGAAAGCCATTTTACCAATCACCTTGGCACTCTCTTCGCGGAGGTCATCGAAGCGTCCACCTTGGACAATTCCCAACAAAGCTTGCTCCCCACCAAGTTCTTGGTGCCTCACGAGTGATCGTTTGGCCCAAGCATGCGTTCTCTCCATCGCCTTAGTTTGATACACATGATCAGAATCTCCAGGAGGACATTCATCGAAGGCAAAAATAATATCCGCCCCAATATTGTATTGAATCTCAATCGACTTCTCGGGCGTAAAGCGATGTTCACTGCCATCCAAGTGTGAGCGGAAAGTCACGCCGTCATCATCAATTTTAGCGAGTGGTGCCCGATCTTCACTCTTAATCTCGCCAAATTTATTGGTCTTCGCCCCAAGTGAGAACACCTGGAAGCCGCCCGAGTCGGTGAAGGTCGGTTTTTGCCAATTCATAAATTTTCCCAAGCCGCCAGCTTTCTTCACCAGCTCATCGCCTGGTTCTAAATAGAGATGATAAGTGTTCGCAAGCACGGCTTGGGCGCCGAGATTATTAACCATCTCGGGCGTGAGCGACTTCACTGTCGCCTTGGTCGCGACGGGAATAAAAGCTGGAGTTTCTATTACCCCGTGTGGTGTTTCGATTATGCCGGCACGCGCAAGGCCCTGGCCCTGCCTACCGGCAGGCAGGCCTTTTTTCTCAATTTTAAAATTTAGCACGGCCTATTAATACACGGGGTTACAGGCTTTGCAAATCCCAAGTTCCTCGAGTTTGTCGAGATAGGCAATGATGACGCGGACAAATTCCGCATGACTCCAGACTAGAGGCGCAACAGATATTGGTTCACTAGTGTCAGGATTAATTTGCTCGGGGAGAATACCGGAAGCGAAAGAGTGTTTGGCGGCCCAGCTAAGCCACTTTTTCACCGGTTCTAACTCTTTCTGCGAGCTGGCGAGGGCCACCTGATGTTCAGCGAGCCACATGGTAGTGATAATCCAGGGATTACCCGGCAAATTATCATTGGTGCGACAATAACTATCGCCGTCATAGCGCGCCAGACCATTCTTAGTGTCGAGCTTTTTCACGGCCACGCCTAGGGCGCGAATCACTCTTTGATCATTGGGTGGTAAGACGCCGAATTGGTAAATCCCATACACGCTCGAGATATCTACCGTGGTATCAAGTAATAATTCTTTACCATTAAAACGCATTAGTTTGTGGAAGTAACCAGTTTTCTCGTCGTATAAATACTTTAGAATTCCTTCACGGACTTCAAGGGCAGCTTTATGATAAATATTTCCGCTTTTGAGCTTGCCTAGCACTTTGGCAAAGTTGGCCGCGGCCATAAGACCACCATACACGGCCGCGGCGGTGAAGGTTGAGGTACCCCACTTTTCTTCCCAGAGATCATAGCTTGGTTTGGGCAAGCCGGTTTGTTCGTCGCGGTAAGTCACCAGAAAGTCCGCGGCTTTTTTGATTAGCGAATTATAAATCGATTCAATAAACTCCAGATCTTTTGACTTATCATAAAATTGCCAAAGGGCGAAAATGACCAGGGCCGTTGAATCTTCTTGAATTGGCAGTTGAGCCTCGCCGTTCTTAAGCCAGGGATGCCAGGAACTGCCGAGTGAGCCATCCGCGCTGTACTTGTGGAGAAAGTAGCCTTCAGGCGTAATAATCTCGTTGGCAAAAGTGAAAAATTGTTTGGCGACGGAGTGACTCCCTGCTCCGGTGAGCGCCAAGGCGGCGAAGCTCGAGTCGCGCATCCAGGTGTAGCAGTAAGTATCTTTGCCGTTTTGTAAGGTGTTGGAATCTGCCGAGGCAATAATGGCGCCACCAGCGTCAACGTGAGCGCGGATCATGAAGAGTGATCGATTAAAAAGATTTACCACTTCGGTCGGCAATCCCTCGAAGGTAAAATTTTGCCGATATACCCAAGCGCGCCAGAAGTCACGAGTGGTTTGGAACAAGTGCCCTGGTCCATTCTCGATCACGTAAGTATTGAGCGCCGTCACTTCCGCCACATTTTTCCCGGCCGCGAGCCAGTAATAGGCAAGCTTGTCTTCCCCTGCCGCATACTCGGCACTAAGACGCAAAACCGAGTCCACTGGTCCGTGTTCAATAGGGTTTCCACTCAAAACACCGTCTTCTGCGTCGCGATAAGTGCCTTCTCGCCCCTCACGACCACTCAAGCCGGTGCTAAATTGATCAAAAGGTTTGCCGTGGAGCTCGGCATTGGCCAGGAAAACACGGCGATTGCGATAGTGGATTAGGGTTTTCGAAAATGGATCAAAATAGGCGGTGTGGGCGGCATATGATTCATAAGGTTGGAATTGTTGATGGAAAAAGAGGCGGATTTCTCGTTTCTCTTTGGCTAAATTAGAAACTAGAACTTTTCGGACAAAAATATTTTTTTCATTGTAGACCAAATCTTGGAAAACGAGGCGCACCTTAAGCCGATGATTTTCCGCCACCGTTTTGCCGGCCAAATAATCAGTCTCACCGTGCACTTCCATTTTCCAATCAGCGTCAGCCGTCCAAGAGAAATCACCGTTGATCCAAACCCCAACGCGGTGAGCAAAGTAACCTCCAACTTGATTTTCCAGCCCTACATGAGGAAAATAAAAGTCACGAACCTGGCCCCGCTCGTCGAGGTTTACGAGGATAGTACCGTTCCCGATCGTCAGGGCTTTGGCCATTAGAAATTAGAGCCTATAGCCTTTAATTGCCTTCGTTATTACAGCTAGCGCTTTCTTTGGTGTGTCGGCCTTTTCTAGTTCACTCGCACATTTCTCGTCTCGCAAAACAGCCTTGACCCACTTGGCGAAATCATTACCACCGCGCTTGGTGTGATGGAAAAACTGGTCGAGCGTCGCTGTGGTTAAAAAGTTTTTCAGGTCGACCAAAGTTTTCAGAATCGGCCCATTGTGAACCCAGAAGGCCTGTGCACCGTTAGCCACAACCAAAGACGGTTTCACCTTCACCGTTTTCGGTGACGAAACCTTTTTCGGAGATTTTGTTTCCTTTTTTATCATACCTTTAATTTTACCACCCGCTTCTTATCTCGCGAAGGGCGAACTGTGATTTGCTCACGTGGCATCTGTTCTAATCTCCACTTGAGGTCGGTCACCGCGTTGATATAAGCAATAAATGCTTCGTAGGGTGAGGCGTAGGGGTTGAAGTAGGCATGGACATCGCCGTCGGCGAACCACTTGGTGCACATATAGTAGAAGTGATCGGAGGTTTGGAGTCGACGCCAGCTCTCGATCAGGTTTTTATTTTCGGTTTCGAGAACCACGGGCTCGAGATCATAAATTGTCTTGAGCGCATAATTTTGCATATCATTCCCCGTCCAGGCCGAGAGATCGCGCTCGGTGTCGGCCCAAGTCACGATGCTCGGCAAATCAAGCTCATCGCGCGCCTCAAACTCCTTCGCCGCTTCGCTCAAGGTGAGGAAGCGATTGTCGGGATGTTTATAGACCTCGCCTGGCAAAGCGGAGAGAAAATCGAAAATACCACTATCGGCCCATTGATGCTCACCAAAAGTTTCGTAGTCCATAAAAAGATTGATAATCTCACCCGCGCCATTATGCGCCGAGACCCAGTGAGCAAACTTCTCGGCCGTAAGAGGCCACTCGCGCCAAGAACGCTCGCCGAAGCGGAAGGCCATGTCGTCGGAGAGTTTATAATTTTTTAAAAACAGCTTAATTTTCTTCGTCCCGGGCGGGCGATATAAGAAGTTCGGACTTTTCCAACCCAACCAATGATCCCAACCTTCAGTAAGAACACCATCGTAACCCGCTTGCTCGGCCCAAGTGCCGAGGTCGTTACGATATGAGAGCTCGGTATTGCGGAAAATCTTTGGTTTAACGCCAAAAAGTTTCTTCACCTTCGCTGCGTGCATCTTAACCTGATGTTCAAATTCAGTGGGTGAATAGAAGAAGGAGAGTGAATGATGATACGTCTCGCCGAGAATCTCGACACGGCCGGTGTCTACCAATTTTTTAAAGAGATCAATCGTCTCGGGCGACCAAGCCTCAAGTTGCTCGAGGGCGACGCCAGAAATCGAGAAGTTAGCGTGGAACTCCGGGTGACGTTTCAGTAAATCAAGAATCACTTTGCTCGCCGGGACATAACACTTCTCGGCCACTTTGTGCACAATCCGCTTATTATTTAAATTTGTCTCGGAATTATCGTTGAAATAGTCACCGTCTGTGCCAATATCAAAGACTCGATACTTCTTCACCCGCAAGGGCTGATGAACCTGAAAATACATGCAAACGGCTGGCATTTGGCTCCAGTATAGCGACTTTTCCAGACAAAAAGAAACCCACCCTCGAACCGAGAGTGGGTCACAAACAGCAGTGCTCGTGAGTCACGTTTGAGATATTGGAAACTTTAGAGCAATGGTTTCCCCTTCGATGAAGGGTACAAGGACCCTTAACATCTCAATCGCACGCTCCTGACCGACATTCAAACAACCAGACAGGGCATAAAGAACCCCTGCTGTCGCAAGCAGATCACGGTTGTCGTTCTCTTTAAGAATGTCTGCAATTTGGACAAGGAGTGCTTCCACGTCTTTGGGGCTCGAAGACGCAGTGATTTGTTTTTGACAAACTTCAGTCTCACCATATTTCTTGGCAAACTGAGTCCGTTGTTCCCAATACATTCCTCCAAAAAACGCGGAACAAATCGCACATCCCGCAGTGAAGACAACTAAACCTTTATTTTTCATCGCCATCCCTTTCAACAAGACCTAACCTTCAGTTTTCAATGATCCAATACGTCACCTATTAACTACCACAAATTAAGAAACTGTGCAACCTCTATTTTAAGTAGACACAAAAAGGGTCCTGCGGCGCAGGACCCGGAACTCACACCTTGGATACAGCAGCTTTTTAGGCCACTCGACGCTTCTTGGTCTTGATTCGTTTCTTTTTCTTACGGAGCTTTTTGTCGACTTTCTTTTGAATTGCCGACAACAGGTTTTCGAGTTTGTCTTTTGCCGAATCTGGCACCGAGTAGATGTTCAAACCACCTTCCCCTTGCGAAATCGACAGCCTACCTTCATCAAACTGGAGTCGACGCCCCTTGATTGGGATATAGAACTGCTTGGTGGCCTGCCCCCACGCGATACTCAGGTAGCCATCTCTCTGATAGCTAACCATCAGCCCTTTCTTGTTTCGCCAAATCAGCGTGTTTCTATCTACTTCTGGCTCCTTACCAATCAGGTCTCGTGCTCGACGCAACGCGCGCCAACGCATCCTTGCCCAAATCCTAAGCACCATAAACGTCCTCCACTGTTGAAACTGACCCGTTATGGGGCCCCCAAACAACTAGGTCCGGGCTTATTGTAACCAGCTAATAAACCCCGTCAAACTGGAATAAAATTCCGATAGAGGTCTATACACTTCTTCGCTGCTTCCATCCAAGTGACTTTTTGGACTTCTTGATTGCCGTAATTGGCGAGAGTTTGCTGGAGCGGCGGGTGGCGGAGCGCAGTAACAACTTGATTAGTCATTTCTTCCACATCCCAGAAATCAACTTTGAGTGCGTGCTTCACCACTTCGGCCACGCCGGATTGTTTAGAAACGAGCACCGGCGTACCAGCGGCCAGTGACTCAAGCGGTGTAATGCCAAACGGCTCGGAGACAGAAGGTAAAATATAAATATCAGCGGCGCGATACATGGCATCGAGCTCGGCGCCGCGCAAGAAACCAGCGAAGATCACGCGATCGGCGATACCAAGCGCCGCCGCTTGGCGAATAGTTTGCGCTTCCATGTCGCCCGAACCAGCAACCACAAAATAAGTTTTTGGCTCAAGTTCCAGCACCCGCTTAGCGAGTTGGATAAAATAATCCGGACCTTTTTGCAAAGTAATCCGGCCAACAAAGAGCACCATTTTGTTTCCGGCTTGTTTGAGGGCCGCGAGTGGCAACGGCTTCCGACTCGCCAAGTTTTCGATATCCACGCCATTGTGCACCACCTTAATTTTCTCACTCGGAATCGCATAATTTTTCTCCACAATATTTTTGGTCCAACCACTCACGGTCACCACCTGCTCGGCCTGTTCCATCCCCGCTTTTTCAATAGCGTACACTTGTTCATTCACCCCAGTCCCGCCAGTCCGATCAAACTCGGTGGCGTGAACGTGCACCACGAGCGGCTTCCCACTCACCGCCTTAGCCGCGAGCCCGGCTGGATAGGCGAGCCAATCGTGCGCGTGGATAATATCGAAGTCTTCTTCGGCCGCAATGGCCGCCGCGCGCTCGGCATAGAGCTGAACTTCTTCGAGCAAGCTCCAACCATAAAGATTAGAATTGATTCCATTACGCATCTCGGCATATTTCTCGCTTGTGACATACGGATAGAGCAAACCCGGTACCCGTCGGAACTTAACATTCTCAATGCCGGCAAAGCGAAAACGCAAAAAATCCGCCTCTACTGGCATGTGTTTAGGCAAGACAAAAATCACCTCGGCTCCAACACTCGCAAGTGCTCTCGTCAGGCCGAAGCAGGCCGTGCCCAGTCCACCACTGTTGTGTGGCGGAAACTCCCAACCGAACATAAGTATCCGGGGCCGTCGCACGGAGGAAATTATAGCACGATCACTTTTAAACAATCACACTTTTCCCCAGTTAGACTAATAAAAATTATTTATGCGTTATAATTTACCGTGTCAATGAAAGATAAAGCCACCTTGTTGGCGTCGCTTCTCGTCGTCCTAACGTTCGGTTTCTTTTATGTAGTCGGGCAACAGCTCTTTTTCTCCGATCAACTCTCGCGTTCGGGCGGGGCAAAGCTCTTGCTGGTAGACGAAGTCGAACCGACGGTGACTATTGAACAAAGACTTTCTGCTTCCGGTGATTCAGGAAATCAAAATCCCCCACTTTCAGAAATTCCCGAGCCCGACTTCAAGCCAAGAGCTAGGAACTCCAGCTATTTAGCCCAAAAAGAGAAAACCCTACTTTTCACCATGAAGGCCAATGACGATGACGACCCCAACTTGACCTTTGCCATCAGCACGCAACCAAGTCATGGACATTTGGGAGTAATTCAGTCACTTGGTCGTGAAGCGCGCGTACCGTATACGCCGGAGGCGGGGTTCAAGGGCACCGACAGCTTTACCTTCCGTGTGACCGATAGCGATGGTAATACTGACCGCGGAACTATTACGCTTAAGGTTTTGCCGGAACTTATTTTTTGGAAGGAAGTGAATGTGCCCGACTGGCCAGCGTCCGAATTTTATACTGAAGAAGATGGGGCCACCGCCGAGATGGATGTGCTCGACTTTGCCATGGAAGCCTTGCCCGATATCGCCAAAGTGTCTCATCGAACAATTTTTACCACCCGCCACGAATATGCCTACACCAACTTTTACAATGAAGTAAATGATCGCAAACCACCTGGTTTAGAAATTATTGGCGGGATCAAAACTCTTTCCGCCATGCCTTTGCCCATATCTCCAGCTACTGGTGGTACACCTCTCTATGATTTTGCCAATGCCGCAGCTTGGCAAACGATTGCTTCTGCCGCTATTGCCATTGCTGAAGACACGGGCAATAAACAGATCGTATTAGAAAATGAAACCAACCTCACTGGCTACAACTTCGACTATTATCCCATTGATTACCAGGCGCTTGCTCTTGCTCTCCAACCTCTTGCCGCCGCGGCCAATAATCAAGATATTGAATTCTGGTGGTGGTTGCCCGAGATTTTGCCCGACTATGCGCCTAATGACGGCCGAGACCGCATTGCTTGGACTCGCGCCCTGGTGGAAGTGGTAAAAAACAATGTTCCTAACTCTAAATTTATTCTTGGTACCGCCGCCCGCTATTGGTGGAATGACTTAGACGAGAATGCCAGAAATTTAACCGTTGATTTCGTTGGCTTAGACAATGTGGTAGAAGACTTGTGGGTCATGCATGACTGGGGCCCGGCACCAGACCCAGAAACTTGCGGTTGGGACGCACCAGAGCCAGATGGTGCTTATGCTGGTTGTCTTAGAGCCTATTCTACTAGCGAAGCCCTACAACAACTGGAAAGTTATTTCCCCCGTTGGGTGGGCGACAACAATACCCAGCAACTGTTGGGCAACAAAACAATCATTTACCCCGCTTCAGGTGGTGAAGATTGGATCGAATCAGCTAAAGAATTCTCCCAACAACTTCCTCCGGTTGGCTTACCCACTGACTACCTTTCAGATATTAATTCTTAGTTAAACTCTTCGTCTTCTCCACAATTGAGTCAACACCGAGACCATAGTGCTCCACGAGTTGCTCGGGAGTGCCGCTTTGGCCGAATTCGTCATTGACGCCGAGGATGGCCATCGGGATTGGGTAATTTTCTACCAAAAATTCGGCGATGGCACTGCCCATGCCGCTATGCTTCTGATGTTCTTCGACGGTAAGAATTTTCCCCGCCTTTTTGGCAAAGTGTAAAATCGTTTTCGTATCAAGTGGTTTAATCGTATGTAAATTAATTACCGCGACTTTAATTCCCTCTTTATCTAACTTTTTCGCCGCCACAAGAGCATTGTAAACCGGTTGACCACAAGCGAAGATCGCCACTTGAGCGTCTTCGGGGTCCATGAGCACATTGGCTTTACCGAGCTCGAAGGGTGTATCTTCGGTGGTAATTACTGGCGTTTTCTCTCGCGCCAAGCGCAAGTAAGTGGCACCGCGCTTAGCCGCAATCGCGAGGGTCGCCTTCTTGGCCTCAATCGTATCGCATGGCACTACCACCGTCATCCGTGGGATCACGCGCATAATCGCAATGTCCTCAATCGCTTGGTGCGTACCGCCATCGGGACCAACAGAAACACCAGCATGCGAGCCCACAATCTTCACATCTTGGTCGTTATAGCAAATCGTCGTGCGAATCTGCTCCCAATTCCGACCCGGGCTAAACATGGCGTAAGAACTCAAGAATGGGATCTTGCCCATCGCCGCCATGCCCGAGGCAACAGTGGCCAAATTTTGCTCCGCGACACCAATCTCCACAAAGCGATTCGGGAATTTATTCCGAAACAAATGCATCTGCGTACTTTCCGTAAGATCCGCGCACAAGCCCACAATCCGTTCATCCTTCTCCGCCGCCGCGAGTAATCCCTCGCCAAAACCCTTCCGAATCGGCACCTGCTCGACATTCAGATCAAAAAGTCTGGGATTTAAATGTTGGTTGGGGTTGAGCATTTTAATATGTCGGACGCAAAAAAGAATAAATGTAAAATAGCGACATCACAAGCGATACTGCCATAACAACAAAAAATAATGGCGACCTCTTCTTGAGGTAGAAAATTGAGATTAGACTTCCAATGAGCAATAGTGGTGAAGCAGTAAAAGTAATCGAACCAACCACTAGCGCTACCACTACATTAGGAAAGGAAAGGTCCAAAAGTGGTACGGAAATAAAATTAAAGATGGTTACGAGAGAGCCAATCAAATATAAAACCGCGATAAATACCATGTATAAATTTTAACACAACCAAAAAAATAAAATTCACCGCCTGGGGTTAACTTCTAAATGCAGATTTTACCCTCTTCGAATAATTTTCCCCAGGACAGGCCGCAATGAAATAGAGTATCGTGAACAAGGTAAAATACTACAGCTAAAATCATTACCAAAATTACTAGTTTAGACCTTGGTGGTTTTATTAAATCAATAATAGATAGAATCCAAATGAATGGGAGTACGCCAAGCAGATAAGGCAAAAGATCGAGAGGAAAAATATATGGAATCAGAAACGAAGAAACAAGCACGACAAGAAAACCTAAACTAATCCACCAATTTATTTTCTTAAGTTTACTCATGCTCGTTTAAAATGATATCACGAAGTTGAAACTACTGACTGAGATTAACTTTTTAAATTAAATCTACCGACCAAAGGAGCGCCAAGAAAAACAAGAAGCAAAGACTAATAATAGAAGCGGTTGCTAGAGAAAATCCGGCGGGCCACCTTATTTTGGGTGGTTTTTGAAAATAAATTATCAATGGGGGGGTCATCATTAAACTTATTGGACCACCAATCAACATCACCTTAGGAAAAAGAATATCGAAAAACGTTGGCCGCAAGCTCAAAAAGAGTATTGGGGCTGAGATTGCAAAATAAGAAACCGATAACAGTTCGACGAATTTAAGAAACTTACTCATGATTATTTATTTTTTATATAAGAAACAAGATTACAGAAAACACAAGACAACGCGTAAAAATACAGAACGCTGGCTACAAAAGCTATAGGGGCAAAGATAAAACCTAAGGACAAAACCTGACCAAGACTCATAAAAACGGCTCCTGGCCAGAAAATAATAGCCAGAAACAAGCCTCCCAAAGAGGTTGTTGCTCCGCCGTGATCGTTTAGTGCTTGCGGCAATAAACCTAACAACAAAATGAGTCCGATAACAAAAATCAAGATAGCCAAAGACATTCTGGTGTTAGTAAAGTGAAAAAACTTTTTTAGTTTAGAGCTACTCATGTAGATTTTTATAAACCGCACCGATTGTGGCCACTTGTTGGTTTGAGTTAATCACTATAAGTACAATTATAACGCAGGTCCACCAGAAAAAATGATAAGCACCGCAAGTAGCGGGAACAAAATTACGTGTAAAACAGAGATTATAAAAACTATTAAGGAAAAAGCTGTATAAGGAAATCGTTTTTTGAGTATGAGAACCAAAGAAAAGATCAAAAATATTATAGAAACTGGGACAGCTTTTTCAAGAGTGGAGCGAAGGAAAAACATTAACAGGACAGCTAAATAGATACAACTAATAATTATGTGGTTTTTACTCATGCTCACTCTTTACCTTTCCCCAAAGCGTCCTTAGTTCATGCAAAGCGTTTTTGGCTTCGTCTTTATTTGGTGGTTTGCCGTGCCACTCAACTTTGCGCTCAAATTCAGCCACACCTTTGCCGGGAATGGTGTTAGCGATGATGATCGAGGGATTATTAAACACTGCCTTCGCTCGGCCGACAGCATCACTAATTTGCTCGAAGTTGTGACCATCGATCTCGAGCACCTGCCAGTTGAAGGCCTCGAGCTTGGCCTTAAACGGCTCAAGCGGCATGATGTCCTCGGTAAAGCCGTCGATCTGAATATTATTGCGATCAACGATCGCAATGAGATTGTGTAGTGATTCTTTACCCGCGAGCAAGATCCCCTCCCAAGTATTCCCAGCATCGAACTCGCCGTCGCTCATGAGACAATAGAAAAATTTATCTGAAGCGCGGCCGCGATCGATACGCTCAGCGAGCGCCATGCCCACCGCTTGCGAAAGGCCAGAACCAAGCGGACCAGAACTGGTCTCAAGCGCGGGCAACCACTCACGATGAGGATGACCCTGGAGCCGAGAACCGAAGCGGCGCAATGTCTTGAGTTCTTCCACAGGGAAGTACCCGGCATGCGCCATCGTGGCGTAGAGCACGGGGCAAATGTGACCATTAGAGAGAATCACTCTGTCGCGATCGTCCCAATTTGGTCGCTTAGGATCGTGATTTAAAAGATGAAAATAGAGCGCGGTGAAAATATCGGCCATACCCAAGGGCCCCGCCGTGTGACCAGAACCTGCAGCCACCAGCATCTCAATGATCGAGCGACGAATATCATTCGCCTTTTGTTCCAAAAACTTAATTTTCTCGTCGTGAAGATGGGGCATGATGAAGTGCATTTATTATATCATGATCAAAAAATGAAAATCCCCTAGATCTGTTGATCCAGGGGATTATAAAAGCAAACACTTGGGATTAGGCTACTGAACGACAGCCGGTTGTGGAACAATGAACCGACGGCGTTGCCTGGAATGCCAAACACGCTCGTTAACAAAATCGAGGAGGTGGGCTCCAAGCCGACCGTCAGCCCGATAGTAAGCGCTGGCAATAAACTTTTTCCCCCAAATTATGAGAGGAAATACTTTGTCACCACCCCGATCATCCCACATCCAATTTCGGTTGCAGGTCACAAACTTCGTGATTTGGTCAGTGGAAGTCCAGAACCGGCCAGCAAGTTCTATGTCGAAGATTTCTTCAAATGTTGCACTTTCGACTAAGAAACGAGCTTCCGCTGGAACCTGTGGTGTTGGCGTTCCTGTGATGCAGCAACCCCATTCCTGAAAATTAGAGCTAATCCCTGCCAGAAAAACATCTCGCGCATCCAAGATAGTCTTGGTCCCATCAGTTTCTGGGACAATAAGCACTTGATCAGAAACAAGCCGTGTATTCCAACTCATCGATCACCTCCTTTCGTGGTCTGAAGCCGTTTTGGAGAACAATTTACCAACCTTCTAACTATCACGCCCGAGTCAAAAAGTCAATTTTGCTTACAACTTCTTAAACTCCTCAATCACCTTCGCCAGATCGGATGCTTCCCAAATCGCTGAACCGACAACGAGTTGGTCTGCTCCCGCTTCGATCGCCTGCTTACCCGTTTCTATATTAATACCACCGTCAACAGAGATTTTTACGTTGGGAAATTTTGATCGCAAGGCGCGGATTCTCTCCAGGGCACGAGAACTAAATGAATGACCATACTCGCCAATTTCGTCGATGGTCATGAGTTGGACCACATCAATTTTCTCAATATGCGGCGTGAGAACATCGAGATCGGTGCTCATCAGGAGCGCCACACCGGCTTCGTTAACGCGCAGACCAATAACATCGAGAATCTCGGTTAAGTTATGAGTCGCCTCGTAATGCACAATCACGCGGTCGGCGACCTCGAGCCACAAGGGCAACACCTCTTCCGGCGCTTCGATCATGAGGTGCGCTTCGATCTTAACTTTGCTACCAATCGTAGCTATGTCGTCTATTGCCCCGCCTGCAACGCCTGAAGCGTAGCTATGGCGGGCAGGCCAACTAGCCGGCTTCGCAAACTTGCCGTCTACCACATCAAAATGAATCCACTTAACCAAATCATTAATTTGCGCCATCTTCGACGCTACTTCAGTAAAATTCTTGCCAATAATTGACGGGATAATTTCTGCCATGTTTAAAGTTTAAAAATCGTGAGCCACTTGACCGGATTCTTGTTCATCTAATTTCGCAATGCGACGCGCGTGCCGCTCCTCGCCAACAAAATCAGTCTCGAGCCAGGTTTCTACCGCTTCCTTGGCCTCACTCTCGGTGATAAAACGCGCCCCAAGCGAAAGAATATTAGCATTATTATGCTGACGTGAGAGTTTGAGAATCTCCGGTTTATTCCCATAGTAAACAGTTGCCCGTACGCCAGCATGCCTATTGGCCGCCATGGCCTCACCTTGACCCGAACCCCCCAAGATAATTCCGAAGCTACCCGCATCGCTCGCCACTTGCTTCGCCACAATTTTTATAAAATCTGGATAATCATCTTCAGGATCGAGCTCAAAAGCACCTTCATCCAAAACCTGATGACCTTCCTCCTTCAGCCACACTTTTAACTTTTCTTTAAGTTCAAAACCGGCATGATCGGTACCAAGATAGATTTTCATATTAACTCCGTCCCGCCTTAATCACATGCTCCACCAAGGCGTGCGTATACCCCATTTCATTATCGTACCAGGCGAGAACTTTAACCAGATTACCACCAACAACCTTGGTAAAGCCGAGGTCGGCGATGGAGGCGTAGGGGTTGCCGACAATGTCTGACGAGACAAGCTGTTCTTCGCTCGCGGTAAAAATATTTTTCCACCGTGGCTCACTCGCCGCTTTTTTGAGAATATTATTTACTTCTTCCACACTGGTTCGTCGGCGCGCAATAAAGGTAATGTCGGCCACCGAACCAGCAATCACCGGCACTCGTAAAGCAATACCGTCGAAGAGACCCTTTAAGGCCGGAATCGCCTCCGTGACCGCAATTGCCGCGCCGGTGGTACTTGGCACAATGTTAGCCGCGGCCGCTCGCCCTCTCCGCCAATCTTTAGCATCCGGTGTATCCACAATTTTTTGCGTTGCGGTGTAAGCGTGCACCGTCGAGAGCACGGCCTTCTCGATCCCAATCGCGTCGTGGAGAATCTGAATCACCGGACTCGCCGAGTTCGTAGTGCAAGAAGCGTTCGAGGTAATTTGGCAGGTTGCGAGCTTGTCTTCATTAATCCCCATCAAAACGGTCGCGCCCGAGATACCTGGCACTGGGTCACCCTTCACTGGCGCGGAGATCACCACCTTGTGCGCTCCGGCATCAATGTGACCCCTCGCTTTCTCATAAGTTTCGAAGAAGCCTGTTGATTCGACAACAACATCCACCCCAAGCTGACCCCAAGGAAGCTCTTTTGGTTCTTTTTTTTGGCAAAAAGTAATTTCTTTGCCGTTCACCACCAGCTTGCCGTTTCGAGTAAGCACTTCTCCATCAAACTTTCCATACGCGCTATCGTACTTAATAAGATAGGCCAGATTTTCTAAGTCGCCCAAATCATTCACCGCTACCACCTCGAGTTCCTCTCGCTTCACCGCAATTTTAAGAAACGCTCGACCAATCCGCCCCAAGCCATTGATCCCAACTTTAGTTTTCATTGTCTATATTCTAACAAGGTAAAGGAAAAATAAAAACAAAGAACTCCGCACGTCGAGTTCTCGTGGTCATTAAAAGACGGTGGGAGAAGCCGGGGTGCGGAGTTTCCATTTGGTCTGGTGATCATCTGACCACCTAGCGCCTCAATGGCGCTTACTAATGCAGACCTTATTTTAGCTCTGAATTATTTATAGTCAACCAATTTGTGGATAAAAGGATAGCGGCCGAACGCGCATGACGTTCGGCCGCTGTTTAGGAATTCCACGGAAAGGTTGTTGTGTTCAGGAAGACAGTTATCTACGGATCGCCGCGTTGCTGCGGCAAAACGATGAGTGCTCGCCAAATTAGGCGAAACACCCCCTCTCGGATCTCGCTGGTCACGACGCAGTGGCGTGACGTAATAGCGAGTAACCAGTTTCCAGTGTCATTATTACCATTGGCGGCGGAAAGGGGCGGTAGGGCAACTTGCCTGTCGGTTGCGCCGAAATCGTTCGACGCATCGTTGGGCAAGATGACTTTTTCTCCACTTCCGTTCCCATTGTTCACGACCAGAACCGTCAACTGCTCGTATGCAGTTATTGGTACCGGTTGCAAAGCAACGGGGGCCTCCATGGCCTGATGACACTGGCAACAAGAGTTCGGGTTCGCCCGAGACTCTCCTCCTGCATACCACATCGCAATCATTGCGAATAGGGATGCAACGACCACTTTCTTCATCCTGGAACCTCCATGAGAAGAACGACTGCTGGCCCATTACTTTGTTTTTGTTCCGGCCCTAACCAGAACAAGTAACGGGGTCTGGGAGACATCTTAGCAAACTACAATTTGGCGCGCAAGAGTTTTTCGAGAATCTGTGGATTACTGGTTCCGCGCGAGAGCTTCATCCCTTGGCCGATTAAGTACTGTAGTGACGCTGCTTTGCCCGCCTTATACTCCCCAACTACTTTTGCATTTTCAGCAATAATTTTTTCTACCAGTTCATTTAAGGAATCAGCGCTGGCAACTTCAGTCATCACCCCGCTTGTGATTGAACTCTTGGCTTGTGGCGAAGGTAATTCACCGGCACTATATTTTTTTACCACTTCGATAAAAATTTTAATGTCTGGCAACCAACTGGGTTCCTTCTTTCTTTTCCCCGCCACGTCATTGGCAATAAAATTAGAGGCAGTTTTCACGAGCGCCGGTTCCTTCAACTCTTTTTCTACGAGATCAAAAAATTCTGCCAATTTAAAGTCAGCAATATATTGCTCGGCATCTTCGACTTTAATCCCGAGCTTCACTAGTCGCTCACGCTTCTGCCACGGTAATTCTGGCAAAGTTTTCTCCAGGTTTTTAAACTCGGCGATCTCGCCAATCTTCAACTTCGGCAAATCAGGATCAGGGAAATAGCGATAATCATGCGCCGACTCCTTCTCGCGTTGAGAAAAAGTAATTTGCTTCGCCTCATCCCAACCGCGTGTTTCTTGTACAATCTTTTCGCCTTTCTCTAGGGCTTCTTGTTGCCGTTTGAGCTCATAATCAATTGCCCCTTCCACGCTCCGGAATGAATTCAGGTTTTTCACCTCCACTTTCGTCCCCATATTGAGCGAGATATTGGCCTCCACGCGCATTTCCCCTTTCTCCATATTGGCCTCTGAAGCACCAAGGTACCAGAGAAGAAGTTGCAATTCGCGAGCAAAATCCCCAGCCTGCTTAGCGCTCGTAATATCTGGTTCGGTCACGAGTTCCATCAGCGGCACACCGGCGCGGTTAAAATCAACCAAACTCGCATTCGATTTAGGATCGTGGAGAGACTTGGCCGTATCTTCTTCAAGATGTACGCGACGAATTCGCACATCGCGGAGCACACCACCCGAGACAAGTGGGAATTTATATTGTGTGATCTGATAACCCTTCGGAATATCGGGGTAAAAATAATTTTTACGATCAAACTCGGTAAAATCAGCAAGCTCGCCGTCAAGCGAGAGCCCCACGCGCAACACTTGCCGCACCGCCTCCTTATTAATCACCGGCAAAGTTCCCGGATGCGCCATGCACACCGGGCAAATATTTACATTTGGCCGCTTTTCACCCGCCGATGTGTCGGGCAGGTCCGATTCATTCTTGCACCGGCAAAACATCTTCGTTTTGGTCGAAAGTTCCGCATGAATCTCGAGCCCAATCGTCGGTTTCCATTCCATAAAGTGTTTTTAGCCTATCATTTTGAAGGACAAAGAAAAAGGCCCGGAACGTATGTCCGAGCCTTTCACAAAACACAGAAACCCCCACCTACTCAATCGGTGATAAGGGTACCAAGAGATTGGTCATTGCTCAATACTGCGCGCAGATTCTCCTCCGAGCTTCGAAAAACTCTGACCGGCAATTTAGCACGCTGGGCGGCAACCACCGCCTCTCGATCCAAGATTTTATCGAAACCCTCCGAGAGAAAACGGGAATAACTCATCCGTGAGATAAGTATTTTGGGTTCACCTTGACTCAGTACCCCATCAACTCCCGGCGTTGCCTTAACAACAAGGTCCGCACCAAGCTCTCTTGCCCTCATCACGGCCGCCGTATCTGTTGTCACACCAACATTGCCCGTTCCGCCGCCAAGAACCAAAACCCTATTCCTGGACAGGAGATCCCGGGCCTTGGCAACGTGATATAGGGCTTCGGGGTAAGGCGGAGCAAAGGAGGTCAGAAAGGCCCACCCGAGATGTTCTGAACGAAGCGCGCCTGCTTCAACGAGCGCCATAGCATTCACGTTCGTAGCCATCATTCCGATATAATCGGCGGCATAACGTCTCCGGTGAGATTCGCCCACGAACTGCTCACCTCGGGCGATATTTCCACCGCCTGGGACAATGATTAATTTCAAATCCCGCTTAGTTTCCAGTATGTCAGCTAGCAGGGGCCCAATGGTAGACAAATTACCAAGTGGGTTGTTGCCTCTCATTAGACCTTCTGCCCCTATTTTTAGGAGTACATACCTATCTGATGTTGTCAAAGACCACCAGCCTTTCCTGTGCTGCGCACAAATGTACTACGTGTTGCCGTTTAACGACGGCCTAAAGTCAAAAACTAACAGAAACTTAAGAAAAAATCAACCCACATACCGCACCTCTTCTTCGAGCTTAATACCAAACTTTTTGAGGACGCGGGTTTTGAGGAAGTTGGAAAGTTTTTTGACTTCTTTCATTGTGGCACCGCCGTTATTGATAATGAGGTTGCCGTGGAAAGCGGCGATCTCGAGATTGCCAAATTTAAGGCCTTTGGCGCCAATTTCTTCAAGAAGATAGCCAGTTGGGATTTTGCCCCCCTTAATTTTTTCCGGATTAATAAGCTTAAGAACTTTCTTTGACACCTTATCTGCTGGAACATTTTTGAAAAAGCTCCCTGGGCACTTGAGACCTGGTATATAACGCTCATTGCGCACGGCAATAATTTCTTGAGACCTCCTTTTGAGCTCGGCCTTATTACCCAGTTTCAGATCAAACTCGGCTTCAAGCACCAGCCAATCTTGTTTCCCTTTTTTCTTAAAAATACTTTCGCGGTAAGTAAATTTACATTCTTGCCTGGTCAGCCAAACCACTTTTTTCCCATTAAAAATTTTTACCCTAACCAAATTATCAGAAATTGTTTGACCATACGCACCCGCATTGCCCACAATCGCCCCGCCCACGGTGCCTGGAATTCCCGACAGTGTTTCCAGCCCAACAAAACCGCGCTCGATCGTGTAATCAATAAAATCCATCAAACTGGTTCCCGCTTGAACAGTGAGACCATTAATCTCCGGCTTATCCGAGCGATAGTGGATCACGAAACCGCTATATTTCTCCGGAAAAACCACATTACTCCCGCCAGCGAGAACAAAATATTTCCACCTTTTTTCCTTCGCCAATTTTACAGCCTCAACGAGATCATCAGCCTGATTAACAGCCACATAACGCCGAGCAATGCCGCCCACACCAAAGGTGGTCAGGTTCCCGATCGACACATTGTTTTGCACAGAAAGCACGTTAGAAAAATACTTGCGCCACCACCAAGAGCGCCATAATGGTAAAAATGAGGAGGATCAGAATGAATTCTTTGGCGGTGTCCACCGAAGAATTATAGCTTATTTCTCAGAAATAACGCGGAAGTAGTAGGTGGTAGAAGGTGAGAGACCAGAAACGGTTACTTGGTGTGAAGTCACCTTGGGGCTGGTGTCTTGAGTACCAGTAGAGTTGGCGTAGCCGTAATTTGGTGCATCGCCAATGCTTGAGTGAGAAGTAGTGTCATAGATCACACGACTCGTAGAAGGCAAGTTAGTGGTCCAGCTAATTACCGCACTAGTAGAGGTCACATCAGAAACTTGGATATTGCTGATCGTAAGAGCGTCGTTATTGCCTCCATTACCCCCATTGCCACCACCATTGTTACCACCAGTCACAACCAAAGTAACCATATCTTGGGTATTACCCTGACTATTGAAACAAGTCATGGTGTAAAGGTATTCACCAGGAGTTAAGTAGTTCGGAATAGTCTCGCTGCCAGAAAGGGGGCGTGAACCACTCCAGTTGCCGGTCGCACTGCAATTATCGGCATTGCTTGAAGTCCAAGTGGCCGTGGCGGTGTTTCCTTCCTCAATCATTACCGAAGAATCTTGACCATTAATTTTAATATCTACGGTCGGCGTATTGCCATTACCACCACCGTTTTGGTTCACAATAACCACATTCACGGTATCAGTTGTCTGGTGTTCCAAAGCATCCGTCACTGTAATTGTTACGGGGTAAGTACCGGCCGTATTATAAGTTTTACTGTAACTCTGACTCAGCCCACTTGTACTGTCCCCAAAATTCCACACGAAACCGAAGGGCGCAACACCACCAGTAAAGCTGGCGTTAAAATTGATAGCACTGCCAACATTGTGCTCGGAGTTATTAGCTGGAGCAGTAATGCTAACTTCAAAAGTTCCATTATCTTCTTCCTCATTATCCTCCTCTTCAGCGCCATTAATCGTAACATCAACCGAAGCAGTGGCTTGGTTCTCTAAAGCATCAGTAACAGTAATCGTGGCCGTATAAGAACCAGCTTCCGAATAGGTTTTACTATAATTTTGACTCAAAGCGCTGGTGTCATCGCCGAAATCCCAAACGAAGCCAAACGGGGCAACCCCGCCACCAAAGCTCGAGGAGAAATTGATTGATTCTCCGATGTCAAAACTTGCTCCGTCATCCGGGGAAGTAACATTAACCGTTAAATCTTCCGCTCGAGCGAGGTTAATATTAAAAGGAAAAACCGCCAAAATTAGGCTAAAAATAAGGCCGAGAGACGTAAACGCTCTTAATTTCGATTGCATATAGATATGACTACCACATCAGCCCAAAAATTACAATACCCCCGAGCTAGCTTTCGCCAGTCGGGGGCATCTTGTGTAATTGGTTCTATTTCACGAATTGGGGACCTTGGTTATATCAGCCCTTGCCGCCCCAACCCCAGTTCTCATACGAGATTTCGGCCAGGGTTAGTTGCTGCCACTCAGCGATTTCGTCTTCGCTCTTCGCCTTGATGTCGTCGCTGACGAAAACCTGAATGATTCCTTCTTCGGCTAGGCTGACTCGCATTGCGCGGACTTCGCTCAAACGACCAGATTCAATGCTTCCGTCTTGGAAAATCCATCGAACCCAATAGTCTGCGGTGTCGTCCGGAAATGCGCCGCCGTCAAGGATCAGGGAAAAGACTTCGAACCCCTCGTACGGAACGTATTGCGACGTGTATCCGCACTGCAGGTTGCCGTTAGTTCGATAATCGATCTCGAGCGGTAGGGCGTAAACCCAGCGCTGTGCAATCTCGTTGCCATCACCGTCGTTCTCATTATCGACGGCAACAAGATCGTTGACCGAGGTCTCGAACTCTTCCTCTTCCCCGTAGCCGCCCTTGGCGGAACTTTCGGTGGTAAGGCCTTGCTCGTCACTCGGCGGCGAGTCCTGCTCTTGGCCGGTGTTCTCAACCAACGCTTGTTGGTCTCCGCTCGCTTCTGCGACTGCGCCGCAGCCTCCACTCCAGAACGTCATTGAACCAAGAAATAGTACCGAAAACAATGTACATACCGTGCGAATCATAAGATTCTCCCACTCAGGAAACCTTCGGAAATAAGCCACAAATTCAACATTTGAACTGCGCACCTTTTCCGTCTGCCCCTATTATTAGCATACCCTGTAAATCCTGTCAAGTCTGACAGGTAAAAGAAGAGCCCCGTCGCCTTTTGAGCAACGGGGTCTTTATTTTCCAAACTAAGGTGCTTTTGGCCAGTTCTATGGTTCGATCTCGAACCAAGCAACGGCGCTTGGGCACTGGACGGTGCAATTTGTCGCGTTGATCGGGTGACCTTCATCATCGAGCTGGAATGCCCGACACTGCAGGTCCACTTCACCCGCCAGGATTTCATTTGCGAGGTCGAGTTCAAACTCGAACTCGAAACTTTCCTGAGTCTGCCCGGCTGCCAACATCACGTCATGAGACTGTTCATCCTCTTCCCCATCGTCAAGCTCGAAAACGTTCCGGTTCAAGAATGGACAAGATATCAACCAGTCTCGACTTGAACTCGCGGGCGCGGTCAGAGTGAAGGTGGCATTAACCGTATCGCCGTCAGCGTACTTTCCCTCTTCAACAACGAGAGAGGCTGTGGGTACAGTCGGTCCAGGGTGACCGGGTGGTTGTTCGCCAGGAATCACCGCTACGCCGCCAACGTTCAAGTGGTCAAAGTTGCCCGTGCCGGCGTTCACCTCATTGGCCTGCACATTATTCACGTCAATATTCCCCGCCTCGGGACCAATGTAGGGCGTGAACACGGGACCGCACCCAGCAACAGCCAGACAAAACCACCCAACCATTTTCCTGTGCATTTAGCACCTCCTTTGCCCCCTCTTTGGAAGCAGTTAAACCCTATGACAAAGTATCGCCTAACCCTAGGTGATACAACAAAATCCTCCTACTTTTTAACTCTTGGGAGGTGGAATGTCAACCTCCGTAGCCTTTTGTTTCGACTGTCGATTCCTTAACCATGAATAAATTGCGATCAATACAAGTATTAAAATTATGATCCAATACCAATCCCCACGCTCAAGAATCTCCTGACAAATAGCGCAGGATAAAAAGGGGTTAGTAGAAGTGGTTGTGGTGGCAGGGATTTGCACCGTGGTTGTAGCCAGAGCTGGAGTGCTGGTAGCGGGCAAGACGGGCATCGGGGTTGCCACCTGAGCTGGAACCGTGGTTTGCGTTGCGGCGGCCACCCTCTTGTCGAGGAAACCACGCATGTCGAAACTATTGGCCGTGTCGCGGTTACAGACAATGTTGTTGATGGTCCAAGTGGTCATGAAGTACACATAACCCGTCGGCGTAGAGTGACCCCAAGGGTTGAGCACGTCTTTGGTGTACTTAGCTTGGAAGGCCTTGACCGCGTCTCGAGTGAGAGTGTCGTAGAAGCCGGTGGCGAAGATGTTTGCTCCCTCATACTCCCTAAGGAAGACCTGGAGCTTAATCACTTCTGCCCGGTCATTCTGCGCGCCAAATTGGATGAACTTGGTGATATAAGGGTTACAACTTGCCGGTACTGCCACTTCTTCGGAAGATCCTCCGGCTTCAGTATTGCGTCGGCCATTACCGCCTCCGCCGCCCCCACCACCTCCTCCTCCACCATTACCCCCACCACCGTTGCCACCGTCAGAAAGAGTGGTGAAGCTGTTTTCACCCCCAACCTGATCGTCGCCGGCACCGGTCGTAAACGAACCCTCATTACCAAAAGAAGAGTCGTTATCGCTCTGGGTAGTGAAGTGGCCTTCATCATTTCCACCTTGATTATTGGCCACCGAACCGGTGAACTCATCACTAATTGCTATATTCGGATCTTCTGCATAAACCAAATCTACGCGACTAATACCAAAAAGAAGCCCTATGGTAAGGACTTGTAGCACCAGGGCAATCCGCCAGCTGGCGGAGCCCAAGCTGAGCGCTCTTTTGATATTCATAACTTGTTTTAGCTAAATACAAACGAAGATACGAAAACTCAAAAGAGTCGTTTTCAAGGAACTATTGCCCCCGCCAAAAGCCTTACAGGCATATGGACGAGTAAAAGGATCAGAACCTGGACTTAATAACTACCAGAATCCCTCCCAAATGGCAAGGAAACTACCCCCGATGGTGAGCCGCCAGAGGGTAGTTTATAAAGGACAAAGCCTTATTTTAAGCCGTATGTCTTTTTAATCACCTTCCTCTACAGTAAAAGGAATTTGATTGCTCCAAACGCCACTAGCAGAGAATTTGACAGTATATTCTCCCGATGGTAGAGGTATCTCACACTGACATTCACCTCCGAAACCGTTTTCCGGAACCACAACTTTTAACTGGGAATCGCTCATTGCCGGGGCAATGGTTCCAGCGTAAACCTGATCGTTTTCGAAAACCACATAAGCACCAGTCTCTGGTATACCAACACCGTTCAAAAACACCGTTGTACCACTTGGAGCAGACTCTGGAGAGAGGGACATGGCCTGGGGAGCTGTATAAACCGTAACGGGAACATTAAGAGTGCTTACCAAACTATTCGAAAGATTGGTTACCCTAATAATAAAGTTGTAAGTACCAGGAACGGTGTCTGGCGGTACCTGAAAGATTGGCTCTTGGAAGGAAAGTTGGTCAGCACCCAAAACAACCTTGGAATCAAGATTAGAGATTGACCAGCCAACAGGGTAATCAACATCTACCCCGAACTCTCCTTCACCACACAAGAAAGAGTCTCTGTTTCTAAACGAAAACTCAAGGAAGCCCTCAGAACCTGCCGCAAAATTATTAACGAAAGTAAAATCATCCAAAGAAGCTTTGTTTCTAACGCAAACCGGATTACCCACACTAACGGAAAAGATAACCTGATTTCCAACAACCTGTCTGACGGGGCCAACTTTGAAACCTTCGGCCTTATCTACCAAGCCAATTGAACTATTTAGAACGGGGTTCTCAATGTCTTGATTCCAACTTGCGCTGGTGGGGCTTAGGTCTAATAAGTACGCCAAAATTGAGTTGGGAAAATTCTCATACAGATTTGAGTCGGAAATAATCTTAGTAACAAATAAGCCTGATTGAGTGCCGACGAAAGAAGAGTCACCCAGATTAGCATTAAACCCGGTCGGCCTTCTTGCCTCAAGGTAAAAAGGGTAGCGATTGTGGCCCTGGACCTTCAGTTTTGCCGCCTTGTAACCAGCCAGAGATTCAAGGTTGTTTATTTTGTAATTACCAGACCTGTCAACAGTCAAAATCTCCGACGGCTTGATCCAACCCAACCGTTCTTTATAAAAACTACTGAAGTGGAGTGAATAACCCTCCACCCCCATAACATCATAAAGATTGCCATACTCAACATTTTCACAATTCTCACCGTAAAGAGCGCTCTCATGGCAATCTAATCCGTTAGCGTGGTAAAGACCGAGGCTGTGACCCATCTCATGGCTTAGTAAGTAGTCCAAGTTGGTCCAAGGAAAAGGTTGCGTACCCCAAACAGAGGGCTGGTCATAAGTAGTAAGATGCCCAATTTGAGCCACGGAAAAGTGGTATTCCTGATTACCCAATTGAATGAAATCCTTACCAATGGTTGAAAAACCGGAGTTCACACAGTTATGATCAGACAAAATAATAATTCGGTTATAAACACCGATGTTTGGAACAGCCGCGAGAACCATATTATCTAGTTCACCGCCATCACCAAAGGTTGGCCACTCGCAATCACTGGCGCGAGGCAAAGTTAACCAACCAACCACACTTCCATCGAAGCTAATGCGACCATAAGACTGTTCTTGAAAAAACTGAGCAAATTGACCCCCGAAAATAAGTCCCTGAGCATTTTCTGCGGGGAATGGTACTGGTCCCGTGTCTTCGAAGTTTACCAAGATGGCAAGGGTTTTTTGCGCCCCTGTGGCCCCAAGATTGGTTATCGGTTGAGAAATGATCGGATCATCAAGACGAGGGTCAACAAAAAAACGATCTCCGAAATAGTATCCTTCCAATCTTACCGTTGACCCAGCTTCAGCCTTTAGAGGAACAATGGTGGCTAATTCTATTGGATCCTTCCCGGCTTGTTTTAGCTTGTAGACGTACTTACTTTCACCATTATTATCAAAATCATCAAAGTAGGTCACGCTAAGCCGGCCAGAAATTATTTCCTCCTCATCCACTTCTTTGTCTGCCACGGCAAACATGGCTTCTGGTGAAAGATTGTCCGCCAAACTGTCTATTAGGGTTCTACGCTTTGCCTCCATGTCAGCAACAACTCTCTCCCCCGCCTTCTTATCAGGAGAACCCGCTGAAAGCTCCTGTGTTTTCTTAACTTCTGCTCCAAGTTGACCACTTATTTCAATTAAGGTTTTTTCTTCGTCCGAAAACTCCCTTTCCTCTTCTACTGTCTTATTTAAAGACAAGTTGGCTGCCGCCACCTCCGCCACCACTTCAGTTTGACCGCCTTTCGAAGAAAACAGAAAACCGGTACCAAGAATGAGAACGAAAAGCAAAATAAAGAGAAAAAGAACTTTGCCTTGTGGTGCATCTACGCCTGGTAACATTTGCTTGTTTTCCATCATTTTATTTTTGGGTTAAAAAACGAATCTAATTACAGGAGCAGGAACCGCTTGTGTCTGGAGCATTAGAACATGTGCCGATTGTTCCCTCCGGCTTCACACAAAGCAACTTCCCTGTTCCATCACCACTAACACTAGAAATCCTTACTTCTCCCACCACATCAAGTTCGGCTCTAGGTACAGCGGTGCCGATACCAACCTTCACCGCATCTTCACTGGTTCCACCCAACACAAGAGTGTTGTTCTGCTCAACCTGAGCGTTGTAACCAATTGCTGTGGCGTTTATTAGGTTAGAAGCAGAGCTAGCCCCTGCTCCATAGCCCAAAAAAGTATTTTTACTTCCCCCATTATTGGATAGCCCAGAATGATGACCGACGGCAGTATTCATATCCCCCAAATTTACATTCAAGGACCTTTTACCTACAGCGGTGTTTCCACTGCCGTTAACATTTAAATACAAAGCACGTTCACCCATGGCGGTGTTTTCGCTACCGGTCACATTTGATTCCATGACATAAGCACCAAACGCAGAATTGGCTAAACCACCAGTTTTTTTCAAGGCGCGATATCCAAAGGCTGAGTTCCTGTCCCCGCCCGAAGTTTCACTCAAAGAAAGGGCCCCGACCGCCGTATTACTACCACCAAAATTGTTTTGGGACAAAACATTGGTTCCAATGGCGGTATTTCCGCCACCAACCATGCCAAAATTTCCAGCATTTATACCCAAAAAAGTGTTTTCTGATCCGTAAGAATGAAGAAACCGGCTACCACCCACCTTGATTACACCGGAAAGATCCGTTCCCTCGCCATCAGTGGTCGTATTAGGAAGAAACAAGTTCCCTGTCAAAGAAACATTTCTACCGTCATTAGAAAGATTACTAGAACTGACCCATCCACGACCATTGTGACGCAAAGTTTGATTGTTTGTGCCCGGCGGTAAGTATGAATAATTGGCCGGAGAAAGCACGTCTTTATTGGATGCGTTTATTTCAGAAACGGCCGCCCCATAGGGGGAATCTTCTGGGATAGGACTAGAAGCTCTTCCGACCGAAAAAATAACCAAAATTAGTAAGCCCGCCGTAACAAACAAGGCTGGTAATTGTTTTATGTTCATATCATTCATAGTTATTTGAATAATTTATTACTGCTGATATTATACCCCACCGTCTCCTTCCGGCAACTCGGGCTCAGGTTCTGGTTCAGGCTCCGGATCTGGTTCGCTCGGAGTCTCATCTTCTGCCGGCGGATCATCGGCCGGTTCTTCTGTTACCTCTGGTTCTTCGATCACTTCTGGTTCATCTTGATTTTCTTCTTCGTTTTCTGTTGGTTCCTCCTCATCATTTTCTTCATCATCAATATCTTCATTCTGTTCAGGTTCCTCCTCTTCGTTGTTACCACCATGATTCTCGTTATCTTCATCGAGTAAATCATTCTTGCGCAAGAGCGAACGCAAATCACTCTCATCTACACACACGTCACCAAGACACAACTTCTCCGCATGAACCTCTTTCACAAACAACAAACCATTCTCATCAAGGCTCCAATTCCCAGCAGCCTGACGTAGGGCAACCAGGTTGTCTGGGTCAAAGTTACTACTCATAATTACTGGATTAATCTGACCCCCAGCAATATTCTCATCCAAACGAGCTGAAAGTTCTTGGATTGCTTGAGTAAGGAGAGGGACCATGGTCACATAGCGAACACCATGAGCCAAACCCTCATCGTCGTAACTGACAAGCAAGTCATCAACATCTTCAACCTCTTCGGCAATGAGACCATATCTTGTTCCGGGAGCATTGTTGTATTCAAAAGTAACAGGACGCAACTGAAGCAAGGTCTCTAGAGCGGACCCGGCCGCCAAAGACTCAATGTTGTGTTTATAGCGCTCTGAAGAAGTAAGGCAAGTTTCGTTCTCTGTGTTTCGGGTAACCTCATTAGTAGAAGACAGGCAAAGAGAAGCGGCTGCTGCACCCACATTGGTGGTTAAATTAGCAAAGCCAACCGTCCCGTCTACCGACAACTTCCGCCACGGTGAACTAGTGCCGACTCCAAGGTTGCCACTATTTACATAAACATTTCCGGCATTGAAATAGCCAGCATAATTGTTGGTAGCGTCGGAGGCAGTAGCATAGATAGCATAATTATTGCTACCGGCACCGGAAGCCACGGCATAAAGACCGTAATTTGTGTCCCCACCAGAGCCATCAGCATAAACACCATATGCCCGAGATTCAGTGCCGCCCGTATCGTTGAGAGCGGTAAAGTAACCGCCATAAGCATAAGGATTGCCACCACTTTCGTTTAGGTTAGTGGCTGTACCATAAACAGCGTAATTATTAAAATTAACAGAATCATCATCAACATACTTGGTACTAGAACTAAATATGCCGTACTGTCTAATAACGGCGAGACTTGGGTAGTCTGTGGCCGTAGAATTTATGGAATTATAAATACCGTAGGCGCCCGACCCGACGTTGGTTGCACCGGACATGGTGTTCGTAGTAGAAGCAAAAATGTTAATTGAAGTAGAATAGTTGGAGTTGTTGTCGAATATGGCGTTGGAACTTATAAGTCCAGTGCTGGTAGTGGTGCCAACATCCCCGCTCACCTTAAACAAAGAATCGGTAACCCCCGCCGTGGCATCGGAGGGACCGTTGAGCACAAGAGCAGAGCCAGTGGTAAGGGAGGAACCGTAAATAACCGCGATATCATCGGTAGTATCAGAAGTAGAAACTGACAAATTGGCATAAGGTGAGGTGGTACCGACGCCGACATTACCAGCAAAGGAAGAATTGTTGCTCGTTGATGTGGCTGTAAAATAACTAGAAACAGTTTCCCCAACCACCGAGAGTCGAGCGTAAGGAGAAGTGGTGCCGATACCAACATTAACCTGATCGGAGCCGGTGCCACCAAGAATTACACTATTACTCCGCGTAACTTGCGCGTTGAAGCCAATAGCCGTGGCATTGGTGAGACCGTCAGAAGAACCGGTATAGCCCGAGTTTGCGCCGAGAAAGGTAAGTTTGCTACCGGTGGTGTTGATTCGACCGGCATTAATACCCACAGCCGTACTGGAGGCACCCGTGGTGTTGGCCCCAAGGGCGTAGTAACCAATGGCCGTAGAGCTCGCGCCACTTGTGTTTGCGTTTAGTGCGTTTGCCCCCAAGGCGATATTGAAGGAACCTGACTGTGTAGCAGAAGTGCTAAGAGAGCCCTCACCAAGAGCAAGGTTATAAGAACCACTGTTTCCAAAACCAGTAACAAGGCCATCGATGGCAATGTTTCTAGAGCCGGAATTAGTGTCCAACACGTTTTCTCCCAAACCAATATTGTAGGAGCCTGTGTTGGTAGTAAAAATACTAGTACCGAGACCAATATTATTAGTCCCCGAATTAGAATTAAGCGAAGTAGAACCAATCGCTATGTTGTTGTTACCAGAAGCAGAGGAGAGGGCCGACAAGCCAACGGCAACACTACCAGACCCGGTATAACCACTCATTGATCCGGTACCAATTGCCGTATTCCCCTGATGGGTAGAAATTCCAGACATGGAATCATAGCCAACGGCAGTGTTTTGATATCCTGTAGTTACTTGGGTTAGGGACTGGTAACCAACACCAACGTTTTGCCCAAAACCGCTACTAGTAAGATTCCCGGCCTCGGAGCCCAAAAACACACTACCCGTACCGTAATTATGCAAAAACCTTGTCCCAGCAACAGTAACGACTCCGGCGCCAGCAGCCGTGGTGGCAGGCAAGGCGATAGCCCCACTGAAAGTGGAGGTGGCGGTAGTAGAAGTAGCATGAAAATATTCGGCAACGACCGGACCAACCACTGAAAGTTTAGCGTAAGGAGAGGTAGTGCCGATACCAACACTGCCAGTATCAGTAATTCTAAACCTCTCGGTAGCAGCAGAAGCATTATTTGACGCTCCGTATGGCTTGGTTGAAATAGTGAAATACCCACCTTTTCTGGTTGTGGTGTGGCCACCAGAAGCAAAACTTTTTAGAACGACAGAAGCGTCAACGGAACTTACTCCACCATCATTACTATCGAAATAAATCGCCCCAAGTTCCTCGTCAATGCCAACATCTTGCCCAGAATCACTGCGGTAGATAAAAGCGACAGGAAAACTATTGTCAATTGCATTAGACAAAGTAAAATTGGCAACACTAGAATTAGTACCCACACTTAAACCGCCAGCGAAGGTAGATGTTGCCGTAGTAGAGGTGGCGGTAAAATAAGTCGACACTGTTTCTCCTAACACCGACAGCTTAGCGTAAGGAGAGGTAGTGCCGATGCCGACATTACCACTGTCTAAAACCGTGAACAGAGTGGTGGAAGCGCTATTGGCAATAATGAGATTAGGGGTCGAGCCAGTACTTTGCCCCCAAATAGTTAAAATTGAAGACGGGGTTGAAGTGCCTATTGAAACTCGACCCTGGAAGGAGGCCGAAACGGGGCTACCCTCGGTAGAAGAGGCCACACTAACAGCAATTGGTCCGGCACTGAAGATGCCGCCGGTTCCAACTTGTAGCGAAGTGCTAACAGAAAGTGAACCTTGAATGGCGGCCGATTCTCGAACTTGCAGACGACCCGCTTCAAGAGAGTGCGCCGTAAGCGAAGCGGCTTCAACACCGGAAATATCAAAAATGGAAAGGCTGGTATTGGCAGCGGAGTTGTCGTTGAGAACATAGAGATGGCGCCCCGCCACCGCGAGAGATAGGGAATCAGTTCCAGTGACGCTGGTTGAGCCAACAAGAACCGGGGCCGTGGAGGAAGCCACGTCAAAAACTTTTATCGTGTCATTACCAGGGTCAGCAAGGTAAACGTAACGACCAGCCACAATGAGTTCTCCGTTGTGCGCTGTTGAACTTACGGCACTACTTATCGAACCAACCAAAGAAGCAGAAGCGGGATTAGAGATATCATAAATCTGGAATTGCTGGCTAACATCGTCCGCGACATAAAAATAACGCCCTGAAACATCGTGGGTTGAAGCTGTGCCGATCTGAGTAATGTACGATGGATTAGTTGGGTTAGAAACATCAATAATGTTTGTTCCCCCAGAACCATCATCGTAAAGGTAAACATAATTACCCTGGATTCTCACATTATCAATGTCGGCACCGGCGGCGGCCGTAGCAACAGTAACTGGTTTTCCGGGGTTCCCTACGTTGATAATCATAAGTCCACCAGAAGCCCCAACATAAGCATAGGAACCAGAAACCACAAGATCCCGCGGTGAAGAAAAAGCACCAGTAGAAAGAGAAGAAACAAGAACGGGGTTACTTGGATTATAAACATCAAAGATTCTAAAAGTGCCCCCCGATGCATCGACTGTATACGCATAACGCCCAGCCACAACCACAGCATCTCCAGCCAAAGCGGCGGAAGAACCAACAAGCGCCGGGGACGCAGAATTAGACACATCGTAAACATAGAGCCGGCTTGTGCCGCTAATTGCGTAGGCATATTTTCCCTGCACAGCCACATCGTTCATGTTGGTATTGCTGCTCGTTATTGTTCCAACAAGACGCGGATTACCTGGTGATTGGAGGAAATTACCATCATAGAGGGCGAGCTTCTCGCTTGGTGTCGTGGTGCCAATGCCGATATTGCCATTCTGGTTTACACCACCGATGTAAAGCGTTGGCGTTGAAGAACCTTGGTTAGAAACCACAAAAGCGGGATTATAAGTATCTAGCTCCACTGAGAAGCGCCCCCAAGGAGTGGTAGTACCCACACCAAGGGAGGCGGCGGTGCCGGTGGCGCTAAGGGTCAAACTTGTTCCAGTGATTGAGGAATAAAAGGTGCTATTGCCAGTAACTTGAAGGGTGGAAGAGGCGAACAAACCACCAGAAGAATTAACATAAAGAAGATTGGATGCTGAGGCGTTTTGAATTTGGAACAAGTTCGCTGATTGACTAGCGTTTGCTCTAATATTTAACGGAATCGCGGTCGTTGAGGTGGCCTCAATGGTTACTTGAGTATTAGCAATGGGCGTGGTGGTGCCAAAAGATGATGGGGTGGAGGTTGAGCCGCTGACAAAAGTGGAAGCGAAAGCGGCTGGCACCGTGCCAAAAACTTTTCGTGGAGTCATTTCGCCATCGGCGGCCACATTTACCCCAAGATAAAGGGTTTGATTGAAGTCGATTGCCGCAAGACTGGTGGTTGTGCCAAGCATTACACTGAAAAGACCGTTGGTTACGGCCACAGTTTGAGTCTCACTCCAAATATTTGATCCGCCGCTCGCTACGGTATAAAGGCGGAAAACGATGCTGTAATTACCGTCAGCAACAGCCACATCGCTTGAGTCTGTAAGCTTGCCTTGATAATTAATTTGTAAATTTGGAGCAGCAAAAAGTTGCCTGCTCGGAAAAAGAGTAAGCACGAGAGCGAAGACGCAGATTGCCAAACACAGAAAAATATTCTTGGCTAAAAACCTCTTCATCAATATTCAGTTGTGACCTAAATTATAGCAAAAAACTAAGCTCTTTTACCGAGAAAAAATCCTAACAAATGGGGATAAGTTCGAGTTAAATCTTCTTAAGTTTGCGGGCCAGCTTTTCGGTCTCGTCAAGAAGCATTTCTATCTCCATTAACCCCTCCCGCCAGAACTCCGGTTTAGTAATATCAATCCCCATTTTCGCAAACAAATTCTTGGGTGAATCAGAAAGTCCAGCGGAGAGAAATTCTTTCACTTTCTCGATAAATTTCTTGTCGATCCGCACCGCTTTTTGCATGGCTTTTGAAATTAATAAACCGCTCGCGTAACTATAAACATAGAAAAAATTTCGAATATGACTCCAATACAACCACCAGTTCTCGGCTCCTGACGATTGCTCCACCGCTTCACCCATGTAACTTCTCATGTGTTTCTGGAAAACTTCGCCAATTTTCTCTTTGGGCAAATAACCTTGCGCCCGTGTTTCGCGATGTAGCTCTTGCTCGAAACGATAGCAAGCAACCTGGCGAAAAATTGTGGAAACCTCACTATTTAACCTCATCATCATGATGGCGAGACGCATTTCTTCATCCGCAGTTGCAATTAACTCCTCAAGCACAAAATCTTCCATGAAGGTGCTCGCCACCTCAGCCGTAGACAAGGGCGTGCCGAAGTTTAAAGCATTTGCCGTCTCACGGTTGAGCTCATGATTAATGCCATGACCGACTTCATGAGCTAGAGTCTTCACGTCCCTAAACCTCTCGGTGTGGTTGAGTAAAATATAGGTTGGATTAATTAAGAGTTCGTAAGCACAATACGCGCCATCGTCTTTCCCCTTCTTAGGGTAAACATCGAGTTGGCGCTTGGCCAAAAAACGTTGGAAAATATGGTTAAATTTGGGATCAAGCCGTTCCAAAACTCGCCCCACCAAAGCAACACTTTCAGCAAAAGGATATTTCTGATTGAGTTTGCCATAAGAAATATTTCTTTCATGGTATTTCAGGCGCGGTACGGCAAAAAGTTTGGCCTTAAGCTCGTAATACCGGGCAGAAAGGTCAAAACGCGAAGACACCGCTTCAAGCATAGCGTCAACCACCTCCGAATCCATGTCGTCCGAGAGATGACGAGAAGCATCAGGCCTAGTAAAGCCTCTGAGGTCATCATCAACTTTCTTGTTTTGCAAAATGGCATTAAGCTCGGCCTCGCCGGTGTCTAGATGTTTAAGAAAAATATCATTAAGGAACGCGGCGGCTTGATCTCTCGCCGCCGAGTCCTCACTATCAACTAAACTCATTAGTTCTGCCAAATTTTTACCATCACGCTCCTCCTTAGCGAGGAAACTCTCGGTCATACGCTTCCAGGCACCGTGAGCAGGATCACCCTTGAGGTTTAAAATCTTTTCTTCTGCTTCCGATAAGGTGTGCTTGGCTTCAGCAAAGAGGCGCTCCAAAAGATGTTTATACGGCCCTAGATCAGAATAATTTAGGAATTTTGATTGCTCACCTTCAGGGATTTTAGCTATTCGCAGCAAGAAAAACTGGATCTTATTGGCCAAATTAACCGCAAGGTCATGGCTAAGTTGATTCTTGGCCTTTAGACTAGAATTATTTTGGTCGGTAGAGTGTCGGAGAAAAAAATAGAAGCCCACAGCCGAAGCGTAGCCATGATTTCTCTGCCAATTCTCGTATTCATCAAGCGCTTCTTTTAAAATTGCCGGGTCGCTTAAATAATCTTCCCTGTCTTTCCACTTCTTCACAAACGCTTCCGTCGCGGCTTTAGCTGCCGCCTTCGCTTCCTCAATCTTCGGATCATCGTCACCAGCAAAAAGTGGCGAGAGGTCCCAAGTTAAATTTTCTTTATTCTCCGACATATTTGAATCGCGGACCTTTGTATTCCGGCTTATCAACGTTTTCTAAAAACATTGCGACAGGGCGAATCCACAACATCTTTTCACCATACAGCGCCTGATATACCACAAATTCTTCTTCGATATTCTCACTGTTTTTAGCTACACCAATCACCCTATACTGCTTACCTTTAAAGTGTTCGTAAGTTCCGAGTTTAATTTTTTCGGTCATAGTTTCATTTTCCCTGTAATTTTTGAAAAACCTGAGTATCGTAGCCACGTTTTTCTTCACGGTCGCGAGAAAGGCCAAGGGATTCTAAGGTGGCAAAAAGTTCCTCTCGCACCAATTCAGCATCAACCTCTTCTGGAGCAAGCTTCTCAAGTTCGATAAAGGTTCCCAGTCCCTCAACTTCGTCTAAACAAATTTCATATTCTCCCAATTTCCCTTTCCGGCGAAGCTTTTTCACTTCTACCCCAGGGACAAAACCTAGGGCGAGAAGAATTTGATGAGCGGTATCAGCGTCTCCAACTTCGGTTTCGTGTTCAATATTGTCCATTTCGCCAAGTTTTTGCTCTTTATAAGCGAGGAGCGTCCCGTTCGCGAGACGTCTAATTCGCATCACGGTGTGCCCCTCCTTCGATGCCTGCCACTCAGCCGTGCTTCCACCCTTGGTATAAGTGACGTCATGCTGATGAAAAGGTGAAGAAAGTTCGCAACCACGCGCCAAGAGCAAACTTGCAACTTCTTCCAAATTATCTACTCTCAATTTGATTTCGATTTCTCTCATGCATTAGCCCCATGACACTTTTTAAACTTCTTACCGGAACCACAAGGACAGGGGTCGTTGCGGCCGACGGTGGGTTCGTTTTTGGCTTGATTTTTAGAAGTAATAACGTTGATCGCTTGGGTGGTGGTCTGAAGTCGTGGCGCGGGAGCGGGCGCGGCTTGGTCGCCGAGCGAGGCGATGGCGCCGAGAAGGCCACGCGCCCAATGCAGCTCGAGCATGCGGAACATCGCGAGACCTTCTTTTTTATATTCAATAAACGGATCGCGCTGACCGTAAGCGCGCAGGCGCACACTCTGCTTGAGATAATCCATTGACTCAAGGTGATCTACCCAGAGGTGATCGACGGCTTGAAGAGCCAAGCGACGCACAAGATTAAGAAATTCCGGACCAAATTTCTCACGTTTACTAGCAAGCTTCGTATCAAAATCAGCTTGGTCTTCTGGCGTAAGCTTCGCGTTTGCCACCGCATCGGTAATAAGTTGCTCAATCGCGGCGTCGTCGCCGAAAAGAATTTGCCGGCGGCGGGCATAAATCGTGGTGCGATGTTGATTCAAGACACTGTCGTACTCAAGTAAGTAGCGACGGGAATCTAGATTAAGACCTTCGATCTTCGCTTGCGCGCTCTCGATGGCGCGCGTCACCAGCCGGTTCTCAATCGCCTCATCTTCCGGAATGCCAAAACGTCCCATCATCCCCTTAATGCGATCGGAAGCGAAAATCCGCGCCAAACTATCTTCAAGCGAGATGAAAAATTGGGTAGCACCCGGATCACCCTGCCGACCAGCACGACCACGCAACTGATTATCAATCCGCCGCGCATCGTGACGCTCGGTACCGAGGACGAAGAGCCCGCCGAGCTTCTTAATTTCTTCCGCTTCCTCTGGCGTGGAGAGCGGTCCACCGAGCTTAATATCCACACCGCGACCCGCCATGTTCGTCGCCACCACCACACTACCCTTCTTCCCGGCGCCGGCAATAATCGCGCCTTCTTGCTCATGATTCTTGGCGTTCAAGACCTCGTGAGGCACGCCGGCCGACTTAAGGTGAGCAGAAACAAGCTCATTTTTCTCAATCGAAACGGTACCCACGAGCACTGGTTGACCAGTGTCGTGAATTTTCTTAATCTCGCGAGCCACGGCCTTCATCTTGCCGTTTTCGGTCTGGAAAATCAGATCATTTTTATCTGCCCGAGCACTGGCGCGATGTGTAGGTACCGCAATGGTATCGAGACCATACACTTTCTGGAATTCTTCCTTCGAGGTCAGCGCCGTACCCGTCATGCCGCTTAACTTTTTGTATAATTTAAAATAATTTTGATAGGTAATGCTGGCGAAGGTCTTACTTTCCTCGCGCACGCGCACGGCTTCCTTAGCCTCCACCGCTTGATGCAAGCCTTCACTCCAGCGTCGGCCGGGCTGCAAGCGCCCCGTAAACTCATCAACAATGATCACCTCGCCACCCTTGACCACATATTCGCGATCGCGGAGATAATGCGCCTTGGCCCGCAGAGCAGTCTCGAGATGGAAGGCATACTTCACCCCACCTTCGGTATAAAAGTTCTCAATCCCCATCAATTTCTCCGCCTTCTCAATCCCCGATTCCTTCACCGCCACCTGACGCGTTTTCTCATCCACTTCGTAATCCACTTCCGGCTCAAGTTGAGCTGCAATTTGCGTAAAAGTAACGTACAAACTCTCGCTCTCGGCCACCGGCGCGGAGATAATCAGCGGCGTGCGCGCTTCATCAATAAGAATCGAGTCAACTTCGTCAACGATAGCAAAATTATGTTCGAATCTTTGCACCACGCGATCCTTAGTCTGCGCCAAATTGTCGCGCAGATAGTCGAAACCAAATTCATTATTGGTACCATAGGTAATATCGGCGGCATACGCCTCGCGACGCGAGACAGGACGCAAAAATTCATGAACTACTTTGAAACTACCGGTAGTATCGCGCTCAGCATCCAGCTCTTTATGACTCGGATCATAGAGGTACGACGTTTCGTGATTGATGATACCAAGCGTGAGACCAAGCGCATCGTAGACTTGACCCATCCACGCGCCGTCGCGACTCGAGAGATAATCGTTAACAGTAATCACGTGCACGCCCTGGCCGGTGAGCGCATTGAGATACACGGGCAAGGTCGCCACGAGTGTTTTACCTTCACCGGTTTTCATTTCAGCAATCGTTCCCTTATGTAAAATCGCGCCACCGATGAGTTGCACATCGTAGTGACGCTGACCAAGCGTGCGTCGAGCCGCTTCGCGCACCGCGGCAAAGGCCTCCGGCAAAAGGTCATCGAGCGTAGCACCGGATGCTAAGCGCGCCTTAAAATCAGCCGTTTTCGCCTTTAGTTCATCATTGCTCAATTTCTGAAGTTCGGGCTCTAGAGCGTTAATTTGAGCCACCAATGGCGCGTAATCGCGCGCCGGATCACTCTCACCACCAAGGAGTTTGGATAAAAAAGACATGGGCTTGTATTGTGACAGATTTTAAGACAAAAACAACCCGTCATTTCTGACGAGCTGTTTTTTCTAATTCACCGCGGCGAACTATCGCTTCTTTCGCTTTGAAGTCTTCTTCTTAGAAGTCTTCTTTGCGGCTTTCTTTTTCTTTTTTGCCATTTTTTTATTTACAGAAAAATTATTTCCAAAAAGTCGTGACGATAACAATCGACCGAAAATATTTGGTTGCTATCATCGTCGCTTATAATTATCGCGCAAATAAATTTTCCTCACAAGAACTTTTCTCTCAAAATGTGGATAACTTTTATTTTTGTTTGTGCAAAAAATTACTTCCCCATCGTTGGAGTGCGGAATCCGATGAAGGCAATGATGATCGTGCCGATGAGCGTGATCAATAAAATTCGATTCACTTCCAAATTCGATTGCTTCACCACAATGTAGGTGGTAGCGATCCAGATGATGATGAGCGAAAGTGCGGTCCAAGGATATTTCATAATAATTATTTAGTGTAATAGTTTGCGAATTTCTTCATACTTCTCGGCGTAACTCATAATGAGGTCACCAAGCCGTTCTTTGGCCATCAGTAAACGATCTTCTTCCTCTTCTTTTAATTCCAAGAACTGCTCGAAAGAAAGATGAGAAAGTGGATCAATTTCCTCTTTTGGCACCGGAGCGGCAACTCTTTCTTTAATCTTTTCTTCCGCTTCGTAGAGTGGATAATCGTCAAAGAATCGCTGTAATCCTTGGAGAATATCAAAAGACGGCTCCAGGCGCAACGCAACCATACCAGTAATCACCAAAGTGCGGAAGAAGATCGCCGCCGCATTTGGCAAACTAATGCCGTACTTGCGCGTGCGCATCATCATGCGGGTAAACACATAGGCCATCGTTTCCTCGTTGGTACGATTTTCATTGCCTTTGTTTGCGGCGTCGTACCAAGGCGCTAAGAGCTCTTCGAGATCAAGTCGCAGGTTATCAACCATAATCTCCTCAACTTTCTCAATCACTTTTTGATATTTCTCATACGCTTCTTTGTCTCGATCTTTGAAAAGCTCAGCCTCACGACGGAAAAGACTCTTACTGAAACCCAAAAAGTTTTGGCTGGCATAAGTTAAGTCACGCTTGAGAATGCCATAAACGATTCGTAAAAGATAAACTCTCTCTTCCCCCGCTTCACCCATAATTCCAAAATCAAAGTAACCAAGTTTATTGTTTGGTAAAAAGAAAATGTTGGCCGGATGAGGATCAGCGTGGAAGAAACCGTCAACGAGATACTGCCGCATCATGTCAGCAATAAAATAATAGGACATCTCTTTGAGATCAATTTGGTGTTCGGCAAGCAGCTTGTCGCGGTAAGCGGGATTTTCTTGCACGGCGCGCATCACGGTATCAACGGAGAAAATATCTTCCAAAAACTCACTCACCATCAAGCGCTTTGTCGTCCATTCTTCGTAAACTCGAGGAATTACGGTGCGAACACTCGCTGTACTGTACTCGCGAAGGGCTGCGCCATTCTTAGTCTCAAAGCGAAAGTCGAGTTCCCGCCGCGTCCACTCTGCAAAATCCTGAATAAGCTCTCTCAATTGCCAAGCGCGAAAAAAGCTAAAAACACTCATTACTCGGGCCAAAAACGAAGCGAGAACAATGTCGGTTTCAAACACTTCTTCAATTCCTGGCCGCTGAATCTTCACTGCCACAACTTCACCACTTTTCAACCTTGCTCGATAGACTTGAGAAATGGAAGCTGAAGCAATTGGCGTTTCTTCAAATTCGGCAAATAATTCTTCTGGTTCATGTCCCGTCTCTGCTCGGAAAACCGGTTTCATTTTTTCGATCGGCAAAGTTTTAACCCGCGAGAGAAGGTGGAGAAGCTGATCGGTATAGGCTTCAGGTAAAAGGTCGTAACGAAGAGAAAGAATCTGGCCGAGTTTAAGGAAAGCGCCACCCGTTTGTTCGAAAAAGAGTCGCAAACGAACCGGTCGCGGATCTCTCGATCGAAAGCTGAGGTGAAAAATAAGCCGAGTAATCTGCGCTAGCCGGGTGAAAAATCGTTTTACTTGAAGAAAAGTCTTCACTTATTTTGACCGGAAGCCGATATAGGCCAGAGCGACTGTAAGCATCATAAGAAGCGCAAAAAAACCCTCCGGGCTCGGCAAACGGCTTGAAACCATAAGAATCGAGGCACAGATCCAAATAAAGAGGATAGCAACGGAAGTCCAAGTGTAACGCATGAAAATAAAAGTTATGCCAAGTCGCGGCTAGCGGAGTGCTAACTCCATACTAAATGTCTTTATATGAGTGCGGCCGCTAGCCACGGAAAGGCACAACCGTGCTCATTATAGCCACTTTAGTCAAAAAAACGCAAATCCCGCCACAAGGGCGGGACTTACGTAAGACATTTATTTGTTAGTACCTAAGCCAAAGGCCTACAGCACTCACGCCGAGCATCTTAGCAGAATGACCAACAGAAGTCAAGCCTACCTCACCGGCAGGCGGTGGATAAGTTTATTTAACTTGGTCGAAGCGAACACCGTCCTGAATCACCTTAATCGTTTTATCAACTTCTATTTGCAACTTCGGATCCAGCTCAGCGGCCTTACGGAACTCAGTGATAGCGTTAGTGCGCTGATTGTTGGCCCAATAAGCCATGGCTAGCGAGGTTCGAGACAGCGCGTTTTCTGGCTCATTTTCCACCTTCTTTTGCCACAAAGTTAAAAGTTTAGAAAACTGCTTAGTCGCGGCATAAGCGTTAATAAAGCGATCGTCAACGGTAAAATTTGGGTTTGTACTTCCGGAAATAATTTCGTCAGCAAGCTTATTGTCGCCCGTTAGAATTGCAGCAATAGCGTATGCACGTCTCGCCTCTTCAAAGCGAGGTTCTAGCTCAAAGGCTTCTTTGAAAATAGCAATAGCCTTGGGGTTATCCCCTTTTGCTAAGTACAAATTACCAAGTTCAAAAATCAATGTTTGTTTCTTGGGTGAAAGTTCCTTTGCCTTCAGGAGACTCTTTTCTGCATCTTCAAACTGACCAAAGCGGGTTAAAAGCGAACCCCGGAACAAATGGTACCGAGCATTTTCTGGATCACGATTGATAGAGTTATCAATTTCTTGCAAAGCAAGAGTGGCAAATTTTTGTTTTATTTCCCCCGGCAGGTCTTTGAACCCTGCGGCCTGGGAAGCCACAGAAACCGCTTGCTCACTTGCTTCAGTAGAAACAAAGGTGTTGTAGGTAAACACCTTCTCGAGTAAAGTAATTTTCTGATTAGCGTCTTGAGTGCTTAGTGTTTGAATGAGGGTTTGTCCGGCAAGAATGGGCTTAAGATTAAAAGAATAGAGACAGAAAAGAACAACAATCCCCACCGCAACCGACGCAATGGTTTGTGTGGGATATGAAAAATTTTTCTTGATCCACACAGAACTACCCACATTCTCGACGCTTCGAACATGGAAATAGGCCAAAAGAGCAAAGAAAAGTAAATAACTAATCAGGTTATCGAAAACAAAAATATTATGGAAGAAATAGGCAGCAAGGAGACCGGTGAACAACGATCTTTCGGTAACACTAAAAGGACTTGCCCGTCGCCACAAGCAATAAAGCGCAGTAAGATAAAGTGAAAGATAGGCCAGAAGACCGAGGATGCCAGCGGTAATTAACCAATCAAAAATTACGTTGTGTGAACGGTCAAACCATTGTTCTTGGTTGTACATTCGCGGATCATAATATTTATTGAAAACAAGAGGATAATTCTCTGGTCCCCACCCAAGAATTGGCCGCTCTTTGAAGCCCTCCCAACTCATATTCCAAATGAGAAGACGGGCGTTAGAATCATTCAATGAAATAGTGGCGAAACGTCTCAATACCGGACTTTCGCGAACAAAGTCAGTATCACGCCAGGCCAAAAAGACTCCGACGAGAACAATTACTGCGGCCACAAACCCCAAACCCATTTTCTTAATCCAACGATTATCACGCTCGAAAACCCCAATGAGAAGACCGGAAAGAAATACCCCTCCAATAAGACCGAGCACGGCTCCGCGGGTGGCGGTCTTGTAAAGTAAAATAAGGTCTAGAACAAGCAGGGCTAAATATCCAACCCGAAGCCACCATACGCCGGTTATGGTAGATTTTAATCTCGGTCGCAAAATTAAGAAAACAAGTAAAAAAATGTGGAAAATCTCATAAACCGCAAGGTAAGTGGCATTACCAAAAGTAGCATCCACGCGCGCACCACCTTGATTAATAAGCAATTTGTCAGCAAGTTGATATGAAGCATAAACACCCACCATTAGATTTGCCACCAAAGAAGAATGGGCAAACCAGGACCACAGCTTTTCTGTTTTAAGTACTGAAATCAAAATCAAGAAGTAGGCAAAAAGATGGAGGTGGGTAATAAGGCCCTCCATGCGCTCAAAGTTAGACCAGAAACTGCGGTAAGGATTAAGACCAAAAATAGTGGCAAGGATTAAAAAGCCCACCGTAGCAATAGCCGCCCAAAGAATTCCTGAACGTCGTGGCCGATAAGCCTGATCTCGCAAGGCAAGAATAAGCCACAAAACAACAAGGATTTCTACAATAATCCGAAACCCAAAGTTCTTACCGGTAATAAAAGGAAAAAATAAAGACTCGGTAACCATCAGGGGTACAAACGGTACGACAAAAATTATCCCTAGGGTTAAAGAGCGTAAAACGTTTTTCATGTTTGAGACATTAACAAGTAACCCGAGTTTAGTCTATAAGTGAACATAAATTAAAACAAATGTGGGCGAAAGAAAACCAACAAGTCTTTTAATCTTCCGAAAAAATAAAATGTACGGAAAATAGCCAAAACAAGAATATTCTGGGGCCATTTTCTTTAGATACTTCTCAGTAAAAAACTGCTTGTGATCGGGATTTTGTAGTTTCTTTGGCGTCCAACCCCAAAGCTTAACTATTTTATAAAACCACCAGCCTGAATTAGGGGTAGTTAAAACAGCAATCCCACCGGGCCGCAACACTCTCCGAATTTCTTCTAAGAGACTCCCAGGCTGGTATAAATGCTCTATTACCTCGGTACACCACACAACATCAAAACTCCTTTCACCAAAGGGTAGCCCCTTTTCTACATCATGAGTAAGTGCCGACTCATACTGAGGTTCAAGGTCAATGGCGGAAACGTCGTAGCCTTTTGTCTTAAGTTTTTCTGCCCAGTAACCATCTCGACAACCAATATCAAGCGCCCGCCCCCCTTTTTTCGCGCTATTAATAAAAGAAAAGGCGATTAGCTTGCCTGCAGAATCGTGTTTTCTTTCAGCCTGTCCAACATCAACCGGAAGTTTTTTTAAAAAAGAAATCAATCCCACAAAACAAAGTAAAACAAATTTTTAAAAAAACAGCAAGAAAAAACACGCGGAAAGGATCACTCTCCGCGTGTTGCATTACCTTTCTTTTTCCCGAAATCACCCACGCCGCATCCATGTCGGTCGCCACCGACCCACTCGTATTTTGATCTCGTCCAAAAAACTTCGTTGTTGTGCCCCATCACCCATTTTATCGTAGAAACGGCGCCTCTCATCCTCACTCACCAGAACCACACCGCTACAGCCAACGGCATAAGCCTGTCGAGACAGCGGCCACAGCCACCTAATCCCAGGCACACTTGCCGTATCGTGGATAAAATGTGCCAAGCTCGCAAAAACAAAGTTTAGAAGAAAGAACCACTCTCGCGTTATCCCCCAGACCACCAGCCCACCAAACAGAATGTACGGGAGCGGAAAGTGAATAATCCAATGGCTCACAAGCTTCATCCTTCGGCGCAACAAGAAGAAGGGGACAAGATCAAGGTCAGGCCCAAACGCAAAACAGATACTAATCGCGAGTTCTGGTAAAGAAAATGAGTGCTGAAACAGTAGCTTGGTTAGAAAATAGACCAGAACACCTGAAACAAGGTCCACAAACCCTCCTTTCGGAAAAAACAACCATTTTGTCAAAACAACTCCACGAGCTGTTTGCTGTTCAAAAAAACACTATAGCACCTAAGACAAATAGTCAATATCGTCACTTCAAACACTGCTCCTAAGTATTTAGTGGTTTTACAAAATTTTTAACCACCGATAAAAAACGTATCTTAATACAAACAAGCCCCCGATTACAACGGTTGTGGAAACTATGGTTGGAACCTTCAAAAAATCAATTAGTAACCAAACTAAAAAGATATTTAAAACCGTAAAAACTCCACCCGTCCACAGGTAATGGAAAAAGCTTTTTTCCCAAAAAAAATTCACCAGAGGAATTTTTTTCAAGAGATCAATTGTGGATTTCTTCTCCAACTTCATCCTGGTTTATTTTACCACTTTTGGGCCCAGACCTAGTAATTAATTCTGCCACAAGCCCCATTAGCACAAACTGGAACCCAACAACGACAAGAATGGCAACCAGCTCAGGAAGAGGGGTGCGGTTCAATTGGGTTGCTTCAAAAAATTTTAAGTATAATGAATACAGAAAGGCCAAAAACCCCAAACCAATGCTTATAAAACCGAAATATCCAAAGAAATGCATTGGTCGGTTAGAAAACTTTTTAAAGAAAAAGAAAGCTACTATGTCCAAGATCACCTTGAAAGTACGAGAAAGACCATACTTCGAAACCCCGTGTTTTCTAGGAACAAAGGAAACCGGAATTTCAACTATTTTTGATCCGTTTATTCCTAGATATATTGCCAACATTCTGTGCATGTCTCCATTGAAACTGACATCCTCAAAAACCTTTCTTTTGTAGGCCCTCAACCCGCAACCATGATCGTGTAAATTAACACCGCTCACCACAGAGATAAAAAGGTTGGCAAAATAAGACGGTAGCTTTCTTGTGAAAAACTCTTGAGACCACCTGTTTTTTCTCCAACCACAAACCACATCGTAGCCTTCCTTTAGTTTAGCCACTAAACGGGGAATATCTTCGGGTAAATTTTCAAGATCGCTATCCATAGTCACAACAATTTCATTTTTTACTCGCGCCAAACCATGGCTCAAAGCAACCGTCTGACCAAAATTCCTCTTTAGACGAACGGCTATCACCTTGTTTAACTTTTTGATCTCCACCCAAGTGTCATCTGTAGAACCATCATCAATAAAGATTATTTCGAAACCCACCCCCATATTACTTAAGGCAGAAAAAATACCCCGGTGCAATTCACCGACCGTTTTTTCTTCGTTATAAAACGGAACAACCACTGACAACATAACAATAATAAAGCATGCCATCGAAAAAAAATCAATCCTTCCCGCCGGCCGTGTTGGGTTAAAATCTGAATATGATAAAACGCGTGGTCTTAATTGTTTGCCTGGCCCTGTTAATAAGATTGCTGCTACTACTCGCAATTTACAACGGCTCTGGTTCTGAGGGTTTCTTTTTGTCTGACTCGTGGGGATTTTACCAAACAGGAATAAACCTACTTTCTGGACACGGCTTTTCTCAAGAAACAGCTGCGCCTTTTATCCCAGGAAGTCGCTTTCCCCCATTTTACCCCTTTCTTATCGCAATCTCGGTTGGACTAAGTGGTTCAATCGTACCGCTCCTCTTATTACAAGTAACCCTTGCATCTCTAACGGTTCTCTTTGTGTGGAAAATTGGATTTGCCCTTTCAAACAATTACCGGGCGGCCAATTTTGCTGCTTTTTTGATGGCTTTTGAACCACTTTCAATTTACCTGAGCACAACCTTACTTACAGACACCATCGCAACATTCCTTGGTGCAGCTGGAATTTTCCTCTTAACTAGAGTTTTTCAAGAGCCAACATGGAAAAACGTCGCTTTGGCTGGTTTGCTTCTTGGTCTATCCTCATTAACCAGACCAGAAACTTATTATATTTCTGTGCTTATCTGCATAGTGATGTTATGTTTTTTTGTCGTCAAATCGTTCAAAAAGAAGATGGTTCACCCCGGACTTGGTATGACTTTCCTTGTGTTTACTTTTACTTTTTTCATGGTCGTCTCACCCTGGTTGGTAAGAAACCACGTCCGTTTTGGCTCCGCCTCAATCGCGACAACGGGAATAAGAAACGTTTATTCGAGTTTGGCCCCATCTATAATCAGTCTCAAGACTGGCCAACCTATCCACGAGGTTCAAAAACAACTCAGGCTAGATTTTTCTCAGAAATACACCGTGGACGAGGATGTCATAACAACCGACCCGGGGCTGGGCAAACTCTTGGTTCAAGAGGGCTGGAAGATCGTTTTGGAAAACCCAGCAGAAGGGGTTGGGGTTTTGTTTATAAACACCATGACATTTTTCACTCAAGACTTATATACGACCTATCTGAGACACTACGGGATAATAAAAAACATAGAACTATCTTTTTCTCCTTCCTTAGTTCTCCTAAAAGATGGTCCTATAGAACTAATGACTAGGGTTTGGAACCTAATGGGATTTTTAGCTACAGTTCCAGTTGCGGGAAGACTCCTTTGGATCACGATAACAATTTTAATGCTGGTGGGGATTATCACGGCGAGTAAAAAAAACAACCCCAGAAGGTTTGTGGCCTTTTTCTTAGCAACCCTAGTGGTTATTTATTGGCTCGGAACAATCTCAGTTGGTTTTAGTGATCACGGGCGACACCGCTACAAAGCAACTCCTATTATTTTTGTGTTCGGGGGATATGGTTTGGTTTTTTTAATAGAAAAATGGAAAAAACCTAAGAACCCAAAAACTTCTCTAGGATCACCGTATCAACAGGCAAGTCTTGGTTCGCCTTCCGACCAACAACACGGTGAAGAAGGGCTGGTTTAAAACCATAACCAGGGCTTTTGAAAGAAACTGCGTCCTTTGTAATGGTTTCTCCTTTTTTAATTTCTCTTTTTGTCACAATGCTTTTGGCGTGCTTTTCTCTTATAGGCACTTCTTGTTCGTGTATTTGTTTCTTAGAAGAACCCAAAAAAACCTCAGCCCGGCGAATTCGGTCAACCATTTTTTTAAATTCTGAAGGTTCAATAGACATGTGATGGTCGGATCCGCGCATGTTCTTATCTAAAGTAAAATGACGCTCCACTGTTTTTGCCCCCAACCCAACCGACATAATAGTTGGCAAAATATCAGGCTCGTGGCCAGAGTAGCCAACCGGAAGAGGTCGATAACGCTCGGTTAGTGTTTGAACTATCTGGAGATCAATCTTATCATCTGGCGTTGGATAAATAGAGGTGCAATGATTCACAATTAAACGATTATTGTAGGACAATATGCATTCGATTGCTTGGTCGATTTCCTCGATGGTCGACATGCCGGTTGACAACAAAATTGGTTTGTTCTTCTTGGCAACGTGTTCTAGGAGCGGCAAGTTGGTAACATCAAAAGAGGAGATCTTATACGCATGCACATCAATTGACTCTAAAAAATCCGCGCTTTTTTGGTCAAAGGGAGTTACGAAGAACACCAAGCCAAGATCTTCGGCATAATCCTTAAGACCAACCAACTGCTGAGGAGAAAATTCCAGCTTTTCTCTGTGCTCCCCGTAGGTGGGCGCCAATGATCGCGGATTATTATAAGGCATATCTCGCATTTCTTTAGTGAAGACCTCGTCTACCGTTCGCCTTTGAAATTTAACCGCATTGGCACCAGACTCTTTTGCCGCCAAAATTGTTTTGAGAGCTAAATTAAAATCTCCATTATGGTTGTTGCCTATCTCCGCAACCACAAAAACGGGTCGTCCTTCGCCAACATAAAAATCTTGAATTTTTACTTTGGCTGGCAATAAACTAAACAATCTTTTAATGTTGGTGGTTAAAGAAATACTCATAGGACTTTATCCTACCACAAACAAAAAGGAGCGGCCACAACGGTTGACCACTCCTCAAGATTAAACAAATTGACAAACTTGGGACAAGTGGTCAATGAGAGGGAATTCTTTTTTTGTATTCGCCCACTTATTCCAACGATTGGCTACCCCCAGAAAAGGCGCTCCGAACTCTTCGGCAGCAACCCTATCAGAATCACCATCTCCAACCACTAAAATTTCTTGTGGCCCAACAGACTCCCGTTCGGACATTGTCCGAAGATTGTCTGTCTTGCCCCTTGTGCTTCCAAAAATACCACCAAAGAACTGGGAGATGTTAAGGTTGCGGGCACTAAGCTCGAGAGCCCTAGTGGCAGTTCCAGAATTAAGATATAAAGAAAGGCCTCGACGTCTTAACTCTTCAAGGGCTTCTCGTGTCCCCGACACTAAGCCAGCCTCTAAAATTCTGGCCTGAACATGATTGTCGAACACCTTGGCTGCTTCTTCAACAAGGCCCGGTATTTCCATTTCAGGTTTACCCAATCCAGCAAAAACATATGCCATGATTTCTACTCGCCCCCCCGGCTTACCTGAGCCATACCGCCGATTACCCTCATCAAGAAGGGGTCGATAACGGCCTTCTCCGTAACCTTCAAAGACAATTCCCCAAGCTTCTTTCTTGAACACAGCATCCGAATCAAGAACAAAAACCCCATCAAAATCAAAGGACACGACTTTTATTGCCATATTTATTTTCCTTTCACCAAACAATCACACGCCCTATCGTGCCAGAGCTTAGCCAAATCAAAGTCTAGCTCATCATCAATGTCAACGCAACTTGTCCTCGGTAAAATGTATTTATAGGGATTGGGGCCAATGTTGTGATACCACTCAATCATTTTTTTACGAGGAGCAATAAAAACCCCCGTTACGAAATACATTTGAGGCAACTTCTGTGATGGCGGATGCATCTTACCTCTTTCGTAATTAACCGGGCCGTTGTCATCCCAAAGATGCCTTCTGAACGCCTCAACCGAAGCAAGAGAATCATGTTTGCCTAAATTATCCAAATAAACACTAATTGTATCTTTATATTGGGACGGCACCACCAAGGGTGAAGTGCACTGCGCCCAAACAATGTTTTCTCCCACCACACTCTCACAAACATGCTTGACCACCTCACCGAAACTTTTTGTTTCTTCATCACAGTATTCTGGAGATCTTTTGTGAGTCAGCACCCCTTCATTTTTGGCCATTTCAAGCATCGTGTCTGAGTCTGATGAAACCACAATACTATCAATTGACTCAACCCTCTTTAGCTGACGAATCTTGTGGATTAAAAGATTGCTCCCAGCATATGGAATAGTGTGTTTATCCTTTAGTCGACGGCTGCCCCCGCGCGCAGGAACAACCGCGGTAAATTTGTTTTGCATATCATCAAAATAACAAATTCTCCGTTTACGAGCAACAAAAAGGGCTCGCTTACAGCAAGCCCTGTGGGTTAAAACCTCCGAACCAATTTCACTTGAACGTCTCTGCCGCAGCCTCAACAATCTTCCTAGAAGCCGGGTCAAAGAACAGCAACATAGCCCCAATAACCACAATGGTTGCTGGTATCAAACGACGCTTTGCCTTGACTTCGCCTAAGAACAACCAACCAAGAATGACCGTGGCCAAAATACCCAAACGCTTTAGTGAGCCAACATACGCCACGGGTGCAAACCGAAAAGCAATCAGAGGTAAAAGTACAACCAAGGCAAACACTGCTCCGGCCGCGACAACCGGTAACCAATAACGCCAACCAACTGGCTTGGTCACTTCTAACGACAGCTGATGGTTCCGCGGCAAAACAACCGCAAAAACAAGAGCCAAAACCGCGAGGTGTACCGTAAAACCGATGGCAACATTACCAGTACGCGAGGAAACACTGTCACCAAGTAAGCCAACTGTCCCAAGAACGGCCGAGACGTACGATAGAATAAGTGCTCGACGATTATTGCGCGCCCAACGTTTTTCCTCCGACCCCAATTGTGGGTAATTGGGTGGCAGCCGCCACAACTTAAATGGCCGCAAGTAGTCGCGCCAGTGTTCGGCACTCTCGTTCAGGTGAACAAAGATTCCAAAACTGATCATCAGAATACCCACTACACCAACCGCTGACGGCAACTCCTTCAACAACAAGGCTGCAACAGTTACCAAAGCCGGTGTTAGCGCCTGAATCGGCGAAGTTAACGAAACTTCAGCCAACCCGCGTGCGTAAGCGTTGGCTGATTGGATGCCAATGTTAGCAATTGTGGTAAGCGAGATTGCCCCCCAAAAGACCAGGTTATGCTGGGCAAGGGGGTCAACACCAAAGTCAGTGGAAAGCGCCACCGCGAGAAAGATACCCGCCGCCACCACATTCTGCCAGATTAAGACTTCGCGTTGCGAGAATCTTTTATCTCGAAACATCCATCTCTGAATCACACCGTGACAGCCAATAAAAAGGGCCGTAGCAAGCATTAGACAAACAACGATTATGTTTCGTTGATCCAAGTGATCTCTCCTCAATTTTCAAGTTACTCTCACGACCCGTTCGCGAAAAACGCTTACCCAGAACACTCCGGGCAGACGACCAACATAACACCTCTTTAATTTTTTGTCCAGAGTGCGTCGCCTCCTGCGGACTGCTAAAATAAATATTATGAACACGGTCGTCCATATCACAAAAAAACAAGTCGAAGAGACTCTGGCGGTAACATCAACTCCTGGCAAAAAAAGTCTTGAACCGTTCCGCACCTTTGCAAAAGAAAATAATTTGCCAATAAAAATTATAGAAAACCATCAAACTGAAAACAACGAGGCTGAGGTACACATGAGAGAAGCTGATCTTTGGTTTTGTTTAGAGGGTGAAGTAACTTTCAGGTGTGGAGGAGAATTAATAGAACCACGGCACGTTAAACAATCGAACGGGAATGATGATCCGAACGAACTTAAAGCAAAATTAATGCACGGCGGCACCGAACACGTTCTACGCCAAGGAGAATGGCTATGGGTCTCAGCCGGCGTCCCCCACCAAGACAGCTCATCTGGCACAGCGCGTTTAATTCTCATAAAAGTTCCCCTTTCAAATCAAAAATAAAGAGGCCCGAAAGATCGGGCCTCTAGAATATACCGAAACGACTGACTTTGAACTATTCCACCTGCGCAATTCGTGTGATGGCGTCAGCGATCCTCTTGAGGGCTACGCCCCTCTCAATCGGTTTTGGATAAGAGGTCTCCTGTCGCTTTTTCATATTTGCGACTCCTTCAGGACCGAGGAGAAGGCGGATAGCTTCCTCCAAACCAGCAGGGTCAACACCCATTGCAGCACCTGCTTCCACCGCCTCGCGCAGACGGTTACCATTCTTACGCTCAAGGCTAATAAACAAAACCTCGAACTCCAAACTGATCACCGGAACACGAGAGTACGCCGCCTCAATCCCTATCGAACCACCAAAGTCTACCACCAGATCGACGCCCGGGATCATTTCCGAACCAGTTAAGACATCTCTCGGGATAATCCTCGTTGGCACAGAACTTAACTCAACAAGTTCGTCGTAAAGCTTCAGGTCCGTGCGATCTCCAGGATGGAGAGTTAACAGGAGCTGAATTTCCTGCTCCTTGAAACGAAGGATCGTTCCTATCAGTGTCGCCCACGTAACCATGTTCCCAGCGGCAAATTTATCGCCAGAGGCTAAGATCAACTTATGTTCGTCACTGACTCCGAGTTTTTTCCGCACATCTTCTCGCGTTAGACGTGGGAAGGCCATGTCCTCGCGGAGCGGATTACCAGTGCCAACACAGAGAGCAGAGGTAAACACCTCCCGAGCACCCTCAGCATCATTATCAGTAATACCAAGATAAAATGACGTGCTACTGGCCAGCTCCTCGAACCAAGCTCCGGGACGGGCTCGTGCCCAACACCGCGGCACGTCTCCATAGAAACCGTAACGTATGCCGGCTTCCAAAGCAGAACGCCCAGCAACAAGCTCTGGTTCAGCCAGTTCAGCTGAGGATGACATGCCCAGAAGAACAATCGTAGAAACAGAGGTGGCTTGTTCAATCCGTTTAACAGATTGAACAAGCGGCTTACCCGCTCCCACAAAAAGCTCTACCTCAAACCCACGTTCTCTAAGGACGGGTTCTAGACGACTGAAACAACCTGATGGTGCGGCATCACGAGCCACCAAAACAATCTTGGCCACAAACACCTCCAAATTCTCAAAGGACAATCCACCGCGACCCATCGCGGAAAAACACACCAGCACCGAGCTAGTGCCCCTACACACTAGCACATAAGTAGACTCTGGTCAAGTTTGATTTAAGGTTGAATCGAAGGTGGACGCTAGCCGTTCCCCCGCCTTACCATCGAAAGGGGCGGCAAACTCTTCGAGAACTTTCTTTCTTCCTTCATTGTCACGCAACGGGTTTTCAAAATAATTGTTAATTGATTGTATTAGTTGCCCCAGCGAACCTGGAGTGCTCACTCCCCCTGTCTGCAACAAACGTACTTGATGGTCAAAATAATCGTTAAAACGCTTTACTGATTCCCAATATGACAAATTTTTTGCTGGGTCATCAAAATCAATAGCAATAGCCGGACGATCAAAAGCGGAAGCGTCAATAGAAAGGGTTGACCCGATGTTAATTGTTACATCAGAATAGTACAACAAATTAACAAACTTCTCCGTGTCCGTAAAAATCGGACTACCATCTTTTTGCGTTGTTGCAGTGTCTAGAACAATGTGGGGTAAATTTTCCAGCCTAAAATCTTCAACCTTAAAAATAGAGCTTGGGTGCATCCTAAACATAACTTGGGCTGGCTGTTTCAATTGCTTCGACTCAATCATTTCGTTCAACCATCGCACAAGAGAATCCTCACTGTAATAATATTCGGAACCCCCCAAAAAGATTAGTCTTTTATCTGGATCTAAACCCACACTTTCAAAAAAAGATGTTCGATCTTTCAAAACTGCTCCGGGGTTTTTGTATCTATCATAGTGAGGAAGACCGATAATGGTGGTCTCAATTTTTTCAATTTCAACCGCCTGGAAATACCTGCTCGCGTACTTGAGCCATTTGTTTTGAAAGACAAAATGATTTGGCACAACCGTAAGTAACCCGTGATGATTGAGGTTATCCCAACTCCTGACCATTCCCACAACTGATATTCTTCTTTTTTTTGCTTCAACAGCAAAAGGGGCATCGAAGTCGGCATCAATGAGAGATGGGGTAAAAACAACACTTGGTTTATGTGTTTCAAATATTTTTTCAATTGTTCGAGGTGACCGCGTTTTTAGAATCAGCAATCTAATTAGTTTTTTATACCAACCGCACCGAACAAAAGTGTTGGAAACTAGGCTTTTCAACAATGTCACCGCAAGCGAGGCCCTCCCCCTCTTATAAGCATGCCATCTATGAAAGGTGTTACTTTTTGAACGAATGCCAGTTCGAGCAAGAAAAAACAAAAGTTTTCGCCAACCCTGGTGAGGTTGGCGTTCGTATCCCTCTACCACAACATTAGTTCCATTAAAACGCTCTCGGTAATAACCTTCACGCCCCTTATCAACAAGCAATACAATTTTGTTATTAACGTTTGCGTTAACAAAAAATTGCCAAAAATCGGTATCCAGAATGTTCCGACGAATAATGTCTTTTGACACCGTAATGAAAATTGTCTTAATTTCTCTTGGCATATAACATGAAATTATAATACCTCCAGCTTGGCAGTGAGCCGTTCCCTGAAAAGGAAACATTAAAATCGGCCAGCTCAAGATGTTTTATTATTTCTGAAAGACGATTTTCTGACAAAGAATAATGATGGTATTCCATACCAACACGATCAACCATTTTTAACTTGTCACTGGCGGCCAGCTCTTCAATCACCTCACCCTCCGCACCCTCAATGTCAATTTTCAAGTAATCAACCTCGCTGTCAATATATTTTGACAACTTTTCCGTTACTACACTGACCCTCTTTGTTCTGTCGTTTTGTTTTATCTGTCCTTTTAGTTTTATAAAGTTTGGGTCAATTGTTGCCGCCCTCCCAACACCATAAATATCAACGTACCCATCATTACCAGAAACAGCAGCATTAATTAGCCTGACACCAGAAAGAGAGCTGGTGTTTTTTTCTAAACATTTTGTATTTTCTTCTATTGGCTCAAACACGGTCACACGAGAAAGGGGGTAAATCCACTTAAAATAAAGAACCACGAGACCTATATTACCTCCACAATCTATGATTTGTGGGGATTTTTTGTTCGTTTTAAAATAATACTCCTCGTCAATAAAAACAGAAATAAAAGTCCAAAAAAAATCATCAAACCGGCAAAAATTAATCCTTGAAAACAAAAAGTTGGTGGAACTTTCTGAAAAGAACCCCGGAACCCTCCCCCTAATAAATCTCTCAATCAAAATCTTCAAATACAAGCTAAGCAAAGAAAAACGTTTAGGAATCGACAGGTGTCTTTTCTTGATTACGGTGAAAAACTGACTTAAAATTAAAAAAGGGGAGGTCATCTGTTTCTAGAAGCAAAAATCATAAAAGTTTTGTAATTACTTTTTACTGGCTCGGAAAGGTTACGGGCACCGCTTGCACAAAAAAAGAAAAAGTTTCCTTCTTCCAACACGTTGGCAACAACTGACAACTTGTTGGTGCTCGAAGAAAACTGGTGATACTCCATACCAATTCTATCAACCTTAGAAAGGGACCCCGAGTCTTTCAATTCACACAAAATATCGCTCTCAGCCCCCTCCACGTCCAACTTCAAATAATCAACCCTTTGAGACACATAAGGGGACAGCCGCACAATCTTTGCCTTTACCTTCAAACCAGCCTCGTCCAGATTAACCTTTTTTTGTTTTATTGAAAACTCTTCGTACATGGTAGTTCCAGGGCCATGTGTGAAAAAATCTACCGATCCGTCACGTGCGCCCAGGGCAAGATCATAAACCTTAACACCAACAATTGCGTTTTTTTTCAAGTTTTCATTAAGCAACTTAAGATTACTGGGGTTTGGCTCAAAAGTAATAATCTTTGATTTGGGGTAGATCGTTTTAAAATAAAGAACACTGATACCAATATTTCCCCCGCAATCAATTATAAAAGGGTCTTCTCTGTCGGACTTAAAATAATAATTTTCCTCGATAAAAATTTCTTTAAAAATCCAATAAAAATCTTCCCTAAAATTATCTAGCAACACGTCAAATCCCAGTATTCTTTGTTTGGAATAATTAAAAAAAGCACCGAATCTTCTTCTAAGTTTTCTTTTTATGACAATAGAGAAATAACAAAGCAACAAAGAAAACTTTCTTTTCAAAGAGAGATGTTTCTTTGAAAAAATCAACAAAGAACACTCAATCAAAACTCCGAGACTTTTAATAAAGGCCATACTTCAAAGAAAAGTTCTCGATTTTGTTTATTACGCGAGCTAAAAATTTCTTACTATGAATCAAAGCATAATGCCCGTCACGACTGAGCTCTTCTGGAACAAAAGAGTCGGAAGGAAGCACGTTTAGCGGGTTTCTAAGTGCTGCAGGTGAAGAATAATCAGCAGTAAACATCCACCTTTCACCAGAAATCGCATAACCACCTCGGTGTAGTCCAGCGGTGTCAGCAAAAATTACTGTTCCTGCTCTTCCGGTTCCAACAAATTTTTCGTTCTGCGGTATAGCGACCGAAACCTGTTCTTCGGTTGGATAAGATCCCTTTGGGGGATTTTGGGGGAAAAAATTGCCATATCTCCCCCCCATCTGTGATCCCTTAATATAGATAAATGGCCCGGAATTTTCATCTACATCGTTTAAATAAACAAACATTTTACACATTCTTCTGTCTTCAGGATCACGATGCCAGTTCTGTGACCTCAAAGGGGTCGCCTTTTGGCCAACTGGTAATGTTACGTCGAGATAATAATAAAAAAACTTTGCTGACAAAGAAAAATAAGCACTCACAACGTTTAAAACAGCCTGGGACAACGAAAGCGGGGTAAAAGGATTTTCCCAAGAAAGGGAAACATTGTCGTCCCACAAAGCAACCAAAAAAGGTTTTCCCTCTCTCTTTTTTCCCTGCGGCCGAATTCTGTCAGCGTAAGATCTCAGGACGGAAAACAACTCTTTATCTGGAAACAACTCTTTTAAAGATGATACCGCGATACCGTCCCGTAAAAGATCGTTTACAACACGACGCTCAGTGTTGTTAAGTTCCTGTTTGTGTTTAAAATAATTACCGACAGCCTCTTTGTTCAAGTAATTATAAACAAACGAGGATGCTCTCATCTTAAAAAATGGTCTAAAAAACAAACGAATTACTATTTTTTTTACAAAATTTTTCATGATTATTTGAACCTGCGTATCATAACAAAAAAATTAGAGTTTGGCTATGCGACGAATTGCTGCGCGATAAAGAATACCCATTTGCTGGCGTTCGGTATTATCAATCTTAAAAAAATCTAAACCAGAAAACAAAAAACCCGGTAAACTATTTTTCAGTCTAAAGTATCTCTCAAAACAAGAAAAAGTGGTCACCAAAACAAAAGACGTTGCAATACCCATGGCCCCGTAAAAATAAAGGCTTACTGGAATTATAAAAAAACTTAAAACAACCTTAATGAGGGTTGACTTGAACAATTGAAACTGCAGCTTTAGTGTTGAAAATATTGGGGTAAGAACCATAGAGACGGCGTTTGGGATAAGACCAAGCAACAGACCGATGGTTAACATTTCTGCCTCTTTGTATTTCGGAAAAATCAAAACTAATACTGGAATCAAGGCCATGGATAAAACCATGACAAAGAGTGAGAGCACTCCTTGAGCCTTGATTGCCGCGCGTACCAATTGAATAAATTTTTCAGTTTTTGAAACATAATATGGAAACACGGAAGTAAGAACGGAAGAAAAAACCATAAAAGATGTGGCGTGACTATACACGCCGGAAGCGAAAGCAAACAAACCAACGGCCTCAGTACCTAAAATTAAGCGTATAGACCAAATCTGGATTACCTGAACAAGAGACCCCACATAAGAACCGAAGACACTCCACTTACGATGCCCTTGCAATAAACCCCAAAAACGTCTGTCTTGTTCTGTAGCGGTGTGACTAAAAATACTATAATTTTTAACGGTTACAGGAAAAAATACAGCTATCGCAAAAACCTGAGAAAAAACAGCCGCGTATAGTATTCCATCAATTCTTAAATCTAAAAAAACAACCAGAAACAAAATTAGCAAAAGTTTTGAGGTTTCTTCAATAATCGAAAATACCGACTGTTTAATAAGCTGCATCTCCACGCTTGTAAGCATGAGGGTTGCTGTTCTAATTGGTGATGTTAAAAACAAAAAAGACGCGATTTTCAAAAAATAACCTATCGAATCATTGCCAACCAACCAAGAAACAAGGGGAGATAAAAAAAATAAAATGGCCCACAATAAAACTCCGACCACACCGACAAACAACGAGTGTTGAACAAAAATATTCTTCACAACACCAAGGTTGTTCCTCGATCGTTCCACACCCAAATCAGAGGTCACAGCTGAAGTCAGCCCTGGAAAAAATGCGAGGCTCATGACAGTGACAACCGAAAAAACCAGTTCGGACACACCATATTGGTAAACCGATAAATAATTTAGAATTATAAAAACATTAATAAAAACGATGGCTTTTCCTATAATATTGCTAACAGTATTCCAAACCAAGCCCTTTCCTATTTTTCTTATTATCATAGTGTGTTTTTTCTCTAGGACATCTTCCTGATCATTTGACAAATTAAACCAACTCTTGACTCCCAACTGTTTTTGTTAGCCAGCTTTTTAGCTTGAATCGTTTTTTGTTCAAAATACCCTTTCTCCAATATTTCGTTAATTTTTTTAGCCAAATCAACGGGATCATCTGGAGCAAAAAAAACCACCTCCTTATCCGACACAATATCTCTCACTGAGGGTATATCAGAAACTATCACGGGTCTAGACGAGGCCAAATATTCAAAAAGTTTAACTGGGGAAGTCTCCACTCTTGACTCTTCAAACCTAGCTGTGTTCGGTAAAACTAACACATCAGCGGCTTTTTGCCACAAGGGAATCTCTTTATGTGGCTTGCGTCCAACAACTATAACATTATTAAACTTTTGTGCTTCAGTTTTAAATTTTTCAATATCATCATCTGTCCCGCCAACAAAATATATGTGCGTGTTCGTGGACAAATAATTAGCACTGCTCAAAAGAGTGTCCACGCCCTTCCAGTAAAACAAGCTACCAGTATAAAGGATGATATTAACATTTTCTGGTAAACCCAACCTTTTCCTTGCATCAAACTTGCTGATGTTTAGATCAAATAATTTTACATCAACAGCGTTTGGCTGTCTTAAAATATTATCAGGCGAAATATCATACTTTTTAATGATCTTGTTGGCTTTTAAAGAATTCGTGGAAATTATTCCGGTTGCCCGCTTAAGAACTAATTTATTCATAAAATTAATCTTACTCTCATAAAAATCGTGTATTTCCACAAAAAAAACCATCTTAAGTAGGCTCAGAAGTAGAACGTCCCGAAGATCATGAGAATAGAAAACGCGTTTCCGATTAAATAAAGATTTAAAAAAAACGGATAAATTAAAAGTTGTAAGTAAAATGAAAAAGCTTATCTTGCCACCAATTGACTCCATGAGATCAATGGCCGGTAAGGTTACAATTTTGAAATTTTTTTTTGTTTCGTGGTAAATAAAAGCATCAGACTTGATGAGCTTTTTGTTTGATCGCTTTGGTGTCCACAGCTCTACCTCAAACCCCTGGTCTGAAAACTCCTGGCACGTTCTCATTATTAATGGGGACATCGTTTTTTCAGATGGAAATCTCCAGTGTGATATGTAGACTAATTTTTTATACATTTTTTTCTAAAACATAAAACCGGTGGTACTGATTGTCAAAAGGAACAAACTCTTTAATGATTCGAAAGTGTACAGCAATATGATTTCTGACTGTTTTCCGGGAACAACCACGAGTCCCGATTTCCCAATAATGTTGCCCATTGAATTCATGCTTCCGCGGAAAGGGAAGCTTGAATGAAAAACTCTTCTCCGAAAGCAGGGGGATCTTTATCTTAAACTTCACCGCCGGCCCAAAATGAGGAAGGCTGAGGAGAACATACTTTTGAGAAACTCTTTTCAGTTCTTCCAAACAAACGGTAAATTGAGAAAAGGGAAGGTGTTCGAGAACTTCAAAAGCGCAAACCACTTCATAAGAAAAATCCGTAAGTGGAATATGGTCAACGCTTCCTAAAAAATCCGGCTCTAAATCTGCTGCAATATCAAGCGTTTTATAGTATATATCAGTATTGTTTTTTAAATATGAACCAAAAACCTTATCACCAACTCCAATTTCTAAAACACTTTTTGGTTTAAGGTCTAACAACTCTTTAATTTGAAAATAATAACTAGCCCACCGGTCAGGATGAAGATAGTGATCTGATCGATACGCCACCCTGTCTACTTGTTTTTCACGCATAAGGGATGATGAGAAAAAACATACTTCATAAAATTGTTGGGGGATAAATACTTTTGGTAAACATCTTGTGCCAATTTCTGCTTCGCGGTAAACACTTCATTGCTCATATCAGCATACCAATCATAAACTGCTTGGTCTATAGTATTAAGCGCCCGATAATCAACCCGGATAATAAAATCAGCGTAATTAATACTGTTTTCAAGAGGCAGCACGGTTTCCGTATCTACCAATAACGGAATTCTTCCTAGTGATAAAACCTCAAAAAACCTGGCTGAGTAATTGCCATCTCCCTTGGGGGACAAAGTGACGTCCGATCCTAAAATGTTTTCAACATACTCTCTTCGTGCCCGTTCAGGAGAAATACTAATCGTTTTTTTGTGCGCAGAATAGGATGTTCTTAAAATAAAGTTAGTTTTCACTGTTTTGCTTTTCTTAAAAACATCAATGGCCTTCCTTCTAAAAAAAATGCCCTGTTTGTATGCTCGCCGTCTAGGAACCAAAAGTGATTGAAGGCTGTTTAAAGAAATTTTTAGATAATATTTGATTCGTTGAAAAAAATTTATAAAGTCGGCCCAACCCACAAAACCAACAGTAGGGACATCGCTCTTTTTTTTGGACCGAAACAAAAGATCTTGTCCTAAATCATAGATAAGCGGCGGAACAATAATTTCGTTTTTCTGAAGAGCTGTTCGATATTGAGAAGTTCTAAAAATAATTGTGTTCGGTAGAGAAATAATCTCGTGAGAATCCCCATAAGCAAAGACGAGAATTTTCTTGTTCAAACGTCCGGAACACTCAACCAATCCCTTTAGGTACCGCTGATCCTCTTTAACGTCAAAAAAATTGTGGGGAAGAAGAATAAAATCAGCCTGGTCTTCGGAAACAAAGTTAAAAAAAGAAACATCAATAGTACCCTCGAACAATTTGTTGGTTTTGTTTTCCCCAAAATGTTCGCTCAGAAACTTGAGGTGTCTTACCTCTGGCTTACTTTTAAATAAAAAAACATTAGTCATGTTTATACAAAGAAATAATTTTCCGCACAAGAGCTCCTATATCACTGGTTGTTACTACCCGCTCTCTCAAATAAAAACCGAGATCTTCGAGATTTCCCTCTGTAAGCAATAAACGAATTTTTTCGGCTAATTGTTTATAGTCACCAAAACGAAAAGAAAGCACTGAACTAAACTTACTAAAATACGGAGTAAAAGCAGCATTAGAAGAAAATACGGGAACAGCAGCTGCCATTGATTCTAAAACCGCCTTATCCAACCCCCCCGTCGGGGCCATGTTTACTGTAATCGTTGCCTTAGCAAAAATCTGCGGTAGTTGACGATACGTAACACCACCCATAAAAAAAATATGGTTCCTGAGTCCTCGGGAACAAATAAGGCCGCGTAACTTTTCCTGATATGCCACATCATCCGCAGTGATCGGCACCCCAACAAAAGTTACATGAAATGAAAAAAAATCCTTCAGGAGAAGAGAGGCTGCCATAATAAGAGTCTCGCAATTTTTTATTTTAGTTATTCTACCAATATGAAATATCCCTATCTCTGGTTGTTTTTCTTTGGGGACAGAAAACTGCTGAACATCAACACCGTGCCCCAAAATTCGACGTTTAGGTGTTGCGATGGCAAAACCCTCCTCGGAAGCGGTGGCAATCTTGTTTACAAAGAAAATCGCCGCCCACAATTTCAAACCAATTTGTTTGTGGGTATACCACAACACAATTTTTTTCTTCAACAATCTCCACCACCAACCAGCCAGCACCACATAGACGGGATTCATGTGCACAAAGACCTTGTCGTAATTTTTGTGCTCGAGCCAAAGATATTTATAAAATCGCCAAAGATATTTGAGACGAGACTTCCCCTCTTCTTTACCGAGAGAAAGAACTTTCACGTTTTTAGGCAAATCAAACTCACCTCTTTCTAAACAAATTACAACAACACTCTCACAGTGTTTAGAAAACTCTTCTATCCAACGATGGAAAAAACCCAAAACAGGATCATTACGATCAACTTTCTGGGTAATAATTAACAATTTCATGGAAGGGTTTCGGTAATTATTTTTGCCGCCAAAATCGGGTCTGTCCCAGGAATAATCTTTACTCCAATCTCCTTTGCAACACCAACGTCAGTAGAAACCACCGGGCAACCAGCGGCTTGTGCTTCCACTAAAGTCATACCATAACCCTCATACCAAGACGTGCTGAGAAAAAGGTCTGTGGTCTTGTAATACGAAGGCAAATCTTCTGACCAAGGTTCGAAAATAATATTGGCTTTTAGCCTCTGGCTTTTAGCTTTTAGTCTTTTCTCTTCTGGGCCAGAACCGACAATAATTAAACCAATATGTGGCAGTTTTTCCAAAACTGCTGGCATCGCTTCAATAGCCAGGTCGATATTTTTCTCTTTCGTCAGTCGCGACGCCATGAGAATAATTTTATCAAACTGGGGATACTTTTTATGCAAATCTGTTTTGATGGGTGCGTTTTTGATTTTTTCTGTATCAACAAAAATTGGTCTAACAGTAATTTTATTTGGGTCAGTTTTTAATTTTTCGATGAGGCTGGTTTTAATTCGCTCAGACACCACGCGAATTTGATTTGCTCTAGGCAATAAAAATCTCGCCAAAATAACCCTGATTTTGTTCAAAAAAGAAAACTTAGTGAAATAGGGACTGAAAAGATCGGTGTGAATTTGCAACTCGAGTTGAGCTTTTAACCTTTTAGCCAAAAACCAAGCATTTAAGCCATTTTCGAACGGGTCTTGTGCCGTCACGAGATCAAAGTGTTCTCTCGGATTCCAAAAAAGTGCGGCGACTCTACCCAGAGAAACTACTCTTAATTTAGAACTAATTTGCGTCGGGGAAAAATTCCCTGGTCCTGGAACAAGAACCAAGTACCCATCAGTTGCTTCCGCGTAACCACTCACCCGCTCGCGAACGGCACTCCCAGGTTTGAACAAATTACGATCGGAACCAACACTAAGAATTTTCATATTTTTCTGCAAGAGTTAAAAATTCTTGAGCCATATTCGACCAAGAATGTTGGAGGGTGAAATTTTTAATTTTCTGAACTTGGCTCTCATAATTAGTCTTCTCACTCAACCATTCTAGTTTTTCTCTGACATCCTCTGGGTTAAGCGGGTCAACATAAACCCCAATTTCACCTAATCGATCTAGAACACCGTTCTCTTTAGTTAAAATAAAAGGTTTATTATAAATAATAGCCCGCAACACAATATTAGGACTAATATCCGAGATTGACGGCACGACCAAGGCATAACAGTTTTTAATTTTTTCGTCCAGTTGTTCCGGCGACCACTGACCAATTTCAAAACCAAACTTCAGATTTTTAATAATTTCTAGGTTTTTTAACTTCAAATTACGTCCGGCCACCAAAAAACTTTTTCCTAAAACAACGGTTTCTGAAGATTTGGGTCCATAAAAATTCTCCACAATCACCGTTTTCTCGAGATTAAGCTGATAAGGTTCGCGCCAGATCTGTCTTTGCCAATCTGTACTGAAAACAACCAGAGAAGCTTTTTGTAAAACAAACTTGGTTACACTAAAAACTATTTTTTCTTTGCGGTTCCAACGTTTTCTTGTTGTTTGATAAAAATTACGCAATAAAGCCAAGTCTCCCGTCCGCTCAACATAATTTTCCCACAAGAAATCTCCCCCGGTGCGAATAATTACTTTTTTTCGCAATAATTTACCCGCAGTCACCGCTGGCAAGGCCACACTAAAAGTATCGAGCGTGAGGCACCAGTCGGCTTTTCGCAAAGCAACAAAAACCTTCTTGAAATACACCAAATGACGAATAAACGTAGGAAGATGTCTCACATCGGCAAATTTTATAACAAAAACCTCATGACCAAGTCGTCGAAATTCTTGCTCGAGGTTAAACGCATATTGCGCTGGACCACCAATTTCTGGCGGGTAGATACCAGTAGCGATAACGATTTTCATGATTTTTTAATAAATTCCTGGATATGTTCTTTCAAGCTTTCTGTGGCCTGCCAACCAAGCTCTTTCTCTGATCGGCTCACGTCAAGCTCGGCGGTTAAACGGTTCCCTGAGCGCGGTTGTAACATTACAATATCTGAATTAAACATTTTTGCCACCTCAAGAATCTGATAAGCATCCTTGGCGCCGAGTCCATAGTTATCCCCCTCACCCGTCTCACCAATCTTTATTAGCCCACTCACTATGTCTTTCACGTGGGTAAAGTTGCGTAATTGAGTGCCTGGTTCAACCACGGTAAGTGGTTTCTGACTTTTGTGCTGTCTTTTAAAGATCCCGATAACCGTGGCATAAGCACCTTCAGTAATTTCTCTGGGACCGTACACATTATAAAAATATGCGATAGCATAAGAAAGGCCGAACCACTGATGATAATTCTTAATAAGCTCGGAATTACTTGCTTTTGTCCATGCGTACGGACTCTGATCACGACCAAGACCCCCATCACCAAACTTAGTACTCGAGCCAGCGTAAACTAGTTTTGCCCCACAGTTTCGGCAAAACTCAAGCACTGCAAAGGTTCCATCCTTATTGTAATTCCACACCAACCGCATATCCTCAAAACTCTTCTCCACTCGAGAATATTCACCAAGATGAAAAACAATGTCGGGTTTTACTTTAACCAGTTCTTGAATATTCTTAGTATCTCCTTCAATGTATTCGGCACCAGGCACATGATTTTCCTTTTTGCCGGTAAAATAGTTGTCTAGGGAAAAAACACGGTTGTTTCCTTCTGCCACAAGCGACTCAATTAAATGGGAACCTATGAATCCGGCGCCGCCGGTAACTAAAAAGGTTTTCATTTTTAAAGCAAATTCTGAGTTTTTTTAAAAATTACATTTATCTCCCTCGCCACCGTGTCCCAATTGTACTTTTCTTCTACAAGCTTCCGAGCACGGGCCACAATTTCTTGAACTTTAGCTTGATTCACTGGATCAATAATAAACTTAACCTGATCGGCGATACTTTTGGGATTTTTTACCTCGCAAATCCAACCGGTTTCTAGGTGTTTGAGAAAATCAGGAATTCCCCCAACCGCTGTACCAATCGTGGGTAAACCCGCCCCCATCGCTTCAAGAAAAGAAATCCCCAATCCTTCGGAAAGTGAAGGACGGCAAAAAATATCGGCGCGATGCAAATACTCTGCTACCCGTTCGGGTGGCACGTGACCTAGAAATTCAACTCGCGCGGCAACACCAAGTTTCTTTGCCAAATTTTTTAACATCATTTCTTCCTCACCACCTCCGAGCAATTGCAGTTTTACTTCACTCGGCAAATAAGTGAGCGCCTGGATTAAATCGCATATGCCATTTTTTGCCACCAACCGCCCGGTGTGAATAATGGTTATCATATAGACTTGGGAAGATTAACCCCATTTGGAATCACGGCAATTTCACCCCTGAACCCCATTTCACGGCCCCATTTAGCCAAATATTGGGAAATGGCCTGGCAATAATCGGCCCTTTGAAACACGCGCCACAACCTTGGACCAAGCAAACGTGTAGCATAACCAAAGCTCGAAAAATCATCCCCTTCTTGCAAGGTGAGCAAAAACGGAACATTAGGAAAATGTTTTTTAAAACCCGCCGCCGCCATCCCCGCTTGATTCGCCATCATGGCCCAAGTTAAATCGTACGGTTTTTCTTGATGCAATTTACGTGCCAAAATTGCCGCCTGCCACTGATAAAAATATTTTGAAAATTTTCCTGACCCGATTCTTCGCACCAAAACATTCCCAATTTTTTCTGTCTTCTTTTGCCTCCCGTCTAAATTGGCCGTAATCATTTCAAACTCATGTTCAGGTAAACGATCGGTAATATCCTTGATCGCTACTTCAGCCCCACCCACAAAGGGCAAATACGCGAGAGAAAAAATAAGAATTCTCATACCTTCAACATCTTCTCGAGTTGGTCACGCGGAATTTCATTAGCAGAAGGTTGGGCTGGCTGTGTTACTGATTGTTTTGGCGTTTGTGTCGGCTCACTTTTTTTCTTTTCCTCATCAATTTTACCCAAAATATCCTTAAGTGACTTCTTTAACTCGTCGCGATTCTTGGGCCGAACATCTTTAGCCTTAGCTGTTTCTGCCTTCTGGCGCAAAGCGCTCAACGAAACGATTTTTTCCGGCGCAACGGTCGTTCTAGCCGATCGAGGAGGCTCCGAAGTCTGTAGCGGCGGTCTAGGAGAAGCTGGTCGTGGCGCAGTAGCCATCCGTGGTGGTGTGGCAATACTCGCAACCTTTCCCTCCTCGTGCCAATCGGCAATTTCTTTCTCTACCTGCTCGCGCGGTTTAGCATAAGTTTTGCGACCCAACTCGATAATTTCCTGAACATAATTTTCTCCCATCGCGGCAATTGGTGGCAAACCAGTGGCCGAGAACGGCGGCGAGCCGATACCATCGATCATTAGAGTTAAGTAGAGCTGAAAGCGTCCGAGATTCACTAAGTCCTCTTTGGTAAACGTAGGAAAAAATATTTTCTCGAGCACCTCAGCGTCGAAGGGACCAACACGAAACGTGAGAATGGAACCAACGTTACCAAACACGGCTGCGCGCACCTCCTCGCTCATTTGCTCAATGTATTGATGCGCAATGTGAAGCGAGAGCTTATATTTCCGCGCCTCAGAAAGAATGTTGGCAAAGCTCTCATTGGCAAAGCTCTGGAATTCATCAACGAAGAAATAAAACGGTGGCATCTTCCGAATTTCCGCCGAAGATAAATTCGCCCGCGACATCGCCGTGAGATAAATTTTGGTAATGAGCATTGAGCCGATAAGATTGGCATTACCCTCGCCCATCCGTCCCTTCGAGAGGTTAATGATCAAGATCTTCCCCTCGTCCATGATGTTGCGGAAATCAAATGATGACCGAGACTGGCCAACAATATTGCGAATCAGTGGGTTGGAAGTAAACTGACCAATCTTGTTTTGAATCGCTGGCACGGCTTCAGCCGCCATCCGCTCGGTATACTTGGCAAACTCGTCTACCCAAAAGGATCTCACGCCGGGGTCGGTGACGTTGTCCACCACCTTCTTGCGATACTCCTTGTCAGACAACATTCTGTTAACCCCAAGCAAGGTTGAGTTGGGATACTCCAAAAGCGCCAGCAAGGTGTTCTGGAGAATATATTCCATCCGAGCGCTCCAAGCGTCAACCCAAATCTTCTTAAACGCACTCATCAAACCAGAGACCACAAGGTGACGCTGATCAATTCCCACGTTCTCCATCACATTAAAGGAGATTGGATTATCGAGATCAAAGGGAGCAAAGTACACCACATCTTTAATCCGCTCCTTGGGTACATATTCCAAGAGCTTCTCCGCCGTACCTCCGTGTGGATCCATGAAGGCCATGCCGTGGCCGTTCTGAATATCTTGAATGGCCATGTTCTCGAGCACGGTTGATTTACCCATACCCGTCTTTCCGATCACATACACGTGGCGCATCCGATCCTCGAGCTTAATCCCAAATGGCGTCTTCTTCCCGCGAAAGTCCGTTTCGCCAAAATAAATCCGATCCTTGGGCTTATTTTCCATTATCAAGGATTATAACCTTGTTGTGGGCTTTTACAAAGCAGGCTCTAGCGCTTCTTTTGTATATTTATTTGAAGGATCCCAAAGCATCCAGCTGGTGAGACCAGCGTCGTAGGTGGCTTGGATTTGGGCGCGGACCATGTCGGCGGTGTAGTCGGCACCGAGATCGAAGTCTTGAAGCCAAGGGCGAAGTTTAAGCGGGTTATATTTTGGTTTCGGCTTAACTTGCAGCGTAGTGGTGGCTTGGCTCGACGTAGCAGTAGCGGAGGCGGCTGGTAAAGGATCAGGCGGATTGAGCTTTTTCACGGCCTCGTCCATTGAATATTTAATCACTTCATACGGGTTCGCGGCTGGATTCTTAAGTCCTTCGAAGCCAGCGGCGAAATGCGACGGGTAAACCATCGGCGCGATGTAATCGAAATACGGCGCCGCGTCTTCTAAAATTTGGCCAATACCGAGATCATCCTTGGCGCTCGTGGTGAGGCCGAAGAGATCGGCAGAAATTGGCAACGGAATATCACTCAATTCTTTATCGAGATAAGCAAAAAATTGGCGCAACACTTCTGGCTTTGTCGTAGTCGTTTTATCATAAAATGGATAGGCAATATCTTCCATATTGCCGTCGGATGGGAAGCGAATGTAATCAAAATTAATTTCGTCAAAGCCAAGCGCATAACTCTCGCGCGCCAAGTCCGCCGCTCGTTCCCAAGCCTCTTTAGCCGCCGCGTCGAGCCAGCTAATCCCCTTGCGATCCTTCCAAACCTCACCATCGCTAGCTCGCTTCACCGCGAGATCCGGACGCTCTTTCACAAAAAGCGGATCTTGAAACACTGCGATCCGACCAATCACGTACACGTTTTTCTCATGCAAACTCTCGATAAACTCTTTAATATCTGGCATCCGGCCGTCGGTTAGCGCATTCTGACCGGTGTAATCCTTAATATCAATCACGAGCGCATTAATCTCGGTTTCATCAATAATTTTTACCAACTTCTCGCGAATTGATCTCGTACCCGCCACCCAACTGGTCATGTAAATTGCTTTGAGCGGCTCCGGTGTCTTGATATGAGCAACTTCTGGCTCTTTTGGTGTTGTAACAACAGGAGCAGCCACCATCTTGGCCACAGCCGCCGTTTGAAGCTCGTAATTATCCACAAACCAATGCTGAGGTAGGTTAAAAAAGCCTAGGAAGAACAAGGTCACTAGGCAAATGAAAAGCAAAGAAAATTTAATCATCGACGCTGGCCAGAAAGGGCAATGAGAACAATAATGAGGCCACAGACCACCAAGGCCGGCGTTTTGATCCAGCCCGGAAGACCAGAAAGTGGCAAAAGGGCAACCAAAAGGCCGAAGAAAACGCTGGTCCAATTTTTATTCCGACGAACTTCTTGATTCATTAGCCGGTTATTTTAACAGATCATCTGCTAAGTGGTAAATGTCGCCAGCGCCCATGGTCATAATTATGTCACCGGACCTCGTTTCAGACAGGAGCTTATCCCGCATTTCTTCTAAGGTAGCGAGGTAAAGACCGTTGCCCGTTTTCTCTTGTACTGCTTGTGCCAACATTTCACCAGAAACAGTCGGGTCAACCGGCTCGCGCGCGGCGTAAATGGGCGCAATAATTGCAAGATCAGCGTCTTTGAAACTCTGGGCAAAGTCATCAAAAGAATGCTTGGTCCGGCTGTAGAGATGGGGTTGGAAGACTACAAAAACCTTGTGCTCACCGGCTAGCTCCCGTGCCGCTTTGAGCGTGGCACGAATAGCGGTAGGATGATGGGCATAATCATCGTAGACGAAGGTACCAGCAGGAGTTTTACCTTTGAGCTCAAATCGCCGCCAAGTGCCGGTAAATCCTTCGAGCGCCTTAACCGCCACACTCCGCTCAATACCAAGCGCGGCCGCTACCGCGAGCGCGGCTTGAGCGTTCTTCACATTATGTTCGCCCGGGACTTGTAATTTAAAATCAACTGGCACCCGTTCATATTCTTTACTCGTAATCACCTTACCGTCAGCCGGAACTTTTGCCTTAAGTTCGTCAAAAGCTGACTGAATATCGTTCATGTCTTTATAGTAATCAAGATGATCATTGTCGATGTTGGTGATCACCAGAATCTTCGGCCACAAGTTCAAGAAAGACCTTTTGTATTCACAAGCCTCGACCACGAAATATTCACTTTTGCCCGCAATAAAATTACTTTCACTCCCTTTCAGAAGACTCCCGACCACAACAGTGGGATCAAACTTAGCCGCAACTAAAATTGCGGCGATCATGGCCGTGGTGGTCGTTTTTCCATGCGTCCCAGACACGGCGATGGTGAACTTCTGCTTCGAAATGTGGCCCAAAACCTCGGGATAAGAGAAGGTTGGAATCTTAAGCTCTCGCGCTCGCGCCAGTTCAGGATTAGTGTCAGGAATCGACAAACTATAAATTACCAGATCAACATCAGGTTTAATATTTTCTGCCGTTTGTTCAAAAAAGATTTTTACCCCCAACTTTTCTAACCCTTCTGTGACTGGAGACGGCCCTCGGTCAGAACCGCTCACTCCGCCAGCTGGCGGATTACCTTCACCCACCATCATCCGGGCAATAGCCGAGACACCAATGCCGCCAATGCCGATAAAATGGACTTTCTTCGCCCGTTCAAGCTCAATCATGGGAAGAATGATAAACTAGTTTTGCCTAAAATGACAATAAAGCCATTTACCAATCAAGCAATCGTTCTCGAGCTTTTTGGCCTTAATTATCGCCTCCCTAAGCCTCGCTCCACGGCTGACACACCAGAAGCCCTCACACCAGTAGTGGAAAAGGTGAAAAAGTTTGGGGTGGACAAAATTTATAAACCAAATGTTCCCCAGCTATTCAATGGCCAAATTAATCTTGACCGAGAAAATTATTTGAAATGGGGCAATGTTAACGATGTTGAACTCTATGGCGTACCGCAGGCTGAAGGATTTGCAATCCATGCTGGCGAAGCCGCGATTATTCGCTCGGCTGACTGCGCGCCAGTGTTTTGTTATTGTCCAAACAACCAAGACAATTCAATTATCGCCTTCCATGCTGGTTTACGATCAGTATTGCCTGAGTCTAGTGAACAAAAAGGTGTCGTCGATAATGCAATCTCTACTGCAATTCACTTAGGCACAGAACCAAAAGAAACCCAGGTCTTCATTGGTCCAACCCTCGGCCCGGAACACTTTATTTATTCTGCCAATGATCCTGTCTATGGCGAGAAAAACAAAATTCTAATTAAAGAAATTTTGGCTAACTGGGGTGAAAACTGTTTTCTTGACAAGCCAGAAGACGGACACATTAATCTTCAGCAAATGATCTCTAACCGACTCGAACAATTAGGGGTTCCAGTAAATCAAATCAAAAAATATTCTGGTGATACCTACGGAGAGTTAGACGAGCAAGGCAATCATCGCTGGTCTAGTCATGTGCGCGACAGCGGCAAAGAACAATTCACAAACGTCACCGTGGCAATTTACCCACCCTCACTTTAGTTTTCTTGATCGTGTAAAAGTTTTTTACAAAAAGGAATTATTTTATTAACACGCGGAACGCGGTTTTCAGGTAAATCATCAAGTGAGAACCACCCTGCTTCGCTAATTTCTAAATCATCAAGCACAAAATCTGGCGATTCCACATTAGCATAAAAACAATCTACTGTATCCCGTTTATACTCCTTAACGGTTTGATAAGAACCACAATGATTTAATGCAGACAAATTGATTCCTACTTCTTCTCTCAACTCTCGTTTGGCCGCTTGCTCTGGGGTCTCATGGCGCTTTACTCCGCCGCCAGGAATTGTCCATTTTTTATGGGCATATGCCAAGCGAACCAAGAGAATCTTGTCTTGCCAAAAAATTACACACTTAACACCACGAGTTTTTGGCCGAACAACAAACCAATACAGACGGCGAAAAGGATTTACAAAAAAATAAAATGTTCGCCAAAATAAGATTCTCATTTCAACTTCTTCACAAACTTATCAAATTGATTTCCGCGGTCGTACTCATTCTTAAAGAGACCAAAAGAGGCAAAACCTGGACTTAAGAGAACGGTGTCGCCTGATTTAGCCTTATTTTGAGCCATTTTTAGAGCATCGGCGAGAGTTCCAGCTTCATTAGCTTTTAGCTTCATTAGCTTCTTGAGTTTTTCTGTTCCTGTACCGGGCAATAAAATAACTTCTTTCACTTTTGCCAAATTTTCACCAAGTTTGACCACGCTTTCATCAGGGAAATTTTTATCTGTGCCACCAGCGATTAAAACAATCTTTTTCGCCGCGGCGAATGCGCCAATCGCCGCAATCACCGCATCCGGACTTGTAGCTGTGGTGTCATTATAATACTTAACCCCGCGAACGGTTCTAACTAATTCTAAACGTCCGGGCACGCCGGAAAAATTCTCAACTGCTTTTTTAATAATCTTTTCTGGAATTTCCAAAACTTTTCCCACCTCTACTGCACACGCGGCATTGACTCGATTGTGCGCGCCAAGAATTTTTAGCTTCCAACTTGCCGGTAATTTTTTTGCTGTTTCGCCGCGAACCAAAGTGTCCCCCGGTTTCTGATACTTAAAAATATTTTCTTTATCGGCAAGATATTGCTTCATATCACCTTTATAATAATTGAGGTGATCGGGCATAAAGTTGGTAAACACCGCAATTTGCGGACTCATCTGTGCCTCGCCGAAGCCTTGGAGTTGCCACGAGTCGAGTTCAAGCACTAAAATGTCGCCCGACTTCACCTTCTTCAAGAGCGGCAAGGTCGCCACGCCCTTCACATTGCCACCCAAGAAAACTCGCTTCTTCGCGGCTTTCAAAATTTCATAAATCATCTGCGTCGTGGTGCTCTTACCGCGCGTGCCGGTAATACCCACAAGCATTACGCCACCCGGCATCAGTTCCGCGAACCACGAGGCATCCATTTTGATTGGGATACCATTCTTCCGGGCCTCAGCAATATAAACTGAATCAAGCGGCACGTTTGCCGCTCGCAAAACAAAGTCTCTGTCTTTGAAATCTTCGAGCCGATGCTCACCCAAAATAAATTTAATATTGGGATATTTCTTAAGTTGCTTGATCGAGGTCTCCAGTTGTTCCGCCGTTTTCAAATCAGTCACAATCAACTCCGCCCCCATTTCGGCCAAAAACTTAGCGTCACCAACCCCCCGCCCCAAGAGCCCCAGCCCCATGAGCGTGATTTTCTTACTCTTAAAATAGTCTTTCCAGCTCGGCATTAACTAACTCTAATCTACCTCCTTCTCGATGTCCATAATTTCTTTGCGGACGAATTTTTCGGCTTCGTCGAGCGATTTGCGGAATTGGCGGAGCAAAGCTTTTTCATCGCGGGTTAACTCGCGTTTATCGCCAGCCGTTTCCAAACGATCAACCCCTTCTACTAAATCAGTTCGCAAGAGATCGAAGGCTTGATGTAGAGCTTGCTCCGCCTCACGCGTCTCTTTGCGTAATCGTTTCTTAAAGGCTCGCATTTTGTGCCAAGCATACCAAATTAAGAAGAACAGGAGGAGCAGGAGAGCAAGAATGGGTATAGTAACCGCCAGCACATTGGTGGTGATAAGGCTCAGCTTCCAAAATGAAGAGAGTTTAACTTTCACAATTACCGGCGCGCTATTGTCGCTTCTCAAACCGCGATCGTTCATGACAAAAGCGCTCACGCGATATTCTCCTTCCTTCAACTTCTGCTCCACCGCGAGCGAGAATTTACCAAGCGGATCACTTGAGAGGCGGTAATCATACTTCTCACCTCTCTCACCAGCGACCGTGAGATACACCTCGAGATTAGGGTATGTGCTACCGGTAATGCCTAAGGTGTCGCCATATGGCAATTCTGGCGGCAAAGGATCAAGCACTGGCGGCGTTAAACCGTCTACTGTAAACGTAAGTTCTTTCTCCAAATAATTCCCCGCCTTGTCTACGGCACGAGCAATAAGGGTGCGGTTACCTGGCAAAGCATTAAATCGATATAAATGATTACCATCATCTTCCCAAATTACCGCCTCACTGCCGTCTAGACTAAATTCGTAGTGGTCAATTCCGGAGGTTTTATCGCTGGCGGCCACCAAAACACCAAGCTCGGTCTCACCAGCATCCTGACGCGGTAAGAGACTTGCCTCAAATTGTTCCGGCTTCGTTGTGTCGATCTTGAAGCCAAAGTGGGTAATCTCGCCCCAACCAGCAGCATTGCGCAGACGGAGATGGAAATACCACTGTCCATCAGACACATCGTCGTATTGATACTTCGAGATCAGACCATCGGACTTAGTGCCCGGATTATTGTCGGCAATCTTATCACCCACAAAGTTGACCCCATCAATATCGGCGCCAAGCGACCAAGCAAAAGCGGGCGCACTGCTTGCATACCAAACCTCAGGATCAGGATGAGTACTTGAAGTTACCTTGGGCGCCGCCGGCACTCGTGTCACGGCAGGAATTACCGGCGGTGGAGGCACCGGAGTGCCCACAATAGTAAACGTGGCGCCCGACATACCACTAAGAATCTCGGTCCCCGCGCCATCATTGGCGAGGATAGAACCACTGGCAAAAGTAATGGGCGCACTGCCCGGCTTCTTGCCGCGGAAAGTAATACTAACAGCTTGGCCAGTAGGACCAATAAAACCAGGATTTGGCACCACGCCCTCAAACTTAACCGTCCCGGTTGTATTAGTAATCACCGGCTCAGTCACCCAATAAGAAAGGATGGAGTTTGTTTTATTAACCGCCACGGCCTCAAGCGTATCGGCCGGGAAGCTGAGTGTGCCCGCAATGGCATTTAGCGCCTTATCGCTACTACCCGCATTTACCTGAACAGAAAAAAGTTGCCCCACAGAATACGCTCCACTTGGTGGGGAAACAGAAAGAGTGGCCGCGAAAAGTTGCGCCGGAAGAAAAACAGCTAACGCAATTAAGAACGAGAAAACAATTTTTTCCACGCGATGAGACATAGGACCAAAACAATTATACCGCCACCGATATAATAAAGATACGAGACGCTGGGGGAAAACGCTGTGACAACTCGTTCATTGCCCGCCAAATCAACGGCTTTTACCAAAATTCTCTCAGCCACCGTTTGATCCGGCAAAAGATACGGACTCTCAACGCGCAACCACTCACCGCGACCTTCCTTAACCTCGTAGTAATCAATACCAGATTGCTTGTCTTGAGTTTGAAAAACCAAAAACTTTTGTCCGTCGAAAAGGGCGGGATCAGAGGAAATAAGCGGAGTAAATGTTTCCGGTGGAATTTCATCATTTAATTCTTCTGCCGCAGCGGAAACACTTGATAAAACGAGTGGTTCAACCAGCAATTTAGCCGGCGTACCCACACCGTCATGCAGAAGAACTTGCTCTTCATCAATTGTGGCTTCCACCCGAGAGAGGCGCACATTTGGTAGCGGCTGCCAAGAAAAACTCAAAATTTGCCCACCGGCACCCTGATAACCACCCGGAATAATGCCAGAAAAAATTATTTTATTTTCTTTAACTGCCGGTTTGTCTAACCAGAAGTTAATAAGTGAATTAGCTTCAAGTACTTGGCGCACCTCCGTCCCTGCCGACAAAGTAATTTCTCCAGCCACAGAGTTAACCTTCTCGTTAGGCGAATCGAGAAGCAGTTTTACCAAACCATTTTCTTCAATAAAATAAAGTTTTGCCATGTTTAACCCGTCCAATAATACGCCATGATACTAAAGTCGACCAAGTTTATCTGATTGTCGCCATTTAATTTATCCTTCTCCTTAACTGCAAAATCAACCGAGAGCGGCCGGTGATACCAATACGCCGCGATGGAGAAGTCGACAAGGTTCACTCGGCAATCATTATTGAGATCAGCCTTCGCCGGGCAAGCGCCGGGCGTGGGAAGCACGTTTTGATCGCCAACCTTAAAGGCCACGGTTTGGCTGAAAGAAGAAATCTCATTCCCCACTGTCGACTTAGCCTTGGTGCTGTGATCGCCGAGCTCCAACACAACGGTGTCGAAATTATAAAGATAAACACCATCAACATCAGCGGTGGTAGTAGCAAAGAAAGGTTGTAGTGAATTTACGGCAATGGTCACACTTGAAGTCGCTTGAGCCTGACCAAAGATCGCAATATTATCGCCCTGCTTCACTTCAGACTTATCAACCGCGATCGTAGGCGCGAGAAAAATGCCGCTAATTTGGGTTGAAGCACCATTTGTCAGCGTGAGCGGAAAAGTAAACAAACTTGAACGGCGACCCGCTTCATCTTCAGCATACACAGCAAAGATATAGCTACCAGCATTAAGATCGCCAACAGTAATATTAAACTTGGCATCCGGACCCGCAATGGTGGTGATTGCAACTTGACCATCTTTTAGCACGGTTACACGGCTAAGCGGGTAAGCACGACCGATTAAAATCACTTCCGTATCGCTACTGCTACCGCCGCCCCCACCACCTCCGCCACCACCCGAAGATGCTGTGGGTGTAGCCGTAACCTCAGTGGAGGTGGCAAGAGCATTACCAAAGACATCAAGGGGGCGAATCACAAAGTAATAAGGCACGCTCGCGGTAAGACCAGTGCGAGTGGAACTCAAAACATTTCCGAGCGAGGTGTAAGAATACGGCCCACCAGAAACCGTGGCCTGACCCACATCGTAACCATTTACCGTCCAACCGAGGTAACCGGTCGAGGCTGTCCAAGAGAGCGCCACTTGCTGCGCACCGGCCGTGGCCGAGACAGCGGGCGTATCAACTTGTGGGAAAAGCAAGAAACCAGAACCAAGGGTAAAACTTGAGGCAGTGCTCGTGCCAATGGCGAGTTCAGCTAAGCTAGAAAACAATTGAAAGCTGGTTGAACTCGAAAAACCAGACGGCGCCAGCACCGGATCAAGCACGCGAAAACTGGAAGAAGTAAACTCTTCAGCGAAACCAAAGCGAAAACTGACAGAAAAAATTGCCAGAATCGCAACGACTGAAAAAACACTTATTAATCTCCTTGTCACCTTTGCCATTAAATTGTAACAAAAACCCCGAGGTTACGCTCGGGGTTTTTGTTTTGCCTCAAATCTAGATTTTAGTTACCGGCAGGGGTAGCAGGAGCGGGAGTGGTAGCTTGATTTTTCTTATATTGCTCAATAGCTTGAACAACTTGGGAGTCTGTCTTGAGATCCTCGACAAAAAGGATGTGGTCGCGATTAATTTCCATTTTATCAGCGGGACCATGTAGCTCACTGCCGAGCTTCACGAGATTAATATTGTTGTTTGACTGACCGGGTTGGAGTGATTGCGGCACCTGCAAATAGTAAATATCAGTGAGCTTGGGGTAGCGCGAATTCTGATCGCTTAATTTACCAAAATACACTTGATTATTGCTCAAGAATACCGCCTGATAATTACTGGAGACTGAGGAAGAAAACAAATTACCGTCCGTTTTCCACCACCAACCAGCGAGGAGCACCAAAATGACGATTAATAAAATGACCCACCACACATTCCCTCCCTTCTTTTTAATTTCTATTGTTTCTGTTTCCATGGTTTGATATTTTAAACTATTCTGGCAATTTGCCAAGACTAATGCTGGCCATCTCTACCACCCTGTTTTTTACTGGATCATAGAGAACACCGCGCCCCGCCTTCTCGTAAATAAGAAGTTTGTAACCCACTTTCGCGTTCTTGAAAAAGGGTTTATCCGCGAGCGGTCGGAGATCATTGACTGTGGCCACCACCGGGTTCTCACCCTCAGGCAAAATCACTAGTTTGCTCACCCGCTCCACAATACCGCGAGACTCATTCGCCGTGGCTGCCACCGAGTCAGAACTAACCTCAACCTTAAAGAAACCGCTCAGAAAGTAGGCCCCTGCAGCGATAATTATAAGGATTACTATAATAATGATTAAACGCTTTTTCATGGATTTTCTGGTTCAGCTGGTTCTTCTGATCCGCCATTATCACCTGAATCGTCAGAATTTTCCACTTCTTCGGCTGGTGGTTCCGACTCGCTCACTTCTTCATCATCTGCGGGCTCGTCAGCAGGGGGTTCTGGTTCATCTGTCGGGGGTTCGGGTTCATCGCTCGGCTCATCAACAGGCTCATCATTTGTCTCATCAACAGGCGGCTCGGGCTCACTCTGATCATTTTGGCTTTCCTCATTATTATTTTCATTCTGTTCTTCATTATTACCACCACCACTACCATTGTTGTCGTTGTCATCACTTGGCAAGGTGAGCCCCTCAATCATTTCCGAGTGGAAAGTTTTCGCGTCCTTCACCGCGAGAGCAATCCAGTTAAACATCAATTTCTCCGGCGCATTTTTGTTGAGCTTAATCGTAAAGCCAGTAGTTCCCTTCTCGGTCACCAAGTAACGAATATCAGCGTCAAAAATTTCTTCTTCATCATTCTCATCCGCCGCGAGTGTTACATTTACTACAGGATCTTCAGAATATTCTTCGTCAAAAGTCACATCGACCTCCTTATCACCCTCCGCAATCTCGGCGAAGCCACCAGTATCAGAGTTAAAGTACGGTCGCCCGAGCAACACCACGTCGTTATTGAAAGTAATTTTTTGCCCATCAAGCGCCACAATTTCGCCAACGGTTAGCTGGCTGGTTTGGAGTGGAGCATTAAGCGCTAAGCCAGCCACTCCACCGCCATCAATTTGCAACTGAAGAATATCTACCTGACCCTTCAACTCCTGAATGGCCTGGGTCATTAATGGAATCATGCTTAAATGCCGCACGCTGTGGACCAAACCGTCATTATCGTAACCAACCAAAAGGTCATCCACTTGCTCAACTTCTTCAGCAATAAAACCATACCGGATACCAGCTAAATTAGGATCATTATACTCAAAGGTTACCGGTCTCAAGTCCATGAGGTCCGCCAAACCTGATCCTTCTGGGAGCGACTCAATATTGTGTTTAAATCGTTGTGAAGAAGCAACACAGGTCTCGTTTTGCGTGTTACGAGTTACCTGATTATTAGAATCAAGACAAATAGAAGCGGTAACAGCACCAGTATTGCTGGTCAAGTTAAGAAAGCTCACTGTGCCGTCAACTGAGAACTTACGCCAAGGAGTAGTGGTGCCAATACCCACATCACCAGCGGCGGTAATGATAAAAGGTGTGGTGTCAGGTGATGTTGAGTCTTCAACCACGAGAGAAGGTCCAGAACCAGTATTGGTGACTGAGATCGTGGCGTACGGGGTACTACTCCCCACGCCAAATTTTCCAGATGTCACAATGGAATTACCAGCACTCACATATAAATTACCTGTAACAACAGCAACGTCACCCGCATCGAAGTATCCAGCATAATTTAAATCACCTCCCGATGCGGTAGAATAGAGACCATAAGTAACCGCTGAGCCACCAGTGCTACCAGTAGCCGAGAAGTAACCGCCATAAGTATTTTTAGTACCCGCACTAGAACCAGTATTTGAAGCCAAACTGGCTATACCGTAGGTTTCTGTCGCACCAGCAGTATCGTTTCCAGTTTTTGATACCGTATTATAAATACCATAATTTGTCTGGCCAACCACCCCATTGACAACAGTAGACTGGAGGGTGTTGTAAATACCCGTACCCGTCACGGCCTCATTGGAATTTACCGTGGACACATAAACGTTATTACCTACCGTACCGCTATTGGTTTCTAGGGTTGCCGTGCTACTAAAGAGCCCCCCACCGCTAGCAACGTTTTCCACATTACCCACGAGCTTAAGAAGTGCATCGTCTACACCCTCATCAGTTGCCGAAGGCCCAGTAAGCACCAGAGCTGAACCTGTGGTCAGAGAAGAAGCCGTGATGGTATGAGCATCTCCCGTAGTTCCCGTGAAAGTCTGAACAACATCCCCGGTGATATCAAGAATTGCGCTAGGGCTTGCGGTACCAATACCAATTTTCCCGTTAGCGTTTACGCCACCAATGAAGAAGGCGGGGGTGGTAGAACCTTGGTTTGCCACCACAAATGATGGGCTGTCGGTGTCCATCTCAACCGAGAGATCACCCCAAGGTGAAGTGGTACCAACCGAAAGCTCAAGAGCATTGAGACCCATACTCTGGAGATCCCAGAGACTAATGCTGGTGCCCGTGGTCCAAACGGCTTGATTAGAAGTGTCATCGAGGTTAAGGGTAAGACTCTCGTCATTACCATTACCAAGACCGAGGAAAGTAATGGCTCCATCGCCGTCATCAGTCATCTTAACACCAGCGGAACCAAGTTGAATGTCTTGACCAAGCACCACCACATCGAGAGTAGTCGTGGCTGTACCGCTAACAGTAAGACCTGTTGTCACTCCACCGGCACCAATGGTAGATGAGGCTGTAGACAACAAACCAATAGAGCTAAATCGAGCTTCTGTCGCACCGGTGGTGGAAGTAAACTCGATCACGTTTGCTGTATCGTCGAGGTTAATGCGAAGGTCTTCATCAGCGCCGGTGGAAGTACCAAGAAGAATGAGCATGCCGTCGCCGTCAGTATCAATGTTTACACCAGTGGCGGCAGTGTCAACTTGTAGTGCTCCCGATTCAATAATTAAGGAGTTGTAATCTACGCGAGTGACCCCAGTACTTGAGGTGATATCTATCTCGTTCGCAGTATCATCGAAGTTGATTACTAGGTTTTCATCACTTCCGTCACCAAGACCAAGAAGCGTGAGGGCCCCGTCACCATCAGCGGTAATCTTAACTCCCGCCGAACCAATATTCATAATCTGACCAACAATGTTTACTGCTCCACCGGTGGTAGGAGCACTTAAGTTGATACTACCGTCAGAACCAGCAAACCCATTACCAGAGGTGATGTTTACATTACCGCCGGTGCCACCACCAGCTGAACCGGCAGTTAAGTTTAAATGTCCCGCAGTAATATCACCACTATCACTTGCCCTAACGGTTAAATCAGTACCAAAAGAACCCTGATAAATCCCAATGGTTTTAGCTGTGCCATCATCAGTTAGAGCAATATTACCACTCACTTCTAGCATGTCATTCGGTGTTTTGGTTCCAATACCAATCCTACCGTTCTGATTTACACCACCAATGTAAAAAGCAGGTGATGATGACCCTTGATTGGCCACCACCATCGCTGGGTTATAAGTATCCAGTTCTACCGAGAAGCGACCCCAAGGGGTGGTGCTACCGACCCCCAGAGAAATGGCGGTGCCGGTGGCCGATAAGGTTAAATTACCACCAGTAAATCCGTCTGTTCCAATATCAATTGCTCCGAAACCAGAAGTAATGGAGCCGCCATTGAGAGCACCGACAGAAGTGAGTGAAGATGCTACAACATTAGAACCAAGTGTCGTCGCGTTCAAAACGCTTGCTCCAGCAATAGAATACGCCGCTCCACTCGCAAGATTGAGATTGCCCGCCGTGTCGAAACTACTTGTCGCCGTCGCACCGAAATAGGCGGGGCCATAAACGGAAAGCATGGTGGATGAAGCCCGGGCAAATTGTTGTAGACTGGTCCAAGTATTGGCGCCACTGGTGGTGACAAACCCAGCATCATTGGTGAAGTCGTTGAGGGTAACAGCCGAGAGATCAAGCTCGGCTTCCGCTACCGTATCATTGTCTAAACTACAAGTGGTGCCATTGCAAGTGAAATCGCCAAAGTCAGCACTTTGGAGCATGGTGGGAGTAACATCGTCAACGGTTAGAGCATTACCAGAAAGAGTAAGACCTCCGCCCGTGATATCGGTCAGATAGTCAGTACCGACAGTTAAGCTGGTGGTGGTGGCATCGGTAACCACGATATCGTTGAAGGTTTGAGTACCAGCCCAGGTATTGCTTGAGGTGGTGGCAAGAGCGGAAGACAGAGTATCGCCAGTTAAGATGAGAGGATAGGTGGCAGCAAGGTTGGTGTCATCGCCAATGTCGATGGTGTTTCTAGTGATCACTTGGCCAGAGATAGTGATGTAATCAGGAGTACCAGCAAGAGTGACATCACCAGTGTTGGTGCCAGTGAGTGAGGTGTCGCCGGTTAAGGTAAGAGTGCGGGCCGAGTCACCAGTGGTGATGGTGAGAATCCGGTCAGCGGTTAAGTCGGAGCCAGGGGTGATGATGAGATCGTGGGAACTGTTGGTATCGAAGAGGTGGAGGCCGGAGTTAACTAGAGTGAGAACGCCAGATGAATCGAATGTGGAGGTGGCCGTCCCACCGAAATATGCTGTGCCAGTGTTGGAGAACAGGGTGGAGGAGGCTCGAGCGAAAGAGGAAAGGCCAGAGAAAGTCCAAGCACCGGTCACAGTTTCATTCTGACCGACTCGCGTAATACCGGAGTTGGCATAATCAATGGCAATGTCTCCTTCACCAGAAGCACCGGTAACGGTGAAGTCAGCACCGAGGAAGTCGATGACGGTAGCGCTTGATGTAACGGTGCTGTTGTTTTCTTCGATCGTGATGATACCGGAAGTGGGAGTGGTCGTCGCAATCACCTGGCCATTGGGGTTAACCGCGAGGAAGGTGCCGGCCGCAGTAGCAAGGCCAGAGATGGCGAGATTGGTGGTGGTGGCACTGGTGCTCGTACTGTTTACCATCGTCAAACTGGTAATCGTAGAACTTGAGGTAGAAAGGAGACCAGAGGAGAAGGTTTGCAGCGCCGTCCAAGTATTAGCATTACCTAAGTTCAGCGAAGCAACCACTGCTCCAGTGGTGGGACTGATGGTGAGAGTGCCGTTGGAGTTGGAGACGGAGGTAACAGTACCTTGAGGAGTGGAGGTGGCAACAACGCGACCATTTGGATCAACAGCAAGGAGAGTGCCGGCAGCCGTAGCAAGGCCAGAGATGGCGAAGTTGGTGGTGGTGGCGGAGGTTGTTGTTGCATTCACCATCGTTAGATTAGTAATGGTACTTGTCGCATTGTTGGCGAGAATTCCTCCGGTTAGAGTGGAGAGGCCGGAGGCAGATAGAGTGGTGAGGGTGGTTGCACCAGCGGCTAGAGTATCGGCACCGATATCAATAGCGCCGAAGCCGGCCGAGATAGCACCAGAGGCAAGTGTCCCTACGCCAGTTAGAGAAGAAGAAACCACTGATGAGCCGAGAGTTGTAGCGTTTAAAATATTGATATTATTGATGAGATAACTGCCACCGGTTGCGAGATTTAAATTACCGGCCGCTAAACTAATTCCCCCGCTAAAGGTGGAGGTGGCAGAGTTACCCTTAATCGTGGTGGTAGCCGTGCGACCAATAGCCACATCACCAAAAGAGGTGGTGGTCGCGAAGGTGGATTCCCCGGCCGCCAAAGTTGAAGCGCCGATATTAATATTGCCGAAACCGGAGGCGATGGAACCAGAAACGAGTGCGCCGGTTGTGGTAATTGAACTCTGACCAACATAAGTGGCGGCGATATCGATAGCATCGGCCGCAACCGTAATCCGGTTGGCCGTACCAACAATATCAATGGTTGTACCCGTTTTCGTCAGACCAGCACCCGCCGTAATGTCGGTAGAACCAGAGAATTGAGTGAAGGCAAGCGAGGTGGAGTCAATCGTAATTGAACCCGTGGTCGTAAGCGACCAACCAGTATTGGCTTGAGTGGTGCCGCTCGAGACGAAGACGTACATTCCCGAAGCGATCTCACCGTTTTCATTCGCATCACTTGAGCGTGACCAAGCACCAGAAGCAACAACATAAATACCGTTTTGTGATCCAGTACTTTGATTCTTGACCAAAATACGGTCACCCGCCACGAGAGCTACGCCGTCTACTGTTTGCTCTCCCGAGAGAGTGAGGTTGGCGGTGGAAGCGCCTCGAGCGGCTTCCTTAACCGTAAGACCTTGGGCCACGGAATCCACATAAGCCTTGGTGGCGGCCTCTTGAGCTGAGCTTGGATCAGCAAGGCCGGTAATTTTCTTGCCACTCATCACAATGTCTCCAGAAAGAGTGGTCGTAGCCACAGCCAAGGTTCCAGACATTGTCACATTACCCGTGAAGGCACTAGTGCCAGTAATCGCCAAGTTTCCAGAGGCTGAAACATTGGTACCAGAAATCGCTCCGGCCGTAAGCGCATCGGCCCCAATATCAATCGCACCGAAAGACGAACCAATGGAACCAGAACTAAGCGCACCAGTGGTCGTGATAGAAGCTTGACCCACATAGGTAGAAGCAATATCAATCGAGTCAGCATTAGCTGTAATCCGATCGGTAGTACCCGCCACATCAAGGGTGTTGCCGCTCTTCGTCATACCAGTACCAGCAATAATACTTCCGGCGCCAGAGAACTGGGTAAAGGAAAGAGAGGTAGAACCGAGAGTAATTGTTCCCGTGGTGGTAAGCACCCAACCGGAATTGGCGTTGGTTGAACCCTCAGTAATGAAGGTGAACATACCTGCCGTGACCTCACTGCTCTCATCGGCATCGGTAGAGCGCGACCAAGCACCAGAAGCCGCGGTATAAATACCGTTTTGCGAAGCGGTGCTCTGATTCTTCACCAAAACCCGATTACCCGCCACCACTGACACACCGTCAATCGTCTGCTCACCCGAGAGCGTAATATTAGCCGTAGTCCCCACCCGCACCGAGTCCTTAAGAGAGAGACCTTGCGCAATAGAGTCAACATACGTTTTATTGGCCGCATCATTGTCGGAAGAAGGATTAGCCAGACCGGTAATGCGATTGCTGCCCATGGCCAAATTACCAGAAAGCGTGGTGGCGGCGGCGCTTAATGTGCCAGTAACCGCAAGATTATTTGAGAGAGTGGCAGCGCCTGTAACCGCGAGAGTACCGCCGACTGAGGCGTTATTGGTGACACTCAAACCAGTACCAGCCGCGGAAGCCGTAAGCGCGCCATCGGTGGTAAGAGTGGAATAAAGTCGCGTGGCTCCAGTAACTTGGAGAGTGGAAGAAGCAGCTGCGGCACCGGTCACGGCGATGGTTCCCGCAACCGCAGTATTTCCTGTGGCCGGAGCAACGGTGAGTTTATTACCACCAACGGTAAAATTGGCATTGGTCACATCAAGGCCGTTAGTCGCATCCACATTGCCCGCAAAAGTCACTTGACCAGAACCAGTTTGATTAATCGCTCCGGTAGAAGAAATGGTGAGAGTGCTGCCGCCAGAAACGGTCACGTCACCCGAAAAGTCGCTCGCCACATCGACATCAAGACCCGTTGTGGGCGAGGCTGTACCAATACCAACGTTGCCGGAAGTTTGTTGTACCACTAACTTGTTGGTCGCCACGGCAAGACCGCCAGTAGAAATTGTGGTTGTCGCGGTTGTTGAAGTGGCCACAATTGCTCCAACATAGAGCGGACTCGTCGAGGTAGAAACAATGGAAGTGCCGTTATAAAAAAGAAGTGAGTTATTTGAGAACGAAGTGTTGTTGGTACCACCACTCGCGATGCCGAGGGCTGAAGCGAGGGTTAGAGCTCCAGTGGAAGAGAAGCTGGAGGTAGCCGTTCCACCAAAGTATGCCGTACCCGTGTTGGAGAAGAGAGAAGAGGAAGCATTGGAGAAGGACTGAAGGGCCGTCCAGGTGTTGGCGTTGCCCATATTGAGATTAGCAGTAACAGCAGCATTTTCTGAACCTGAGTTAGCGACAGTGATGGAACCAGAAGAAGAGAGGGTAGCAACATAGTTACCGGTGGTGTCGGTGGCGAGAGTAATGGAGTCAGAGTCCAAAGCGCAGCTAGTCCCATTGCAAGTGAAATCCCCGAAGTCAGCACTTTGGAGCATGGTAGGAGTAACATCATCGACAGTGAGAGCATTAGCCGAGAGAGTAAGGCCACCACCAGTGATATCAGTGAGGTAATCGGTGCCCACGGTGAAGCTGGTGGTGGTAGCATCGGTAACCACGATGTCATTGAAAGTTTGTGTCCCCGCCCAAGTATTGCTTGAGGTGGTAGCTAGAGCAGAAGAAAGAGTGTCACCGGTGAGAATGAGTGGATAGGTGGCGGCTAAGTTGGTGTCATCGCCGATATCGATGGTGCCTCTGGTGATCACTTGGCCAGAGATAGTGATGTAGTCAGGCGTACCAGCGAGGGTGACGTCGCCACTGTTGGTGCCAGTGAGAGAGGTGTCACCGGTTAAGGTGAGTGTCCGAGCCGAGTCACCGGTCGTAATGGTCAGAATGCGGTCAGCGGTTAAGTCGGAACCGGGAGTGATGATCAGATCGTGGCTGGCATTGGTGTCGAAGACATGGAGACCACTGTTGATGAGGGTGAGAATACCAGCGGAGTCGAAGGTGCTAGTCGCCGTTCCTCCAAAGTATGCCGTGCCAGTGTTGGAGAAGAGAGAGGAGGAGGCTCGGGCCATGGTGGTAAGACCAGATAAAGTCCAGCTACCAGTGACAGTTTCATTCTGACCAACTCTGGTAATACCAGAGTTGGCGTAATCAATGGCGACATCACCTTCACCAGAAGCACCGGTGACCGTAAAGTCGGCACCGAGGAAGTCGATGACGGTGGCACTTGAGGTGACCGTGCTGTTGTTTTCTTCAATCGTGATAATGCCAGAAGTGGGAGTGGTGGTCGCAATCACTTGACCATTGGGGTTAACGGCGAGGAAGGTGCCGGCGGCAGTAGCGAGACCAGAGATTGCTAGGTTGGTAGTAGTGGCATTGGTACTGGTGCTGTTCACCATTGTGAGGTTAGTGATGGTGGAAGTGCTGTTGTTCGCGAGAATTCCGCCGGTTAGGGTGGAGAGGCCGGAGGCGGAGAGACTGGAAAGTGTACCAAGGCTGGTAAGGGAAGAAGCGGTAATACCACTGCCAAGAGTATTGGCGTTTAAGACGCTAGTGCCATTAATTGAGTAGGCGGCACCAGAAGCAAGGTTGAGATTACCAGCGGTGTCAAAAGTACTCGTCGCCGTTCCACCAAAATAACTTGGCCCATAAACCGAAAGTCTGGTGGTGGAAGCGGCGGTGAATTGTTGGAGGCCGGTCCAGGTGTTGGGATTAGCGGTGTCGATCGCAATAGTGACACCAGCCGTTTCTGATCCAGAGTTAGCGACGGTAAGACCGCCAGCATTGGTAAGAGTGGCAAGATAGTTACCAGTGGTGTGAGTGCCGAGAGTAATCAGGTTGTCTAAACTTGTAGCACCTGTACCACCTGAGGTTACAGCGAGAGCTGAAGCGAGGGTTAGAGCGCCAGCGGAGTTGAATGTGGAGGTGGCCGTTCCTCCAAAGTATGCCGTGCCAGTGTTGGAGAAGAGAGAGGAGGAGGCACTGGAGAAAGACTGGAGGGCCGTCCAAGTGTTGGCGTTGCCGAGATTGAGGGAAGCAACCACGGCACCGGTAGTTGGCGAGATAGTGAGAGTACCGTTGGCGTTGGATACAGATGAAACAGAGCCGGAACCACTCGGCGTAGTTGTGGCAATAACCTGACCATTTGGATTAACAGCCAAAAAAGTTCCCGCTGGAGTAGCAAGACCAGTAATCGCAAGTCTTGTTGTTGTGGCATTGGTAGAGGTGGCGTTGACGGTGGTTAGATTGGTGATAGTTGAAGTTGCGTTGTTGGTGAAAATTCCGCCAGTTAGGGTGGAGAGACCGGAAACAGCTAAAGAAGAAAGAGTGCCAACAGAAGTTAAGGAAGAGGCAAGAACAGAGGAACCGAGGGTGGTAGCATCAAGGACATTCGTTCCACCAATATAATATTCTCCCGTCGAAGCTAGGTTCAAGTTTCCAGCAGAATCAAAAGTACTTGTAGCGGTCCGTCCAAAATAAGCGTTCTCTAAAACAGAAAACATAGTACTAGAACCCTGAGTAAATGAAATTAAGTCTGTAGACGCCGTCGGGCTTACCGTGGTTCCCCCATCCGTCCAACCACCAGCTGAAGCACCAGTCGAGGCCCAGGTTAAATTACCACTTGCATCAGTTTGAAGAAAATTACCAGCACCAATTGAACTCGGCCAGGTGTAAGTATTGCCATTAAACTTAGTCGTCCCAGAAAGAACCAAGTCACTGTAAATTGTAGTGGTTGCTGCAACTTGCAAAGTAGAAGAAGCAAATACCGCGCCACTTGAATTAACATAAAAGAGATTGGAGGCAGAAGCGTTTTGAATTTGAAAAAGATTGGCTGTTTGGCCAGAGGCGCCACGAAGCGCGAGCGGAATAGCCGTCGTGGTTGTAGCCTCCACGGTCACTTGAGAATTGGTAATGGGTGTGGTGGTACCAAAGGATGAAGAACCGGTACCAGAAACAGCGCCAGCGAGCTCAGCGAAAGCCGAGGCCGTGACACGCTGGCGTGGGCTTAAGGTTTGGAAAGTGGAATTATCTGACGAAGCTTCAACTTGGAGATAAACCGCATCTTCTCGATTAAAATTGTATCCGGAAACATCAATGCTCGTAGTAAAAACACCTTGCCGCACCGTGGCAGAAACCGAGCTTGGTGAACTACTGGGGTAAAGCTGGGAGCCAGAACCAACGGTGGCATTATCCCAAATCGAAAACTTGAAATAGTAAGTAGTACCGGAACCACCGAGAAGGTTGCCACTTGAATCAGCGAGACGACCTTGATAGCTGATAACCGTAGGTACGCCTTGGGCCAAAGCGGTCGGGAAAATACTAGAAAAAATAAAAGAAAAGATAACGAGATACAGAAAAAGGCGTGATTTTCTCACGTAGAAAATTATATCACTTATAGATCAGAAAAAATTGGCTTTATCCACAGAAAACCGAGAAAAAAGTGGGCGCGGAGAGACTTGAACTCTCAAGGCCAGAGGCCATACGCTTCTGAAGCGTACGCGTATACCAGTTCCGCCACGCGCCCGTACCAAACTCGCCTATTAAACGTTAGCCGAAGGTAAAAGTAAAGATTTCAAAACCCGGATCTTCCACCAACAAACGCAAGGAGTGAGCACTCGGCGCTGGATTTTCTACTAAAGTATAAAGAGCATTCGCCTGAACCGTAATCTCTTTCAGAAAAACATCATCTTGGTAAACCTTAACTTTTACTGGACTAGCCGATCCTGCCACCATAAATACATTTTTAGCCGCATAATTGAGAATAATTTCTGCTCCCGCGGCACCACGCGAGAATTCTGATTCTCTAACCCAATTACCCTTCAACTCAACGGGATTTTGCGGATTTGCCCGGCTCGTACCAAGATAAATTTCTGGCGTGAGCGAGCCGCCAATAATATCTTTGTTCGTAAGTTGCGGCGTGGCCAGATCAGCCTTCACGGCCAGCAATTCTTGAATTTTCCGCTCGGTCAAATCGTAGGCCCCCTCGCCCACATGGTCAAAAACGATATTACCCTCAAGATCAACCAGATATTTCCGCGGCCAGAAGCGATTACCATAAGCCTGCCAAGTACCGTAATCATTATCGAGCACCACGGGGTACTTAATCCCCGCTTCCGTCACCGCCTTTTGCACATTGGCATAAACTTTCTCGAAACCAAATTCCGGAGTGTGAACTCCAATAATCTCTAGCCCTTTATCGTGGTACTTCTCATACCAAGCATTGAGATAAGGTTGGGTCCGTTGGCAATTAATGCAGGTGTAAGTCCAAAAGTCGACCAAAATCACCTTTTTTCCAACAAAATCCGCGATTTTAAACGCGGGTGTATTAATAAAACCGGAGGGTAAAGTAATTTCTTTGACTCTCTCGTATTTTTTCTCGGTTTTTTTGACTTCTGGCCTTGTCTCAACTTGTGGAATCGTAGTAGTGGATTCAATCGTTACTGGTGGTATCTCTGAACTCTGGGTTATTGGCAATGGCTTCACCTTCGTCTTCTCCAACCAGAAAATTGCCCCAACAATGAGGGCTAAAATTGGAATAATAAGAAGTTTACGATAATTGATCATTGTCTTTTTTTACCCCTGTCGCGGCCAAGTAAGCAAGAAAGCTGGGTACTAAAGGTAAAATGCACGGGCTTAAAAAGGAACCGAGGCCAGCCAGTAAAGCAATAACCACATTGACCAAGTTAAAAGATTGAATCTCACCACCAAAACCTGCCACGAGGCCAAGTTTGGCCAAAAAAGCGGCAACAAACTCAAGATTGGCCACGCGGCTAAGTTGGCCAACAAAAACTAGAATACCTAAGACAACAAGAATTAAGCCAAAAAACTTCTGAACGTAATTTAGCCAGCGGCCCGCTCGATTAATTAAACTTTGGGCTTGAGTGCTAAACAAACCAACAAGCAAAAATGGTAAACCAAGACCGAAAGTATAGGCAAACAGGAGAAAAAAGGCGCTCGAAGCTTGGGTGGTGGCCAAAGCGAGAATCGCCCCAAGCGCGGCACTCACGCACGGAGTCCAACCCACCGCAAAAGCGGCCCCAAAAACAAAGGCGGTAAGATAACGCGAGTTAAACTTCTTTTTAACAGCAAATTGATGTTGGCTCTGAAGGAATCCGACCTTCAAAACCCCAAGAACCACGAGACCAAAAAGGATAATAATTACCCCACCAATCCGGCCAAGCCACTCCTGAACCGAATAAGAAACACTGGCCAAAACAGTTTGAAGCAAAACCCCAACCAAAGAAAAAACCACCGAAAAACCAAGAACAAAAAACACACTACTCCAAAAAATTCCCCAGTCTCGCCTGTTAGTTGTCATAAAATTCAACAAACTTATGAATCTCAGTTAGATATCTGTTCTTGTCCCAACTTTGGCCATTTTTAAGTAACACATTTTTGGTACCTCGCAAAAAAACTTTCGTGTGTTGATAGGCCACACCAAACTGACGGGCCAAATCCTCTTCAGCCACTTCTGTTTGATTGTCTTTATAATTTACCCGAAATGCCGCCACCCTGTTGTCCGATAGCTCGGTAATTGCTTCCTCCAATTTTGGAAATTCTGCCTTACATTCCGGGCACCAATTAGCATAGAAATAAAGAACAACTAGCTTCCCAGAAGAGAGGGCGGCACTATAACTCGAAAGTGAAAACTCTTCGACCCGAGACCAAGACATTTCTTCTGTGGCCAAATCATTTTCTAAAACATCAAGAGAAGGAATGGTATTTGTTTTTACTTTAGTCTGCCAAAAAACCACCGCTCCAACAACAGCCGCGATCACTACAAACCATTTGGACATACGCGCTATTCTAACACAAAAGGACCTTACTCGTTGGTGCGAGTGGAAGGAATCGAACCTTCGACCTCTGTCTTATCAGGACAGCGTTCTACCACTGAACTACACTCGCGAAAGTCTCAAGACTATACCAAAATTTGAGATTTAGGCAAAAAAAACGGGGAGCCGACATGGTCGACCCCCCTGGTGTCGTGGGTCCTCTACCACGACACCTACTTCTTTGCGTTCTTTTCTTTTTGCTCCTCTTCGGCCAAGAACTTGTTACCCTTAGCTAAACGATCCCGGTCAATTTGTTCTGGTTTTTGCCAGGGTCCGCTCGGACCCCAACGCCAGGTCATCAGGTAATCATTTAGCGTTGGTTCACGTCCAAGCCTCTTGGGATTACACCAGTACCTGAGATACCAATCGCAAACCCGATCAGAAAGCGCGAAGTTTCCCTTCATGTCCTTGGTTTTATACTCTCGTTCTTCGGTGTCAGAATCGTTGTATTCCTTCACCACCTTCGGCCCGATCTGGTGTGACCCCTGAGACCATTCACTCTCGGGTTTGAGTTTCCCTTTTTTGTCATACTTGTCTCCAACGGCGGAAACATTATTATTGGTCTCGACAAAAGGGATCACTTTGCGCGCTTTCTGTAGTGTAGTCAGGGGCTTGGGCTTATCTTTTGCAAGAACCGTCCCGCCACCAACTCCAACCACAAAAAAGGCTACGACAAACCGTGAACTACGCATGAGAAATCTCCCTATTTCCTACTCAAAGTACAAGTCGTCGAGCGCCATCCTTGGCTTTTTCACCTTCCAGCCCACGCCGAAAACTGCCACGATCGTAGCATAGTATAAAAAATAAGTCAAGCCGATCTAAGTTCGGCTAAATATCACCCTTTCCTTTGTTCCGTTCACCGGACTTTCCCGGCGGTCACATGAATTCACACTCATCATGATTGTGTATCCGCCACTAAAGGCGGACCGACCTACTCAAGCCATCCGCCTGTGGCGGACAACTGTTTTGTTGGAAAATATTCCACGAGCAGCTTCCGCTACCCGTGCCTTGTTACGACTTAATCCCTGTCACCGAACTTACCTTAGGCCTCCGTAAAACGGAAGATTTCGGGTACTCCCGGCTCCCTTGACTTGACGGGCAGTGAGTACAAGACTTGAGAACGTATTCACCGCGGTATAGCTGACCCGCGATTACT